>NZ_JBIRKB010000016.1:0-162318 GCF_044329855.1 Streptomyces sp. NPDC017520
GTACTGCAGGGGGGACCCTGTGGGAGAGTAGGACGCCGCCGAACAATTTTTCCGGGAAAGCCCCGTGCCTTGTGGCACGGGGCTTTTCTGCGTTCACGACTCGATCGGCACCGGCACCGAGGAGAGTCAGGAGAACGCGAGCTGGAGCATGCGGTTCCCCGGGTACTCCCCGGCGCCCGTGCCAGCAGGACAGGGCAGGGTAAGGCGCCGGGCTCTCCGTCAGAGACGCCCTGCGGCCTTCAGGGCCAAATACGCATCGGCAAGCGTGGGGGCGAGATTCTCCGGAGTGGCGTCCACGACGACAACGCCGTGGCGGCGGAGCCTGTCGGCCGTACGGCCACGGTCGGCCTGGGCCTGCGCGGCGGCTGCCGCGTCGTACACCGAGTCCACGGTTCCCCGTGCGTGGGCCATTCCTTCAACCCGAGGGTCGGAGACCGCGGCCAGTAGAACGGTGTGGCGCTGGGTGAGTTGAGGCAGCACCGGGAGAAGCCCCTCCTCGATGGGGGCGGCCTCCAACGTCGTGAGAAGGACGATCAGCGAACCGCGAGGGGCGTCGGTCAGGGCGGCGTTGCTCAGGCCCCGGGCGTCCGTCTCGATGAGCTCGGGTTCCAGCGTGGCCAGGGTGTTGATGACGGTGGCCAGAACATTGCCCGTTGCCGTCCGGCCTTGGACCCGGGCTCGGACCTGGCGGTCGTAGGCGAGGAGGCTCACGCGGTCGCCCGCCCGGGTGGCGAGCGCGGTGAGAAGGAGTGTGGCGTCCATCGAGGCGTCCAGGCGGGGGACGTCACCTACCCGGCCCGCTGACGTGCGGCCGGTGTCGAGGACGATCAGGATGTGCCGGTCACGCTCGGGACGCCATGTCCGGACCGCTACGGCGGACTGGCGGGCGGTGGCCCGCCAGTCGATCGAGCGGGTGTCGTCCCCGGGCACGTAGGCGCGCAGACTGTCGAACTCCGTGCCTTCACCGCGTGTCAGAACGCTGGTGCGGCCGTCGAGTTCCCGGAGTCGGGCGACCCGCGAAGGCAGATGCTTGCGGCTGGTGAACGGTGGCAGAACTCGTACGGTCCACGGTGCCCGGTGCTGTCCTTGCCGTGCCGCGAGGCCCAGCGGGCCGTACGAGCGGATGGTGATGCGTTCGGCCTGCCGATCGCCGCGCCGGGTCGGACGCAGAACAGTGACCAGACGTCGCCGTTCCCCGGCAGGAATCGCCAGTGTGTGGCGGGAAGCGCGGCGTTCGGAGCCCGAGGTCCAACTGCTGGGGGGCCAGGCGTCCCGCAGCTGGGCTCGCAGGCGCCGGCGCGAGGTGTTGGTCACCGTCAGTTGCACTTCGGCCGCGTCACCGAGTCGAACGGATGTATCGCCGGATCGAGTGAATCGGAGCGTACGCACTGGCGCGGCCAGCGCATAGTCGCACAGAATTGCCAGTGAGAGCGGAGCGTTGACCGCAAGTATCCCGGTCCAGCTGGGAGCGAGGATGCCTACAGGGAGTGATCCCAGGGCGGCCAGCAGCGCGGTACGTCCGGTGAGGGCCATGGTGGTCACCGCCTCATCGGGGTACGGGGACGTGGGCGAGCACTGAGGCGATGACGGAGTCGGGGGTGACTCCTTCCATTTCCGCCTCGGGCCGCAGGTGGATGCGATGACGGAGCGTGGGAAGCGCCAGGGCCTTCACATCGTCCGGGGTGACATAGTCCCGGCCGGTCAGCCAGGCCCAGGCACGGGCGGTCGACAGCAGTGCGGTGGTGCCTCGGGGGGAGACGCCGAGGGAGAGCGAGGGGGAATCGCGCGTGGCACGGCAGATATCCACGACATAGCCGGCGATCTCGGGGGAGACGGACGTCTTCGCGACGGCTTCGCGTGCTGCTTCCAGATCGGCGGGCCCGGCGACGGGCCGTATCCCCGCGGCCTGGAGGTCGCGCGGGTTGAAGCCGTCGGCGTGACGGGTGAGGACATCTATCTCGTCCTGCCGTGAAGGGAGCGGAACCGTCAGTTTGAGCAGGAAGCGGTCGAGTTGGGCTTCGGGCAGGGGATAGGTGCCTTCGTACTCGACGGGGTTCTGGGTCGCGGCGACGAGGAAGGGGTCAGGCAGTGGCCGTGGCGTCCCGTCCACGGTGACCTGCCTTTCCTCCATCGCTTCGAGGAGGGAGGACTGAGTCTTGGGAGGCGTGCGGTTGATCTCGTCGGCGATCAGCAGGTTGGTGAAGACGGGGCCGGGCTGGAACGAGAACTCGGCGGTGCGCGCGTCGTAGACCAGTGAACCCGTGACATCGCTCGGCATGAGGTCGGGGGTGAACTGGACGCGCTTCGTGTCGAGTTCGAGTGATGCGGCAAGTGCGCGGACCAGCAGAGTCTTGGCCACGCCGGGTACGCCTTCGAGGAGTACGTGTCCCCGGCAGAGCAGCGCGACGACGAGTCCGGTGACGGCGGGGTCCTGGCCGACGACGGCCTTGGCGATCTCGGAGCGCAGAGCCTCCAAAGACGCACGGGCGCTGTCGGACGGCTCCGGTTCTGCGGGCCTCACGGGCGCCGCTGCGGGCACCGTGGGCTCGGCCGGCTCGGGGGTCGGGGCGCTCATGAAGTGCGTACCTCTCTTTCGAGGGCGTCGAGTTGATCAGCGAGGAGGACCAGGGCGGCGTCGGTGGAAGGAGCCGTACCGAAGAGCATGGTGGAGAGGTCGTGGTCCGAGGTGGTGATGCGCGCGGACACGGCGGCGAGAAGGACGTCAGGGGTGTGCGCATCACGGGAGGGCACTCCGGCGAGGGGTGCGATACGTGTACGGGTGGCGGCTCGGAGGGCGTCGGCGGCACGGTCGCGGGCGTTGGCCTTGCGGTAGAGGAGCGAGCGGCCTTCGGCCGATTCGGACGCGCGGATGGCCACCGGCAGCCGTTCCGTCACCAGGGGGCCGAGTCGGCGGGCCCGCCATACGGCGGCAAGGACTGCGGCAAGGGCGAGTTGGAGCGTGCCCCACAGCCAGCCGGAGGGGATGAGGTCGAGGAAGCTGCTCTCGTCGGACGCGTCGTCCCTCGCCCCGTCCTCTGACGGGGCTTCGTTTCCGTCGCCGGTGGAGTCGTTGTCGGTTGTCGCGGATGGATCTGTGAGAGAGGGGAGGTACCAGACGAGATGGGGGCGGGAGCCGAGGAGTTGCAGGGCGAGCGAGGCGTTGCCCTGCTTGTCGAGACGCTCGTTGTGGAGGAGGTCGGGGGAGCCGAGGATGACGGTGTCGCCGCCCTCTCCGGTCGGGAGGACGACCAGGCTGGGGAGGCCTGCGGCGGGGTAACAGGTGACGGCGCTGGGGTCCTGCGTCGTGTACCGAGTGCCACCCATGTCCGCTGTGCCGGCCAGCCGGGCGGCGGGGAGTTCGCACGACGGGGCGAGAGCACTGACGGCCTGGTGCGGCGCGGCGTGGACGCCGGGGGCGAGTCGAGGCGTGGCTCCCGGTCCCGGGGCGATCAGCAGGGTGCGTCCTGCGGAGGCGGAGGCCGCAGCATCCAGTCGGAGTTGCTGCGACCGGGTCAGGAGATTGGGGCCGGCGACGAGGAGCGTGGTGTCGGGACCGGTCGCGGCGGTGACTTCGTCGAGAGTGGTGGCGACGGTGACGGAGACGCCGCGCGCCTTGAGAAGTTCGGCCACGGCGCGGCTTCCCTTGGGGTCCGTCGAGCGGGGGTCGAGCTGTCCGTGGTTCGTTCCGGAACGTACGACGGCGAACGTGACGCCGGCGACGACGAGGATGAGGAGGACGGCCAGGATGCCTCGGGCACGGGTCCAGACCTGGCCGGGGGTGGGCGCTGTCGAGGTGGGGGAAACGGTGGTCGCCGTGGTCATCCGGCGGCTCCTCGGGAGGTTCCGGGCAGCAGCGGCTTTGCCTCGTCGAGTTCGAGGTCGAGGGTGCGCAGGGACAGGTATGCCGGCTGGTCCGCGGTGCGGCCCCCGTACGTCACGTCGTCGAAGGCCCGGGCGGCGGCGCGCAGCCGGGCCCTGTGCTCGGGCAGGGCCCGGCCGGCTTCGGCTGCGGCTTCGTCCGCTGTGCGGCCGGGGCGCGGGTCGAGCAGGGCACGTTCCTCGAGGGATCGGACGATGGCACGCATGCGTTCCTGGACGGCCTTGGTCCAGCGCAGAGCCGTGGCGTGTGCTTCGGCGGTGGCGCGATGCTGGGCCGCGCTGCGTGGGCCGTCGTTGTCGAAGAGAGCGTCCGGGCTCCGGGAGGAGCGTTGCGGGGTGCCGAGGCGCCACCAGAGGGCGGCGGCAAGGCCGATGACGAGGACGACCAGGACGACGAGTCCGGCCGGGCCGCCTGGGGTGGCGCCGGCGGCGTCGAATACCCCGGCGACCCAGTCCCAGAACTGGTTCAGGGCGCGCTGGAGGAAGTTCGGGTCGTTCTCGTGGTACATCGGCTTGGACAGCTCGCTCTCCGCCGCCTCCCGTGCGGGGAGACGCGGAGTGTCCACGGGTATGTCGCCCGCTGCCGTGTCCCGCCGTGCTGTGGTGATGCCCCCCACCCCCGACACCGCATCAGCTCCGGGGGGTGTCGGCGCCGTAGCCGGGCAGGCCCGCGGCTCGTGCGAGGTCGAGGTCCAGTGCTTCGCGGCGGATGCGCTGGTCCACGTAGAGAAGGGCCATCACGCCGGCGACGAAGGGGTAGATCAGCGTCGAGACGATCACTTCGCCGATGCCGGTGACGATCAGGAACGGCCAGCCGAAGGAAGGGGAGGTGCCGCTGAAGAATTCGCTGACGTCCGTTCCGTCGGCGATCACCGCGATGACCCCGAACGGGATGGAGACGAGGAACGCCAGCAGGAAGGTCAGCAGCCAGGTCAGAGCGAGGACCCCGAAGGTGCGCCACCAGGCGCCGCGGACCAGCTTCGCCGACCTGCGCAGCGCGGCGACGACGCTCTGTCGTTCCAGCATCAGGGCGGGGGCGGCGAGTGCGAAGCTGACGTTCAGCCAGAGCACCACGACGCAGGCGGCGGCGAAGCCGAGGAAGGCGAGTGCCGCTCCCGCCTCGGAGCCCAGCAGCAGGCCGGGGCCGATGCCCACGGTCATGATGGCGGCCATGATCAGGGCCACCAGCAGGGTCAGCCCGAGCAGCGGGAGGACCCGGGGGCGGGCCTCTGCCCAGGTGTCGGAGAGCGTGGTGGGACGGCCCAGCACCGAGCGGCTGATGACCACGGTGATGATCGACGCGGTGAAGAGCGTGGCGATCATCGTGACGAGGGAGGCCGGGGCCAGGGAGACCAGCGTCGACCGGGCGGAGTCGGTGGCCTGGCGGAGGGCCTCGGCACCGGTGGCGTTCGGGTCGACGGAGGTTGGTTCCGGCAGCAGATAGCGCTGCATGAGGACAACGGCGATCTGGGTGACCACGGAGACCGCGAGGCTGAAGCCGAGTGCGGTACGCCAGTGGGCGCGCAGGGCGGAGACGGAGCCGTCGAGGATTTCGCCGAGGCTCAGGGGGCGCAGCGGGACGACGCCGGGCTTCGCGGCCGGCGGCGGTCCCGCCCAGCCCTGGCGCTGCGGGCCACCGCCCCAGCCGGGGGCTGGAGGTCGTGCTCCGGGACCGCTGCCGGGGTTGCTCGGTGGGGACCACTGCCCGGGGGGCGGCTGCTCGGGGGACCACTGTCCCGTCGGGCCGCTTCCGTCCTGAGGTTCGGAGGGGCGGGGAATCGCCGTCTCCTTGCCGTCGGAGGGGGCAGATCCGGGCGACGCCCAGCCCGGAGAGTCGTTCATTCTCGCTCCTTCACCGTCCTGACCGCTCATCGGGGCGGCAGGTTGGCAGCCATCGTGCCACGCGTGGGTCCGGGGTGGACCAGCCGCTCTGTTTCCTTGGTGCCTTCAGGTACGGGCGCCTCACCGGGCAGACTGGGCGGATGGCTGATCAGGACGCGCAATCGACGGTGGGCTTCGAGCCTCCCGCGCTTTCCGTACTTCGCTGGCACGAGCCCCCGGAGGGTCCCGTGCTGGTGTTTCTCGACCAGACGCGGCTGCCCGCCGAGGAGGTCGAGCTGGTGTGTACCGATGTGCCCGCGCTGGTGCGGGCGATCCAGACTCTGGCGGTGCGAGGGGCCCCGCTGCTCGGGATCGCCGGGGGCTATGGGGTGGCGCTCGCGGCGGCGCGGGGCTATGACGTGGCGGAGGCGGCCGGTCTGCTGGAGCGGGCGCGGCCCACCGCGGTGAACCTCGGCTACGGGGTGCGGCGGGTGGCGGCCGCCTATGGGGAAGCCGTCCGCGAGGGGGCGGGCGACGAGGCGGCCGCCGCGGCGGCGCTGGCCGCGGCGCGGGCCCTGCACCGGGAGGATGCCCAGGCCAGCGTGCGTATGGCGGAGTACGGCGAGGCGTTGCTGGAGGAGCTGATGCCGGGCCGCGGGTATCAGCTGCTGACCCACTGCAATACCGGGGCGCTGGTCTCCGGGGGCGAGGGGACGGCGTTGGCCGTGGCGTTGCGGGTGCACCGGAAGGGCCGGTTGCGACGGCTGTGGGTGGACGAGACGCGGCCGCTGCTCCAGGGGGCCCGGCTGACCGCGTACGAGGCTGCGCGCAACGGACTTACGTACAGCCTGCTCACGGACAATGCGGCGGGGTCCCTGTTCGCGGCCGGGGAGGTCGATGCGGTGCTCATAGGGGCGGACCGCATCGCCGCCGATGGCTCGGTGGCGAACAAGGTGGGGAGCTATCCGCTGGCCGTGCTCGCGAAGTATCACCACGTGCCCTTCATCGTGGTGGCGCCGACGACGACCGTGGATCTGGAGACCCCGGACGGCACATCGATCATCGTCGAGCAGCGCCCCGGGCGAGAAGTGACGGAGCTCACATCGTGGCAGGGTGTATCGGCCGAC
The DNA here is from genome assembly GCF_044329855.1 of Streptomyces sp. NPDC017520. NCBI lineage: Bacteria > Bacillati > Actinomycetota > Actinomycetes > Kitasatosporales > Streptomycetaceae > Streptomyces > Streptomyces sp. NPDC017520. Next base: position 6,828 of record NZ_JBIRKB010000016.1, read on the forward strand.
GGAGGAGGGGGGATGGTCGTCGCACCCCTCGGGGCCCCGGCGTACAACCCGGCCTTCGACGTCACACCCCCGGAACTGATCACGGCGATCGTCACCGAGGAAGGTGCTGTTTCGCCGGTCACGGGGGCCGGACTGGCGGAGCTGTGTGCCAGGTCATCGCCGGTAACGATTAGCTAATGGGATGATGTCGATTATGAAGGGACGCGTCCTTGTCGTCGACGACGACACCGCACTGGCCGAGATGCTCGGGATTGTGCTGCGTGGAGAAGGTTTCGAGCCGTCGTTCGTAGCGGACGGCGACAAGGCACTGGCCGCATTTCGTGAGGCCAAGCCGGACCTGGTGCTGCTCGACCTCATGCTGCCCGGAAGGGACGGCATCGAGGTGTGCAGGCTGATCAGGGCCGAGTCCGGTGTGCCGATCGTCATGCTCACTGCCAAGAGCGACACCGTCGATGTGGTGGTGGGCCTGGAATCAGGGGCCGACGACTACATCGTCAAGCCGTTCAAACCTAAGGAGTTGGTTGCCCGGATCAGGGCACGTCTGCGGCGGTCCGAAGAGCCCGCGCCGGAACAGCTGACCATCGGTGACCTGGTCATCGACGTGGCAGGCCACTCCGTGAAGCGGGAGGGGCAGTCCATCGCCCTGACCCCGCTGGAGTTCGACCTGCTGGTCGCGCTCGCCCGCAAGCCGTGGCAGGTCTTCACCCGTGAGGTCCTGCTGGAACAGGTGTGGGGTTACCGCCACGCGGCCGACACCCGCCTGGTGAATGTGCATGTCCAGCGTCTGCGTTCCAAGGTCGAGAAGGACCCGGAACGGCCGGAGATCGTGGTGACGGTCCGAGGCGTCGGCTACAAGGCCGGACCGAGCTGAGATGCCCCGGGGCAGCGCTGCTCCGGGGCCCGGCGAGCCGGGAGTCCGTACGGAGCGGGCTGCCGGCCCGGGACGGAAGGCGTCACGTATGAGCCGTTTCCTGCAGGGCGGCCGGCTGTTCGAGGACCGGGCGCCCGGCGGGCCCGTACCGCGGTTGCTGATGCGGTGGGTACGCCGTCCGTTGCTGCCCGCCGTCCGGTTGTGGCGGCGCAATCTGCAGCTCCGCGTCGTCGCGGGCACCCTGCTGATGTCGATCGGCGTCGTGCTGCTGCTCGGCTTCGTCGTCATCGGCCAGGTGCGCAACGGTCTGCTCGACGCCAAGGGCCAGGCCGCCCAGACCCAGGCCGTCGGCGGCTTCGCCGCGGCCCAGGAGAAGGCCAATATCCCCCTCGCGCCCGACGACCAGGGGAGCGAGCGCACCGACGGCATGACCGGCAGCACCTCCTGGCGTACCGAGCTCGTCGACCAGCTCGCCAGCGGTGGCAAGAACGCCTTCAACGTGGTGGCGCTCAGCGTCGACTCGGTGGCCGAGGGCGCGAGCAGCCGTGCCGCGCGCGGTTCCGGCAGCGTCGAGGCGTCCAGCGTCCCTGAGCGCCTGCGGCAGAAGGTGAGCGAGGGGCAGGGCGCGTTCCAGACGTACTCACAGATCCGGTACTCGTACGGCAGTGAGGCGCAGCCCGGCCTCGTCGTCGGCAAGCGGCTCTACGACATCGATCAGCAGCCCTACGAGCTGTACTACCTCTTCCCGCTCACGCAGGAGGAGAAGTCCCTGACTCTGGTCAGGACGACCCTGGCGACCGCCGGACTGTTTGTCGTCGTGCTGCTCGGGGCCATCGCCTGGTTCGTGGTGCGGCAGGTCGTCACACCGGTGCGGATGGCCGCCGGCATCGCCGAGCGACTCTCCGCCGGCAAGCTCCAGGAACGGATGAAGGTCACCGGCGAGGACGACATCGCCCGGCTCGGTGAGGCCTTCAACAAGATGGCCCAGAACCTCCAGCTGAAGATCCAGCAGCTGGAGGAGCTCTCCCGGATGCAGCGGCGCTTCGTCTCCGACGTCTCGCACGAGCTGCGGACCCCTCTCACGACCGTCAGGATGGCCGCCGACGTCATCCACGAGGCGCGTGCCGACTTCGACCCCGTCACCGCGCGCTCCGCCGAGCTGCTCGGCGACCAGCTCGACCGGTTCGAGTCGCTGCTCGCCGATCTGCTGGAGATCAGCCGGTTCGACGCCGGCGCCGCCGCCCTGGAAGCCGAGCCGATAGACCTGCGGACCGTGGTGCACCGGGTGATCGGTGGCGCCGAACCGCTCGCCGAGCGGAAGGGCACCCGGATCCTGGTCGTCGGCGACGACCAGCCGGTGATAGCCGAGGCCGACGCCCGCCGTGTCGAACGCGTCCTGCGCAACCTCGTGGTCAACGCCGTCGAGCACGGTGAGGGCCGGGACGTCGTGGTGCGGATGGGCGTGGCGCAGGGCGCGGTCGCCGTGGCCGTCCGGGACTACGGGGTCGGGCTCAAGCCCGGCGAGGCGACCCGGGTCTTCAACCGGTTCTGGCGTGCGGACCCGGCGCGGGCCCGGACGACCGGTGGGACGGGTCTCGGTCTGTCGATCGCCGTGGAGGACGCCCGGCTGCACGGCGGCTGGCTGCAGGCCTGGGGCGAGCCGGGCGGCGGGTCCCAGTTCCGGCTGACCCTGCCGCGTACGGCGGACGAGCCCCTGCGTGGTTCGCCGATACCGCTGGAGCCCGAGGACTCGCGGCGCAACCGCGGCAACCGGGAACGCGACGAGGCCGGAGCGGGCGCGTCGGACGACCACCGGCTGATGTCCGTGCCGCCCCAGCCCGGGGCCGGCGAGCGTTCGCCGCTGCCTGTGCCCGGTCGCGGTCCCGCCGTCCGCAACGGCGCCCCCTCGTCGGTGCACCCCGCCGCGCTGCCCGGCAACGGGGCGCGTGTCGTGGCGCGCCCGGCCCAGGAGCGCCCCGGTGGGCGTTCGGGCAGCGGCGTACTGAATTCCGATCAGGAGGACACCACTCGTGGGTACTGACCGCGGTCCGGGCGGCCGAGGACGGGCGGTGCGGATGGTCGCGCTGCTGGGCTGTGGCGTCATCGTGCTGGCCGGGTGCGGCTCGATGCCGGTGACCGGGGACGTCAAGGCGGTCGACGCCTCACAGCCCGGGGACTCCCAGGTGCAGGTGTACGCGGTGGCGCCCCGGGAAGGCGCGGTGCCCAGCGAGATCGTCGACGGCTTCCTGGAGTCGATGACCAGTGACGATCCCGCGTTCGCGACCACCCGGAAGTACCTGAGCGCCGATGCCCGGCGCACCTGGCAGCCGGGCGGGGGCATCACGGTGCTCGCCCAGGCCCCCAACCGCAGTGGCCCCCTGCTCCACGACGAGGCCGACCGGGCCACCCGGGACAAGGCGACGACCTACACGCTGACCGGCGAGAAGGTGGCCGCGGTCGACGCCGAGAGTTCCTACCGTCCCTTCGCGCCCAGCGACTACGCCCAGACCCTGCACCTGGTGCAGGAGAAGGGGCCGGACGGGAAGCAGGAGTGGCGCATCGACGTCGTGCCGGACGGCCTGGTCCTCGGGCAGTCCGACTTCAAGCGCCTCTACCGCTCCGTGAACAAGTACTACTTCGCCGCGGGGCGTACGAGCGGCCGGTCGACACTCGTCGCGGACCCCGTCTACGTACGCAACCGTGCTGATCCGGTCACGCGCATGGACACCGTCACGCAGACCGTCAGGACGCTGCTCGCCGGTCCGACGAACTGGCTGCGGCCCGTGGTCGACTCCCGGTTCCCGAAGGGCACCGCCCTGCGCAAGGACGTCATCGCGCTGCCGTCGGACGATCAGAACGTCCTGAAGGTGCCGCTCAACCACAAGGCCGACAAGGCGAGCCCCAGTGCCTGCCGGATGATGGCCGCGCAGGTGCTGTTCACGCTCGGGGACCTGACCTCGGCACGGGTCGAGCGGGTGGAGCTGGAGGGCGGCGAGGGCGCCCAGCTCTGCGGACTGGACGCCGACGACGCGTCGGATTTCACCGCCGACAACGGCTCCGACGAGGCCGACAGCCAGTACTTCATCAACGACAAGGGTCAGGTGGAGCGGATCCCCGGCGCCACCGACGGCACCGGCACGCCCGAGCCCGTGACCGGTCCGCTCGGTGCGGGCGTCGTCCCGATGAGCGCCGTCGGGGTGGCCCGGGACGAACGACGGGCCGCCGCGATCACCTCCCACGGGCAGCACCTCTACGTGTCCTCCCTGGAGACGGAGAGCAGTGAACTGACCGCCCCCCTCGTCAGCAGCAAGGCGAAGAAGGCGGCCGACCGGCTGTCGTCGCCGAGCTGGGACGGCCGCGGCGACCTGTGGGTCGCCGACCGCGATCCGGCCGGTCCCAGGCTGCTGCGGCTGACCGGAGGCGCGGGCGATCCGCAGGAGGTCCGGGTGCCGGGTCTCGACGGCGCCCGCATCGAGGAGCTGCGGATGTCCGCGGACGGGGTGCGGATCGCTCTGCTGCTGAGGAAGGACGGCCGTACGACGCTGAACATCGGCCGGGTCGAGCGCCGGGGTTCCTCCGTGGCGCCCGAGATCTCGGTCGAGGACCTGCGGCAGGCCGCACCACAGCTCGCGGACGTGTCGGCCATCTCCTGGTCGGGACGCAGCCGGCTGGTGGTCGTCGGCAAGGAGGAGGGCGGTGTCCAGCAGGTGCGCTACGTGCAGGCGGACGGCTCCACGTCGGCCTCGGGGTCGTTGCCCGGGGTGAACCAGGTCCAGTCGGTCGCCGCGGCCGACGACGAACTGCTTCCGCTGATGGCGGAGACCGTCGGCGACGGCATTGTGAAGCTCTCGCCCGGGGACAACTGGCAGACGGTCCTCAAACAGGGCACGTCGTTGGTCTACCCCGGCTGATCCGGCAGCAGTCCGGGATTCGCCGGGATCCGCCGGGTTCCCGGGTTTTCCACAGGGGTGGCCCGGCCTCGGCGGTCCCGGCACAGTGGGGCCATGCGGAACGCGTGGCAGGAACTGTCCGGCCTGCTTCTGCCGGTGGCCTGCGCCGGCTGCGGCAGGCCTCGCACCGAGCTGTGCACCGCCTGCGGGGCCGCGTTGCACGGTGCGCCCGCCCGCCGGGTCCGGCCTTCGCCGCGGCCCGCGGGGCTACCCCTGGTGTACGCGGCCGCGCCGTACGAGAACGCCGTACGCGCGGTTCTGCTGGCCCACAAGGAGCGGGGCGCGCTGGGGTTGGCCGGGGCGCTCGGCCGGGCCCTGGCGGGTTGCGTACGGGCCTGGGCGGGGCGGCCGGGCGGTGCGGGCCCTCTGCTGCTGGTCCCGGTGCCCTCCGCGCGCGCCTCGACCGCGGCGCGTGGCCATGACCCGGTGCGCAGGATCGCCGCCACGGCCGCGCGGGACCTGCGGCGCGAGGGACTGCGGGCCGAGGTGCTTCCGCTGCTGCGGCAGCGACGCGCGGTCGCCGACCAGGCCGGTCTCGGGGCGCGGCAGCGGCGGGCGAATCTGGCCGGCGCGCTGGAGCTCACGGCAGGGGGAGGGCGGCTCCTCCGGCACGGACTCCTCGGACAGGGGCCTCTCCGGCACGGCCGGGTGATCCTGGTCGACGATCTGTTGACGACGGGATCGACGCTGGCGGAGGCGGCACGGGCCGTCGGCGAGGCGCGCGGCGCCGGTCGGGAGCCCTCCGTGCACGGAGTGTGCCGGGCGGCGGTCGTCGCAGCCTCTCCCTCCGCCTTCGAAATAAACCGGAACTGACCGAGAACCCGCATCGTTGCAGGTAATGAGAGGGCAATACCCCGTGAACGGAGGTACGTGCCAGTAGCGGGTGCCGAGACCCTGGTGCGCAGGCTATGTTCGGTTGTGAGGAACGGTGAATGCCGGACCTCGATGAATGCACCATCAGGTTTCGGGCAGGTAACTCACCGGTAGGAGAAGCACGCAAGTCGGTGGGGTTGCGACCCTTCCGACGGGGGAGGAGGAGGCGAAAGCCACCGAGTCCGAGGCCCTGGTGATCTCCGGGGCCTGGTGCAAAAGGGAGATGCTCCGCCGCTGAGCGGAGCGATCCGGGAACGGAGTTCTGCGTGGACATCGTCGTCAAGGGCCGCAAGACCGAGGTGCCCGAGCGGTTCCGCAAGCACGTGGCCGAGAAGCTGAAGCTGGACAAGATCCAGAAGTTCGACGGCAAGGTGATCAGCCTCGACGTCGAGGTGTCCAAGGAGCCGAATCCCCGTCAGGCCGACCGTTCCGACCGGGTGGAGATCACGCTCCGCTCCCGGGGACCGGTCATCCGGGCGGAGGCGGCGGCAGGCGACCCTTACGCAGCGCTCGACCTGGCCACCGGAAAGCTGGAGGCCCGGCTGCGCAAGCAGCACGACAAGCGCTACAGCCGCCGAGGCAACGGCCGTCTGTCGGCTGCCGAGGTCGGGGACGTGGTCCCCGGCGTCGCTTCGTTCGACGAGGACGGTGAACTGGTCGGCGACCAGCCGTCGGAGCCCGTCCCCACCACGAAGATCGGCTCGCTCGAAGTGCAGGGCGAAGGGCCGCTCGTGATGCGCGAGAAGACCCACACCGCCGCACCGATGTCGCTCGACCAGGCGCTCTACGAGATGGAACTGGTCGGCCACGACTTCTACTTGTTCGTCGACTCCGAGACGAAGGAGCCCAGTGTCGTCTACCGACGGCACGCCTACGACTACGGCGTCATCCACCTGAGGACCGACCCGCTCGCCGCTGACGAAGCAGGCGGCGCGGGCGGTGCGCTCGGCGGCTGAGGCCAGCAGCGTCGGGGTGCCCCCGGGGCGCTTTCGCGCCACCGGGGGCACCCTCGCACGGCCGCGGGACCACCGTGCCGGTGGCCGGGCATGGAATCATGGCGGCCCGAGCCAATCGGTGTTCTGTGAAGTGCCGTTGGCGAACGACCGACACTTCAGGCCGTGGCCTTCAGGGGGAGGAACGATGGCGGACACCTTCGGGCCCGTGCGCGATGCGAATGACTCCGACGACGCCGGTGCGTACACCGGCAGCGGGGCGGACGGCGCTTCACGCAAGGAGCCCATCAGGGTCCTCGTGGTCGATGACCACGCGCTCTTCCGCAGGGGCCTGGAGATCGTCCTCGCCCAGGAGGAGGACATCCAGGTCGTCGGCGAGGCCGGGGACGGCTCCGAGGCGGTCGACAAGGCCGCCGACCTGCTGCCCGACATCGTTCTGATGGATGTCCGGATGCCCAAGCGCGGCGGCATCGAGGCCTGTACGGCCATCAAGGAGGTGGCCCCCAGCGCGAAGATCATCATGTTGACGATCAGTGACGAGGAGGCAGACCTCTACGAGGCGATCAAGGCGGGCGCGACCGGTTATCTCCTCAAGGAGATCTCCACCGACGAGGTCGCCACGGCCATTCGCGCGGTCGCCGACGGGCAGTCCCAGATCAGCCCCTCCATGGCCTCCAAGCTGCTCACCGAGTTCAAGTCGATGATCCAGCGCACCGACGAGCGGCGGCTCGTTCCGGCGCCCCGGCTCACCGAACGCGAGCTGGAAGTGCTGAAACTCGTGGCGACCGGCATGAACAACCGGGATATCGCGAAGGAGTTGTTCATTTCCGAGAACACGGTGAAGAACCACGTCCGCAATATCCTGGAGAAACTGCAGCTGCACTCCCGGATGGAAGCCGTGGTCTACGCCATGCGCGAGAAGATCCTGGAGATCCGGTAGCGGACGGCTCAGGCTCCCGTCCCGGTCCAGGGCGGCGGGGGCCGGTCAGCGGTACGCGCGCTGAAGTGCGTGGCCGATCTCCGTCCTAAGCGGCTCGCGCAGCTCCGGGGCGTCCACCCGGTCCACCCGGATGTCCGTGCAGCCCACCCAGGCCGCCGCCTCCACCAGGGCCTCGGCCATCGGGGCCACCGCTTTCGGGCCGGCCAGCGACGCCTGCCGGGCGATCAGCGTGGTCCCCTCGCGCGCCGGGTCGACCCGGCCCTGGAGCTTCCCGCCCGCCAGCAACGGCATGGCGAAGTAGCCGTGGACGCGCTTCTGCTTGGGCACGTAGGCCTCCAGCCGATGCGTGAAGCCGAAGATCCGCTCCGTGCGCGCCCGCTCCCAGATCAGGGAGTCGAACGGCGACAGCAGAGTCGTACGGTGGCGTCCGCGGACCTCCTTGGCCAGCGCCTCCGGGTCCGCCCAGGCCGGCTTCGCCCAGCCCTCCACCACGACCGGGACCAGCCCCGTGTCGGCCACCACGGCGTCGAACTCCTCGGCCCTCAGCCGGTGGTAGTCCGCGATGTCGCCGCGGGTGCCGACGCCCAGGGACCTGCCCGCCAGCGCCACCAGCCGCCGCCGGCACTCGGCGTCGCTCAGGTCGTCGTGGAGCAGCGCGTCCGGAATGGCCCGCTCGGCCAGGTCGTAGACCCGCTTCCAGCCGCGCCGCTCGGTGCACACCACCTCGCCGTACATCAGGGCCCGCTCGACGGCGACCTTGGACGCCGACCAGTCCCACCACTCGCCGCCGTTCTTCGCGCCGCCCAGCTCGGTCGCCGTCAGCGGGCCCTCGTCGCGCAGCTGCTTGATCACGGTGTCGTACGAGCCGTCGGGCAGATCGTGGCCCCAGTGGGGGCGGGAGCGGTAGGCGCGGCGGCGGAACGCGAAGTGCGGCCACTCCTCGACGGGCAGGATGCACGCCGCGTGCGACCAGTACTCGAAGGTCCGGCCGCCCGACCAGTAGGCGTCCTCCACCGTCCGGCGGCTCACCGGGCCCAGCCGGGCGTAGGGGATCAGCTCGTGCGAGCGGGCCAGCACCGAGATCGTGTCCAGCTGGACCGCGCCGAGGTGCCGCAGCACTCCCGGCACACCTGCCCGGCGGTCCGGAGCCCCCAGAAAGCCCTGGGCACGCAGCGCTATGCGGCGGGCCTGGTCGGCGGAGAGTTCGACTGCGGGAGGAGGCACAGGCGTCATACGTCGAACCCTAGACGGCGCCACTGACAGTCCGGCCCGGACGCCGTCCGCGGATCCCGTGGTCACCGTCCGGGACGCGGGCCCCCGCCTGGCCGCGGAGCGTGCCGTTCGGGGACGTACGGGTGGGAGCCCGCGAGCCGCAGGTCGGACGGGAGCAGGGCCGCCGTCCAGGCGTCGCGCCGCACCCCCTTGTTGAGCAGCGCGGACCGCTGGTCGCCCTCCAGCCGGAACCCCGCCCGCAGGACGACGGCCCGCGAGGCCACGTTGCCGATCTCGGCCCGCCACTCCAGCCGGTCCGCCCCGAGGGAGGAGAAGGCCCAGCGGGCGGAGCCGAGCACCGCCTCGGTGACGTATCCGCGGCGACGGTGCTCCTTGGTTGACCAGTAGCCGACCTCGTACGTCCCGGGCAGGCTGCGGCGGTCGATGCCGAGCGCACCGACGAGCGCCCCGGTCTCCCGCAGGACCAGGGCGAAGCCGTAGGCGGAGTCGTCCTGCCAGCCCGCCGGGCAGAGCTTCGTGGTGAACAGCTCCGCGTCGGTGAGGCGGTAGGGGGAAGGGATCACCGTCCAGCGCTGGATGTCCGGGTCCTGGCAGGCGGCGTGCACCGGATCGGTGTCCTGCGGGCCGAAGGGCCGCAGCAGCAGTCGCTCGGTGGTGAGAGTGATCGGCTCCATGGACCGATTCTCGTGAGCCGGCCTCCCCGACGCGAGCACTTTTGGGGCTTCCCGGCACCTTCCGTGCGTTTGGACCGTTGTCCTATGAGGGTGCGGCGAGGTCCACGCGACGGCAGCCCTCCCGACGCGGTGGTGTCCTCGCTTACGATGGCCGTTGCGGTGGGGCCCACCTGCCGTGCCCGCGCCAGAGTCCATTACACGACCCAGTGCCAGGCCCGACCGGCAAGGAGACCAGCCTCAGTGTCCGTCTTCAACAAGCTCATGCGTGCAGGCGAAGGCAAGATCCTGCGCAAACTGCACCGCATCGCGGACCAGGTCAGCTCCATCGAAGAGGACTTCGTCAACCTCTCCGACGCCGAGCTGCGGGCGCTCACCGACGAGTACAAGGAACGGTACGCGGACGGCGAGAGCCTGGACGACCTGCTTCCCGAAGCGTTCGCCACGGTCCGTGAGGCCGCGAAGCGCGTCCTCGGACAGCGCCACTACGACGTGCAGATGATGGGCGGAGCCGCCCTGCACCTCGGTTATGTGGCCGAGATGAAGACCGGTGAGGGTAAGACCCTCGTCGGTACCCTGCCCGCGTATCTGAACGCGCTCTCCGGCAAGGGCGTGCACCTGATCACGGTCAACGACTATCTCGCCGAGCGTGACTCCGAGATGATGGGCCGGGTCCACAAGTTCCTCGGCCTGGACGTCGGCTGCATCGTCTCCAACATGACGCCGGCCCAGCGCCGCGAGCAGTATGCCTGCGACATCACGTACGGCACGAACAACGAGTTCGGTTTCGACTACCTCCGCGACAACATGGCGTGGTCCAAGGACGAGCTCGTCCAGCGTGGCCACAACTTCGCGGTGGTCGACGAGGTCGACTCGATCCTCGTCGACGAGGCCCGTACGCCGTTGATCATCTCGGGCCCGGCCGACCAGGCCACCAAGTGGTACGGCGACTTCGCCAAGCTGGTCACGCGCCTCACCAAGGGTGAGGCGGGCAACCAGCTCAAGGGCATCGAGGAGACCGGCGACTACGAGGTCGACGAGAAGAAGCGGACCGTGGCCATCCACGAGTCCGGTGTCGCCAAGGTCGAGGACTGGCTGGGCATCGACAACCTCTACGAGTCGGTGAACACCCCGCTCGTCGGTTATCTGAACAACGCCATCAAGGCCAAGGAACTGTTCAAGAAGGACAAGGACTACGTCGTCATCGACGGCGAAGTCATGATCGTCGACGAGCACACCGGCCGTATCCTCGCCGGCCGCCGCTACAACGAGGGCATGCACCAGGCGATCGAGGCGAAGGAAGGGGTGGACATCAAGGACGAGAACCAGACCCTCGCCACGATCACCCTGCAGAACTTCTTCCGCCTCTACGACAAGCTCTCCGGCATGACCGGTACGGCGATGACCGAGGCCGCCGAGTTCCACCAGATCTACAAGCTCGGCGTGGTGCCGATCCCGACGAACCGGCCGATGGTCCGCGCCGACCAGTCGGACCTGATCTACCGCACCGAGGTCGCCAAGTTCGCCGCGGTCGTCGACGACATCGCCGAGAAGCACGAGAAGGGCCAGCCGATCCTGGTCGGCACCACCTCGGTCGAGAAGTCGGAGTACCTCTCGCAGCAGCTCTCCAAGCGCGGCGTCCAGCACGAGGTCCTCAACGCCAAGCAGCACGACCGGGAGGCGACGATCGTCGCCCAGGCAGGCCGTAAGGGCGCTGTCACCGTCGCGACGAACATGGCCGGCCGAGGCACCGACATCAAGCTCGGCGGCAACCCGGACGACCTCGCCGAGGCGGAGCTGCGCCAGCGCGGCCTCGACCCGGTGGAGAACGTCGAGGAGTGGGCGGCCGCGCTGCCCGCCGCGCTGGAGCAGGCCGAGCAGGCCGTGAAGGCGGAGTTCGAGGAGGTCAAGGACCTCGGCGGGCTCTACGTGCTCGGCACCGAGCGCCATGAGTCGCGCCGTATCGACAACCAGCTGCGCGGTCGTTCCGGCCGTCAGGGCGACCCGGGCGAGTCCCGTTTCTACCTGTCGCTGGGCGACGACCTGATGCGCCTGTTCAAGGCACAGATGGTCGAGCGCGTCATGTCGATGGCGAACGTTCCGGACGACGTCCCGATCGAGAACAAGATGGTCACCCGCGCCATCGCCTCCGCACAGTCGCAGGTCGAGCAGCAGAACTTCGAGACGCGCAAGAACGTCCTGAAGTACGACGAGGTGCTCAACCGGCAGCGTGAGGTCATCTACGGTGAGCGCCGCCGCGTTCTGGAGGGCGAGGACCTTCAGGACCAGATCCGGCACTTCATGGATGACACGATCGACGACTACATCCGGCAGGAGACCGCCGAGGGCTTCGCCGAGGAGTGGGACCTGGACCGGCTGTGGGGCGCCTTCAAGCAGCTCTACCCGGTGAAGGTCACCGTCGAGGAGCTGGAGGAGGCGGCCGGGGACCTGGCGGGCGTCACCGCCGAGTTCATCGCCGAGTCGGTCAAGAACGACATCCACGAGCAGTACGAGGAGCGCGAGAACACCCTCGGCTCCGACATCATGCGTGAGCTGGAGCGACGCGTCGTCCTCTCGGTGCTCGACCGCAAGTGGCGCGAGCACCTCTACGAGATGGACTACCTCCAGGAGGGCATCGGCCTGCGGGCCATGGCGCAGAAGGACCCGCTGGTCGAGTACCAGCGCGAGGGCTTCGACATGTTCAACGCCATGATGGAGGGCATCAAGGAGGAGTCCGTCGGCTACCTGTTCAACCTGGAGGTCCAGGTCGAGCAGCAGGTCGAGGAGGTTCCGGTGCAGGACGGCGCCGAGCGCACCTCGCTGGAGAAGGAGAGCGCCGCCGCTGCCCCGCAGATCCGCGCCAAGGGCCTGGAGGCCCCGCAGCGGCCGGACCGGCTCCACTTCTCCGCTCCCACGGTGGACGGCGAGGGCGGTGTCGTCACCGGTGACTTCGCCAACGACGACGCCACCGGTGACACGCGGTCCGGTTCTGCCGACGGCATGACGCGCGCCGAGCGCCGCAAGGCGCAGAAGAGCGGTGGCGGCGGCGGTCGCCGTCGCAAGAAGTAGCACCTGCGGCAGTACCCCGGCAGGGGCCGGACACCACGTGGTGTCCGGCCCCTGCCGTGTTCCGCGGGTCACCGGGGGCCCGGGGCGCCGGCGTTGAGGCGTTCGCCGCCCAGCTCCACGGCGGCGCAGCGCCAGCGCTGGTCGGGGCCCTGTTCCAGGCGGAAGGCCATCGCCCGGACCCGGTCGCCCGCGGCGATGCTGGCGAACGCCTCGACCACGCCTGTGGCGGGCTGGGCCCCGCGGCAGTGCCGAAGGACGGGGCGGCTGCCCCGGGTGGCCCCCAGCGGGGTGGTCGGGGCCAGCTCGGCGAGCTGGTCGTAGGCCTCGCCGATGGTGTGGCCGAGCATCCAGTGCACCGGGCGCTGGCCGCTGAGGACCGCGAGCAGGCGCTCGGCGAACCACTGGTGGGGCCGCTGCGGCCGGTGGGGCTGCAAGCGGCGGGACCGCTGCGGAGGAACCGACCGGGGACCACTCTGGTCGCGTCGGCCTGCGGGCCTCGTCCTGTCCGTGCTCATGATCGTCGCCCCCGTTGACCGGGCCCGGTTTCTACCGGACGGTAACTTGTGTTGGGGATCTTCTACGGGTGGGGTCGTCAGCGACGCAAGGGGCCTCTCGGCGCTGAACGCGTGCGGCACGGTTCACCTATCAGTGGCTCGACCCTTGTGCGGCAAGGGCTGCGGTGAGGGTGACGGGCCGTTGGCGGTGGACGGACGACCCCGGTTGCCGAACCCGAAAGGGGACGTTCCCACGTATCCTGAGGACGTTTCCCTCTACGAAAGCGACCTGCCATGCGCGTGTACGTCCCCCTGACCCTCTCCGGTCTCGCAGCGGCGCACGGTGCGGGAGAGGTCGGCCCCGGGCCCCTGACCGCCTACGCGGTGACCCCGGGGCTGCGTGAGTGGTACGTCTCCGACGACATCGAGGAACTGGAGTACGCGGCGCTCAACCGGGCGGCCGCCGCCTCGCTCCGGATGATCGCGGGGAAGCCGGACGAGGTGCGCCGCCGGGTCGTCGTGGCCGTCGACGTACCGGACGGGGCCGCCGTCGCCGACCCCGACCACGGGCTGAGCGCGGCGTCGCTCGGCGAGGTGCGGATCGCCGCCGCGCTGCCGCTGGCCAAGGCGGCGGCGGTGCACGTGGACGCCGACGACGCGGAGAGGGACGTGGCCGCCGCGGCCGCGGCGCTGGGGGCGGCGGATCTCGGCGACGACGACGCGCAGTTCACGGTGGACGGGGCCGAGGACCACGAGCTGCTCTGGTTCGGCGTTCAGGAGATTCCACAGCTCATCGGCTGAGGGGCGGAGCTCGGCCGAGGGGCGGCGTTGTCGTACCCGGCGGGTATTTTCTCCGTATGACTTCGGGGACGACACGCACTCATCTGGTCTGGGACTGGAACGGCACGCTGCTGGACGACACGCATGCCGTCATCCAGGCGACGAACGCCGCGTTCGCAGAGGTCGAGCTGGCGCCGATCACGCTGGAGCAGTACCGGGAGATGTACACGATCCCCATCCCCCGGTTCTACGAGCGGTTCCTGGGCCGGCTGCCCACCGAGGCCGAGTGGGAGCGGATGGACGGCATCTTCCACCGGTACTACGCGGAGCAGCGGGTGGGCTGTGGACTCACCGCCGGGGTGGAGGAGTTGCTGCATCGCTGGCAGCGGGCCGGGCGCAGTCAGTCGCTGCTCAGCATGTACGGGCACGAGCAGCTGGTGCCGGTGGTACGGGGGTACGGAATCGAGCCGCGGTTCGTCCGCGTCGAGGGGCGTACGGGGCCGTCCGGCGGGAGCAAGGCGCTCCACATGGAGCGGCACTTCGAGGCGCTGGCCGGGGTGGGCGGGATCGCGCCGGAGAACGCGGTGGTCATCGGGGACGCGCTGGACGACGCGGTGGCGGCGGCGCATGTGGGGGCCCGGGCGGTGCTGTACACCGGGGGGTCGCACAGCCGGAGCAGCTTGGAGGCGGCGGGGGTGCCGGTGGTGGACAGCCTGGGGGAGGCGGTGGCGTTGGCGGAGACGTTTGCCGCGTAGCGGGGGCGGGGGCGTGTGCCGTGTGCCGGTGCCGTGTGCCGTGTGCGGGTGGGCGTGGGCGCGGGCCTTTCGGGGCGCTGCCCCGGACCCCGGTCCTCAAGCGCCGGACGGGCTGGAAAGGTGTCCTCAAGCGCCGGACGGGCTGGAAAGGTGTCCTCAAGCGCCGGACGGGCTGGTGAGGTGCGCTGGGCTGCGGAGGTGTCCTCAAGCGCCGGACGAGCTGGAAAGGTGTCCTCAAGCGCCGGACGGGCTGGAGAGGTGCGCCCGGTTGGGAAGGTGTGCTCAAGCCCCGGACGGGCTGGTGAGGGGCGCCGGGCTGGGAAGGTGTGCTCAAGCGCCGGACGGGCTGGTGAGGGGCGCCGGGCGGTCCGCGGAGAAGAACGCGCCGACGATCTTCCGCAGTTCGGCGTTGTTGCGGAGGTACTCGGGGGCGCGGCCGCCGGGAATCACCAGGGCGATGTACGCCCCGGGGGCGACCTCGGAGAAGGACAGGTCGGCGGGCCAGGTGTAGCCGGGCTTCTCCGTGTACGTGTCGAAGCCGGGCTCGAAGTCGTGGACCACGAAACGCAGCGTCTTGCGCTCGGGGGCCGCGATGTCGACCTCGTAACCCTCCTCCAGCAGCCGTTGGTACGGGTAGAGGACTTCGAGTGACTCGGCGGCGTCGCCGGTGACGATGGGGATCTTCTGCGGCATGGCGGGGCTCCTCCGGGTCGGATTGCCCCGGTGGCGTGCCGAGGGCCTGGATCCGTGCGGTACGGGCGGACTGCCCCGGTTCCGGGAGTTCGCCAAGGCGGCACGGCGCACTGTCCAGAGTGTCAAAGTTCGGGGGGTTCTTTTGTACACAAGCGGCTCATGACGCGACGGGGCGCGAGGGCGATAGCCTGGTGCCGTGATCAGCGCGATACGCCTCGGGGGCAGCGAAGCCCCCGGCCGCCGCCCGGAGTGCCACAGCACCCGGGCGATCCGCGATCTCCCCACTCCGGACCGGCTGCCGAAAATGGCCAATATGGTCCCGGGTATCTCTCGAAGCGGCATAGCGTCGACCCAGACCGGAAACCCCGCGTCGTGGCGGTACGCCGCTTTTCTCACCTACGTCACGCAACGGCGCGCGACAGGAGCCAGAGGACATGCAGACCAAGCTGGACGAAGCCAAGGCCGAGCTGCTCGCAGGGGCCGCCAAGGTAGCTGAAAACGGTCCGGGCGGTGGTGTCGGTGGCCCGGGAGGTGCCCCCCGGGCGCGGATTTCCGCTGCCGGGGCCGACGAGAGCGCCCGTCCCGGTGAGGACACGGTGCTCGCCTACCTCCAGCGCTACTACCTGCATACGGCTCCGGAGGACCTCAGCGGCCGTGACCCGGTCGACGTCTTCGGGGCCGCCGCCTCGCACTACCGGCTGGCCGAGAACCGTCCGCAGGGCACCGCGAACGTCCGGGTGCACACCCCGACCGTCGAGGAGAACGGCTGGACCTGCAGCCACTCCGTCGTCGAGGTCGTCACCGACGACATGCCCTTCCTGGTGGACTCCGTCACCAACGAGCTGTCCCGGCAGGGGCGCGGCATCCACGTCGTGATCCACCCGCAGGTCACGGTCCGCCGCGATGTCACCGGCAAGCTCATCGAGGTCCTCTCCGGCGGCCCCGGCCTCCCGAAGGCCTCCCAGGGCCGGAAGAAGTCCAAGGACGCCAAGGCCGAGCTGCCCCACGACGCGCTCGTCGAGTCCTGGATCCACGTCGAGATGGACCGCGAGACCGACCGCGCCGACCTCCAGCAGATCACCGCGGACCTGCTGCGCGTCCTGTCCGACGTGCGGGAGACCGTCGAGGACTGGGGGAAGATGCGCGACGCCGCCCTCCGGATCGCCGACGACCTGCCCGGCGAACCGCTGGACGACCTCGCCGACGAGGAGGTCGAGGAGGCCCGCGAGCTGCTGCGCTGGCTGGCCGCCGACCACTTCACCTTCCTCGGCTACCGCGAGTACGAGCTGAGGGACAGCGACGCGCTGGCCGCCGTGCCCGGCACCGGACTCGGCATCCTGCGCTCCGACCCGCACCACAGCGAGGACGAGGCCCACCCGGTCAGCCCGTCCTTCGACCGGCTGCCCGCCGACGCCCGCGCCAAGGCCCGCGAGCACAAGCTCCTCGTCCTGACGAAGGCCAACAGCCGGGCCACCGTGCACCGCCCCAGCTACCTCGACTACGTCGGCGTGAAGAAGTTCGACGCCAAGGGCAACGTCGTCGGCGAGCGCCGCTTCCTCGGGCTCTTCTCCTCCGCCGCCTACACCGAGTCCGTGCGCCGGGTGCCCGTCATCCGCCGCAAGGTCGCCGAGGTCGTCGAGGGCGCGGGCTTCTCGTACAACAGCCACGACGGGCGCGACCTGCTCCAGATCCTGGAGACCTACCCCCGCGACGAGCTGTTCCAGACGCCCGTCGACCAGCTCCGCTCCATCGTGACCTCCGTCCTCTACCTCCAGGAGCGCCGCCGGCTGCGGCTCTACCTGCGCCAGGACGAGTACGGGCGCTACTACAGCGCGATCGTCTACCTGCCGCGCGACCGGTACACCACCGGCGTACGCCTGCGGCTGATCGACATCCTCAAGGAGGAGCTCGGCGGCAACAGCGTCGACTTCACCGCCTGGAACACCGAGTCGATCCTCTCCCGGCTGCACTTCGTCATCCGCGTCCCGGCCGGCACCGAGCTGCCGCACCTGACGGACGCCGACGCCGACCGCATCGAGGCCCGCCTCGTCGAGGCCGCCCGCTCCTGGGCCGACGGCTTCCAGGAGGCGCTCAACGCCGAGCTGGGCGAGGAGCGCGGCGCGGAGCTCCAGCGCCAGTACGGCCACTCGTTCCCCGAGGGCTACAAGGCCGACCACTCGCCGCGCGCCGCCGTCGCCGACCTGGTCCACCTGGAGACCCTCAAGCAGGGCGAGAAGGACTTCGCCCTCAGCCTGTACGAGCCGGTCGGCGCGGGCCCCGGCGAGCGCCGCTTCAAGATCTACCGGACCGGCGAGCAGGTCTCCCTCTCCGCCGTCCTCCCGGCGCTCCAGCAGCTCGGTGTCGAGGTCGTCGACGAGCGGCCGTACGAGCTGCGCTGCGCGGACCGCACCCACGCCTGGATCTACGACTTCGGGCTGCGGATGCCGGTGGCCAGCGGCAACGGCGGCTACCTCGCCGACGACGCCCGCGCCCGCTTCCAGGAGGCGTTCGCCGCCGTCTGGAGGGGCGAGGCGGAGAACGACGGCTTCAACGCGCTGGTGCTCGGCGCCGGGCTCAACTGGCGGCAGGCCATGGTGCTGCGCGCCTACGCGAAGTACCTGCGGCAGGCCGGTTCGACCTTCAGCCAGGACTACATGGAGTCCACCCTCCGTAACAACGTCCACACCACCCGGCTGCTCGTCTCGCTCTTCGAGGCCCGCATGTCGCCCGGCCGCCAGAGCGCCGGCACCGAACTGACCGACGGGCTCCTGGAGGAGCTGGACGGGGCCCTGGACCAGGTCGCCTCGCTCGACGAGGACCGGATCCTGCGGTCCTTCCTCACCGTCATCAAGGCCACCCTGCGCACCAACTTCTTCCAGAGCGCAAGCGAGGGAAGCGACAAGGGGGGCCGGCACACGGGGGGCGGCGCGCCGCACTCCTACGTCTCGATGAAGTTCGACCCGCAGGCCATCCCGGACCTGCCCGCGCCCCGGCCCGCGTACGAGATCTGGGTCTACTCGCCGCGTGTGGAGGGCGTCCACCTGCGCTTCGGCAAGGTCGCCCGGGGCGGGCTGCGCTGGTCGGACCGGCGCGAGGACTTCCGTACGGAGATCCTCGGACTGGTCAAGGCGCAGATGGTGAAGAACACCGTCATCGTGCCCGTCGGCGCCAAGGGCGGCTTCGTCGCCAAGCAGCTCCCGGACCCGTCCGTGGACCGCGACGCCTGGTTCGCCGAGGGCATCGCCGCGTACCGCACGTTCATCTCCGCGCTGCTCGACATCACCGACAACATGGTGGCCGGCGAGGTCGTGCCGCCCGCCGACGTCGTCCGGCACGACGGGGACGACACCTACCTCGTCGTCGCCGCCGACAAGGGCACGGCGAGCTTCTCCGACATCGCCAACGAGGTCGCCGTCGCCTACGGCTTCTGGCTCGGCGACGCGTTCGCCTCTGGCGGCTCGGCCGGCTACGACCACAAGGGCATGGGCATCACCGCCCGGGGCGCCTGGGAGTCCGTCAAGCGGCACTTCCGCGAGCTGGGCCACGACACCCAGACCGAGGACTTCACCGTCGTCGGCGTCGGCGACATGTCCGGCGACGTGTTCGGCAACGGGATGCTGCTCTCCGAGCACATCCGCCTCGTCGCCGCCTTCGACCACCGGCACATCTTCATCGACCCGAACCCGGACGCCGCCACCTCGTACGCCGAGCGACGCCGGCTCTTCGACCTGCCCCGCAGCTCCTGGGCCGACTACGACACGGGCCTGCTCTCGGCGGGCGGCGGGATCCACCCGCGCAGCGCCAAGTCGATCCCGCTCAACTCGCACGTCCGCGAGGCGCTCGGCATCGACCCCTCGGTGAGCAAGATGACGCCCGCCGACCTGATGCAGACCATCCTCAAGGCCCCCGTCGACCTGGTGTGGAACGGTGGCATCGGCACGTACATCAAGGCCGTCTCCGAGTCGAACGCGGACGTCGGCGACAAGGCCAACGACGCGATCCGCGTCAACGGCGAGGACCTGCGGGCCAAGGTCGTCGGCGAGGGCGGCAACCTCGGGGCCACCCAGCTCGGCCGCATCGAGTTCGCCCGCAGCGGCGGCCGGATCAACACCGACGCGATCGACAACAGCGCCGGTGTGGACACCTCCGACCACGAGGTGAACATCAAGATCCTGCTCAACGGCCTGGTCCGGGACGGCGACATGACCGTCAAGCAGCGCAACAAGCTGCTCGCCGACATGACCGACGAGGTCGGCGTGCTCGTCCTGCGCAACAACTACGCGCAGAACGTCGCGCTCTCCAACGCCTCCGCCCAGGCGCCCTCGCTGCTCCACGCCCAGCAGCGCTTCATGCGCCGCCTGGAGCGCGACGGGGCACTCGACCGGGCGTTGGAGTTCCTGCCCGCCGACCGGCACGTCCGGGAGCTGCTCGGCAACGAGAAGGGGCTGAGCCAGCCCGAGCTGGCCGTGCTGATCGCCTACACCAAGATCACGACGGCGGACGAGCTGATCTCCACCGTCCTGCCGGACGACCCGCACCTCCAGAAGCTGGTGCACGCCTACTTCCCGAGCGAGCTGCGCGAGCGGTTCCCCGAGGCGGTCGACGGGCACGCGCTGCGGCGCGAGATCATCACGACGGTCCTGGTCAACGACACGGTGAACACCGCCGGTTCGACCTTCCTGCACCGGCTGCGGGAGGAGACCGGGGCGTCGATCGAGGAGATCGTGCGGGCCCAGTTCGCGGCCCGTGAGATCTTCGGCCTGTCCCGGGTGTGGGACGCGGTCGAGGCGCTCGACAACAAGGTCGCCGCCGACGTCCAGACCCGGATCCGGCTGCACTCGCGGCGCCTGGTCGAGCGCGGTTCGCGCTGGCTGCTGGGCAACCGGCCGCAGCCCGTCGCCATCGCGGAGACGATCGAGAGCTTCCGGGACGGCGTCGCGCGGGTCTGGAACGAGCTGCCCAAGCTGGTCAGGGGCGCGGACCTGGACTGGTACCACTCGATCCTGGACGAGCTGACGGGCGCCGGCGTGCCGGACGAGCTGGCGGCCCGGGTGGCCGGGTTCTCGTCCGCCTTCCCGGCGCTGGACATCGTGGCCATCGCCGACCGTACGGGCCGGGACCCGCTGGAGGTCGCCGAGGTCTACTACGACCTCGCGGACCGGCTGCGGATCACCCAGCTGATGGACCGGATCATCGAGCTGCCGCGGGCCGACCGCTGGCAGTCCATGGCCCGCGCCTCCATCCGCGAGGACCTGTACGCGGCGCACGCGGCGCTCACCTCGGACGTGCTGAGTGCGGGGAACGGGTCGGCCACGCCGGAGGAGCGGTTCCGGGCGTGGGAGTCGAAGAACGCGGCGATTCTTTCCAGGTCACGGTCGACGCTGGAGGAGATCCAGGGGTCGGACGCGTTCGATCTGGCGAATCTGTCGGTGGCCATGCGGACGATGCGGACGTTGTTGCGTACGCACGCGTAGGGGTTGCCGTACGGGGGTGAGGGGGCCGGTGCCATGTGGTGGTGCCGGCCCCCTCGGCGTGGGGTTCCGTCCTCAAGCGCCGGACGGGCTGGGGAAGATGCCCTCAAGCGCCGGGCGGGCTGGAAAGGATGCCCTCAATCGCCGGGTGGGCTGGGGGTGGCCGGGTGGGCTGGGGTGGTGCGAGGCGAGGCGGTGGGAAGGTGCCCCACGTGCTGGGCGGGCTGGGGGCGGGATGGTGGGCTTGCGTTGGTTACTTTCGCTTGGTGAAGGCCTCGTACGCTGCCACCACTTCCTTTGCCGGGCCGTCCATCCTCAGCGTGCCCGCCTCCAGCCACAGGGCCCGGTCGCAGGTCTCGGTGATCGATTTGTTGCTGTGGCTGACCAGGAAGACCGTGCCCGCCTCGGCGCGCAGTTCCTGGATGCGGTCCTTGCTGCGGCGCTGGAACTTCGCGTCGCCCGTGGACAGCGCCTCGTCGATCAGCAGTACGTCGTGACTCCTGGCCGCCGCGATCGAGAAGCGGAGCCTCGCGCCCATGCCCGAGGAGTACGTGCGCATCGGCAGTGTGATGAAGTCGCCCTTCTCGTTGATGCCGGAGAAGTCGACGATCCCGTCGTAGCGTTCGCGGATCTGTTCGCGCGTCATGCCCATCGCGAGTCCGCCCAGCACCACGTTGCGCTCGCCGGTCAGGTCGCCCATCAGCGCCGCGTTCACACCGAGCAGCGACGGCTGGCCCTGGGTGTGGACTCTGCCCCGGGTCGGCGGAAGCAGACCCGCGACCGCCTTGAGCAGCGTCGACTTGCCCGAGCCGTTGGAGCCGATCAGGCCGATCGCCTCGCCCCTGTACGCGGCGAAGCTGACGCCCTTCACGGCGTGCACCTGGCGTGCGCCGGGGGTACGGCGCCGGGTGGCGAGCCGGCTGAGCGCGGAGGTGGCGCTGCCCTTGCCCGTACGGGCGCCATTGACCGTGTACGTGATGTGGACGTCGTCGACGACGACCGTCGGGACACGGTCGTCCCCGGGGGAATCCTTGAGGTCAGCCACGTCCGTAGGTCTCCTCGGCCTTCCAGAAGTACACGAATCCGGCCACTCCGCACAGCAGCGCCCAGCCCGCCGCTACCGCCCATGCGAACGGCGGCAGCTGCGCCCAGGTGTAGCTGTCGATGAGCGCGTACCGCATGAGGTTGATGAAGAGCGCCGCCGGGTTGTACTCCAGCGCCACCATCACCGCGTGCGGCACCCGTTCCCCCTTGAGCAGGTGGTCCAGGCTCCACATCACGCCGGAGGAGTACATCCAGGTCCGCAGCACGAACGGCGTCAGCTGCGCGATGTCCGGCGTCTTCGCCGTCAGCCGGGCCACGGCCATCGACACCCCGGTGTTGAACACCGCCTGGAGCGCGAGCGCCGGGACGGCCAGCAGCCAGGACGGGCGAGGGTACTGGCCGAACACCAGCAGGATCACGGTCAGTGCGCCGAGTGAGAACAGCAGCTGCTGCAACTGCTGGAGGGCGAGGGCCACCGGCAGGGAGGCGCGCGGGAAGTGGAGGGCCCGCACCAGACCGATGTTGCCGCTGATCGCCCGCGTGCCCGCGGTGATCGAGCTGGCGGTGAACGTCCAGATGAAGACCCCGGTGACCAGGAACGGGACGAAGTCCTCCACCCCGTGCTTGGTGTTCATCAGGACGCCGAAGATGAAGTAGTAGACCGTCGCGTTCAGCAACGGCGTCATGACCTGCCAGATCTGGCCGAGCTTCGCCTGGCTGTACTGCGCGGTCAGCTTGGCCGTCGCGAACGCGGCGATGAAGTGCCGCCGCCCCCACAGCTGCCGGATGTAGGAGGGCAGCGAGGGCCGGGCGCCACTGACCGTCAGGCCGTGCCGGGCGGCCAGGGCGGCCAGCTCACCGGGTGCGTAGGTGGGGACGTCCTGGGCGGGGGCGCTCATCGGGGACGGCGGAGCTGCTGTCTGGCTCACCACGAACGATCGCTTTCGATGGAAGCGGGAGGGGGACATCGCCGGAACGCCGGAACGCGGAACGCCGGGGCGGTGGGGCGGTGGGGCGGTGGGGTGTGGGGCGGTGGGGCAGTACGGCGACGGAACGATACGGTCCCGTGGGGACGCCCTCGTTGGGACGGGACCGTATCGTCGTAACGCTGAGAGTAGGACGCTTCTACGTCGCAACGCAACCGTTTCGTCGCGGCCGACTATCATGCGGGCCATGACCACCGAACGGGGAACCCGCCGCCGTGCCCCCGCAGGCGCCGCCGTCCTGCGTGAGGACGTGACCGACGCCATCCGCGCCGCCGTCTTCGAGGAACTCGCCGCGGTGGGGTTCGCCCGGATGTCCATCGAGGGCATCGCCCGGCGTGCGGGCGTCGGCAAGACCGCCGTCTACCGGCGCTGGAGGTCCAAACTGGCGCTCGTCCTCGACCTGGTCGCGGCCGTCGCCGCGCAGGGAATGCCCGCCCCGGCCACCGGTTCGCTGTACGGGGACGTGCGCGCCGTCCTGGAACTGGCCGCGTACGCCCTGCGCCACCCGGTCGCCTCGCAGGTCATCCCGGATCTGTTGGTGGAGGCGGCCCGCAATCCGGAGATCTCCGAGGCGATCAAGGCAGCGCTCCTGGACCAGCAGCAGGGTGTCGCCGCCGTGGTCGTGAGGGAGGCGGTGGCCCGGGGAGAACTGCCCGAGGGCAGCGACCCCGACCGGGCGCTCGATCTGATCGTCGGGCCGTTGTACTGGCGGCTCGTCGTGGTCCGCGGCGAACTGCCGAAGGGCTACCTGGACGATCTGGCCGCCTCCGCGGTCGCTGCCCTCAAGCACGGCTGAGCCCGCGAGTACGGCTGAGCCCTCAAGCACGGCTGATGACGCTCAGCCCGCCGGTACCCGCGCCAGCACCTCGCCCGTGGCCGGGCTGAACGCCAGCATCGTCGTGTTCTCGGGCAGGCGCTGGAAGCGGGTCAGCAGCAGCCACCGCACCCCGTAGCGTGCGGTGATCCCGTCCCGCCGGGCCTGCGGCGTCGACGCGTCGAGGTAGGCGGCCACCGCCCGGCTCCTCTCCCGCCGCTCCGCGCGCGCGAGACCCGCGTCCGGGAGCGCGTCGGCCAGCACGTACGCCCCGTGCCCGGCCAGCGCGTACATCGCCGGGCGGCTGTCCGTCAGGACCACCTCGCCCGGCGGCACGTACGCGGTCGCCCAGGCGTACGGCTCCCCGGCCGCGCGCACCCCCTCGGCCGCCGGCGGGCCCGTGGTCCGGCCCTCGACGGGGGTGCGCGGAGCGGTCAGCCCGTTGTAGTACGGCCACAGCGCCGCGACGGCCACCGCGCACCCGACGGCGAACGCCCACCGCCACACGGTCGGCCGGATCCGGGTCCGCGTCCGGACCGCGATCAGGGCGACACACCCGATCGCCGCGCCGATCGCCGTCGGCGGGTGGACCAGCAGGACGAGCCCGAGCAGTACCCCGATCCCGGCCGCCTCCGCCCACCGGGGCGTCCGGCCGGGCTTCGGATCGCCGGGGCGGGCGGTCCGGGCGGCCACGCGGCCGGTCCACGCCCACAGGTGCAGGGTGACCGCGACCGCGAACGTGCTCGGTGCGCTCCAACGGGCGGGATCCGCCCAGTGGATCAGGGCCGGTGGCACCAGCACGAGAACCGGAACCCAGCGGTTCGGCGTCAGCAGCCGGGTGAGCCGGCCGATCCCGGTGAGCAGGAGCAGCAGGTTCACCGACGCGGCCACCGCGACGACGGACGGTCCCGAGAGCCCGGTGGCGCGGGCGGCGACTCCCTGGAGCAGTGCGTACGGGGAGTAGTGCGCGCTCGCCACGGCGGGCAGGTCGGTCATCGGGAACGCCGGGTGCAGGAGGTTCACCCGCAGCCGTTCGACGACCGCCGCCTGGAGCCCGGCCTCGCAGCAGAGCGGAACCTGCCAGGCCGCCGCCGACAGCACCGCCCACAGCAGGCCGCCCAGCACGAGGTACGGCGACGGCAGCCACAGCGGCGGCCGGGCCGTTCCGTCGGCCCCGTCGCCACCGGTCGTGGCGGGCGGGAGGCCGGAGGGCGGGGCGTCGGGGGACGGGGCGGAGGAAGCAGCGGAGAAGAGGGGCACGCCTCATGGGTTCCGTGCGGCGGGCCCGCTCTCCCCGCCGCCACCCGTCCGAGGGATTCCGGGCCCGGCTTCCCGGCGCCCTCGGGCCGTGTTCGCGTTCGGGTTCGCCAGTAGTCGGTCCGCGACCCGGGCCGCCGCGCCGCCGTCGTCCAGATCGCAGTAGTCGCGGCGGAAGCTCTCGTAGGCGTCGGCGTGCCGGGCCGCCAGCGACCCGGTGTCGCGCAGCGCCTGGGCCACCTCGTCCGTCGTGACCAGCAGCGGCCCCGGCGCCCGGGTCTCGAAGTCCAGGCAGAAGCCGCGCACGGTGTCGCGGTAGTGCTCCAGGTCGTACGTGTGGAAGAGCATCGGCCGGCCCGTCAGCGCGAAGTCGAACATCAGCCCCGCGTAGTCCGTGACCAGGACGTCGGCGATCAGGAGCAGCCCGGCCGCCCCCGGGTGGTGCGAGACGTCGAGCACGCCCGGCCCGGCCGGGACGCTGCCGGTGACCCGGGGGTGGCGGCGTACCAGCACCGTGTGGCGGGGGCCGAGCGCCCGGGCCAGGGCGGCCGGGTCGAGTGCCGGGTCCCAGCGGTACGGGCCGGGGGACGTGCGGTCGGCGGACGCGGCCGGGGGATGGGCCAGGTGGTCGCGGTAGGTCGGGGCGTACAGCACGACGCGGTGGTCCTCCGGGATCCCCAGCCCGCGCCGGACCTCCTCGGCGGCCTTGTCCCGGTCGGGCGGGAACAGCACGTCGTTGGCGGGTGACCCGGCCTCCAGCACCTCCCCCTCGTACCCCAGCGACCGGCGCAGCCACGGGGTCGCGAAGCGGCTCGGGGAGACCAGCACCGACCACTGGGCCGACCGCCGCGGCAGGGTGGCGAGGTACTGGTGGTCGGCGTAGAGGGTGTCGGCCAGGCACCCGCCGAAGCGGCCGAGCGGCGTGCCGTGCCAGGTCTGGACGACCGTCTGCCCCGGCCGCCGCTCGAACCACTCGGGCAGCTGTTCGTCCGTGACGATCCGGCGGGAGCGGGCCAGCGCCTCGTACCAGGCGACGCTGTGCACGGGGACGACCCGCGCGCCGGGCGGAACGTGGGTGGTGCGGCCGGGGGTGGTACCGGTGACCCACAGGTGTTCGGTCTCCGTGCCCCGGCGCACGAGCTCGGCGTGGACGGCGCGCGGGGAGTCGCCGCCCGCGTAGAGGACGGTGTCGCGGAGCGGGAGGCGCGTGCGCCCGTCGCGGTAGTGCGCGGCGCGCAGGAGGCGCCTGCCGTACGCGCTCCGCCCGGCCGCCTCCGCTTGCGCATCCGGCCCCGCGACGACGGACAGCCGGTCGCCGTGCCGCCGCTCCGGACGCAGGGCGCTCTCGGCTCCGCCGCGGGGGAGCCGCCGGGCCGCCGAGCCGAGGACGCGTACGGGCCGGCCGTCCAGGCGGACCTCCCAGCGGCCTTCCGGGAGCGGCGGGGCGATCAGCGCGGAGAACCGGCCCGCCCGTGTCTCCGCGTCGGTCTGTGTGTCGGTCTCCGCGTCGATGTGTGTGCCGGTGTGTGTGCCGGTTCCGTCGGTGCTTTCCGTGACGGGTTCCGCGAGGGGGCGTGCGTCGGTTCCTGTGGCGCTTCCCGCGCCGGGTTCCGCGTCGGTCCCTTCGCTGCTTGCCGTGGCGGGCTCCACGCGGGCCCCCGCGACCGGGACCGTCTCGTGCAGGGTCTCGTGGCGCAGGACGAGCCGGCCGACCGGCGCGGTCGCCGTCCCCGGAGCGGGCGGACCGTACGTCCTCGTCGCGGCCGGGCCGTACGTCCCCGGAGCGGGGCGAACGTACGTCCCCGAGACGCGCAGGCCCCCTTCCGGCGTGCACTCCACCCGGTCCGCGTACGGAGGCGCCGCCAGGTCCAGCACCAGGTCGCCCGCCGGGTCCGCGCACGCGGGCGGCGGCAGGTCCGGGGCGGCGGGCAGCGGGACGCGGGAGCCGTCGGCGAGCAGCAGCCGGACCCGCCAGCGCTGCCCGCCCGCCGTCTCGACCTCGCGGGGGGCCCGGTGCGGGGCGGGCGGGGCGCCGGCGAGGTCGGCGAGCGGCACCCGGACCGTGAACCCGACCCCGTCCGGCCCGCGCCCGCCGCCCGCCGCACCCGCCTCGTCCACCCGGCCCGCCTCCCGGCCCTCGTCGGGCTTCGTGTCCGGGCCCGCCGCACGGGCCTCGCCGGGCTTCGCGTCCGGGCCCGCCTCCCGGGCCTCGTCGGGCTTCCCGTCCCCGTCCCCCCCGCGCACCCGGTCCGGCTTCCCGTCCCCACCCGCCGCACAGGCCTCGTCGGACCCTCGGCCCCCGTCCGCCCCACGCACCCCGCCTGGCTCCCCGTTCCCGGCGGTCTCCTCGTACTCCACCGGGCAGGAACGCTCCGCGCCTTCTTCGGTCCCCTCGCGCGTCAGCACCAGTGCCGTCGGCCTGCTCCCGCTCGCGCCGAAGTACCGGCCCGTGAGTTCCAGCGGGGCCCCCTCCGTGTCGGCGGTCCGGTGCCCCTCGGCCCGTGCTCGCAGGCGCGAGACGGTCAGCCGGAGACGGCCGCTCCGGTAATCGAGCACCGCCCGCCGCCCGTCGCCCAGGTCGTGGACGAGCGGCTGGTCCGTGCCCGCGTCCGGGGCGCGCACCGCCACCCGACGTACCGCCCCGGGCGCGGCGAGGACCAGGCCGACCAGCCAGCCGCCGCCGTCCGCCGTCGCGGGCAGCCGGTCGGGGTCGAGGACCATCTCGAAGCCCGCGTGGTCGTAGCCGTGCAGCTCCTGACCGGAGTTCACCGTCGCCTCGGGCGTGCACACGGAACGCACCGGCACCGGGCGCACCTGCCGGCCCCGCTCCGCCCGGACCATCCCCACCGTGAGCCGCTGCCGGGCGGAGGCGGCGGGAAGGTTGCGCAGATACGCGTACCCGCGCAGCCGCAGCCTCCCGTCCGCGCCCCAGCGCGCCTCCAGCAGCCGCGCCACGGCGGGGACGTCCGTGCGCGCGAGCCGGGCGCTCGCGCCGCGCACCCCGGGGTACACCGCCCGCCGCCGCCCCGGGGGCCCCTCGACCGCGAAGGTGCCCGCTCCGTTGGCCCGTTCGAAGGCGAGGACCGCCAGCAGCTCCTCCAGGCGCCGCTCCCGCACCAGCGACCACTTGATGCGCAGCTCCACCGGCAGCCCCTTCAGCGCGCCGGGTCCCGCCCGGTCGACGAAGGCCCCGGCGGCCTCCAGGAACGCCGACCGGTAGGCCTCGCCACCCATCGGCAGGCCGTCGAGGAAGTACCCGAAGTCATCCCGCAGACAGGACGTGTCGTACGCCCGCCGCTGTGCCGCGTCCCGGCCGCCCAGGAACGCGCTGACCTGCTCGCACGCGGCGATCCGGTCCCGTACACCCGTGACGTCCGTACGCCGCCGGGTGATCGAGCCCTCCCGCACCCGCCAGTAGTAGACGTGCTCGTGCAGGACGTCGACGGACCGGGCGAGATGGTGCGCGGGGATCATCACCGGGGTGTCCTCGTACAGCTTGCCCACGGGGAAGGCGAAGCCGTGCGCGTCCCAGAACGAGCGGCGGAACACCTTGTTCCACGCCACCCGGTCGGCCAGCAGGCGCGGGTCCCGGGTGATGTGGGTGCGGGGCCGGGTGGCCGTCAGCCAGCGGTACTGCCACGCCTGCTGCCGACCCTGCCCCGTCAGCCGCCACACATTGCCGGTCACCAGATCGGAACCGGTCGCCTCCAGCGAGGCCGTCATCCGCTCGTACGCGTCGTGCACCACGATGTCGTCGCTGTCGGCGAACGCCAGATAGGGGACGGCGGGGGTGGTGTGGCGGACGCCGGTGTTGCGGGCGGCGCTCAGACCGGCGTTCCGCTGCCGCACCAGCCGGAAGCGGCTGTCCCGGGCGGCGAACTCGGCCGCGATCCGGGCGCTGCCGTCCGTCGAACCGTCGTCGACCATGACCACCTCGATCGCTTCGAGGGTCTGGTCCGCCACCGACCGCAGGCAGTCCCCGAGGTAGGTCTCGACGTTGTGGACGGGGACGACGACGCTGAGGAGGGGTGGCAGTGGTGGCTTCATGTCCTGGTCAACAGGGGGCGGGACCCGGGGTCACCGGCGCTGACCCGAACGGGTGAACGCGGCTCCTCGACCGTCCCGGCCCGCGATTACGCTCGGCTGCCATGCCCACCCGAGCTTCCGTGAAGCGGTTCCTGCGTCGCCAGGCCATGCGGGCCGCCTACCGCACCGACCTGCACCGCCCGCTCGACCCGGACCTCGCCGTCTACGGGGCGTACTGGAACCGGGGCGTCGCCTGCAACCCCGCCGCGATCCACGCCAAGGCCCGCGAACTGGTCCCGCACATCCGGGGCGTGTGGGTCGTCTCCTCCCGGCACCGCGACCGGATGCCGGCCGGCGTGCCGTACGTCATCGAGGGCTCGCGCCCCTACTGGCGGGCCATGGCCACCGCCACCTACCTGGTCAACAACTCCAGTTTTCCCGGCGGCTTCACCAAGCGGCCCGGTCAGCGCTATCTCCAGACCCACCACGGGACCCCGCTCAAGACCATGGGGCTGGACCAGCGTGCGTACCCCGCCCTCGCCCGGAAGACCGACTTCGCCAAGATCCTCGCCCATGTCGGCCAGTGGGACTTCAGCCTCTCCGCCAACCCGCACAGCACCGAGGTCTGGGACCGCGTCTATCCGGGCCGGTACGAACGGCTCGACCTCGGCTACCCCCGCAACGACGTCCACGCCACCGCCACCGCCGAGGAGATCGCGAGGATCCGAGCCGAACTGGGCATCGCCGAGGGGCAGACCGCCCTTCTCTACGCCCCGACCCACCGCGACTACCGCGACGGCTTCGTGCCCGATCTCGACGCGGAGTGGGTGGCGCGCGAACTGGGGTCGCAGTACGTGGTGTTGGTGCGGGCCCACTACTTCTACGGACGGTCCGTCGGGGTCGGCGCGACGGGGGCGGCGCGGGTCGTCGACGTCACCGGGCATCCCCGGGTCGAGGAACTGTGCCTGGCCGCAGACGCGTTGATCGCCGACTACTCCTCCCTGATCTTCGACTACGCCTGCCTGGACCGCCCGATCGTCGTCCACGCCCCCGACTGGGCCACCTACCGGGCCACGCGCGGGACGTACTTCGACCTGCTCTCCGGCCGGCCCGGCGACACCCCCGGCCCCGTCACCGCCACCCCGGCCGAGCTGGCCGAGGTGTTCCGGACGGGGGCGTGGCGGTCACCTGAGGCGGCCGTCCTGCGCACCGCGTTCCGGGAGCGGTTCTGCCCGTACGACGACGGGCGCGCGGCGGAACGCGTCGTGCGGCGGTTCTTCGCCCCGGCCCTGTGACGCGGGGCCCGCCCCGACCGGGCCTGCTCGTCCCCGCCACCCGAATGGCTCAAGGTGTTCCACCCGTGCCGGTTCCTCCGCGCCGCGCGGTCGTTGTGCCCAACAGCCCGC
Source organism: Streptomyces sp. NPDC017520 (assembly GCF_044329855.1). NCBI lineage: Bacteria > Bacillati > Actinomycetota > Actinomycetes > Kitasatosporales > Streptomycetaceae > Streptomyces > Streptomyces sp. NPDC017520. Next base: position 37,114 of record NZ_JBIRKB010000016.1, read on the forward strand.
TCGCCCCGCCATGTTGGGAGTCGTCCATGCACCGGTCCGCCTACGAGCAGATGGAACTCTGCATCAAGGAGTACCTGCCCGTCGAAGGGCCTGCCAAAGGGCCTGTCGAAGGGCCTGTCGAAGGGCCTGTCGAAGGAGCTGCCGGAAGGGCTGCTGGAGGCGCGTCCCGTACCGGCGTCTACCGCGTCGTCGACCTCGGGTCGCGCGTCTCCGGCAAGCAGACCCGTACCCACCGGGCTCTCCTCGCCGACCACCCCATCGACTACTTCGGGGTCGACGTGCAGGACGGCCCCAACGTCGACGCGGTGATGAAGAAGCCGTACCGCATCCCCGCCCGCTCCAACAGTGCCGATGTCGTGCTGTCCGGGCAGGCGTTCGAGCACATCCCGTTCTTCTGGGCGTCGATGCTGGAGATCGCCCGGATCCTGAAGCCGGGCGGACACGCGTTCATCACCGCCCCCTCGCGCGGCCACGTCCACGACGCACAGGACTGCTGGCGCTACTACCCCGACGGGTTCCGCGCGCTCGCCGCCCACTCACGGCTCGAACTGCGCGAGGCCTACACCGACTTCCCGCCGCGCAAGGGCATCTGGCACGACTACCGGGCCATCGACAAGAAGGCCGCCTACTGGGGCGACTCCGTCGGCGTCTTCCGCAAGCCGGCCCGCTACCCGCGCCTCACCATGTTCGCCGTACGGGAGCTGGCGGTGTGGTGGGCGAACAGGGTCGGCGGCGTGGACGGCGTGCCGCTGCCCCGGCCGCTGGACGGCCGTGAGGCGTGCGGACGCCCCGGGACCGTGCCCGCGCAGGAGCCCTCGCTCGAACAGGACCCGCCCCGATCAATGGCAGGTTGACGAAAGATGACATGCGGCACAAACCGCGCGTACTGTCCCGGGGCATGGCTTGGCGCAACGCCGTCAACGGCGTCCTTCAGCAGCTCACCGGTTACCAGCTCAGGCGCGTCACGGTGCCCGCCGCCCGTACCGCTCCCGCGCCGGATCCCACCGCCGCACCCGCCCCCGTAACGGCTCCGGAACCCAAGGCGAAGAAGCCCGCGCCCGGGTTCCCGGCCGACTACGACGACGAGGCGAAGGACATCATCCGCGCGGTCAAGCCGTACTCGATGACCTCGCCCGAGCGGCTCAACGCCTTCATCCTCGCCACCCGCCACATCGCCCGGCACGACATCCCCGGTGACATCGTCGAGTGCGGGGTCTGGCGGGGCGGTTCCATGCAGGCCTGCGCCCGGACCCTGCTCTCCGTCGGGGAGACCGAGCGCGACCTGTACCTCTTCGACACGTACGAGGGCATGACCCCGCCCACCGCCGAGGATCTGCGGCGCGACGGGCGGCCCGCCCAGGAGCTGCTGGACGCCCAGGGCAAGGACCGGCCGATCTGGGCGGTCGCCTCGCTGGAGGACGTCAAGGCGGGCTTCGACACCGTCCCGTACCCGAAGGAGCGCGTCCACTACGTCCAGGGCCGGGTCGAGGACACCGTCCCCGCGCAGGCCCCCGAGCAGATCTCCATCCTGCGCCTGGACACCGACTGGTACGCCTCCACCAAGCACGAACTGGAGCATCTGTACTCCCGGTTGGTCCCTGGCGGGGTGCTCCTCATCGACGACTACGGCTACTGGCAGGGATCGCGGCAGGCGGTCGACGAGTTCCTCGACAAGACCGGTGAGCGGCTGCTGCTGCTGCGGATGGACGAGGGCCGGATCGCCGTGAAGCCCTGACGCGAGCCCTTCACGGCAGCGCCGAGCACCGAGCCCCGTGCCCTTCCGGTACGGGGCTCGAACGTGCTCCCGGTACGCCCCCGGGGTGCGCGACTCCGCCCTCCGGGTCACCCGAACGGGCCCCCTCGGGTGACCCGTCCTTCCGGCGCGGGTTGTACCCCATGGCCACCGACGGGCCCCACGCCCCGAAGCCCAAGCCCCCGTAGCCCCAAGCCTCAAGCTCCCCAAGCCCCAAGCCTCAAGCCCCCGAAGCTCATTGCCCCTGATGTCGTCCGCCCGGAAGGATCGTGCGCCGCGATGGCACCCCGTCTCACCGTCGTCGTCCCCCTCTACAACGTCGAGGAGTACCTCGGTGCCTGCCTGTCCTCGCTCGCCGAGCAGACCATGCCGGACCTGGAGGTCGTCCTCGTCGACGACGGCTCCACGGACAACGGCCCCGCCCTCGCCCAGGAGTTCGTGGACCGAGCCCCGCGCTTCCGGCTGATCCGGCAGGAGAACGCCGGGCTCGGCGCGGCCCGCAACGCCGGGATCCGCGAGGCCGATCCCGGCGCGGAGTTCCTGGCGTTCGTCGACAGTGACGACGTCGTACCGCCCGGTGCGTACGCCCGCATGCTGGCCGAACTCGACGCCTCAGGCTCCGACTTCGCCACCGGCAACGTGCTCCGGCTGCGGGCCGGCGGGGATCTGGAACAGTCCCCGATGTTCCGCAAGCCGATGGAGAAAGCCCGGCGGGCCACTCACGTCACCCGGGACTGGGCCCTGCTGGGCGACCGCATCGCCTGCAACAAGGTCTTCCGGCGCACCTTCTGGGACGAGCACGCCTTCGCCTTCCCCACCGGGGTGCTGTACGAGGACATCGCCGTCGTCCTGCCCGCCCACTTCCTGGCCCGCTCGGTCGACGTCGTCGAGGAGCCCGTCTACCACTGGCGCGACCGCGACGGCTCGATCACCACCCGGCGGGCCGTGCCCCGGGGCATCCGCGACCGGGTCACCGCCGTCACCACCGTCAGCCGCTTCCTCGCCGCCCGGCCCGACCTGGCCGGGGCCAAGCGCCGCTACGACGCCCACGCGCTCTCCGGGGACCTGTGGCTGTTCATCGAGGCGCTCCAGGACGGCGACGCGGAGTTCCACGAAGCCTTCCTGGAGCACGCGGGCGCGTTCGCCGCCACCGTCGACTCCGACGTCCTCGCCTCACTGCCCCTGCACCTGCGGGTCAAGTGGCAGCTCATCCGCGAACGCCGGCTGCCCGAACTCCTCGCCCTCCTCGCCGACGAGAAGAAGGACCGGGACACCTTCCACGTCACCGGAGTGCTCCGCCCCCGAGCCCACCACCCCGCCGTCCGCGCCCCCCTGCCGCCGGCCACGACCGCACTGACCTCCACCGACCTGCCCGTCCACGCCCACCTCACCGAGGCCGTCTGGCGGGACGGGCTGCTGCACCTGACCGGCCACGCCTACGTACGGAACGCCCCGGGCGGCCCGGTCCGGCTCGGCTGGCTGCGCTCCGGGAAGCGGCTGATCCCCCTGCGGACCCGCCCGGTCCCGGGCGACGAGGCCACCGCCCGCTCCGGCCGCTCCCTGCACCGCTACGACCGCGCCGGGTTCACCGCCGTCGTCGATCCGCGCAGACTCGCCGGGAAGGTGAGCGGCGGGCGTACGACGTGGAAGCTGGAGGCCGTCGTCGTCGGCGCCGGCCGGCCGCGCCGGGGCCCCATGCGGCTCGTCTCCACCCCGGCCCCGCCCGCCGTGACGTACACCGACGAGCGGACCCGTATCGTCCCCGTCCTCTCCGGCAACAAGCTGGAGCTGCGCGCAGAACGCGTCGCGGCCGTCCTGACCGGGCAGTCGGCGGTCGAGGACGCCGTGCGCCTGGAGGTGAAGATCCTCGGCGACGCCGGGCCGGTCGCCCTCCGGCTCACCGAGTGGCGCACCAAGGAGACGCGGGAGTTCGCCCTGCGCGGCTCGCTCGGCTCCCGGGCGGCGGACATCCCGCTCAGCGCCTTCCGGGGGCAGGACGACAGCTGGGGCGTCCAACTCGTCGGTGAGGGCAAGCCGTTGACCGTGGCGGCCCGGACCGACGGCCAGGACGGGCGCTACCCACTGCCCGGCGGCCGTGAGCTGTACGCGGCCCCCAACCCCTCGGGCGACCTCGTGCTCACCGACCGGCCCGTCCAGCCCGTCGTCACCTCCGCCGCCCGGGAGGAGCCGGGCGCCCTCGTCCTCGACGGGACCTTCCCCGAGCCCACGGGCGCCTTCCGGGAACTCGTCCTGCGCCACAGCGGCCACGGCGAGGAGGTGGTCCTCGGCCTGGAACGGGGGGACGGCGACGGCTTCCGCGCCGTGATCACACCCGCCGCCGTCGAGGGACCCGGCGGGAGGCTGCCGCTCGCCGAAGGGCGCTGGTACCTCTTCCTGCGCGAGCCGGGGGAGCGGGACCCGGAGGCCTACCGACCGCTTCGCTCGAACTCCCCCCTGTACTCCGCCCTGCCCATGCAACTGAACGCTGACCGCCGTGACTTCACCCTCCAACGGCGCCACCAGGACCGGCTCGTCCTGGAGTCGGCCTCCGCCCTCCCCGTCGGTGAGCGGGGGCCGCACGGGCAGCGGCTCCAGCGCGAGCGGTACGCCGGACTGCGCACGGCCACGGCCGACGAACTGCGCCCCGCAGTCCTCTACTCCAGCTTCGACGGCCGCCAGTACTCCGACTCGCCCCGCGCCGTCCACCGCGAACTCGCGGCCCGGGGGCGGGACATCGAGCACCTGTCGGTGGTGCGCGACCAGCAGGCGGCCGTGCCCGAAGGGGTCCGCCCCATCGCCCTGCACAGCGCCGACTGGTACGAGGCGCTGGCCCGCAGCCGGTGGATCGTCACCAACACCCACCTGCCCGAGTGGTTCGAGCGGGCCGAGGGCCAGACCGTCGTCCAGACCTGGCACGGCACCCCGCTCAAACGCATCGGCCGTGACCTCGCGGGCACCCCGCACGCCGACGCCGCGTACATGGCGTCCATGGAACACCGGTCCGCCCAGTGGAGCGTGCTCGTCTCCCCGAACAGCTTCTCCACCCCCGTGATGCGCCGCGCCTTCGGCTACTCCGGCGAGGTCCTGGAGTGCGGTTACCCGCGCAACGACCTGCTGTACGCCCCCGACCGGGACAAGGTCGCCGCCGCCGTACGCGAACGGCTCGCGCTCCCCGAGGGGCGTCGCGTGATCCTGTACGCCCCCACCTGGCGCGAGGACCGCAAACGGCAGGGCGGGCGCCACGGGTTCGACCTCCAACTCGACCTGGAGCACGCCCGGAAGAGCCTCGGCGAGGACCACGTCCTGCTGGTGCGCCGCCACTACCTCGTCGGTGGCAGCGTCCCCGACACCGACTTCGTCCGGGACGTCTCCCGCCACCCGGACGTCGCCGAACTGCTGCTGGTCAGCGATGTCCTGGTCACCGACTACTCCTCGATCATGTTCGACTTCGCGCAGACCGGCCGCCCGATGCTCTTCCACACCCACGACCTGGCCCACTACCGCGACACCCTGCGCGGCTTCTGCTTCGACTTCGAGCAGCGCGCCCCCGGGCCCCTGATCCCCGACTCCGCCGGGATCGTGGCGGCCCTGCGCGACCCGGAAGCCGCGACCGCCGGGCACCGGGGGGCGTACGAGCGGTTCCGGGAGGCGTTCTGCGACCTCGACGACGGGACCGCCGCCGCCGGGGTCGTCGACCGGATGCTCAAGGGGGAGCAGGCATGAGCGACTTCAGCTGTGTGATCACCGGGGGCGGGGACAACGAGGGCCCCGGAGGCGCCGACGCCCTGCGTGCCTCCGTCGAGTCCGTGCTCGGCCAGTCGCTGCGCGGGGCCGAGGCCGTCGTGGTCCTCGCCTCCACCGCCGCCCCGGCCGTCCGGACCGCCGCCCGGGTCCTGGCCGACCGGGCCCCCGGGCGGGTCCGCCTCCTCCACGCCGACCCGGCCGTCCGCACCACCGGAGCCCTGCGCAACGCGGGCCTGGACGCGGCGGCCGGCCGGTACGTCCTGGTCCTCGCCGCCGGCGAACGCCTCCAGCTCCACGCCTGCCGCAACCTCTGGCAGGCGGGCGAGACCAGCCGCGCGGACCTGATCGCCGGCCGCTGGAGCCGGGTCGCGGACGAGAGCGGCAAGGAGCGGGAGCCGTCCTGGCAGGGCGGGCTGTACGCCCGCTCCCGCACCCTCACCCGTTTCACCGATGCCCCCGAACTCGTCGTCAGGGACGCCCTGGTGACCGGATTCTGCCTGCGCCGCGAGGCCGCCAGGCGGCACGGGCTGCGGTACGAGGAGGACCTGACGCACGGCGAGATCCTCTTCGGCCCGCTCGCCGCCGCGGCGGTCGGCCGGATCGCCCTCGTCCGCCGGCTGATCGTGACCAACCGGGCCGTCCCCGACCGGGCCCGCGACCTCGCCGCCCTGGTCGAGGCGCACCGCCGCGTCGCCAACACCCTCCTCGCGCGCGGCCTGTCCGAGCTGCGCGAGGAACGGGAGAAGGCGTTCGCCCGCGACCACCTCGTGCCGCTCGCCCGGTCCTTCCCCCACCTGCCCGCCGCCCGTCGCGACCGCGTCGCCGCGGCCGCCTCCCGTGCGCTGACCGGCTCCTTCCGGGACGGCCTGGCGGACCTGCCGCCGCTGGAACAGGTCGCCGTGCGCCTGCTGGCCCGGGGCGACGCCGAAGGGGTCCTCACCGCGGCGTACGCGCTGAGCAGGCCCGCCACCGTGTGCGCGCCGCTGACCACGGGCGCGGACGGCCGGGCGATCTGGGGCGGCGGCCCGGAAGGGCCGGGCGTCGACGTCACCGAACTCGGCCACCAGTACCGCACGTTCGGCGACGCGCGCCTGATGAACCGGCTCACCCGCGTCGCCGCCGACCGGGGCCGCCTGCTGCTGGAAGGCCGCCTCGTGCTGCCCGGCCACGGCGGCCCGGCCCCCGACGCCCCTCTCACCGCTACCCTGGAGTTCCGGGCCCGGGGCGGGGCGCGCGCCGTCGCGTTCCCGGTCGAGGAGATCCGGCACGACGGCAACGGGATCAGCTGGCGCGCGCGGGCCGACGTCGCGCGCCGCCTGCGCCCCGTCGGCGCCCGCGACACGGCGTGGGACGCGCGGCTGACCGTGACCGCGGGGGGCCCCGACGGGCCCCGTTCCGTCAGCGATCTGTTCGCCCCGCAGGACCAGGTGGAAGGGTCCCTCCGGTTCCCCGCCTGGCCCCGGCTCGGACCGCTCGCCGCGGACACCTGGGAGCCCTACATCACGCTCAAGGACCACTTCGCGCTCCGGCTGACCGCCCGCCGCCGCCCCGCCCGCACCACCCACCGCCTGGTCCGCTACGCCACCCGCTTCCGGCCCGCCCGCAAGGCGAAGCTCCTCGTCCGGTCCCTGCGGGTGCGCCGGGACCGCTACCGCTCCCGGGGCTTCAAGGTCCCCGTCTACAACACCTGGCTCACCCGGCTCCCCGTGCGCCGGGGCTCCGTCGTCCTCGAAAGCCACATGGGCACCTGCTACGGCGACAGCCCGCGCGCCCTCTACGAGGAGATCCGCCGCCAGGGCCTGAAGCTCCGTGCCACCTGGTCCTACGACCCCTCACCGGCCGGCTTCCCGGACGACGCCCGCCTCGTACGCCGCTGGTCCTGGCGCTACCTGTGGGCGCTGGCCCGCGCCGAGTACTGGGTCGACAACCAGGGCTTCCCGCAGCAGCTGCGCAAGCCCCGGCACACCACGTACCTCCAGACCTGGCACGGCTCCGCGTACAAGCGGATGGGCTTCGACGAGCGGCGCGTGCGCCTCCAGAACGCCCCCCAGCGCGTGCGGCTCCAGCAGGCCGTGGACCGCTTCGACCACTTCCTCGTCCGCTCCGAGCACGACGTGAACACCCTCGCCCGCGCCTACCGGCTGCCCGAGGAACGGCTCCTGCGCACCGGCTACCCGCGCAACGACGCCCTGATCGCGGAGCGCGACCGGGCCGAGACCGAGGGACGGCTGCCGCGCCCGCCGCTGGCCGGGGCGCTCGGGCTGGACGACCACAGGAAGACCGTGCTGTACGCCCCCACGTTCCGGGGCGGGCCGGGAAAGCAGCGCAGGGCCCGGCTCCTGCTGGACGTACGGGAGTTCGCGGAGCGGTTCGGTGACACCCACACGCTGCTCGTACGCGCCCACTACCTGGAGTCCGCCCGGCTGCCGCTCTGTCCGCCCGGCACCGTTGTCGACGTATCGCGCCACCACGACGTCCAGGAGATCCTGGCCCTCACCGATGTGCTGGTCACCGACTACTCCTCCATCATGTTCGACTTCGTCCTCCTCGACCGGCCCGTCGTGCTGTTCGCCCCCGACCTGGAGGCCTACGCGGCCGAGCGCGGCAGCTACTTCGACCTGCGGGAGAAGGCCCCCGGGCCGGTCACCGAGACGCAGGAGGAGCTGTTCGCGACCCTCACGGAACTGAAGAAGTCCGACACCCGGTACGCCGGCCGACGCCGGGACTTCACACGGCAGTTCGGGACCTACGACCGGGGCGACGCCGCCCGCAGGACGGTTGCCGCCGTCTTCGCCCCCGGATCCTCCCGGGGCGCCCGCCACACCATCGACCACGACCGGGGGGCCGGCCGATGAGCCGCGACGTCTTCATCGTCTCCAACAGCACCGACGAACTCGGCGGCGTCACCGGCTGGATGCACCAGACCGCCCGCCTCCTCGCCGGCCAGGGCCACCGCGTCCACACCATTGGCATCCACGCCTCCGACCTCAAGATGGCGCTGCCCGCGGAGCCCGACCACCCCGTCACCGCCCTCTACCCCGCCCACCCCCCGACCCCCTGGACGCCCCACGGCATCCGCGACCGCTTCCGCCTCCCCACCCGGCGCAAGGAGGCGGCCCGGGCCGCCTCCAAGAAGCGGGCGGTCGCCCGGCTCTCGGAGATCTTCGCGACCGCCCGCCCCGGCGCGGTCGTCATCGTCACCCAGGTCTGGGCGATGGAATGGGTCTCAGAGGCCGACACCACCGGGGTGCGGGTCATCGGGATGAGCCACGAGTCGTACGGCTACTCCCGCGCGAGCCACCGCTACCGCTGGATCAAGAACCACTACAAGGACCTCGACCACTGGCTCGTCCTCACCGAGGAGGACGCCGACCAGTGGGCCGGGGACGGCATGAACAACGTCGGCTTCCTGCCCAACGCCCTCTCCCGCCTCCCCGCCGTGCCCTCCCCGCGCACCGCGCGGACCGTCGCCAGCATCGGCCGGCTCAGCGACCAGAAGGGCATCGACCTGCTCCTGGACACCTGGGCCCTGGTCGCCCCCGCCCGCCCCGACTGGCGGCTGCGCGTCTACGGGGCCGGCGAGGACGAGGCCGCGCTGAAGGAACAGTGCACGAGCCTCGGCCTCGACGGCCGTGTGGAGTGGATGGGCCGCACCGACGACGTGGAGCGGGCCCTCGCCGAGGCGTCCGTCTTCGTCCAGTCCTCCCGGGGCGAGGGCTTCCCGCTGGCCCTGCTGGAGGCGATGGCGAGCGGTGTGCCCTGCGCCGCGTTCGACTGCGCGCCCGGGGTACGGGAGATCGTCCGCGACGGCGAGGACGGTCTCCTGGCCCCCGCCGGGGACGTCGCCGCCCTCGCCGACCGGCTGCTGCGGCTCACCGGCAACCCCCGGCTGCGCGACGCGATGGGCGCGCGGGCCCGGTCCGGCGTCCAGCGGTTCTCCGAGCCGGAGACCCTGCGCCGCTGGGAGGAGCTGTTCGCGTTTCTGGAACGCTGAAGACGCGCGGGGTACGTGCGCAAGCACGCGTTTGGGTGTGGCGGGGCCGGGTCAGCCCCTGATGTTCGCCCCGGCCCCGTCCTGCGCCGGAAGGGCCGCGGGCGTCCGGCGCGCGGCGGACGGCACCGGCAGCGGCAGCCCGTCCGTCTCCCCGAGGAAGACCCGCCGCACCACCCGCTCGGCGGCGTACCCGTCGTCGTAGGGACAGAACCGGGCCCGGAACGCGGCCCGCAGCTGCGCCGAGCGGGAACCCCGCCAGTGGTCCGTGGCGAAGATGTCGAACAGCTCGTCCTGGCCCCGGGCCACGATGCCGGGCGGGAACGTCGTGATGTCGAAGTACGTGCCCCGGGCCGCCTCGAACGCCTCGATGTCGGGCAGGTGCAGCACCACTGGGCGGTCCAGGTTGACGTAGTCGAACATCAGCGACGCGTAGTCCGTGATCAGCGCGTCCGACGCGAGCGCCAGCGTCTCCACGGACCGGTGCCCGTGGACGTCGATGATCCGGGGATGCGGCGCCCGGTGGCCGCCGGGGCCCGAGGGGTGCGGCGCCCGGGCCAGGACCACGAACTGCGGGCCCAGGACCCGGACCAGCCGCTCCAGGTCCAGGGCGGGCCGCTGGACCCGCCGGTAGTCGCGGTGCGCCGGGGCGTACAGCAGCGCCGTGCTGCCCGCCGGGATCCCCAGCGTCTCGCGCAGCCGCGCCACCTCGGCCGGGCCGGTGCGGTGGTACACGTCATTGCGCGGCGAGCCGTACTCCAGCGTCGTGTACGCGGACGGATAGGCCCTCTCCCGTACGAGGGTGGAGTGCGGGTTCGCCGAGAGGGAGAAGTCCCAGGTGTCCACGGAGCGCAGCAGCCGCTCGAAGTCGGTGCCCCGGGCGGCGGCGGGCCGGTCCAGCAGATCGGTGCCCACGGTCCGCAGCGGCGTGCCCTCGTGCGTCTGGAGCAGGACCTGGCCCCGGCGCTTGACCAGCATCCGGTCGAAGAGGGAGTCGTTCACCAGGTACGCGGAGCGGGCCAGCGCCGTCCCGTGGGCGAAGGTGCCGGGCGCGAGGCGCCGGGTGCCGGTCGGCACGGTGTGGGCGTCGCCGGGCCGGCAGATCCAGGCCGTCCGCACCCCCGGGACCAGCTCGCGGACCTTCGCCTCGATCGCCGCCGGGCTGCCCGTGTACCCGCCGCCCCGGGTGGTGAACACCGCGTCCCGGGAGCGCAGCGGCAGCCGCGACTGGATCCGGTAGTGCGCCCGCAGCGCCGCGCCCCGCACCGCCCTGCGTCCGGCGGCCGCCCCCCGGCGCAGCCGGCCGCCCAGGTGCTGGGCCCCCGACAGCGCTTGATAGGTGCGCCGCGCGCCGAGCCGCAACAGGCCGTGCCGCAGCAGTGCGCGGCGGGGGACCGGGGCGCCGGGGGTGCGGTAGCGGCGGCAGGACGCGGCAGCCCGGCGGAAGAACGCGGCGCGGCGGTGGGGCGGCAGCCGGTCCCGGGAGGCGAACAGCGCCGAGAAGTGGTCCAGCATCCGGCGGAACATCACCGGCCGCCACAGGGCGAGTTCGGGGCGCGAGTCGATGAACGCGAACACCCGGTCGTACTGGTCGAAGACGTCGAAGTGCTTCTCGCTGGTGGTGGAGAGGATGTTGCCGCGCCGTCGCTGCCGGTAGGAGACGCAGACCGCGTCCAGCACCGCGATCGACCCGGCCGACATCAGCACCGGGTAGGTCCAGGGGGTGTCCTCGTAGTAGCCGGGCGGGAAGGCGAACCCCTCGGCCTCGATGAACGCGCGGCGGTACGCCTTGTTCCAGACGACCATGAGGAGCCGCAGCAGCTCGGGGCGGTCGGTCAGCCGGAAGCGGTCGGGCCCGCCCTCGTCGAGATGGGCGGCCAGGACGTTGCGCACGCTGCGGCCCGTCCAGTACGTGCGGGCGTAGTCGTACATCAGGACGTCGGGCTCGCCGGTCGCGTCGATCCGGTCGGCGATGGTCTGGAGCGCGTCCGGCAGCAGGGTGTCGTCACCGTCGAGGAAGATCAGGTAGTCGCCGCCCGCCCGGCCCATCCCGGCGTTGCGGGCCGGTCCCAGGCCGGTGTTGCGGGGGAGGTGCAGTGCGGTGACACGGGGGTCCCGGCGGGCGTACTCGTCGGCGATCGGCCCACAGGCATCGGGGGAGCAGTCGTCGACCACGATGACCTCGTAGTCCTTGAAGGACTGGGCCAGCACCGAATCCAGACACGCGTGCAGATACGCCTGGACCCGGAACGCGGGCACGATGACGGAGAACCGGGGCACTACACATCCATGGGTCGATCGTTCGCGGGAACCAGGCAGACCGCAAACGTCGGATGGAATGACAGGGTTACGCCGGACGCGGCAATCGGGGGACGGAGACGGCGAAGCGGCCCGGTTCCGGGGAACCGAGCCGCTTCGGGTTGACGTACAGCCGTACGCCTTCGAGGGCGTACGGCCTTGTGGCGAGGGCTACTTGACCGAGCCCGCCATCACTCCGGTCACGAACTGTCGCTGGAAGGCGAAGAACACCACCAGCGGGATCACCATCGACACGAACGCGCCGGGCGCCAGTACGTCGATGTTGTTGCCGAACTGACGTACCTGCTGCTGGAGCGCCACGGTGATCGGCGGCGACCCGGAGTCGGCGAAGATCAGCGCGACCAGCATGTCGTTCCACACCCACAGGAACTGGAAGATCCCGAGCGAGGCGATCGCCGGACCGCCCAGCGGCATCACGACCCGGGTGAACAGCCGGATCTCGCCCGCACCGTCGAGCCGGGCGGCCTCCAGCAGCTCGCGGGGGATCTCCGCGAAGAAGTTCCGCAGCAGGAAGATCGCGAACGGCAGGCCGAACGCCGTGTGGAACAGCACCACCCCCAGGGTCGTCTCGAAGATCCCGATGGTGCCGAACAGCTCGGAGACCGGGATCAGCGCGACCTGCACCGGCACCACCAGCAACCCGACGACCAGCAGGAACCACCAGTCGCGGCCGGGGAACTCCATCCACGCGAAGGCGTATCCGGCCAGCGAGCCGATCACCACCACCAGCACCGTGGAGGGCACGGTGATCATGATGGTGCTGACGAGCGAGCCGGTGATCGTCGAATTGTCCAGCAGCCGCTGGTAGTTGTCGAAGGTCAGCTCCGACGGGGCGGTGAAGACCTTCCACCAGCCGGTCGCCGCGATGTCCTGCGGCCCGCGCAGCGAGGACAGCAGCAGGCCGATCGTGGGCATCAGCCAGAACAGGGCGACCAGGATCAGGAAGACCCGCATCACCCCGCCGCCGGCGCGGGCGGCGATCCGGGCGCCGAGGGACTGCTTGGCCTTGGGCGCTTCGGGGGCGCTCGCCTGCCGGGAGACAGCCTTCTGGCGGCCGATACGCGCGGTGTTCACTTCCGGTGCGTTGCTCATCGCCGTCCCTCCTTCCGGATCCGGCGGATATTCACGAGCATCACCGGGATCACCAGCAGCAGCAGGAGTACCGCGATCGCGCTCCCGATCCCCAGGTCCGCGTCCGTGCCGAACGAGGACCTGTACAGCTGGAGCGCCAGCACGTTCGCGTCGTCCTGCGCGGAGCCCGGCGCGATGATGAACACCAGGTCGAAGACCTTGAGCACGTTGATCATCAGCGTCACCAGGACCACCGCCAGTACCGGCGCCAGCATCGGCACCGTGATCCGGCGGAACACCTGCCACTCGTTGGCGCCGTCCACCCGGGCCGCCTCCAGCAGCTCACGTGGCAGACCGGCCAGGCCCGCCGCGATCAGCACCATCGCGAACCCGGCCCACATCCATACGTAACTGCCGATGATCCCGGGCGTCACAAGGGACGGTCCGAGCCAGTCGACGCCGTTGTACGGCTCGCGGAAGTTGTCTGCGGGCAGGCGGAGTTGGGCCCCGTCCGCCGATGCGGGCAGGGTGAACACGCCGTCCGCTCCGGCCGTGGCGGTGGCGACGACCTTCCCGTCCTTCACCGCCTCGACCTTCAGGCCCTTCAGGCCCAGCTCCTTCGGGTCGACGACATTCGGCTTCCCGCCGCCGCCCCGGGTGAAGTCCAGCCAGGCGGTCCCGGCGATCTTGTCTCCGGAAGCCGCGGGGGCGCCCTCCGCCGGCCGTGCGTCGCCCGGCATCCTCGCCGGGGCCACGCCGATCAGCGGCACCCGCAGCGGCTGTCCCGCCCGGATCGGCTCCTTGGACAGATACGCCCCGCCGTCACCCTTCTCCAACGGGTGCACGGGCAGCGGGCGCGCCTTCGGGAAGACGGAGGACTGGTTGAACGTGTCGTGCACGCCCATTGCCACCGCGTTGGCCACACCCCGCTCGGGAGCCTGGTCGTACACCAGCCGGAAGATGATGCCGGCCGCCAGCATCGAGATCGCCATCGGCATGAAGACGATCAGCTTGAACGCGGTGCCCCAGCGGATCCGCTCGGTCAGCACCGCGAAGATCAGCCCGAGCGCGGTGGCGACCGTCGGGGCGAAGACCACCCAGATCGCGTTGTTCTTCACCGCCGTGACGATGGTGGCGTCGGTGAACAGCGCCTTGTAGTTGTCGAACCCGGCGAAGCCCGTACCGGCCTGGTCCAAGAAGGACCGGTAGACCGAGTACCCGATCGGATAGAGCACCAGCGCGCCGAGCAGTACCAGCGCGGGCAGCAGGAACGCCGCCGCGATGACCCTGCGGGTGCCGGTCACGCTCCGGCGGGGCCTCTTCGGATCCGGGGGCGGGGACGGACGGGGATGCGTGTCGTCGGCGGGGGGCGCCGCTCCGGCGCCCCCCGCGGTCGCTGTCGTCACGGCGTCAGCTCTTGTACGCCTTGACCGCTTCGGACTCCAGCTGTTTCTGGGTCCCCGCGATGTCCTTCGGGTTCTTCAGGAAGTCCTGGAGGATCTTCCACTCGCCCTTCCCGGGCGTCCCGCCGAACGACTGCGGTGCCTGGTCGGACATGTCGAACCGGACGTCGTCACCGGCGTCGATCAGCGCCTGGGCCATCGTGCGCTGCACGTCGTTCGGGTAGGCCTTCAGGTCCAGGCCCTTGTTCGGTGAGATGAACCCGCCCGCCTCGGCCCAGATCTTCGCCGCGTCGGCGGAGGCCAGCCAGGTCAGCAGCGCCTGCGCGCCCTTGGTGTCCTTCAGCGCCACCGCCGCGTCGCCGCCGGTCACCACGGGGGAGTCCGCGCCGACCGCCGGGAACGGGAAGACCTTGGCGTCCGTGCCGATCTTCGCCTCGGTCTGCGCGATGTTGACCGAGACGAAGTCGCCCTCGAAGACCATCGCGCCCTTGGGCTGGTCGCCCCCGGTGAAGGTCTGGGTGACCGAGGCCGGGAACTCCGTCTGGAGCGCCCCGTCCGCGCCGCCCGCGATCAGCTCCGGCTTCCCGAACAGCTCGGCCAGGGTGGTCAGCGCGTCCTTGACGGACGGGTCGGTCCACGGGATCTCGTGCTTCGCCAGCTGGTCGTACTTCTCCGGCCCCGCCTGGGAGAGGTAGACGTTCTCGAACCAGTCCGTCAGGGTCCAGCCGTCCGCGCCGCCCACCGAGACCGGCGTGACGCCGGAGGCGGAAATGGTCTCCGCGGTCGTCAGGAAGTCCTTCCAGGTCTTCGGCTCGCTCGTCCCCGCGTTGTCGAACGCGGCGGCGTTGTACCAGATCAGGGACTTGTTGGCGGCCTTGAAGTACACGCCGTACTGGGTGCCGTCCACCGCGCCGAGGTCCTGCCAGACCTTCGCGTAGTTCTTTTCGAGCTGAGCCTTCGCCTCGGGTCCGACCGGCTTGGCCCACTTCTTCGCCGCCGCCTGCTGGACCGCACCGACCTGCGGGATCATCGCCACGTCCGGCGGCTGCTTGCCCGCGATCTTGGTGCCCAGGAAGTTGATGATGGGGTCCTGCGCCGGGACGAAGGTCACGCTCGCGCCCGTACGCGTCTCGAACTCTTCCAGCACCTTGGTGAAGTTCGCCTGCTCGGGTCCGGTCCAGACCGCGGCGACCGAGATGTTCTCCCCGTCCAGCTTCGGCAGGTTCACCGTGGACGCGCTGTCCGTGCCCGTGCCGGAGCCGTCGTCCGTCTTCTTCTTGCCGTCACCGTCGCCTCCGCAGCCGGTGAGCGCCAGAGCGCCGACCGCCGCGAACACGACTGCGGCCCTGCGTATCGAGAAGGTTGTGCGCATTCCTGCCCCGTCTCTTCTGTACGCGTCCGGCCACGTCCACATGCCCGGACCACGTCGTCCGTGCGCACAGTCCTACGCCGGGCGACCGGGCCCCGCAATACCGCCGGAGGCCCCAACAGGCCGATCGTGATCGGCTCGTGACGTCATGTCAGGGCATGTCGGAAGCCTGCCGGGGCAGGCGGGGGGGACGTCGAGACGTGGCCGGGCCGGCGGAGGCGGGGCGGGCCGCGAGAGTGGCCGTGCCGGTGGTCGCGTCAGGCGGGAACGGCAGCCGCTCCGCGTTCACCGGACGGGCCGCGCGCTCCGTCGCGTCAGGCCGGGAACGGGACCAGCGCCGGCAGCCGCTCCGCGTTCACCGAACGGGCCGCGCGCTCCAACGCGCTGGCCAGCAGAGCCAGGTCGGTCGGCCCGTTGCCCAGCTCCCGGACCGGGCGCCGGGTCGGCGGATCGCCCATCCGCTCCCACTCCAGCGGGACGACGGTGGGCCGCAGCGTCGCCGTACGCGGGATACGACCGGTGACCCGGCCCCCCTGGAACGGCGTCACCCGGCCGTCCGGATGCCCCAGCCTGCCCCGGCCGGGGGCCGGCTCGTCCGGGGACGGCGGCAGCACCGGGGCGTCCAGCACGATGCGCAGCCGGGCGCCACGGGCCAGCTCGGTGTCCTCGGTGCGGTCCGGGCGCGCGGAGGTGGCGACCAGGTGCACCCCGAGCCGCCCGCCGTCCCGGGCCACGGCCTCCAGCGCCCGCACCACCGAACCGGCGGCCGGCCTGCCGGGACTGCCGAGCGACGGGGCGACCAGCGCGTCGAAGTCGTCGGCGAGGACGACGAGACGGGGCAGCGGCGACGGGCCGGGGTCCCCGGGCCGCGCGGTGGTGCGCAACCGCAGGGTGCCGCTGGCCGGGGAGTCCAGATCGCCCCGCCGCTCGGCGCCGCTCGGCGGACGCTGGCCCACGATGCGCGGCGGGCCCTCCTGCTGGGCGTGCCGCTCGTGCCAGGCGGCGAAGTCCAGGTCGCCGAGCAGCTCGGCGCGCCGCTTCAGCTCGCCGCCCAGGGCCTGCGCGAACTCCCGCATCCGGACCGGGTCGCACGCCACGAGGTGGGTGAACACATGCGGCAGTTCCGTACAGGGGAGCAGCCCTTCGCAGCGCTCATCCCGCTCGCTACCGGAGCCGTCGACGAGCAGGATGCCGAGCCGGTCGGGCCGGGCGGCGGAGGCCAGCGAGGCGGCGACGGCCCGGAGCAGCTCGGTGCGGCCGCTGCCCGGTGGCCCCTCGATCAGCAGATGCGGCCCCTCGTCGGCGAGATCGACGCTGAGGGGCCCCCGGGGGCCCGCCCCGAGCACGAGGATTGGCCGGCCGGTGTGGGCGGCGGGCTGGGGCGCGCCCCCGTCGCCCCGTTCCTCCGAGCCCTGCCCCGGCCCGGAGCGTCGGCCGCCGAGAGAGGGCGTGCGCTCCGAGTCGCGGGCGTCGAGTGGTGGGTAGGGGGTGCGGCCGGAGTCGCGGGCGTCCAGCGGTGGGTACGGGGTGCGGTCAGGGTCGGGGGCGCCCGCGGCCGGGTACGGCGCCCGGCCGGCGTCGCGGTGGGGGGAGGAGGCGGCGGTGCGCTGCGGGCCGACGCGCGGGCCCGCGCTGAGGGTGCGCCCCGAGTTGGGGCTGTCCAGCTCCTGGCGGGGTGCCCGGGCCGCCGCACCCCGGGGCGCCGAGGCGCCGGGCTGGGCCTCCGCCGTGGACGCCCAGCGGGCCATCAGCGAGGCCGGCGTCGCCCGGGCCAGGCCCAGCTCGTCCAGCAGCCGGGCGGACGGCGGCAGCGCCGCGGTCGTCGGGCGGCCGGCCAGTGCGGCCGAGCCCTCCTCGCGCAGGGGCGCCAGGGCCCGCCCGAACCGCTCGGCCCAGGCCGCCGACACCGCGTCCACGGCGGCCACCGTCCCGTGCCCCGCGGCCTGCCCGCCCGCCGTGCGCAACAGGCGCAACGCCGTGGCGACGTCCCCGCTGAGCATCGCGACCGCCCCGCACTCCCGGAAGGCGATGGACGCCCGGCACGCGGCCTCGTACGTCGCGGACACCGGGGAGGTGGGGGAGGCGGCCGGGGTCTCGGCCAGGCAGATCAGATGGATCCCGGCCGCCGCACCCGCCCCGGCCAGCCGTGCCGTGGTCTCGCGCAGCACCGCCGTACCGGGGTCGCCGTCCAGGACGACCACCGTGTGCGGACCCGTGTGGGCGCGGGCGGCCTCGGCCACCGAGGCCCGGTCCAGATGCGGCCAGCCGGGACCGAGGGGGCCCTCGTCGAGGCGGCGCACCAGCTCGGCCGTACGGGCGGCCGCCTGCTCACGGTCGTACGCGAGGAGCAGCCGGCAGTCCTGCCCGTGCGTCGGGCGCAGATGCGGCAGCCACCCCAGCCAGGACCACTCGCGTCGCCGCTCCTCCAGCGGGCGGGAGCGGTCCGTGCTGATGAGGACGATCTCCAGGTCGAACGGGGAGTGCAACGCGGCGAGCTGCGCCACCGTCGCGCGGGCAAGACCCGCCAGCCGGGCCCGCGGACCGGCGAGCCCCAGCGAACCGGCCTCCCGCAGCCCCACGGTCACCGGCACGGCGGGCACCTCGGCCCGGTCGGTCGTGCCGAGCCGCACCACCAGCGCCTCCGGGTGCTCCGGATGGCGCTCCCAGAGCCGGGGGCCGGGGCCGAGCGCGGTCATCAGCACGGCCGCCGGATCCGGCCAGGTGCCCTCGGGGGCGGTGGGCAGCGCGGAGAAGGGGGAGCCGGGGGAGACCGGGGAGGCGAGGTGCCCGGCGCCCGACGGGCCGCCGGACGGATCGTGGGAGCCGCCCGGGAAGTCGTGGGGCCCGACCGCGGAGCCGTACGCGCCCGCTCCGGGTGCCGATGATCCGTACGTCGTCGGGCCGCCCGGGCCGTCGGGGGCGCGGGAGGCGCCGTACGTGTCGCGTCGGACGCCCGCTCCGGTCTCCGGGCCCGCCGCCTGCTCGCTCCTCGCGCCGCCCCCCTTGAGCCGCCGCGCCCATGCTCCTATGCCGCGCCGGGGGGCCGGGGCGTCGGCGGACTCCTCGCCACGGGCATGGGTGCCCTGCCCCGGGTACGCGCCCGGCCCGGCCTCGGCGTGCTCGGGCCAGGAGCCCTCTTCGAGGGAGGAGCCCGGGGCTCCGGAGCCGCCGTGGGGCCCTCCGGGCGCCGGTGGACCGGTGGGAGCGGAGGAACCGGAGGAACCGGGAAAAGGGGAGGCCGGTGCGCCGTAACCGTGTCCGTGGCCCGGGCCGCCGTGGTCGGGGGTGTGCGCGGAGAGCGGCGCGCCGGCGCCGTGGCCCGGGGCGGGAGAGTCCGTCTCGGCGCGGGCCACCCGCAGGTGCCCCTCGCCGTCCGGGGCGGTCGGCAGCGTCGCCGGACGGGAGCCCGCCGTGAGGCGGAGGGCGGACTCGCCGAGCCGCAGCAGCGCGCCGGGGGCGAGGCGGACCGGCCGTTCACGCACCTCGACGCCGTCCAGCGAGGTGCCGTTCGTCGAACCGAGGTCGGCGACCGAGACCCGGCCGTCGTCGGAGACCGTCACCGCGCAGTGCAGCCGGGAGACGTCCGGGTCGTCGAGCGGGACGTCCGCGTCGGCGGAGCGGCCGATCCGGATCTGCCCGCCGTGCAGCAGGTGGACGCCGCCCGCGTCAGGGCCCGCCACCACATGGAGCTGGGCCGGCACGGGGTCGTCCGTCGCCTCGTCGTCACCGGGGACCTGGAGCGAGAGGACCGCGCCGTCCACCAGAGGCGGTTCGCCCAGCGCGACGCGGTGGCCGTCGAGCCGATCCCGTCCGGCGAAGAACACGATCGCTCCGCCGCCCTGGGAGCTCTCGGGCCCCGCCACGGCGGAGGCCAGCTGGGAGGCGACGGCGGCCAGCGCCGTCCCGGCGGGTGCGGTGACGAGCACGTCGCAGGTGCGCGCCGGGGTCTGGCCGCTGCGCGGCGCGAGGACGGTCAGCCGGATCTGCATCGCCGTCAGCGGTCCCTTCTGCGCGGGGTGCCCGGCAGGGGAAACGCCCTGTGATTCCCCCCACCCGGCACGGACACGTCGTCCGTACAGGTCGTCACGCACCGCGAGACTCCGACCTCGCAGATCCGTGCTGGAGGCATCCTCGCACCTGCCACTGACAACACGCCCGGCGGTCACCTTTAAATGATCTTGAATGGTCGGCTGTGGGCGCAAAAGTGCCTGCTTGCGTCCGGATCCCGCCGCTCGGACGGGTTTCCCGGTAGCTGCCCGCCGGGTGCCGGACGGAAATCCGCTCCCGCGCCCGAACTCCTGACCGACCTGTGATCAGCCGTGCGGCAACCTTCCGCCCGGTCCGCGCGTCTTCCCCCGAAACGTGAGCCCCCGGTGCCCCGTTCGGCGGCACTACAGTGGGCCGGAACATTCGGCGGGCCCGGGGAGCGGACAAGACCCCTGGGGGACCGCAAGCACCACGATCAGCAGGGAGCGCATGACGTGCGGCCGGTAGGCAGCAAGTACCTGCTCGAGGAGCCGCTCGGACGCGGCGCCACGGGCACCGTCTGGCGAGCCCGCCAGCGGGAGACCGCGGGCGCCGAGGCAGCCGTCGCGGGTCAGCCGGGCGAGACCGTGGCCATCAAGGTCCTCAAGGAGGAGCTGGCCAACGACGCCGACGTCGTGATGCGGTTCCTGCGGGAGCGCTCCGTCCTGCTGCGGCTCACGCACCCCAACATCGTGCGCACCCGGGACCTCGTCGTCGAGGGCGATCTCCTCGCCCTGGTGATGGACCTGATCGACGGCCCCGACCTGCACCGCTACCTCCGCGAGAACGGCCCGCTCACCCCGGTCGCCGCTTCCCTGCTCACCGCGCAGATCGCGGACGCGCTGGCCGCCAGCCACGCCGACGGCGTCGTCCACCGTGACCTCAAGCCGGCCAACGTGCTGGTCGACGAGCGCGACGGCCAGATGCACCCGATGCTCACCGACTTCGGCATCGCGCGGCTGGCCGACTCCCCGGGCCTGACCCGGACCCACGAGTTCGTCGGCACACCCGCCTACGTGGCGCCGGAGTCCGCGGAAGGCCGCCCGCAGACCTCCGCCGTCGACATCTACGGCGCGGGCATCCTGCTGTACGAGCTGGTCACCGGCCGCCCGCCGTTCGCCGGGGGCACCGCCCTCGAAGTCCTGCACCGGCACCTCAGCGAGGAGCCCCGCCGCCCCTCCAACGTCCCGGCCCCGCTGTGGACGGTCATAGAGCGCTGCCTGAGCAAGGACCCCGACCGGCGGCCCAGCTCCGAGAACCTGGCCCGCGGTCTGCGTACGGTCGCCTCGGGCATCGGCGTCCACGCGAACTCCGCCCAGATCGCCGCCGCCGAAGGGGTGGGCGCCCTGCTCGCCCCCGACCCGGCGCCCACCGCCGTCCCGGAAACCCCGGGCGCGGCCGACCCCACGCAGGTGCTGCCGAGCAACGCGGGCTCCTACGACCCCGCCGCCGCCACGAACGTGCTCCCGCAGACCGGCCCCGGGGGCGGCCAGGGCGGGCCCGGCGGCCACGCCGACCCGACCGCCGTCCTGCCGCCCGTGCCGCAGCGCCCCGACGGGCCGCCGCAGCCGGACGGGCCGCACCCCTGGCAGTCGCAGCTCCAGGCGGCCCGTGACCGCAACGAGCAGACCCAGGTCCAGTACCTCGACCCGAGCCAGGACCCGCTGCGCCGCCGCCCCCAGCGCCAGCAGCCGCCGCAGCAGCCCCATCAGCAGCAGCCGCCCCAGCGCCGCCAGCCGCCTCCGCAGCACCAGCAGTACCCACCGCAACATCAGCAGCAGCCGCAGCGGTACCAGCAGCCGCAGCCGCCCCAGCGGCAGCAGTACGCACCCCCGCAGCCGCCCCCGCAGCCGCAGCAGCCCCAGCAGCCGGCCCCGCGACCGCCGCGCGAGCCGCGTCCGCCGAGGCAGCGCGGCGCCAACCCGATGCGCATCCCCGGACTCGGCTGCCTCAAGGGCTGCCTGTTCACCGTGGTGCTCCTGATCGTCGCCGGCTGGCTCATCTGGGAGCTGACCCCGCTCCAGGACTGGGTCGCCCAGGGCAAGGGCTACTGGGAGGCGATCGGCGACGCGATCGGCACGGTCACCGACTGGATCTCCAAGGTCGGCGACAGCACGGGCGGGGCCTGACCAGAAACCGCCGGGCGGCGCCCGACGCTTAACGGTCGGGCGAGGTCCTGGGTGCAACGGTCGGGCGCGGTCCGGTCCGTAACCGTCGGGCGCGGTCCGACCCGTGTCCGTCGGGCGCGGTCCGACACGTAACCCTGTCCCTTTGTCGACTTCTCCGGGTCTATTTGGCCCGGAGAAGTGAAGGTCGGTGCCATCCAGGGCGCGTGACACCCCGAACGCCGCGTAACTTTGTCGACCGGGGGTCCACCGCCAGCCGCTGAGGGAGCAGTCTTGGCACGGAATATCGGCAGCCGGTACACGGCCCACCAGATCCTGGGGCGCGGCAGCGCCGGCACGGTATGGCTCGGCGAAGGGCCCGAGGGCCCGGTCGCCATCAAGCTGCTCCGTGAGGACCTCGCGTCCGACCAGGAGCTCGTGGGCCGCTTCGTGCAGGAGCGCACAGCCCTGCTCGGACTCGTCCACCCGCACGTGGTCGCCGTCCGGGACCTCGTCGTGGACGGCAACGACCTGGCCCTGGTCATGACCCTCGTACGCGGCACCGACCTGCGCACCCGCCTCGACCGCGAACGCCGCCTCGCCCCCGAGGCCGCCGTCGCGATCATCGCGGACGTCGCCGACGGGCTCGCCGCCGCGCACAAGGCCCACGTGGTCCACCGTGACGTCAAGCCGGAGAACATCCTGCTCGACATGGAGGGCCCGCTCGGCCCCGGTGGCGCGCACCCGGCCCTGCTCACCGACTTCGGCGTCGCCAAGCTGATCGACACCCCGCGCCGCACCAAGGCCACGAAGATCATCGGTACGCCGGACTACCTGGCCCCCGAGATCGTCGAGGGCCTCCCGCCGCGCGCCGCCGTCGACATCTACGCCCTGGCGACCGTGCTCTACGAGCTGCTCGCCGGATTCACGCCCTTCGGCGGCGGCCACCCCGGCGCGGTCCTGCGCCGCCACGTCACCGAGACCGTCGTCCCGCTCCCCGGCATCCCCGAGGAGCTCTGGCAGCTCCTGGTCCAGTGCCTGGCCAAGGCCCCCGCCTCCCGGCTGCGCGCCTCGGAGCTCGCCGTACGGCTGCGCGACCTGCTGCCCCTGCTGGCGGGGATACCCCCGCTGGAGGTGGACGAGCCGGGCCCGGAGGAGAACGACCAGCAGCCCGCCGCCTACGACGAGCAGCAGTACACCCCGGCCGCCGAGGAGCCCCGCCGCCGCGGCGCGGTCCCGCTGGTGCCCGGCTCCGCTCCCGACTCCACCCGGGACACCCACACGAGCATGCGCGTCCCCGCCCCGGACGAGCTGGCGGGCGGCCCCCTCGGGACGGCCCGCGCCCCCCGCGCCCCGGGCCGGCCCCGGCCAGGCTCCGCCCGCAACAAGTCGGCGGCCGTCCGCAAACGCCGCATCACCCTCGGTGTCGCCGCCCTCGCCCTCTGTGCGGCCGTCGTGGTCGGCGGCCTGCTGGCCGGCGGCGACGGCGACGGGGGCCCGGCGCCCCAGGACAGCGAGAACTCCGCGCCGGCGACCCCATAAGGACACGTCGGAAGCCCGTGGCAGGGCCTCCGGAAACCCTCGCCCCGGTCCGGGACCGGCAACCGGTTTCCGGGCGAGGGCAAGCTTCATCCGCCCAGCCGTTACGCTGGACCCGTGGCAGTCGTCGATATTTCCGAAGAGCTGAAGTCCCTCTCCTCGACCATGGGGTCGATCGAGGCCGTCCTGGACCTGGATGCGCTGAGGGCGGACATCGCCGCGCTCGAGGAGCAGGCTGCGGCGCCGTCCCTGTGGGACGACCCGGAGGCGGCCCAGAAAATCACCAGCAAGCTTTCCCACCTCCAGGCCGAGGTCCGCAAGGCCGAGACCCTGCGCGGCCGCATCGACGATCTCGAAGTCCTCTTCGAGCTCGCCGCGGACGAGGGCGACGCCGATGCCCAGGCGGAGGCCGAGACCGAGCTGGAGTCGGTGAAGAAGGCGCTGGACGAGATGGAGGTCCGCACGCTCCTCTCCGGCGAGTACGACGCGCGCGAGGCCCTGGTGACCATCCGGGCCGAGGCCGGCGGCGTCGACGCCGCCGACTTCGCCGAGAAGCTCCAGCGCATGTACATCCGCTGGGCCGAGCGGCACAACTACAAGACCGAGGTCTACGAGACCGCGTACGCGGAAGAGGCCGGCATCAAGTCGACCACCTTCGCCGTCCAGGTCCCGTACGCCTACGGCACGCTCTCCGTCGAACAGGGCACCCACCGCCTGGTCCGCATCTCGCCCTTCGACAACCAGGGCCGCCGCCAGACGTCCTTCGCCGGCGTCGAGGTGCTCCCGGTCGTCGAGCAGACCGACCACATCGAGATCGACGAGTCCGAGCTGCGCGTGGACGTGTACCGCTCCTCGGGCCCCGGCGGACAGGGCGTCAACACCACGGACTCCGCGGTCCGTCTGACCCACCTGCCCACCGGCATCGTCGTCTCCTGCCAGAACGAGCGTTCGCAGATCCAGAACAAGGCGTCCGCGATGAACGTCCTCCAGGCGAAGCTCCTTGAGCGCCGCCGCCAGGAGGAGCAGGCGAAGATGAACGCGCTCAAGGGCGACGGCGGCAACTCCTGGGGCAACCAGATGCGTTCGTACGTCCTGCACCCGTACCAGATGGTCAAGGACCTGCGTACGGAGTTCGAGATGGGCAACCCCGAAGCGGTCTTCAACGGCGAGATCGACGGCTTCGTCGAGGCGGGCATCCGCTGGCGCAAGCAGAGCGAGAAGTAGCCTCGGAGGTACGGAGACTGGGCCCGGACAGGCGACTGTCCGGGCCTTCCTCCGTTGCGGAGGACCTGTGCCCGATGCGTCACAGTCCGGCTTCCGAATAGCCGTCAAGAACCCCCATACCGGCGTGTAGTGCACGGAACGGCCTTGACGCAATCCTTAACTCTGGCCAGGGTGCTAGAGCAGCATGCGTATGTCTGGGACGGGTGTGAACCGGGGGGCTGGCAAAGTGACCACGAAACGACGTGGCCTTGCCGAGAGATTCCCCGCAGGGTCAGCCCACGGCCCGCATATGGCTGCTCCAATGACGAGATCGGCTACTGGGGGTAGCAACACATGACGAAGAAGACGCGTATGCGCGTCGCGCGGATCGCCGCTGGTGCGGTCATCGCCGCGGGTGCTTCGCTGACTGCGGCCGGAGCGGCGCAGGCGCTTGAATTCGGCGTCGACTCCGGCGTCGCCGACGTTCAGGTCCAGACGGGCCTGCTGGACGGGGACGACGACCCGACCGAGCCGGAAGACCCGAACAACCCGGGCGACCCGATCGACCCGCCGATCGACCCGCCGGTTGACCCGCCGGTTGACCCGCCGGTTGACCCGCCGGTTGACCCGCCGGTTGACCCGCCGGTGGACCCGCCGGTTGACCCGCCGGTGGACCCGCCGGTGGACCCGCCGGTGGACCCGCCGGTCGATCCTCCGGTTGACCCGCCGGTGGACCCGCCGGTCGATCCTCCGGTTGACCCGCCGGTCGACCCGCCGGTCGACCCGGTTGACCCGCCGGTCGACCCGGTTGACCCGCCGACCGACCCGGTGGACCCGCCGAAGGACCCGAAGGACCCGACCGCTCCGTCGGACCCGAAGGACCCGTCTTCCCCGGTCCCTGCCGGCGGGGCCGGTGACTGCGTCGTCGACTCCGACGGTGCCGCTTGCACCGACAACACGGACACCGACAGCGTCGGCAACCAGCCGGTCG
This sequence comes from Streptomyces sp. NPDC017520, assembly GCF_044329855.1. Taxonomy (NCBI): domain Bacteria; kingdom Bacillati; phylum Actinomycetota; class Actinomycetes; order Kitasatosporales; family Streptomycetaceae; genus Streptomyces; species Streptomyces sp. NPDC017520. Next base: position 62,628 of record NZ_JBIRKB010000016.1, read on the forward strand.
AGCAGAGCAAGGGCAAGGAAGAGCTCGCCGAGACCGGTGCGGCCGAGACGACCTTCCTGGTCATCGGCGCCGCGACGATGATCGCGGGCGGCATCGGCTTCCGTATCCTGCCGCGCCTCGTCGGCGGCGGTCGCACGGTCGCCTAGGTCCGCAGCGGACCGTACCGGCGCGTAGAGGGCGCGGGTCCGGCCCGTACGCGGCACGGCACAGCACGCAGAAGGGCCCGGGAGGCGTACGACGCCTCCCGGGCCCTTCTGCGTGCCCGAACCGCTCAGGCGGCCGTACGCATACGTCTGGTAGCCCCGAAGGGGCGATGAGGGGCGGCCCCGAAGGGCCGTGCGGGCCGGATCAGGCCGCTTGGTGCGCCAGCAGCGCGAGCGCGGTCAACAGCACCACCATCAGGGCGATCAGCATGGCCGGGCTCATCCCGGCCAGCGGGCCCTGGCCCTGCTCCTCCAGCATCTGCTGCCGCACGGCGCGGCAGACGCGGCACCGGCCCTCGGTGACGGGGGACGCGCAGTTCGCGCACACCAGTCGGTCATAGGTCATGCGCATTCCTCCTCCCGCGCGGCGGAGCCGCTTACCTGCTTCTCTCCGCACAACGCTCACGGAAACGCAACCGTTCCCCCCACCACTGTGCCAGCTCGCGGCGATTTCGGCGCGGCCCGCCGGTCAAGGTCCGGCACGACCCGGTTCGTTCCAGGGGGTGATCTGCCATAAAACGCCCATTGCAGGACGCCGCCTGCACGCGTGAGCCCGGTTCGCGTATGGTCACGCTCACCTACTCCCGGCCGACCGTGGTGCATCCGTGATCCGATTCGACAACGTCTCCAAGACCTACCCGAAGCAGACCCGACCGGCTCTGCGCGATGTCTCGTTGGACATCGAGAAGGGTGAGTTCGTCTTCCTGGTGGGGTCCTCCGGCTCCGGCAAGTCGACCTTCATGCGACTGATCCTGCGCGAGGAGCGCGCCAGCACGGGCATGGTCCATGTGCTCGGCAAGGATCTCGCGCGGCTGTCCAACTGGAAGGTGCCGCAGATGCGCCGCCAGCTGGGGACGGTCTTCCAGGACTTCCGCCTGCTGCCCAACAAGACGGTCGCGGAGAACGTGGCCTTCGCGCAGGAGGTCATCGGCAAGCCCCGCGGCGAGATCCGCAAGGCCGTGCCCCAGGTCCTCGACCTCGTCGGCCTCGGCGGCAAGGAGGAGCGGATGCCCGGTGAGCTCTCCGGTGGTGAACAGCAGCGCGTGGCCATCGCCCGCGCCTTCGTGAACCGTCCCATGCTGCTGATCGCGGACGAGCCGACCGGCAACCTCGACCCGCAGACCTCCGTCGGCATCATGAAGCTGCTGGACCGGATCAACCGGACCGGCACCACCGTGATCATGGCGACCCACGACCAGAACATCGTCGACCAGATGCGCAAGCGCGTCATCGAGCTCGAGCAGGGCCGTCTCGTACGCGACCAGGCACGCGGCGTCTACGGCTACCAGCACTGACCGACGGGCTCCGGCCCCTCGTGCATTTCGAGCATCGAGTACTGAAAGGACGCCATGCGCGCCCAGTTCGTCCTGTCGGAGATCGGCGTCGGTCTCCGCCGCAACCTCACGATGACCTTCGCGGTCGTGGTCTCCGTCGCCCTCTCGCTCGCCCTGTTCGGCGGTGCGCTGCTGATGCGCGAGCAGGTCAGCACGATGAAGGACTACTGGTACGACAAGGTCAACGTCTCGATCTTCCTCTGCAACAAGAACGACGCCAAGGACATGCCCAAGTGCGCCAAGGGGGCTGTCACCAAGGAGCAGAAGGAACAGATCAAGGTCGACCTGGAGAAGATGGACGCCGTCGAGACGGTCCACTTCGAGACGGTCGACGAGGCGTACAAGCACTACCAGGAGCAGTTCGGCGACTCCCCGATGGCGGGCAACATCACGCCCGACCAGATGCAGGAGTCGTTCCGGGTCAAGCTGGACGACCCGCAGAAGTACAAGGTCGTCGCGACGGCCTTCGCCGGGCGCGACGGGGTGCAGTCCGTCCAGGACCAGCGGTCCATCCTGGACCAGCTCTTCGAGCTGATGAACGGCATGAACGCCGTCGCGGTCTACGTGATGATCCTGATGCTGGTCATCGCGCTGATCCTGATCGTCAACACCGTGCGCGTCTCCGCGTTCAGCCGGAGACGTGAGACGGGCATCATGCGCCTCGTCGGAGCCTCCGGCTTCTACATCCAGGCCCCCTTCATCATGGAGGCGGCCGTCGCCGGCCTCATCGGCGGCGTGCTGGCCTGCGCCATGCTGCTCGGCGGACGGTACTTCCTGATCGACGGCGGCCTCGCGCTCCAGGAGAAGCTGAACCTGATCAACTTCATCGGCTGGGACGCGGTCCTCACCAAGCTCCCGCTGGTGCTCGCGATCGGTCTGCTGATGCCCGCCGTCGCCGCTCTGTTCGCGCTGCGCAAGTACCTGAAGGTGTGACATGTGCCCCCTGGGGCGCACGGGCGAGTGCCCGTGCGCCCCAGGGGGCTTGTCCTAGACTCGGCGCCATGTCGGGTTGTTCGCACCGCTTCCGGCCCCGCGGCCTCTGCCGCGGGGCGGCCCTGACATTGGTCTTCGGGTGTGCCCTCGCCACCGGAGCCGCGACCGGATCTCTGCCGCAGGACCCCGCTTCCGCGGCCGGGCCGCAGACGCGTGCCGTCTCCTCCACCGTCGCCCCGGTCGACCGCGACGAGATCGAGGACGCCGCCGCCCAGGCCGAGGCGGACGGGAAGTCCGTGAAGGACGCCGCGGAGGAGGTCGTCAGCCGTAGTGGCGATCGCTGGGGCGCGGTCTACGACGAGCGGGAGTACGAGGAGTTCGAGCAGGCGCTGGACGGCTCCTACACCGGCGTCGGGCTCTCCGCCCGGCGCACCGACCGCGGCCACGTCACCGTGTCCCGCGTGCAGGCCGGCGGTCCCGCCGACCGGGCCGGCATCCGCGCCGGCGACCTGCTGCGCACCCTGGACGGCCGCGCGGTCGGCAAGCGCCCCGTCGCGGAGGTCGTGGCGTTGCTGCGCGGCGACGGTACGGGAGCGGCCGAGGGCAGCCGGGTGGAGCTCGGTTTGGCGCGGGAGGGCCGGGCCTGGACCGAGACCCTACGGCGGGCCCGGCTGACCACCGAGGCGGTCACCGTGCGGCGGCTGGGGGCCGAACCGTCGTCGGCGGTCCTGGTCAAGGTCGCCGCGTTCACCAAGGGCGCCGGGGCCGAGGTCCGGGAAGCGGTCCGTGAGGCCCCCGACGGGGCCGGGATACTGCTCGACCTGCGCGCCAACTCCGGCGGACTCGTCACCGAGGCCGTCGTCGCCGCCTCCGCCTTCCTGGACGGCGGCCTGGTCGCCACGTACGACGTACACGGGGAGCAGCAGGCCCTGTACGCCGATCCGGGCGGTGACACGGACCGCCCGCTCGTCGTCCTGGTCGACGGCGGCACGATGAGCGCCGCCGAGCTGCTGACCGGTGCGCTCCAGGACCGGGGCCGCGCGGTCACCGTCGGGTCGCCCACCTTCGGCAAGGGCTCCGTGCAGATGCCCAGCGAGCTTCCGGGCGGTTCGGTGGCCGAGCTGACCGTCGGCCACTACCGCACGCCGAACGGCCGGAACGTCGACGGCAGGGGCATCACACCCGACCTCGTGGTGGGGGAGAGGGCGCAGCAGCGGGCCGAGACGGTATTGAGTGGCCTCGGGGGTGGGTCGTAGTGCGAAAATGACCGCACTATGGCGAAGGAAAAAGACACCGGGCGCAAGATGATCGCGCAGAACAAGAAGGCGCGGCACGACTACACGATCCTCGACACCTACGAGTGCGGCCTCGTCCTCATGGGTACGGAGGTCAAGTCCCTGCGCATGGGACGGGCCTCCCTGGTCGACGGCTTCGTCCAGATCGACGACCACGAGGCCTGGCTCCACAACATCCACGTACCCGAGTACGTCCAGGGCACCTGGACCAACCACACGGCCAAGCGGAAGCGGAAGCTGCTGCTGCACCGGGCCGAGATCGACAAGCTGGCGTCGAAGTCCCAGGAGAGCGGCCACACGATCGTGCCGCTCGCGCTGTACTTCAAGGACGGCCGGGTCAAGGTCGAGATCGCGCTCGCGAAGGGCAAGAAGGAGTACGACAAGCGGCAGACGCTCCGCGAGAAGCAGGACACGCGGGAGACGAACCGCGCCATCTCGGCGGCCCGCCGGCGCCAGCGCAGCGCCTGAGCGGCGCCTGTCCCGGCGGGGCCGGCGGCCGGGCAGGAATACAGTGGCATCGTCCGGCGTTGGTCACGTACGATGGGCCGTGCACCTCAGCGAAGGTGCGCGTTTTGAAAAATCAACATGGGGATGATCGGTTTCGACAGCGGATGTCGAAGCAGGGGAAGCGAGTCGAGGAAGCGGCAATGATCTCGTAAACCATATGTCGCAAACAATAATCGCCAATTCCAAGCGCGATTCCTCCGCCTTCGCCCTCGCTGCCTAATTAGCAGCTAAGCGAAGACTCTGCGGAGTGTCAGCCCGGGGGTGGTCCCGACCCGGATCCTGGCATCAACTAGGGATCTAAACTTCTCGGCCCGGCCACGGGGCCGAGAAGGAAATCAAACAGTGGCTGGGCCTGTCGGAGGCTTGTTCGCGTGACCTCCGGGGCCGAGAAAAGCGCAGCGAACTGCACTCGGAGAAGCCCTGGTTCCGCACCGTTGGACGCGGGTTCGATTCCCGCCATCTCCACCACCCCATGTAAGCCTCCGCCCCGCGAGTTCACTCGCGGGGCGGAGGCTTTTCCCATGTCTAAGGGCTGTCCCGCCGGGAATTGCGGGACAGCCCTTAGCTTGGTCAGGGCCCCTCCAGGGCGGCGGGACGTGTCAGGGTTCCAGTACGGGGTCGGCGAAAGCGGCGATGCCCTGGCAGTCGCCGGACGCGGTGGCCAGGGTGACGCGCAGCCGCAGTACATCGGCGACCGGTACGTCGAAGGTCCGCTCCTTGCCGAGGGACAGGGTCCCGGACGCCAGGATCTTTCCGTCGCCGACGAATGTCACCTTGCCCTGCGACTGGGGGGAGTCGTCCGTGATGCCGCCGGTGAAGCGGAGGGAGGACCAGGCGCGTTCCAGGTTGTACTCGGTGGAGCTGGTCTCCCCGAAGCAGGGCAGGCGTTTGGTCAGCGCCGTTTCGAAAGCGCGGGTGTTCAGGACGGCCGGTTCGGTGTCCCATTCGGAGCCGTCCACCGGCGTCAGTGCCGTCAGGGACTGGGGCTCCCTCGCGGGGGGCTCCGAAGAGGGCGTCGCGTCCGGGGTGGCGGGCGGGTCGGCCGTCGGTGTACGGGGTGTTTCCGACGGGGCACCGGGCTCGGGGCTCGGATCGGTCGTGGGACTCCCCGAAGCCGTGCGGGTCGCCCCCGGGTGCTTGCCGGACGCGGTGTCGCCGTCGTCGGAGGCCAGCTGGGAGCCCAGGACCGCGCCCGTCACCAGCAGGACCACGGCGGCCGCCGCGCCCAGCGGCAGCAGGTACTTCGAGCGGGGCCGCCCCGGGCCGGGGGCCGCCGCGGGCGGTTGCGCCGGCGGCGGTGGCTGCGGTGCGACGTAGTGCGGGCGCGCGGAGGGCGCGCCCCCGGGCGGCGGGGCCGCCGGCCGGGGAGGGGCCGCGGCGGTGCGGGCGCGGGAGGTCGTCGTGACCACCGCCGGGCGCAACTGCCGTACCCAGCCGGTCAGCGACTCCGGCCGGCGGGCCGGGTCGGCGTCGTACAGCTGGAGCAGGGCGGCCCGCCGCTCGGGCGGCAGGCCGGTGACCTCGGGCAGCGCGGTGAACCGCTCGCGCAGCTGCTCCGGAGCCGTGGGCGGGGTCTCGCCGCTGAGCAGGAAGTAGGCGATGGCGCCGAACGCGTACCGGTCGGCCGCCGGGGAACGCACGCCTTCGTGCACCTCCGGTGCCGCGAACCCGGGGGTGAACCAGACCTCGGTCGTGCGGTGTTCGGGGGCGAGCTTGCTCAGCCCGAAGTCGACCAGGGTGGCCTGTCCGTCGGCGTCGACCATCACATTGCCGGGCGACAGGTCGCCGTGCACCACCACGCGGCCCGACGGGGTGGCGGTGCCCGAGTGGAGCCGGTCCAGCACCTCGGCCAGTTGCTCAAGGCAGCGGACGGCCTCGCGCCGCTCGGCGGGCGTCTCCAGGGTGCGTTCGGCCCGCCAGTCCCGCAGGTCCAGCCCCTCCACATGGTTCATCACCAGGTAGAGACAGCGACCGGTGCTCTCCCCGGCCCGGCCCGGAGGGTGCGGGGGCGGGCCCTCGAAGTGCTCCCGCACGCCGATCACGCCGACCCGGTGCACGAAACGGAGCAGTTCCGCCTGGTCGCTCCACGCGGCGCTGATCCGGGCGAAGCCCTCGGCCGTCATGGTGGTGCGGGTGTCCAGGACCTTCACCACGATGGGCTCGGCCTCTCCGGACAGCTCCAGGTCGGCGAGGTAGAGGACCGCCTCGCCGCCGCGTCCGATGGACCGTCGCAGCCGGTAGCGGTCGGGAGCCGAGTCCGGTCCGACGCGCAGACCTCCGGTCGTGGTCGCCATGCGAGAAGTCCCCCCGGTACGCGTGAACAGCGGCCGGATCAGCCTCTCCCAGTCATCGGCCCAGGTCAACTCCCCTTTGGCGTGGCTGCCTTGTTCCGCCGGTCGGGGTGGGCCGAAGCCGTTGCGACCGTCCCCGCGCCCGCGATGACCAGGGCGAGGGCCGCCGCGGACACCGGGGCCGTGTAGCCGGTGACCGTGCCCGCGTGCTCGACGAGCCAGCCGCCGGCCGCCGCCCCGGCCGCGATGCCTCCCAGCAGCGCGGTCACCGCGAGCGTCATGCCTTCGTTCAACTGCTCCGGGCGCGTGGACCGCTGGACCAGCGTCATGCCCGTGACCATCGTCGGCGCGGTCGCCGCCCCCGCCACCAGCAGACAGAGCGCCAGGACCGGCAGGGAGGCGGAGCCGGCGGCGGCCAGGAGCGGCAGGGACATCAGCGCCGTCATCCCGGCCAGGCACAGCAACAGCCTGAGGCGGACGTTCCGGGCGGGCCGCAGCGAGCCGTAGACCAGGCCCGCCACGCACGAACCCGCCGCCTGGAGCGCCAGGATCGCGCCCCCGGCATGCGCGATGGAGACCACCTCCATCGCCCCGAACACCGCCCCCGTGGCGAGGAAGACCGCCAGCAGCGCGGGCATCCCCGGCGTCCGCAGGGGTGAGGCCACGGTCCTCGTACGAGGGGTGACGGGCGGTTCCGTGGCGCGCTGGGCGGCGAAGACCAGGACGCCGCTCATCAGGAGCACCGCCCCCACCAGGGTGCCCGCCTCCGGGAACAGCGCCCCGCAGAGCGTCGCGGCCAGCACCGGGCCCAGCATGAAGCACAGCTCGTCGGCGGCCTGTTCGAAGGAGTTCGCGGTGTGCAGGGCCGCCGGGTCGCCCCGGTGCAGGTGCGCCCAGCGGGCCCGCGACATTCCGCCGGTGTTCGGGGTCGTCGCGGTCGCGGCGTACGCGGCGAACAGCGTCCAGGCCGGGGCCTCGTAATGCACACAGAGAACCAGGGCCAGCGAGCCCAGCACGGCGAGCGCGGTGGCGGGCTTCGCGACGCGCGCCTGCCCGAAGCGGTCCACGAGCCGGGCGGTGAAGGGCGCGACGACCGCCGTCGCGGCCAGCCCGGTCGCGGTGACGGCCCCGGCCAGGGCGTACGAACCCCGGGACCCGGCGATCATGATGACCGCGCTGACGCTGAACATCCCCATCGGCAGCCGGGCGATCAGGTTGCCCGCCGTGAACGCCCGCGCCCCGGGCGTGGCCAGCAGCCGGAGGTACGGGTTCGACGACCGCCGACGCCCGGCGCCCCCGGTCCGCCCGGCGTACCCGTTCCGCCAGGCGCCCCCGATCCGCCCGGCGCTCCCAGGTACCGAGCGCGGGGCCGCGACCAGCTGGCCGCCGGCGAGGGCGAGCAGGGGAGTGGGCGGCGGTGCGACGGCCCGGTCCGGGCGGCCGGCGAGAACGGGCCGGGGAGCGGCGGGCGGGCGGGAGGACGGGCCGGGACGGGGCGCGACGGCCCGACGGGACGGGACCGGCTGGGGGGCGGACTCCGGGTGGGGGACGGACTCGGAGCGGGGAACGGGCTCCGGCCGGGGAGCGGACTGCTGACGGGCGGCGGCGGGCGATATCGGCATACGACCAGGCTGACCGTGGACCGCCGCCCGGGTCCAACACCTTCTCCGCGCCCATTCACGCGTCTGTGTTGTGAATGGCGTCCAGCGCGGTAGATTCGCGCTGTGCCTCCCGCCGACATCGACCCCCGTCTCCTGCGCGCCTTCCTCGCCGTCGCCGACGAACTGCACTTCACCCGGGCCGCCGCCCGCCTCTTCGTCGCGCAGCAGGCACTGAGCCGGGACGTCCGGCGGCTGGAGCGCGAGCTGGGCGCCGAGCTGTTCGTCCGTACGACCCGGCAGGTCGCGCTCACCCCGGACGGGGAGCGTCTGCTTCCGTACGCCCGCCGGGTGCTCGACGCGCACGCCGAACTGTCCGGGGCCTTCAGCGGTGGGCCCGCCCGGCCGCTGCTCGTCGACCTGAACAGCGACGGCGCGACCGCCGCCCGGGTGCTGGCGCGCGCCCGCGAACTGCTGCCGGAGTGCGAGCTGATGGCCCGCTTCGAATCCGGCCTCACCTGGGCCGCCGGCGAGATCCTGGCCGGCCGGCTCGACGCCTCCTTCGGCCGGGCCGCGGGACTGTCCCCCGCGGTGCGCGCGGGACTCTTGGTGCACCCCGTGCGGTACGAGCCGATGGCCCTGATGCTGCCCGTCTCCCATCCACTGGCCGCGCGGGAGGTCGTCGCCCTGGCCGAGCTGGCCGGAGAGACCGTCTACGCGGGGGCCGGCAATGAGCGGACACGGGAGTGGACGGACCTCGCCGCGCTGCTGTTCGCCGAGTGGGGCATCACCATGGCGCCACCCGTTCCGCTCGCCGTGGGCGTGGCCGAATTTCAGCGGGTCATGTCGAAGGGTGGGCACCCCGTGCTCGCCGTCGTCGACTTCCCGGCGCTGCCCGGAACGGTGCTGCGCCCGCTCGTCGACCCGATTCCGCTCTCGCCGCTGGCGCTGGTCTGGCGCAAGGGTCTGAACCACCCCGGCGTGGACGCGTTGCGTAGCGCTGCTGACCAGTTGGCCCTTGCTGAAGGGTGGATGGTCCCCCCGTCCCGCTCCTGGCTTCCCGAGGGCGATCGGTCACTGATGCGCTCCTGATCGCCTGGGCCCTCATCGCCCTTTGCGCCCTCGTCGCCCTCGTCGCCCTCTGCGTCCTCGCCCTCGGCTGGGCCGAAAACGTCGCCGCCAAGCGCCGGCCGCGGCTCCGGCCGGACGGCAGGCGGTAGCGGACACCGCATCTCACCGGCCCGGTAACGGCCCGGTGAGAGCAAGGTTGCCCACCGGTCACCTCACGGCACCACGCCGAAACGCGGGCTCCCTAGCGTCGGGACGACACCCCGAAGCGACGGGGACACCACCCCGACCCCCCTGTGGAGGCGCGTGATGGCAGGCCGTTGGATCGAGACCTGGGAGCCGGAGGACGAGACGTTCTGGCGGGAGAAGGGCGAACGCGTCGCCCGCCGCAACCTGTGGTTCTCCGTGCTCTCCGAGCACATCGGATTCTCCATCTGGACCCTCTGGTCGGTGATGGTCCTGTTCATGGGGCCGGAGTACGGCATCGACCCGGCCGGGAAGTTCTTCCTCATCTCGACCGCCACCCTCGTCGGCGCCCTGGTGCGGGTGCCGTACACCTTCGCCGTCGCCCGGTTCGGCGGCCGCAACTGGACCATCTTCAGCGCGGTGAGCCTGCTCGTCCCGACCCTGGCCGCGTTCTGGGTGATGGAGCCCGGCACCTCGTACGCCACCTTCGTCGCGGTCGCGGCGCTCACCGGGATCGGCGGCGGCAACTTCGCCTCCTCGATGACCAACATCAACGCCTTCTTCCCGCTGCGCGAGAAGGGCTGGGCGCTCGGCCTGAACGCGGGCGGCGGCAACATCGGCGTCCCCGTCGTCCAGCTCGTCGGCCTGCTCGTCATCGGCACGCTGGGGGCCTCGCACCCACGGATCGTCCTCGGGGTGTACCTCCCGCTGATCGTCCTGGCCGGCGTCTGCGCCGCCCTGTACATGGACAACCTCCGGCCCGTGAAGAACGACACCGGGGCCGCGCTGGCAGCCGCCCGCGACCCGCACACCTGGATCATGGCGGTCCTCTACATCGGCACCTTCGGCTCGTTCATCGGCTACAGCTTCGCCTTCGGCCTGGTGCTCCAGACCCAGTTCGGCCGGACCCCGCTCCAGGCCGCCTCGCTCACCTTCATCGGCCCGCTGCTGGGCTCCCTGATCCGGCCCGTCGGAGGCCGGCTCGCCGACCGGTACGGCGGTGCGCGCATCACTCTGGCCACCTTCGCCGCGATGGCCGCCGCCACCGGCGTCGTCATCCAGGCCTCGGGGAACGCCTCGCTGCCTGTCTTCCTCACCGGCTTCACCGCCCTCTTCGTCCTGACGGGCCTCGGCAACGGATCGACGTACAAGATGATCCCCGGCATCTTCCACGCCAAGGCCCTCGCCCGGGGCCTCGACGGGGAGGCGGCCGCCGCCCACGGACGACGGCTCTCCGGCGCGGCCATGGGCCTCATCGGGGCCGTCGGCGCGCTCGGCGGCCTGGCCATCAATCTCGCCTTCCGCCAGTCCTTCCAGGCCTCCGGCGCCGGAACCGCGGCCTTCTGGTCCTTCCTCGCCTTCTACGGGGTGTGCTTCACCCTCACCTGGGCGGTATACCTTCGCCGCCCCGCTCCCGTGCCCACCAGGGGACGGCTCGGTTACGCGGAGGTGTAGGGCCTGTCGCCGGGCCTGTCGCCCCGGAGGGAGCACGGGACGACATCCTGACGTCGTACGACGTAACGGCCGGGAAATACGGGGGAACCGAGCCTGTCACGCATCGTTGACAGTCTCGGGCCTTCGCACTTCGCGTACCAGCGGAACCACGGGAGCCGGGAACACGACATGCAGGACGACGACACAACGCACGGCCCCCTCGCGGGCTTCACCGTCGGGGTGACCGCCGCCCGCCGCGCCGAGGAGCTCGCCACCCTCCTCAAACGCCGCGGGGCCGCCGTCCTGCACGCCCCCGCCCTGCGGATCGTGCAGCTCGCCGACGACAGCGAACTCCTCGCCGCCACCAAGCAGCTGATCGGCCACGCCCCCGACGTGGCGGTCGCCACCACCGCCATCGGTTTCCGCGGCTGGATCGAGGCGGCCGACGGCTGGGGCGTCGGCGACGCCCTGCTGAAGACGCTGAGCGGGGTCGAACTCCTCGCCAGGGGCCCCAAGGTCAAGGGCGCCGTCCGCGCCGCCGGGCTGACCGAGGCCTGGTCGCCCGGGTCCGAATCGATGGCCGAGGTCCTCGACCGGCTCCTCGCCGAAGGCGTCGCCGGCCGCCGGATCGCCCTCCAGCTGCACGGCGAACCGCTGCCCGGCTTCGTCGAGTCCCTCAACGCCGCGGGCGCCGACGTCGTCGTCGTCCCCGTCTACCGCTGGATGCCCCCGCAGGACATCGCCCCGCTCGACCGGATGCTCGACGTCACGGCCGCCCGGGGCCTGGACGCGATCACCTTCACCAGCGCCCCCGCCGCCGCCTCGTTCCTGGGCCGCGCCGAGACCCGCGGAGTGCTCCCGGAGATCCTCGGCGCCCTGCGCGACGACGTGCTGGTCGCCTGCGTCGGACCGGTCACCGCCCTCCCGCTCCAGGCCCGGGGCATCGACACCCTCCAGCCGGAACGCTTCCGGCTCGGCCCCCTCGTCCAGCTGATGTGCGCCCAACTCCCGCTCGCCGCCCGCACCCTGCCCGTCGCCGGCCACCGGGTCGAGATCCGGGGCCACGCCGTCCTCGTCGACGACGAGCTGCGCGCGGTGCCGCCCGCGGGCATGGCCCTCCTGCACGCGCTGGCCCGCCGCCCCGGCTGGGTGGTGGCCCGCGCCGAACTGCTGAGGGTCCTGCCCGGCAGCGGCACCGACGAGCACGCGGTGGAGACCGCGATGGCCCGGCTGCGCACGGCGCTGGGCGCGCCCCGGCTGATCCAGACGGTCGTCAAGCGCGGCTACCGGCTGGCGCTCGACCCGTCGGCGGACATGAAGTACGACCGCTGAGGGGGCCAGGAGCGTCACCGTACGGCCGCTCAGGGGCCCCGGAGCGTCACCGTCGACAGGACAGCCCTTAGCGTGACCGGATGACCGATCACCTCCACCGGATCGCCCCGGACGTGGCCTTCCGCCCCGTCGCGATCACCGACGCGCCCGCCTTCGCCGCGGCCCTCACCCGCAACCGCGCGTACATGCGCCCCTGGGAACCCCTGCGCCCCGAGGCCTTCTACACCGCCGAGGGCCAGGCCGCCCGGCTCAGGGCCCTGCTGGCCGACCGGGACGCCGGGCGGTCCATGCCCTGGGCGCTCGCGGACGACGACGGCCGGGTGATCGGCGCCTTCACGCTCTCCGGAGTCGAGCGGGGCCCCTACCGAAACGCCCGCCTCGGCTACTGGGTCGACGCGGACCACGCCGGACGCGGTCTCGCCACCGCCGCCGTCGGCGCGGTCTGCGACGCCGCCCGCGACCGGCTGGGCCTGCACCGCGTCGAGGCGGCGACCGTCACCGACAACGCCCCTTCCCAACGGGTGCTCGCCAAGGCCGGGTTCGAGCGGATCGGCACCGCGCCGGGCTATCTGCACATCAACGGCCGCTGGCGCGACCACCACCTGTTCCAGCGGCTTCTGCACGACGACCCGCCGGTCGGATGAGCGCCGCCGAGGGGGCCTCGCGCGCATGCACATGGCCGTCCAGCGGATAGTCGGGCGGCAGCGCCGGGATCACCCGCGCCAGCGCGTAACCGCACTTCTCCGCCACCCGGCACGAGGCCTCGTTGTCCACCTGATGAAGCAACTCCAGCCTGGTCAGGCCCTGTTCGGCGAACTCCGTGAACGCCCAGTCGGTCAGCGCCGTCAGGGCGCGTGACGCCACGCCCCGGCCGCGCGCCGCGGCCGTCGTCCAGTAGCCCACCTCCGCGCAGTCGTTGGCCGGATCCGGCCGCTTCAGCACGATGTTGCCGAGCGGTTCGCCGTCCCGCCCGCCCTCGGTCACGGCGAAGGCGAACCGGGTGCCCGTCGCCCACCCCGTGCGCTGCGCCTCCAGCCAGTCGGCCGCCCCGTCCGCCCCGGAGACCTGGGTGGCCAGCCACCGCCGCATCGCCGGATCCCCGTACGCCTCCAGCAGCGCGGGCAGGTCCTCCTCGCGCCACCGGCGCAGCCGCAGCCCGTCGAGGCCGAGCACGGCACTCCCGTCCCGGTGGTCCATGCGTGTCTCCCCCTCGTGATCCATGGCCGCCACGGTACGGGGGCGGGTCCCGCGCCGAGACGGGGGGCGGGTCCCGCACCGGGACGGCGGCGGGTCCCGCACCGGGACGGCGGCGGGTCCCGCAGCGGGACGACGGCGGGGGTTCCGGCCGGGCCCGGACCGGGGCACTCTGGGGGGTGGCCGTTCGACCGGTGACCCAAGGTGGTGACAGGAGCATGGCAGCGGGCAGGGGTGCGCGGATGTGGCGGTTCGACACGGGCCGGATCTGCCTCGACCTGGTGGCCACGGAGCCCGCGGGCGGGGCGCACGGGGGCTGCGAACAGCTCGACGGGCCCGCCCGTCTGGCCCGGTGGCTGGCCGACGCCCGGCTCGTCCCGTCGGACACCGTACTGACGGCGCTGGACGACACCTGGGTGGCCCGCTTCCACGAGTTGCGCTCTGCCGTCGGTCGCCTGATGGCAGCGCAGCTCGGCGGTCCCGAGGCCGACGGGGCGCTGGAGCGGGTCAACTCCCTGGCCTCCGGAGCGCCTCCGGGGCCCCGGGCGGTGCGCGGTGCGGACGGCGGCCTGGTGCGGGCCCTGAGCACGGCACCCGACTGCGCGGGGCTCCTCGCCGTCGTAGCCCGGGACGCCGTGGACCTGCTCACCGATCCGGCCGCACGGGCGGCCCTGCGCCGCTGCCAGGGCGAGGAGTGCCACCGCCTCTACCTGGACACCTCGCGCGGCGGACGGCGCCGCTGGTGCTCCGGCGAGGTCTGCGGCAACCGCGAGCGGGTCGCCCGCCACCGGCGCAGGACCCTGCGGACGGCCGACGGGCGCGGTCCGGGTGAGGAAACTCCGCCCGGCGTCGAGTGAACCGGGCCCCGCCCGACGCGACGCGCGATCGACCCCGGTCGGCAGGTGCGCTCGGGGCCCCCTTCGCTATAGGGTTGACGGCTGCCCAGTGCTGTTAAGAAGGGGGCCTCGGTGGCCGCGCAGGATGCCGCTGTCGAATCGCTGCGGGACCGGGAAATCGGTGTCGAGCAGGAGCATCTCGACCGTGTTTATCACCGCCTCGAAGAGAAGATCCACGAGGCGGAATTTCTTATGGACGACGCCGTCAAGCGCGGCCAGGTCGGTACCCCCGGCGCGCTCGCGGAGCGGGACGCCCAGGTGTTCCGGGCGGGGATCCACCTCAACCGGCTGAACAGCGAGTTCGAGGACTTCCTCTTCGGGAGGATCGACCTGCTGCTCGGCAAGGACGGGGAGCGCGGCCCGGACGGCGCGTACACCTCCGTCGAGCCGGCCGACGACACCGTGCGGGAGGACGCCACCGCGGATATCGCGGAGACGCTCCACATCGGCCGGATCGGGGTCCTGGACTCCGACTACGCGCCGCTGGTGATCGACTGGCGCGCCCCGGCCGCCGCGCCGTTCTACCGCTCCACCCCGAAGGAGCCGGGCCGCGTCGTACGCCGCCGGGTCATCCGCTCCAAGGGCCGCAAGGTCCTCGGGGTCGAGGACGACCTGATGCGCCCGGAGCTGACGGCGTTCCTGGACGGCGAGAAGCTGCCGGTGATCGGGGACGGCGCGCTGATGGCGGCGCTCGGCCAGGCCCGCAGCCACACCATGCGGGACATCGTCTCCTCCATCCAGGCCGAACAGGACCTGGTCATCCGGGCCCCCGCCGCCTCCGTCACCGAGGTCACCGGCGGCCCCGGCACCGGCAAGACCGCGGTCGCCCTGCACCGGGCGGCGTATCTGCTCTACCAGGACCGGCGGCGGTACGCGGGCGGCATCCTGATCGTCTCGCCCACCCCGCTCCTGGTCGCGTACACCGAAGGGGTGCTGCCCTCACTCGGCGAGGAGGGCCAGGTCGCGATCCGCGCGGTCGGCTCGCTCTCCGACGACGCGGCGGGCCCCCAGGGCGCGACCACCTACGACGAACCGGCGGTGGCCCGGATCAAGGGCTCCTCCCGGATGCTCCACGTGCTGCGCAAGGCCGCCCGGGGCGCGCTGGAACAGGGCCGGCCCGCGGCCCCGCGGGAGGAGGAGGGCCAGCTCTCCTTCGGCGAGGAACCCGAGCGGAGCGCCGCCGCGACGACCCCGGACCGGCTGCGCGTCGTCGCCTTCGGGGCCCGGGTCGAGCTGGCGGCCGACGAGCTCCAGCGCATCCGGCACAACGCCCTGGGCGGCACCGCCCCGGTCAATCTGCTGCGCCCGCGCGCCCGCAAGCTGCTGCTGGACGCCCTGTGGAGCAAGTCCTCCGGACGCGGCCGGTACACCGACCCCCAGCTGGTGGCGGAGCTGCGCTCGTCGTTCGACGAGGACGTCTCCACCGAGACCCCGTTCCTGGAGTTCCTCGACGCCTGGTGGCCCGAGCTGACGCCGCGCCGGGTGCTGGCCGCGATGGCCGACGAGCGACGCCTCGGCCGCTGGTCCCGGCGCATCCTCAACCAGGGAGAGGTGCGCCGCCTGGCCCGGTCGCTGAAGCGCCTCGACGCGGACGGCCAGGGGCCGCTCTCCGTCCACGACGTGGCGCTCCTGGACGAGCTCCAGGCGCTGCTCGGCACCCCGAACCGGCCCCGCCGCAAGCGCGAGGCGGACCCTCTGGACCAGCTCACCGGTCTGGAGGAGCTGATGCCGCAGCGCGAGGAGACCCAGTGGGAGCGGGCCGAGCGGCTCGCGGCGGAGCGCACCGAGTACGCGCACGTCATCGTCGACGAGGCGCAGGACCTCACGCCGATGCAGTGGCGCATGGTCGGCCGTCGGGGCCGGCACGCCACCTGGACGATCGTCGGCGACCCGGCCCAGTCCTCCTGGTCCGACCCGGACGAGGCGGGCGCGGCCCGGGACGAGGCGCTCGGCTCCCGGCCGCGCCGCCGCTTCACCCTCACCGTCAACTATCGCAACCCGGCGGAGATCGCCGAGCTGGCCGCGAAGGTGCTGGCGCTGGCGATGCCCGGCACGGAGTCCCCGGCGGCGGTCCGCTCGACCGGGGTGGTGCCCCGCTTCGAGCCGGTACGCGGAGGGGACCTGGCCGGCACGGTCCGCCAGGAGGCCGCGCGGCTGCTCGCGGAGGTGGACGGCACGGTCGGCGTGGTCGTCGCGATGAACCGGCGCGCCCAGGCCCGCGAGTGGCTCGCGGAGCTGGGGGAGCGGGTGGTGGCGCTGGGCAGCCTGGAGGCCAAGGGGCTTGAGTACGACGCCACGGTGGTCGTCTCGCCCGCGGAGATCGCGGACGAGTCCCCGGCCGGTCTGCGGGTGCTGTACGTGGCGCTGACCCGGGCGACCCAGCAGCTCACGGTGGTCTCGGGGGAGCGGGACCTGCCGGACGAGGACGGGGTACCGGACCTGCTGAGGGACTGACGCCGAAGAGGCTCGGCGAGTCAACCCGGCGCGCGGGAATCACTTCTCGGGGGTCTTTGTTACCTTGGTAGTGGCACCGGCTCGATCCAAGCCCCCGGGCCCAACCTTCGTCGCTTCGAGCGACCACTTGCCGCGAGGCGAGCATGGCGGGTCGGTGCCACCCAACCGAAGAAGACAGACCCGCGTCACCTGCTGGTGGCGCGGGTCTGTTCTTGTTTTCCCGGGCTCCCGTTTCCCGGGCTCTGCCCCCGTTTCCCGGCCTCCCGTTTCCCGGGCTCTGCCCCCGTTTCCCGGGCTCTGTTCCCTGTTTCAGGGGCCGCCCGGCCGGTTCGGGTCCCGTTGGGGGTTCCGCCGAACGGGTTGTTTCTCGTATGGTGGAAACTACTTTCCGAAAGACGGCAGTCATTACCGGCTACCAGCCGGTAGGTGCGACGATCGGGGAGCGTGTCCGGAACGCAGGTTCCGGATGTGCGGCAATGAAGCTAAGGAAAGCGAAGGACTCGGCCATGGCAACGGCGCCCAGCGTCTCGTACTCGATGACGGTCAGGCTGGAGGTGCCCGCGAGCGGCACCGCGGTCTCCCAGCTCACCACGGCCGTGGAGTCCTCCGGCGGCTCGGTCACCGGCCTCGACGTGACCGCCTCAGGTCACGAGATGCTGCGGATCGACGTCACCATCGCCGCGACCTCCACCTCGCACGCGGACGAGATCGTCGAAGGTCTGCGCGGCATCGAGGGCGTCACGCTGGGCAAGGTCTCCGACCGTACGTTCCTCATGCACCTCGGCGGCAAGATCGAGATGGCGTCCAAGCACCCCATCCGCAACCGTGACGACCTGTCGATGATCTACACCCCCGGCGTCGCCCGGGTCTGCATGGCCATCGCCGAGAACCCCGAGGACGCGCGCCGCCTCACCATCAAGCGCAACTCCGTCGCAGTTGTGACGGACGGCTCCGCGGTGCTCGGCCTCGGCAACATCGGCCCGATGGCCTCGCTGCCCGTCATGGAGGGCAAGGCGGCCCTCTTCAAGCGCTTCGCCGGCATCGACGCCTGGCCGATCTGCCTGGACACCCAGGACACCGACGAGATCGTCGCCATCGTCAAGGCCATCGCCCCCGGCTTCGCGGGCATCAACCTGGAGGACATCTCCGCGCCGCGCTGCTTCGAGATCGAGGCCCGGCTGCGCGAGGCCCTCGACATCCCCGTCTTCCACGACGACCAGCACGGCACCGCGATCGTCGTGCTGGCCGCCCTCACCAACGCCCTGCGCGTGGTGGGCAAGAACATCGGGGACGTACGGGTCGTCATGTCCGGCGCGGGAGCGGCCGGTACGGCCATCCTGAAGCTGCTCATCGCCGCCGGCGTCAAGCACGCCGTCGTCGCCGACATCCACGGTGTGGTGCACGCCGGACGCGAGGACCTGGTCGCGGCCGACCCCGACTCCCCGCTGCGCTGGATCGCCGACAACACCAACCCGGAGGGTGTCACCGGCACCCTCAAGGAGGCCGTGGCCGGTGCCGACGTCTTCATCGGCGTCTCCGCTCCGAACGTGCTGAACGGCGACGACGTCGCCGCGATGGCGGACGGCGCGATCGTGTTCGCGCTCGCGAACCCGGACCCCGAGGTCGACCCCGCGGTCGCCCGCCGGACGGCCGCGGTCGTCGCCACCGGCCGCTCGGACTTCCCCAACCAGATCAACAACGTGCTGGTCTTCCCGGGTGTCTTCCGTGGCCTGCTGGACGCCCAGTCCCGCACCGTCAACACGGAGATGATGCTCGCCGCGGCCGGCGCGCTGGCCGACGTGGTCGCCGAGGACGAGATCAACGCGAACTACATCATCCCCTCGGTCTTCAACGACAAGGTGGCTGGTGCGGTCGCCGGAGCCGTCCGGGCCGCCGCGAAGGCCGCCGCGGGCACCGGAACAGCCCCCTCCGCGTCCGTCTGACCCCACCGTTTCGGGGGCCCCTCACGGGGCACTCGCAGAACACCCCGGGCCGCACCCGCCCGTGCCGTACGGCGCGTCGCGGGTCGCGGCGCCCCAAACGCCCCTTTAGGGTGGGCGGGCAGTGGGCCCTGCGGGGCCCGGCATCCGCTGCGGTCCGCTCGGCCAAGTCGACGGAGCGTCACCACGAGCGAACCGTGGCGCTTTTCATTGACCCCGAAGGGTTCCGGATTGGCTTTCCCGCCGCTGGTGGGGGCAGGATGCGTAATCGGGCGAGAGGGTCTGACATCAGACCCGGGTCCGGGGACTGTCAGAGGGCCCTGGCAGCATCGGCTTCGATCTCACGCCTCACAGGCAAGAAGAACACGGGAGTAACAACATGAACCGCAGTGAGCTGGTGGCCGCCCTGGCCGACCGCGCCGAGGTGACTCGCAAGGACGCCGACGCCGTGCTGGCCGCGCTCGCCGAGACCGTCGGTGAGATCGTCGCCAAGGGCGACGAGAAGGTCACCATCCCCGGCTTCCTGACCTTCGAGCGCACCCACCGTGCCGCTCGCACCGCTCGCAACCCGCAGACCGGCGACCCGATCAACATCCCCGCCGGCTACAGCGTGAAGGTCTCCGCGGGCTCGAAGCTCAAGGAAGCCGCCAAGGGCAAGTAACCCTCAACGGCGCAACAGAGGGCGGCCACTCCCGACCAGGAGTGGCCGCCCTCGCGCATGCCGGAGGCACATGCGCCCCGCAGGAGCCCCCGCACAGTGCCCGGGGCATTGCGGGGTTCCTGCGGGGCGCGCGGAGTCTCAGGGGTGCATCCGCGTCCCCTTGAGGACCTTGTCCACGGCGTTGCGCGGCCCGTACACGGCGAGGCCCACCAGATCCAGGGCGTCCCGCCCCACCGCCCGTACGGCCGCCCGGTTGTCCCGGTCGTTCCCCGTGCCGAAGAGGTCCGCGGTGAACACGGCCGTCGCCAGGGACCGGGACAGCGCCCTGGCGTGCGCGGCGGTCACCGTCTCCTTCGCCCCCTCGAAGACCAGCACGGGCTGCCGGAGCATCGGCAGGTACGCGGTGGAGTCGGCGTCCTCGTAGGGCTCGCCGATCACCTCGGGCACCGCCGTCCCCAGGCCGCTGACCAGAAAGGCGGTCACGTTCAGGCGCTGCCAGGACTCCAGGTCGTCACGGAGCAGCACCGCGACCTTCGTGTCGAAGCGGACGGGAACGCTCCCGGCCACCGTGGTCCCGCTCTCGGTCCCGCTCTCGCTCACGGTCTCGGTCTCGTGCGTGTTTCTCATGGTTCGAGACTGGCCGGTGGACCCGGGCGCGGTCTTGTACGTTCTTGGCGTGGCGCCACAGCAGGAGACGAGGGACGTCGCGGCCTGGCGCCCGGCCGTCGCCGGCGTCGTGGAGGTCTTCCACGCCCGCTTCACCGAGCACGCCTACCCCATGCACGTCCACGACGCCTGGACGCTCCTGATCGTCGACGACGGCGCCGTCCGCTACGACCTGGACCGCCACGAGCGCTCCACCCCGGACGGCACGGTGAGCCTGCTGCCGCCCGGCGTCCCGCACAACGGCTCTCCCGCGACCACCGACGGCTTCCGCAAACGGGTGCTCTACCTGGACATGACGCTCCTCGACGCCGGTCTCGTGGGACCCGCCGTGGACACCCCCGACCTCGCCGACCCGCTGCTGCGCACCCGCGTCGGCCGACTGCACACCGCCCTCGCGGACCCGGGCGACGCGTTCGAGGCGGAGAGCCGCCTGGCGTTCATCGGCGAGCGCTTGCGGGGACACCTGCGCCCCGGGGGCCTCCCGGCGGGCCCGCCGCCCGGCCGGGGCGTCGCACGGGATCTGCGCGAGCTCCTCGACGAGCGGCTGCGCGAGGGCGTCACCCTGGACGGGGCCGCCCGGCTGCTGCACGCGCACCCCACCCATCTCGTACGGGCCTTCAGCGCGGCGTACGCCATCGCGCCGCACCAGTACGTGACGTCCCGCCGCGTCGACCGGGCCCGCCGCCTGCTGCTCGACGGGATGCCGCCCGGCGAGGCGGCCGTCGCCGTCGGCTTCCACGACCAGTCCCACCTCACCCGGCATTTCAAGCGGATCGCGGGCACCACCCCGGGGCGCTATGCCCGCCATGCCCGCTCACGCGGCCTTCAGGGGCCCTTCTGACGCCCGACAGCCCGCCGCCCCGGCTCCGAGTCCGGAACCGGGGCGGCGGGCCGCTCACGCGGGAACCGCGCGGTGCGCAGTGCTGTGTGCGGCAGCACTGTGCGGCCTTCACGGCGCGGGGGGACGGTCAGACGAGCGAACCGCCCGGCAGTTCGACCTTCGCGCCGAGCTTCTCCAGCTTCTCCATGAAGTTCTCGTAACCGCGGTTGATCAGGTCGATGCCGTGCACCCGGGAGGTGCCCTGCGCCGCCAGGGCCGCGATCAGGTACGAGAAGCCGCCCCGGAGGTCCGGGATGACCAGGTCGGCGCCCTGGAGCTTGGTCGGTCCGGAGACGACCGCCGAGTGCAGGAAGTTGCGCTGGCCGAAGCGGCAGTCCGAGCCGCCGAGGCACTCGCGGTACAGCTGGATGTGCGCGCCCATCTGGTTGAGCGCGGAGGTGAAGCCGAGCCGCGACTCGTACACCGTCTCGTGGACGATCGACAGGCCCGCGGCCTGCGTCAGCGCGACCACCAGGGGCTGCTGCCAGTCCGTCTGGAAGCCGGGGTGCACGTCCGTCTCCAGCGCGATGGCGTTCAGCGCGCCGCCCGGGTGCCAGAAGCGGATGCCCTCGTCGTCGATCTCGAAGGCCCCGCCGACCCGGCGGAAGGTGTTCAGGAAGGTCATCATCGAGCGCTGCTGGGCGCCGCGCACATAGATGTTGCCCTCGGTCGCCAGCGCCGCCGACGCCCAGGAAGCCGCCTCCAGGCGGTCCGGGATCGCCCGGTGGGTGTAACCGTCGAGCTTGTCGACACCGGTGATCCGGATGGTCCGGTCGGTGTCCACGGAGATGATCGCGCCCATCTTCTGCAGTACGCAGATGAGGTCCTCGATCTCCGGCTCGACGGCCGCGTTGGACAGCTCGGTGACGCCCTCGGCGAGGACGGCGGTGAGCAGCACCTGCTCGGTGGAGCCCACCGAGGGGTACGGCAGCCGGATCTTGGTGCCCCGCAGCCGCTGCGGGGCCTCCAGGTACTGGCCGTCCGCCCGCTTCTCGATGGTCGCGCCGAACTGGCGCAGCACCTCGAAGTGGAAGTCGATCGGCCGGCCGCCGATGTCGCAGCCGCCCAGGCCCGGGATGAAGGCGTGGCCGAGGCGGTGCAGCAGCGGGCCGCAGAACAGGATCGGGATGCGCGACGACCCCGCGTGGGCATCGATGTCGGCGACGTTCGCCGACTCGACGTGCGAGGGGTCGAGGATCAGTTCGCCCGGCTCGTCGCCGGGGCGGACGGTGACGCCGTGGAGCTGGAGGAGCCCCCGGACCACCCGTACGTCACGGATGTCGGGAACGTTGCGGAGGCGGCTGGGCCCGCTGCCGAGCAGCGCGGCGACCATGGCCTTCGGCACCAGGTTCTTGGCGCCTCGGACGCGGATCTCGCCCTCCAGCGGGGTTCCGCCGTGGACAAGCAGGACATCGTCTGTGCCGGTCATGTATCTCGCGTTCCGGAGTGGTCGGGCAGGGGGCCAACGAAAAGGGTAATGGCCTCCTACCCCCCTTCCGTAAGACGAAGGGGGGTGTACGAACGTCATGAATCCGCCACAACACCCTCCGCGCATCCGATCTTGCGGAGGGTTACCGTCCGGATGGTCCACCGCGCCTCCGCCGGACGGTGCGCCTCCCCGTGCCTCCGTGCGCCCTGAGCTGCGCTCGCTCTCCTGAGGGCGGCATCACGGTCACTCACCCCCCGCAGGGGGTGAAGATGCGGGATCATTCCTGCCATGACGGAGGTGTCCTCGCTCACAGGGCGGCTGCTCGTGGCCGCACCCGCCCTCACGGACCCGAATTTCGACCGGGCGGTGGTGCTGCTCCTCGACCACGACGAGGAGGGCTCCCTCGGCGTGGTCCTCAACCGCCCGACCCCGGTCGGCGTCGGCGACATCCTCGCGTCCTGGGCGAGCCTGACCGGCGAGCCGGACGTCGTCTTCCAGGGCGGCCCGGTCTCGCTCGACTCCGCGCTCGGCGTGGCGGTGATCCCCGGCGGCGAGGGCCCGCTCGGCTGGCGGCGGGTGCACGGGGCGATCGGTCTGGTCGATCTGGAGACCCCGCCCGAGCTGCTCGGCCCCGCCCTCGGTTCGCTGCGGATCTTCGCCGGATACGCGGGCTGGGGCCCCGGTCAACTGGAGAGCGAGCGAGCCGAGGGCGCGTGGTACGTGGTCGAGTCGGAGCCCGGCGACGTCTCCTCCCCGCGCCCCGAACAGCTCTGGCGCGCGGTGCTCCGCCGCCAGCGCAGCGAGCTCGCGATGATCGCCACGTACCCGGACGACCCTTCGCTCAACTGAGCGACGAACCGTCGCTCGGCCGAGGGGGCGCCCGTCGTTCACCTGAGGGACGAACCTCCGCTCGACCAGGGGTGACCCTTCCCTCAACCGGAGGCCGCCTCTTTCAGTACCCTTGGCGGTTATGAGCACTCTTGAGCCCGATCGCGGGGCAGGTACGGGGACCCTCGTCGAGCCGACGCCGCAGGTGTCGAGGGGCGACGGCGACCACGAGCGCTACGCCCATTACGTCCAGAAGGACAAGATCATGGCGAGTGCCCTGGAGGGCACTCCCGTGGTCGCGCTGTGCGGGAAGGTCTGGGTGCCGGGGCGCGACCCCAAGAAGTACCCGGTCTGTCCCATGTGCAAGGAGATCTACGAGTCCATGGGTGCCGGCGGCGACAAGGACAAGGGCAAGGGCGGCGGCAAGGACAAGAAGTAGGTCCGGACCTCACTTGCCGGAAGGCCCCCGGGGCGTGCGACACCGCACGCCCCGGGGGCCTTCCGCTTGCCCGGTCACTCTGAGTGACGGATCGGTCGCGTTGCACGGGCTGCATCCGCTGGTCACAGAGTGGTCGAGACCACTTGTCGTCGCCGGAACGCGGATCTACTCTCCTGCCAGTTGTGCAGAACGAAACGCACGTTGCACATGATGCAACGCATGACCGGTAGGGGTTCCCGGATGAAGCTTTCTGCCCGAATTGCCGCCCCGGCTGCGGCGCTTGTGCTGGCCGGCCTCACCGCCACCGCCTGCGCGCCGCAGACCTCCGACACCAGTGCGAAGGGTGACGAGAAGAGCGGCACGCTCCGTGTCTGGCTCTTCCAGGAGGTCGGCAACAAGCCCAAGGAGAAGGTCGTCGACACGGCCGTCGCCGCGTTCGAGAAGGCCCACAAGGGGGCGGAGGTCGAGGTCGAGTACATACCGGTCGACACCCGCGCGCAGCGGATCAAGGCCGCGTTCAACGACCCCAAGAGCGCCCCGGACCTCATCGAGTACGGCAACTCCGACACCGCCGGCTACGTCAAGGACGGCGGACTCGCGGACATCACCGAGGAGTTCGGCGCCTGGGACGAGGCCAAGGACACCGACCCCATCGCCAAGCAGTCGGTCACCGTCGGCGACAAGATCTACGGCGCGCCCTTCTTCGTCGGCGTCCGGGCCCTCTACTACCGCACCGACGTCTTCGAGGACCTCGGCATCGATCCCCCCAAGTCGCAGGCCGAGCTGATCTCCACCGCCAAGAAGATCCGCAAGGCCAAGCCCGACCTCTACGGCCTCGCGGTCGGCGGCGCGTACACCTACGGCGCGATGCCCTTCATCTGGGCCAACGGCGGCGAGCTCGCGGGCGAGACCGGCGGGACGTACAAGTCGGGCATCGACAGCGAGAAGTCCCGCAAGGGCATCGAGGCCTACACCTCCCTCTTCGGCGACGACAACTGCCCGGCCGCCAAGTGCGCCTCCATGGGCGGCAACGCCACCGTGACCGCCTTCGCCTCCGGCAAGGCCGCCATGGCCATCGGCGGCGACTTCAGCCACGCGGCCGTCGAGGCCGGCGCGGTCAAGGGCAAGTACGCCGTCGTCCCGCTGCCCGGCGTCGCCAAGAACTCCATCGCCCCCGCCTTCGCCGGCGGCAACAACCTCGGCATCCTCAAGAGCAGTTCGCACCGCACCCTCGCCGTCGACCTGATGAAGTCGCTCAGCGGCAAGAAGGCCCAGGCCGAGATGTTCGACGCGATGGGCTTCCTGCCGACCTACACCGACGTCCGGGACAACGCCGCGAAGAAGGAGCCCTTCGTCGCCCCGTTCGTCGAGACCCTGGGCGCGGGCGCCAAGTTCGTCCCCGCCTCGCCCGCCTGGGGCCAGATCGACGCCTCGCTGGTCCTGCCGACGATGTTCCAGGAGATCGTCTCCGGCCGTAAGGACGTGGCCGAGGCCTCGGACGACGCGGCGAAGAAGATGGACACGGCCTTCACCGACGCGGGCTGACGATGACCACGCACACCACCTCGCTCAAGGCGCCGCCCGCGGCCGGGAAGGGCGGCGGCACCCCGCCCGCCCGCCCGCCCCGGCGCGGCCGGTCCGTCTCGCCCGCGAACCGCGCCGGCTGGACCCCGTGGCTCTACCTCCTGCCGGCGCTCGTCCTGCTCGCCGGGCTGCTGGTCTACCCGATCTACCAACTCGGCCTGATCTCGTTCCTGGAGTACACCCAGGCCCAGGTCAGCGGCGGCGAACCCACCACCTTCCAGGGCTTCGGCAACTACGCCACCCTCTTCAACGACAGTCAGTTCTGGCAGGTCCTCCTCGCCACCGTTCTCTTCGCCGCGGCCTGCGTGGTGTCCACCCTGATCGTCGGCTGCGCGCTGGCCGTCCTGCTCACCCGCGTCCGCGCCGTGCCCCGGCTCGCGCTGATGCTGGCCGCGCTCGGCGCCTGGGCCACCCCCGCGATCACCGGCTCCACCGTCTGGGTCTTCCTCTTCGACCCGGACTTCGGACCGGTCAACAAGATGCTGGGCCTCGGCGACTTCTCCTGGATGTACGGGCGCTACAGCGCCTTCGCCGTGGTGCTCTTCGCGGTCCTGTGGTGCTCGTTCCCGTTCGTGATGGTCACCGTGTACGCGGGCATCCGGGCCATCCCGACCGAAGTGCTGGAGGCCGCCTCGCTGGACGGCGCGTCCCAGTGGCGGATCTGGCGCACCATCATGGCGCCGATACTCAAGCCCATCCTGATCGTCGTCACCATCCAGTCGATCATCTGGGACTTCAAGGTCTTCACCCAGATCTACGTCATGACCAGCGGCGGCGGCATCGCCGGCCAGAACCTGGTGCTCAACGTGTACGCGTACCAGAAGGCGTTCGCGTCCTCGCAGTACAGCCTCGGATCCGCGATCGGCGTCGTGATGCTGGTGATCCTGCTGGCCGTCACGCTGGTCTATCTGCGCCTGGTGAGGCGCCAGGGGGAGGAACTGTGAGCACGACGACCGGCAGTCCCGTACGCGGTCCCGCGAAGGGCACGCGCGGCGGCGGCCTCGCCAGGCTGCTGCGCGTCAAACGGCCCGGCAGGCTGGCCGCGGAGGCCGCCGCCCTGCTGATCGCCGTCGCGGTCGCCTTCCCCCTCTACTGGATGGTGCTCTCCGCCTTCAAACCGGCCGGGGAGATCCAGTCCACCGAAGCCCGCCCCTGGACGCTGTCCCCCTCGCTCGACTCGTTCCGCCGGGTCTTCGAACAGCAGGACTTCGCCCGCTACTTCCTCAACAGCCTGCTGGTGGCGGGCACGGTCGTCATCCTCTCCGCGCTGATCGCCTTCCTCGCCGCCACCGCGGTGACCCGCTTCCGCTTCAAGTTCCGCACCACGCTGCTGATCATGTTCCTGGTCGCGCAGATGGTGCCGGTGGAGGCGCTGACCATCCCGCTGTTCTTCCTGATGCGGGACTTCGGGCAGCTGAACACGCTCGGCTCGCTGATCCTGCCGCACCTCGCCTTCTCGCTGCCGTTCGCCATCTGGATGCTGCGCGGCTTCGTCAAGGCGGTCCCCGAGGCCCTGGAGGAGGCCGCCTACATCGACGGGGCCAGCCGCACCCGCTTCCTGTGGCAGATCCTGTTCCCGCTGGTCTTCCCGGGCCTCGTGGCGACCAGCGTCTTCTCCTTCATCACCACCTGGAACGACTTCCTGTTCGCGAAGTCGTTCATCATCAGCGACACCTCCCAGTCGACGCTGCCCATGGCGCTGCTGGTCTTCTTCAAACCGGACGAGAACGACTGGGGAGGGATCATGGCAGCCTCGACGGTGATGACCATTCCCGTACTGGTCTTCTTCGTACTCGTACAGCGACGCCTCGTCTCCGGACTGGGCGGAGCGGTAAAGGACTGATGGCATGGCACCCCGGAACCCCGAGCACACGGACCGCACGGACCGCACGGACACCGTGGACCCCGCGGCTCTCGGTCTGATCCCGGCCCCGCGCACCCTGACGGCGGCCCCCTCCGGGCAGCCGTACCCGCTGGGCCACGACACCCCGCTGAGCGCCGCCCCGGGCACGGAGGGCGTCGCCCGCTGGCTGCGCACCACGCTCGGCGCGGCCACCGGGCTGCCCCTGGCCGAGGGCACGGGTGACCGCGGCATCGTGCTCGCCGTCGACGCGGAACTGGCCCCCGAGGCCTACCGCCTCGCCGTCGGAACCGATGCCGTACGCCTCACGGGCGGCAGCGCCGCGGGCGTCTTCCGAGGCGCGCAGACCCTCCGTCAGCTCCTCGGCCCGGACGCCTTCCGGCGGGCGCCCCTCACCGCGAGCCGCGCCTGGGAGGTCCCGGCGGTCGTCGTCGAGGACGAACCCCGCTTCGGCTGGCGGGGCATGATGCTCGACGTCTCGCGGCACTTCCTGCCCAAGGACGACGTCCTGCGCTACCTGGACCTGCTGGCCGCCCACAAGCTGAACGTCTTCCACTTCCACCTCACCGACGACCAGGGCTGGCGCATCGAGATCAAGCGCTACCCCCGGCTGACCGAGGTCGGCTCCTGGCGCTCACGCACCAAATACGGCCACCGGGCATCCGAACTGTGGGACGAGACCCCCTACGGCGGCTTCTACACGCAGGACGACATCCGCGAGATCGTCGCCTACGCCGCCGAGCGGCATATCCGGGTCGTCCCCGAGATCGACATCCCGGGCCACTCGCAGGCAGCGATCAGCGCCTACCCCGAGCTGGGCAACACCGACGTCATCGACACCACCACCCTCTCCGTCTGGGACACCTGGGGCGTCAATCCGAACGTACTCGCCCCCACTGACAACACCCTGCGCTTCTTCGAGGGCGTCCTGGAGGAGGTGCTCGAACTCTTCCCCGCCGAGACCTCCCCGTTCGTCCACATGGGCGGCGACGAGTGCCCCAAGGACCAGTGGAAGGAGTCCCCGCTCGCCCAGGCCCGGATCGCCGAACTCGGCGTGAAGGACGAGGACGGGCTCCAGTCCTGGTTCATCCGGCACTTCGACGCCTGGCTCACCGAGCGGGGCCGCCGCCTCATCGGCTGGGACGAGATCCTCGAAGGGGGCCTCGCCGAAGGCGCCGCGGTCTCCTCCTGGCGCGGCTACGGCGGCGGCATCGCGGCCGCCGAGGCCGGGCACGACGTCGTCATGTGTCCCGAGCAGCAGGTGTATCTGGACCACCGTCAGGACGGCGGCCCCGACGAGCCGATGCCCATCGGGTACGTCCGCAGCCTGGAGGACGTCTACCGCTTCGAGCCCGTCCCGCCGGGCCTGAGCGAGGAGGCGGCCCGTCACATCCTGGGCACCCAGGCCAACGTCTGGACCGAGGTCATGCAGAACCGGGCCCGCGTCGACTACCAGGTCTTCCCACGCCTCGCCGCCTTCGCCGAGGTCGCCTGGTCCGCCCTGCCCGCCCCGGCCGACCGGGACTTCGCCGCCTTCGACGCCCGGATGACGGCCCACTACGCCCGGCTCGACGCCCTCGGCGTGGACTACCGCCCGCCGGGCGGCCCGTACCCCCGGCAGCAGCGCCCCGGAGTCCTCGGCTTCCCGCGTGAGGGAGCGCCGCCCGTGGTGTGACCCCCGCACCGCACCGCCCGGCCGCGGCCGTCCTCCGGGACCGCCGCGGCCGGCGCGCGTCCGGGCCCAACAGCCCTGCCCAACAGCCCTGACGGCACGCGCCCGAGCCCCCGCCCCACGCGCCGGAGCGAGACTGCGAACCGCGACTGCGAACCGAGACAGCGAACCGCGAACCGCAATAAGTCGTACAAGCATCGCTGAAGAGTGGCAATTCACCCTCCCTGCCGAAGAAGGACGAAACCAGGCCATCTCGCAGGTCAGGGACGGATCCACCCTTCGCGGACCCTCGCGACGGTCCGATCGGAAGATGTGCCAGAGTTGCCACGTCCGGGCTGTGAACACGTACCGTACGGCGGAACAGGCGGGACAGCCGGGAGACCGGGAAGGGGCAGCTGGGTTGACCACGCACGCACCGCAGACGATGCAGTCGGTGACGCTGCCGGCCTCGTTGGACGAGGCCGTGGCGGCACTCGGCGCCATGCCCGCAGCCGTTCCGGTCGCGGGGGGCACGGACCTGATGGCGGCCGTCAACAAGGGGCTCCTGCGCCCCTCGGGACTGGTCGGCCTCGGCCGGATCAGCGAGCTGCGCGGCTGGCACTACCAGGACGGCCACGCGCTCCTCGGCGCCGGCCTCACCCACGCCCGCATGGGGCGACCCGACTTCGCCGCCCTGATCCCCGCCCTCGCCGCCTCCGCCCGCGCCGCGGGACCGCCGCAGATCCGCAACGCTGGCACGCTCGGCGGCAACATCGTCACCTCCGCGCCCACCGGCGACGCCCTGCCGGTGCTGGCCGCGCTGGAGGCCGAGCTGGTCATCGCGGGCCCCGACGGCGCCCGCCGCGAGATCCCCGTCTCCCATCTGCTGGCCGGCCGTGAACTGCTGGAGCCCGCGGAGCTGATCGGCTTCGTCCGCGTACCGCTGCTGCACGCCCCGCAGGTGTTCCTGAAGGCCACCGGCCGCACCGGCCCGGGCCGCGCCACCGCCTCGGTCGCCGTCGTCCTGGACCCGGCCCGCCGGGGCGTGCGCTGCGCGGTCGGCGCCATCGCCCCGATGCCGCTGCGCCCGCTGGAGGCCGAGCGCTGGATCGCCTCGCTGATCGACTGGGACGGCGAGCGGGGCCTGGCCCCCGACGCGCTGGCCGCCTTCGGCGAGTACGTCGCCGCGGCCTGCATCCCCGACCACGCACCACCCGCCGACGGAACAGAGGCCCCGCCGCTGTCCCCGGCCGTACTGCACCTGCGGCGCACCGTCGCCGCGCTCGCCCGACGCGCGCTGGGGAGGGCACTGTCGTGAGCAATGAGGAATTCCCCGACCAGCACGGGCGGCAGGGCCACTCCGAAGGCCCGGACCCCCGTCACGGCGGCTGGGAGCCGACGCCGCAGGGCGACGGGTTCGACGCCGACGCCACCGCGTTCGTCCACCTCCCGCCGGAGGACCTGGCGAACATTCCCCTGGCCGCTCCCGGCCAGGGGTACGTCCCCCCGATGATCCTGCCGCTGACCCCGGCCGCGGGGCTGGACCCGGCGGCGACGGGCAGCTGGGTTCTCCAGACCCAGACCCAGACCCAGCAGGCACAGGCCGAGCAGCGCGCCCAGGAGGCCGCCGCCCAGGAGCCCGGCGCGGTCCACTGGCCGGACCCGAACCAGCAGGGCGGGCAGGGCGGCTACCAGGGCCCGTACCAGGACACGTCGCACGCCACGGCCCAGTGGAACTTCACCGAGGCGTTCGGCGGGACGGCGGCGACGCAGACGGTTGCGGCCCCGGAGGGCGGACACCCAGGCCACGCCGAGGGGGCGACCCACGCCGACCAGGCGAACCATGGAGACCAGGCCGGCCAGGTGGACCACACCGGTCACACCGAACACACCGGTCACACCGAACACACCGGCCAGACCGGTCACACGGGCCAGTGGACGATTCCGGTGGCGGACGGGGATCTCCCGGACGAATCGGGCGAGTTCCTGGCCTCGGCGCACACGCCGCAGTGGTACGCGGACAGCGCCCGCCCGGCCACACTCCCCGGCGGCGCCCCCGCCCCCTGGGCCACCCCGGAGCCGGAACCGGTGGCAGACCCCGTACCCGTGGCGGAGCAGACCCCGGAAGCGGAACCGGCAACGGACGGACCGGCGCGGGACGAACCGGCCCAGCAGACAGCCCAGGCGGCAGACGCGGAGCCCGTCACCGACACCGCCACCGACATCGAGCCCCCCGCCGCCGAGGAGCCGGACGCGGCACCCGCGCCCGAGCCCGAGCCCGAAGCGAACACGGCCCCGGACACGCCGCCGGACACAGTCCCGGACGGAGCCCCGGAAGGAGCCCCGGACGGAGCCCCGGAAGCGGCCCAGGACGCGGTGCAGGACGCGGCCCCGGAAGCCGACGTCATCCCCGCTCCCGCTCCCGCCCCCGCCCTCCTCGACGCACCGAGCGAGCACCCGTCCGCGTCCTACCTGCTCCATGTGAACGGCGTGGACCGCCCGGTCAGCGACGCCTGGATCGGCGAGTCCCTGCTCTACGTGCTCCGCGAGCGCCTCGGTCTGGCCGGGGCCAAGGACGGCTGCTCGCAGGGCGAGTGCGGCGCCTGCAACGTCCAGGTCGACGGCCGGCTGGTCGCCTCCTGCCTGGTCCCCGCGGCCACGGCGGCGGGGAGCGAGGTGCGTACGGTCGAGGGCCTCGCCGTGGACGGCGAACCGTCCGACGTCCAGCGCGCCCTGTCCGCCTGCGGAGCCGTCCAGTGCGGCTTCTGCATCCCCGGCATGGCGATGACCGTCCACGACCTCCTGGAGGGCAACCACGCCCCCAGCGAACTGGAGACCCGCCAGGCGCTCTGCGGCAACCTCTGCCGCTGTTCCGGCTACCGGGGCGTGCTCGACGCCGTCGCGGACGTCGTCGCGGCCCGCGAGGCGAGCGCCGAGGCGGCCACGGCGGCCCAGGACGAGGCCCGCATCCCGCACCAGGCCGAGCCGGGCGCCGGCGGCGTGCAGAGGGGACCCCACCCGCACGAGGGAGAGGCGCTGTGAGGCACGCCCGCGGCCCCGCCGTACAGCAGCGGCACACGTACACGCGACACCAGCAGCACTACGTGATCGACAAGGAGGCGGCGTGAGCAGCGACGCGGCCACCGCGGCCAACGCGACCAGCACGAGCCTGCCCAGGATCGACGCGCTGAGCGGCGGATCCGGAGGCGGACCGGACCAGGCGCCGCCCCAGATGGGCCTGGGGGCGTCGCTCCCCGCCGCCGACGCCCGCGCGAAGACCGAGGGCACCTTCCCGTACGCGGCGGACCTCTGGGCCGAGGGCCTGCTGTGGGCGGCCGTGCTGCGCTCACCGCACCCGCACGCGCGGATCCTGTCCATCGACACCTCCGGCGCCGAGGAGATGCCCGGGGTGCGCGCGGTCGTCACGCACGAGGACGTGCCGGGGGACAGCAACTACGGCCGTCACGTCGTGGACCGCCCGGTGTTCGCGTCCGACCTGGTCCGCCACCACGGCGAGCCGATCGCCGCCGTCGCCGCCGACCACCCGGACACCGCACGGCTGGCCGCCGCCGCCATCGCCGTACGGTACGAGGTGCTGGAGCCGGTCACGGACCCGGAGAAGGCGTTCGCGGCGGAGCCCCTGCACCCCGACGGCAACCTGATCCGCCACATCCCGCTGCGCTACGGCGACGCGGAGGCGACGGGCGAGGTCGTCGTCGAGGGCCTCTACCGCATCGGCCGCCAGGACCCGGCCCCGATCGGCGCGGAGGCCGGCCTCGCCGTGCCCCGCCCGGACGGCGGCGTGGAGATCTACACCGCCTCCACCGACCCGCACACCGACCGCGACCTGATCGCCGCCTGCTTCGGCCTGGAACCGGACCGGGTCAAGGTCGTCGTGACCGGGGTGCCGGGCGCGACCGGCGACCGCGAGGACCCGGGCTTCCAGATCCCTCTCGGGCTCCTCGCGCTGCGCACCGGCTGCCCGGTGAAGCTCGCCGCGAGCCGCGAGGAGTCCTTCCTCGGCCACACCCACCGCCACCCCACGCTTCTGCGCTACCGCCACCACGCGGACGCGGAGGGCCGACTGGTCAAGGTGGAGGCCCAGATCCTCCTTGACGCGGGCGCCTACGCCGACGCCTCCTCGGAGTCCCTGGCGGCCGCCGTGGCCTTCGCCTGCGGGCCCTACGTCGTCCCGCACGCCTTCATCGAGGGCTGGGCGGTCCGGACGAACAACCCGCCGTCGGGCCATGTGCGCGGCGAGGGCGCGATGCAGGTCTGCGCGGCGTACGAGGGCCAGATGGACAAGCTGGCCGCGAAGCTGGGCATCGACCCGGCCGAACTGCGCCTGCGCAACACGCTCGCCACGGGCGACATCCTGCCCACGGGCCAGACGGTGACCTGCCCGGCCCCGGTGGCCGAACTACTCCAGGCCGTACGCGACTTCCCCCTCCCCGCCCTCCCCAAGGACGTCCCGGAGGACGACTGGCTGCTGCCGGGCGGTCCCGAGGGCGCGGGGGAGCCCGGGGCGGTGCGCCGGGGCGTGGGCTACGGCCTGGGCATGGTCCACATGCTGGGGGCCGAGGGCACGGACGAGGTCTCGACGGCCACGGTCCGGGTCCACGACGGCGTGGCCACGGTGATCTGCGCCGCCGTGGAGACGGGCCAGGGCTTCACCACGCTGGCCCGCCAGATCGTCCAGGAGACCCTGGGCATCGAAGAGGTGCACGTGGCCGCCGTCGACACCGACCAGCCCCCGGCGGGTCCGGCGACGCACGGCCGCCACACCTGGGTGTCGGGCGGGGCGGTGGAGCGCGCGGCGAAGATGGTCCGCACCCAGCTCCTCCAGCCGCTGGCCCACAAGTTCGGCATGTCCACGGAGCTGCTCCAGATCGCCGACGGCAAGATCACCTCGTACGACGGGGTGCTGTCCACGACGGTCACCGAGGAGCTGGACGGCAAGGAACTCTGGGCCACCGCCCAGTGCCGCCCCCACCCCACGGAACGGCTGGACGAGTCCGGCCAGGGCGACGCGTTCGTCGGCCTCGCGTTCTGCGCGGTGCGTGCGGTGGTCGACGTCGACATCGAGCTCGGCTCCGTCCGCGTGGTGGAGATGGCGGTCGCCCAGGACGTCGGCCGCGTCCTGAACCCGGCCCAGCTGGCGATCCGCATCGAGGCGGGCATCACCCAGGGCATCGGCGCGGCCCTCACGGAGAACCTCCGCACCGCCCGCGGCCTCATCCGCCACCCCGACCTGACCGGCTACGCGCTCCCGACCTCGCTGGACGCCCCGGACATCCGCATCGTGAAACTGGTCGAGGAACGCGACGTGGTGGCTCCCTTCGGCGCGAAGCCGGCCTCGGCCGTCCCGGTCGTCACGGCCCCCGCGGCGGTCGCCTCGGCAGTCCGCTCGGCGACGGGCCGCCCGGTGAACCGCCTGCCGATCAGGCCGCAGGCGGCGGTGGCGACGCCCAAGGGCTGACCCGCAGTCCGCCGCGGCGGGCGGTCCCGGCTCAGCAGGGGCCGTCGTCGACGGCAGAGGTGAGGTCGTACCGGGGAACGGAGTGGTTGCTGCCGCTGTCCGCTCCCGGTACGAAGACCCCCGCCGAGATCTCGCAGTCGCGCCCGCCAGTCAGGGAAGAGCAGGAATACGACGACGGATACAAGCGCGACCCCGTGGTTCCGCTGAATTCGTGCCCGGACAAAGGCTCAGATGCTACTCGCCCGCTCTGTGCCCGCCACGTACGTTTGCTACGAAGGCTGTCCGCACAGCAAGTCCCGGGGGTCACGTGATGTTCGAGAAGGAATGGGCCGAACTGCGCGCGGCAGCGGCAGAGCGAAGCGCCATGCAGCTCAACAGCGCTCCGGCCGAGGGCGGCGGCGGGGCACCCGACCTGGTGGTGACCCGGGATGACCTCGGCGCCATAGGCAAGGACGCCTACGAGCTGAGGACGAAGCTGTCGAAGGACGGCGACCATGCCCGCCCGACCACCTTCGACGCGGCGATCGCGCTCACCAACGGCAACTTCGCGAGCGGTTCGGCACTGCTCAAGGTGCAAGACCGCTGGCAGACCCATCTCAAAACGCTGCTGGATTCCTGCGCGCACATCTCGAACCACCTGGATTACACCAAGGCCCAGCACGCGAAGGACGACGTGAAGATCGGCGGAGATCTGACGGCGGTTTCCAAGCTGTCGGAATACTTGAAGTAGCGCCCGGGGGAACACGCACATGCTGAGTTACGAGGAAATCGTCGAAGCCCCGCTGGGGAAGCTGAAGGCCGCGGCCGACGACTGGTCGGAAATGGCGGCCAATCTGGACAGGCTCGCCACCCAGGCCTCGGACGGGCTGAAGGCGAAGGCGAGCAAGGCGAACTGGGAGGGCCTCAACGCCGGGGTCACCAGGGAGTTCATCGGCAAGACCGCCAAGGAGTTCACGGACGCCGCCGCCGAGGCCAAGGGTGTCAAAACGCTGCTGGCAGAGGGCTACACGGCCTTCAAGAAGGCCAAGGACGACCTGGTCAACATCCGGGACCACGAAGGGCCGGCGGCCGGCGTCAAGGTGGACGGCAGGGGCAAGGTGACGGCGCGTTCCCCGATCTCCGAGAACAACACGGCACGCCACGACCCCGACTTCAGCAAGTACCTCCAGCAGGAGAGGGAGAACATCGAGTCGTGGCAGCGGCGGATCGACCTCATCGTCGACAACTGCAACGACACCGATGTGACCTTCAAGAACTCCCTCCAGGCCAACGTCACCGACCGCAAGGACTTCAGCGCCCCGAAGTTCACCAAGTTCGACCAGGAGGAGGCGGGCCGGGCCGCCGCGCTGGCCGCCAAGGGCCGCGACCTCACCCACACCGAACTCCAGTCGCGCTGGTGTTGTTGCCGCAGTTGCGGTACCGCTGGTAATGGAGACGGCCGGCAATGCGGTGAGCACGCAGTACGGCACTGACACTCTGCAATATCTTAAAGACGCCGAGTACAGCAACGGCGACCAAGCGCTCACCAGTATCGATGCGAATGCCTCACAAGGTAAGGCGAGTGCCGCCGCTGCTATGTTCCACTACGCCGAATCCGTGGGAATGACGGAGCAGGAGAAGCGCGTTCTCTTCGCGGATACCGAGACGCAATACAACAACGGTGTAACGGCGGCGAGACATCTGGGGAAGGTCAACTGATGGCGAAGCGGGTACTCCGGGCATCCATGATGACCGGCGTCGTTCTGGGCGGCTTGGTGCTGGCCGGGTGTTCGGACGGTTCCGATTCCGAGAGGAAGACGGCTGATTCCAAGAGTCGCCAGGCATGTGCACATTTCCTGGGCGCAGAGAACGTCCGCAAGGCGGTCGACTCCGTGGGTGGAGGTGAGGAGGCAGCTTTAACGCGCCTTGCCCCGGGGGACTTGGCGGCGGCACTGAGCCGTGAGGCTGAGGAGTGGTCCGAGGACGATCTGCTGCACAACGAATACAGCGCCTGCCGCATTCAGCTCCGGTCCGGGGATGGCGGCGCATTTGTGATCGAGGCGACGGCCGGGTGGTCCATGCTCACCTTTGATTTTATGATGAGCAAGCCGAAGTACGGCAAGAACTGGCAACGGTTGAACGACCAGGTATTCGTCTGGCCGGAGGACGGGCAGTCGCGTATGAGGCTCCTTGTCGAGTGCGGTGTTCCCGGCGCTCCGTCAGGGCAGCAGGAGGGACTGCCTCTCGAGATGATGGTGGCCGACCCCGGGCTGGCAGTCGAGCAGCGCCAGACCCTGCTGTCGACGTTCGCGCGAACCCTGGTGGAGGAACTGGGCTGCACCGGAGATCCGGTTGTGCCGGCGCAACTCCTCCGCTGATCCTGGGCGGTGACGCCTCTTGCGAGGTCGGGGCGTCTGCGGCTGGTGGCCATGGGTGGGGCAAGGATGCCCGGCAGCTCGAAGATCGGTGTGCGGAACAAGGACACCGGTATCCATGACGGGCCACGACCGTCACGCGGACGGAGAGTTCGTCCGCTAGTACTCCAGCGGCAGGCAGGCAGGCAGGCAGGCAGGCAGGCAGGACAGTACGGGCGCCCCCTGCCGGAGCGAGGAGCTCCCCGGGCCGACGGAGGCACCTGGACACTTCCCGGCCGGCCCGGATAGCCGGAGAATGCGGCGAAGGGCCGAACCCGTCCGAAGGTTCGTAGCGCCGTAACGAACAGGGGAGAGCCCGTACGTGATCACTGAGCCGGAACTGGTGGGCGAACCCGGGCCGACGGAGCCCACGGACGTGGTGGGCGGGTTCGATCCGGGGCAGGGGCACGCGGGCGGTGGCCGGCGCCGGGTGCGGAGGCTGCTGTGGGCTGCCGAGGACGCGTCCATGCGCGTGCAGGTGGTGGAAGGCGGTTTCGTCGTGACGCTCGCCCTGTCCTCCTGGATGTCTCCTCCGGACATCGACAACGGAACGGACGGTCTGCCGGACGTGGTGGACCAGCCGGAGATGCTCGCCTACCGGGCCGATCTGATCAGCGATACGCGCGAGGTGATGAAAGCCCTGAAGACCGGCTGACCGGCCGCGAACGAGAGCGGCCGCCCCCTGTCGTGGGGACGGCCGCTCGGCGATGGAGACCGTGACCGGATTCGAACCGGTGTAACTCGAGTTGCAGTCGAGCCCCTGAGCCTCTCGGGCACACGGTCGGGTGTGGCGCTGCGGTGCTGTCGTGCGGTGCTCTGTTCCCTTGCTGTCCATGACGCTACGGGGCTCCGCCCGCCGCCTCAAGGCATCCGGCGGGCACGCAACGCGACTGCCATACGCCGTTCACACCCGGCCCGGCACCGGGGCTCGGGACCTACGACCAAGGGCCGAGCGCGGTGCCGCACATGGACAGGGTTCAAACTGCTCCATGCCCCTTACGCTGAGCCCATGACCGCCCTCGAACCGCGTGACGGCGCCGATGCCGCACACCTCGCGCCGCCCGCGACCGACGATCACTCCCCGGACCCGCTGTCCGACATTCCCCTCGCAGCCGTCGAAGGGGTCCTCGGGCGCACCTACCGGGCGCTCAGCATCGGCATCGTCTCCGTGGTGTTCCTCATCGCGTTCGAGGCCACGGCGGTCGGCACGGCCATGCCGGTCGCCGCGCGTGAGCTGAACGGGATCCCCCTCTACGCCTTCGCCTTCTCCGCGTACTTCACCACCAGCCTGTTCGCCATGGTCCTCTCCGGGCAGTGGGCCGACCGGCGCGGGCCGCTCCAGCCGCTCGCCACCGGGATCACCGCGTTCGGCGTCGGCCTGCTGCTCTCCGGGGCGGCCAGCAGCATGTGGGTCTTCATCGCGGGCCGGGCGGTCCAGGGACTCGGCGGCGGGCTGGTGATCGTCGCCCTGTACGTGGTCATCGGGCGGGCCTACCCCGAGCGCATCCGGCCCGCGATCCTGGCGGCCTTCGCCGCGAGCTGGGTGATCCCCTCCGTCGTCGGGCCGCTGGCCTCCGGGACGGTGACCGAGCACCTCGGCTGGCGCTGGGTCTTCGTCGGCATCCCGGTCCTCATCGTGATCCCGCTCGTCCTGGCCCTCCCGGCGATCCGGCGGACGGCCTCCGGGCCCGCCGACCCGGCCGCCGCCACCGAGCCGTACGACCGCCGCCGGATCCGGCTCGCGCTGGGGATCTCGGCCGGGGCGGGGCTGCTCCAGTACGCGGGGCAGGAGCTGAACTGGCTCGCCCTCCTGCCGGCCGCCCTCGGCACCGCCCTGCTGGTCCCCGCCGTACGCGGACTGCTGCCCACCGGGACCGTACGGGCGGGGCGCGGGCTGCCCTCGGTGGTCCTGCTGCGTGGGGTCGCCGCCGGGTCGTTCATCGCCGCCGAGTCCTTCGTACCGCTGATGCTGGTCACCCAGCGCGGGCTCTCCCCGACGATGGCCGGGCTCTCGCTGGCCGTGGGCGGGGCGACCTGGGCTCTCGGTTCGTTCGTGCAGTCCCGGCCGCGCATGGAGCCCCACCGTGAGCGGCTGATGGTCAGCGGCATGGTGCTGGTCGCCGCCTCGATCGCGGTGGCGCCCTCCGTGCTGATCGAGGGGGTCCCGGTCTGGACCGTCGCCGTCGCCTGGGCCTTCGGCTGCTTCGGGATGGGCATGGTGATCGCCTCCACCAGCGTGCTGCTGCTGAAGCTGTCGGCCCCGGAGGAGGCGGGCTCCAACTCGGCCGCCCTCCAGATCTCCGACGGGCTCTCCAACGTGCTGCTCCTGGCCGGCGGCGGAGCGGCCTTCGCCGCGCTCGGCGGCGGGGCGGTGGGCGCGGCCGCGCACGGGGCGGTGGAGGCGGGAGCCGCCGGCTCACACCCGGGCGCGTTCGCCGCCGTGTTCCTGCCGATGGCGGGGGTGGCGCTGGTGGGGGCGTGGGTGGCGACCCGGGTCGTCGTGCGGGAGAAGTAGCGGTACCACTCTGGCACCATCCGCTGGTACCGTTCTGGTATGGCTATGAACCTGCGTCTCCGTGACGACCAGACCGAAGCCCTCAAGCAGCGTGCCGAGCAGGAGGGCACCAGCATGCACGCCATACTGCTCCAGGCCGTGGACGACTATCTCGCCAGGACCGCGCAACAGGCCATCGTCCGCAAGACGGCCAAGGAGCAGGCGGCCAAGTGGAGCGAGCTGATGGAGCGGCTGAAGTGAGCTGTGTCTATCTGAGCTCCGAGGACATCCTCGTGATCGCCGAGCATGCGTGCGACGGCATGCAGATCGTCCTTCGGGACGCCGGGCTGCTGGAGTCGGCGGCGCACCGCCCCTCCGCCGCCATGTTCGGCGAGGAGGCCTACCCCGATCTGATCGACAAGGCGGCGGCGCTCCTCCAGTCCCTGGCGGTCAACCGCCCCCTTTTCGACGGCAACAAGAGGACTGCCTGGCTGTCCTGTGTCACGTTTCTGGCCATGAACGGCGTTGAACTGCGCCCGGACATCGACGCGGCGGAACGGCTGGTCATCGATGTCGCCACGGGGGCGACGGACGAGATCAAGACGATCTCCCAGGGGCTGCGGGATCTGGTCCTCGACGCGATGTGAGCACGGTCTCGTCGGCCCCCGGCACGGCTCGTCCGTACCGGGTTTCAACCGGGCCCCCGGTAGGGTGGCCCGGTTGTCGTATCGCGGGGCCGGGCCGATCAAGGGCCGGGTCCGGTGCGGACAGCGCCCCACGTACCCGAGAGCCCCGAACCGGAGACCGTGACTACTACCACCGCCTCCCACCACCTCTCACCCGCCTTTCCCGGCCGCGCCCCCTGGGGCACCGCCGGCAAGCTGCGAGCCTGGCAGCAGGGCGCCATGGAGAGGTACATCCAGGAGCAGCCGCGCGACTTCCTCGCCGTCGCGACGCCCGGCGCCGGCAAGACCACGTTCGCGCTGACCCTCGCGTCGTGGCTGCTGCACCACCATGTCGTGCAGCAGATCACCGTCGTCGCCCCGACCGAGCACCTCAAGAAGCAGTGGGCGGAGGCGGCCGCCCGGATAGGGATCAAGCTCGACCCCGACTACAGCGCCGGCCCGCTGAGCAAGGAGTACCACGGGGTCGCCGTGACGTACGCCGGTGTCGGCGTCCGTCCGATGCTGCACCGCAACCGCTGCGAGCAGCGCAAGACGCTCGTGATCCTCGACGAGATCCACCACGCCGGTGACTCGAAGTCCTGGGGCGAGGCCTGCCAGGAGGCGTTCGACCCGGCGACCCGGCGGCTCGCGCTGACCGGTACGCCGTTCCGTTCGGACACGAACCCGATCCCGTTCGTCGCGTACGAGGAGGGCAACGACGGCATCCGCCGCTCCTCCGCCGACTACACCTACGGCTACGGCAACGCGCTGGCCGACGGCGTCGTCCGCCCGGTCATCTTCCTCAGCTACAGCGGCAACATGCGCTGGCGCACCAAGGCCGGTGACGAGATCGCCGCGCGGCTCGGCGAGCCGATGACCAAGGACGCCATCGGGCAGGCCTGGCGCACCGCGCTGGCGCCCACCGGCGAGTGGATTCCCAACGTGCTCACCGCCGCCGACAAGCGGCTCACCGAGGTCCGCAAGGGCATCCCCGACGCGGGGGGCCTCGTCATCGCGACCGACCAGGAGTCGGCGCGCGCGTACGCCAAGATCCTCAAGAAGGTCACCGGCGAGACGCCGACCGTGGTCCTCTCCGACGAGAAGGCCGCCTCCAAGAAGATCGACCAGTTCAGCGGTGACGAGTCGCGCTGGATGGTCGCGGTCCGCATGGTGTCCGAGGGCGTCGACGTGCCGCGCCTCGCCGTCGGCGTCTACGCGACGACGATCTCCACGCCTCTCTTCTTCGCCCAGGCCGTCGGCCGCTTCGTGCGGTCCCGCAGGCGCGGCGAGACGGCCTCCGTCTTCGTCCCGACCATCCCGATGCTCCTCGACTTCGCCAACGAGATGGAGGTCGAGCGCGACCACGTGCTCGACAAGCCGAAGAAGGGCAGCGACGAGGAGAACCCGTTCTCGGAGGAGGACAAGCTCCTCGCCGACGCGGAGAGGCTGGAGGACGAGGAGACCGAGGAGCAGCTGCCCTTCGAGGCGCTGGAGTCCGACGCCGTCTTCGACCGGGTGTTGTACGACGGCGCCGAGTTCGGCATGCAGGCCCACCCCGGCTCCGAGGAGGAACAGGACTACCTCGGCATCCCCGGGCTCCTGGAGCCCGACCAGGTCCAGCTTCTCCTCCAGAAGCGGCAGACCCGGCAGATCGCGCACAGCCGCCAGAAGCCGGCCGAGGAGGCCGACCTCCTGGAGAAGCCGGCCGACGCCCGGCCCGTGGTCACCCACAAGCAGCTGCTGAGCCTGCGCAAGCAGCTCAACACCACGGTCTCCGCCTACACCCACCAGAGCGGCAAGCCCCACGGTGTGATCCACAACGAACTGCGCCGCGTCTGCGGCGGCCCGCCGAGCGCGGAGGCCACGGCGCACCAGATCCAGCAGCGGATCGCGAAGGTCCAGGAGTGGGCGACGCGGATGACGTGACCGGGAGAACGGGCCCGAGGAAGGAAGGAGGGCGGGACGCGTATCCGTACGCGTCCCGCCCTCCTTCGCGTCCTCGTCGAGACCGTCAGCCGTTCGCTGGCTCGGGGACCTGGTCGGGCAGCGCGGCCTCGTCGGCGCAGCCGAGCTGCTCGGCCAGGGCGCGGGACACGTCGTTGAGGATGGTCATGCGGTCCTTGGCGGTGGAGGCGGGGTTCACACCGGCCACGGTGAACATGCTGGCCTTCACGTACGACGCCTTCCCCTGCTTGCCCTCTGTGGAGCAGGAGAAGTACAGGTAAGCGCCGCCGTCACCCTTCACGTAGGCGTGCACGCCGAGGGCGAACGGGAGGTGCTCGTCGTCCTTGCTCATGTCAGGGCGGTCCGCCCGCGGTTCGAATTCGACTTCCAGCTGGGGATGCCCGCTGTCGTCGTCAGCACGGTAGACGTTGCAGTCCAGCCGCTCACCGATTTTCCCGTGCAGGTGCTTCGCAGCGAGCTCGAGAGAGAACGTACCCGGTTCACCCGATGCGTCTCGCCCGGTCAGTTCGGTGAACCGGTCCGTCCCGCTGACCCGCCGCAGCGCCTGCTGCGCCGATGCTCGGAGCGTCCCGTCGCACACCTGCTCGGCGGAAAACACGTCCTGCTTGCCGGTCTTCTCGTCCCCGCCGCAGGCGGTCGCCGCCGCGAGCAGCAGCACCCCGTAAGCGGCGCGGAGCCAGGTTGTCGCGGCCCGTTTCTGTCGGGAGGTTCGGTCCGATGGCCATGGCATGTTCAGTCCTTGTGCGGAGCGCGTCCGCGATAGTCGTTCTGTCCGGAGCCTGTGCCGAGGTAACTCTCCTTGATTTCCTGGTTCCACTCCTGGTCATCACCGATCCCGGCGACCTCTGGATTGTCCTTCACATAAGCGAGATAGGCCTTGCCGAGATCGTCCACCCCTTGGTCGTAGAATTCCTGACTGGTCATCTGGGCCTGTTGCAAGGGGTCTTTCTGGGCACCGTCGATCCCCTTGTCGATCTCGTGCCCGATGAAGGTGTTGACCGCGTTGCCGACCGTCTCCGCGGCCAGCGGTGCCACCACCAGCGCCGCCGCCGTGGAACCGGGCACCGGAATCGCGGCGATACCGCCTCCCACCACGACTCCGGCACCCAGCTTGGCCCAGTCGCCGGAACGGCCGAGCGACTTGTTCTGTTGCTCCGCCTCGTCCTCGTACGTCTTCTCCGCCTGCTGTACGCGGGAGTGGTCGAGGATGCCGCGCGCTTCGGCACCTGTCGTCAGAGCATCGTGCGCGTTGTCGATGTTCGCTTTGCTCGTTGCGGGGTTGGCGTCGAGCACGCTCAGTGTGTATAGGTGCTCTGCCGCCGTGACGACACCGTGCGAGGTCTCATTCTGGCCGAGCACGCTCAGGAAGCTGACGGCACCCTGGTTGCCGAGGTCCGCACGACCGGCGTACTTCGCCGGAAAGGCCCCCTCGTCCTTCATATGGTCCCCGACCCCGGTCAGGCTGTAGTTGATGTCGTCGATGTACGCCGCCCCCATCTTGCCGAGACTATCGGCCAGTTGGGACTGCTCATGGAGCATCTTCGGCCCGTCCTCGCTCCCGTACAGGAACGCGACCTGTTCCATGACCCCTGCCGTCTCCGCAGTGCGCAGGTCGCGGTTCCCGGGGGTCATCGGGTCCTTGGCGGTCATCGGGTCGCCGTCGTAGACGTATCCGGTGGTGGCGGCCTCCAGCGCGTGGCCGAGGGAGTCGTGGCCCGCGATGACCTTGTTGTCACCGCCCATGATGAAGGCGTCGGACAGCCAGATGCGCTCCTTCGTGAAGTACTTGAGGTTCTCGTTCACCTCCGATTCCTTGTCGACCCCCGCTCCGGCGCCTTCCGGCTGGGCGAAGAACTGCGTCGCGGCCCCGGGGTTGTGGCCGAGGGCCTCCAGGAAGCCGGTCATCGGGTCGCGGCCCCGGTCGTTCTCGCTGTAGAAGTTCAGGTCGCCGTTGTTCCAGTTGTTGATCCACGGACTCATGTGCTCGACGTTGCGTTCCTTGTCGAACGCCACGAGCTTCTCGCCGTAGTCGTTGAGGAACTGGTCGTCGTAGTCGCCGAACCGCATGAGATTGCTCATGACGGCGAATCCACGGGGATTGTTCGCGTGGTCGGTGCCGAGTTCCTCCGGACCCAGCTTGACCATCTTCTGCTCCCAGGACCGCATGGCCGCGCTGTCGGAGAGCGTGGCGGTGCCCAGCGCGACACCCAGGTTCTTCTGGAGGAGCTTGGCCTGTTCCAGCCGCTTCGGGTCGGCTCCGTAGCCCTGGTACGGGTCGGCGACGCCGGCGTAGAACTTCAGCAGCCCGTCGGGCGTCGTGGAAGTGGCGAGCTTCTCCGCGAAC
Organism: Streptomyces sp. NPDC017520; assembly: GCF_044329855.1. Classification (NCBI taxonomy): domain Bacteria; kingdom Bacillati; phylum Actinomycetota; class Actinomycetes; order Kitasatosporales; family Streptomycetaceae; genus Streptomyces; species Streptomyces sp. NPDC017520. The sequence goes on from NZ_JBIRKB010000016.1 coordinate 106,632, forward strand.
AGCGGGTCCTTGCCGTACTTGGCGAGCGTGGCGTTGACCGTGTTCAGCTCGGTCGTCGTGAGGTCGGTCGGGTCCTTCTTGAAGAGCTTGGCGAGCGCCGCGGCCTCGGCGACCGCCTTGGCCGCGGAGTCCCGGTCCGCGTAGTCGGCGCCGGAGAACCCGTGCTCGGCCTGGTCCACGATGAGCCGCAGCGCCTCGGACGCGGTGGTGTCGCTGCGCGTGGCCTTCTGCAGGATCGCCTGGACCCGGTCCCGCAGGCCGTCCACGTCGCTCTGACTGTGCTCGGGGAGTGTGGTGCCCTTGGCGGCACGGTCCGGATGGATGTTCATCGTGACGGTGAACGACCCGTCGCCCGTGTCCCTGACCGTCAGGTTCTTCTTCCCGCTCTGCGAGATCACCTCGTTGAGCTCGTCGCGGAAGGCGACCAGCTCGTCCCGGGTGTCGCCGAGGATGCGGGCGACCGTGCGGGCCTGGGTGTGGGCGTCGGCGAACTCACCCGCGGTCTTGTCCACGAAGGAGCGAGTGACGGTGGCGTTCTCCCCGGCCCACCGGGCCTTCGCCGCCTTGCCGCCCAGGTTGTCCTTGGCGTCGCTCTTGAGGGTCGCCAACTTCTTGACCATCTGCTCCCAGTCGGTGATCGCCTCACCGAGCTGCGAGAAGTTGCCGAAGCGGAGGGCGTCGAGGTCCATCAGGCGCCCTTCCTCTCGTTGAAGCCTGCGTCGAGCGTGGCAATGCTGCTGACGGCTCCCGCGATGTGGACCTCGTCGCCCGCGTGGGCGCCCTTGGTGAAGTCGAGGTGGTTGGAGATGTGCGCGGTGGCGTCCAACAACGACCTGGACTGGTCGATCCAGCGCGACGCCACGTGGTCCAGCGCGCCGCCGAGTGCGAACCCCTGGGTCTTCAGCCCTCCGGCCGCCTTCTGAGAAGCGGCGCGGGCATGCTCGCTCACCCGGCTGAAGCCCTGATGAAGTTCGAAAGCCGCGTCTCCGATCGCGGCCAGATCAGTCTGGTTGACCGCGAGGTCCCCTTGTTGGCTGCCGCCCCCACCACTCGGTTCCGGCGGTAACTGGTTCAACTGCATCCGCTGCGACCGCTGGTCGGCCGCGTCGGCCTTCAGCTGCTCCCACTCGTCCCACACCATGGATCTGAACGCCTCCCGCGAGCCCGGCCGCCCGTTGCCGGCGGCTGTGTGTCAGGGAAGCTACCAATCAGGCGCGCCGCGCGGCCGCCGTACCGTTGTTCGTCACACATTCCGAACAGACGGTGCTTCCGGCGTGCGGTGATCAAGGGAGAGGCACGAGGAATCGTGTACCAATACTTTACGCAGTGTTAACGCTTGTTCACCCCTGAGTGCGCTCTGCCGTGCACCAGTCGTGACACGTGAACGCGCGTAGATGTTCGCTTTCCGGACGCTGCCGCGCTGACCGGCCCTTATGTGCGAGCCGTTCCGTGGCTCCGCGTCCGGAGACCGGATTCTGGACGAGGACTTCCGCTGAGCGGACTGGCTCGCTACTGTCCCCGCCATATGAACGCCCCGTGGCAACGCCGCCGCGGAGCGCAGCCGGTGCCTTGCCAGGCCGGCGGCCTCTCCGTGCGTCGCCGCTGGGACCGGCGTCGCAACCCCGCCGGAGCAGGACCGTCGTCGCTCACCCCGAAGAGGAGAGGGCGTCGTGACAGCGGAGACCTCCCAGACGCTCGACCGAGGACTGCGCGTCCTCAAACTGCTCGCCGACACCGATCACGGCCTGACCGTCACCGAGTTGTCCAACAAGCTCGGTGTCAACCGGACCGTCGTCTACCGATTGCTCGCCACCCTGGAGCAGCACGCCCTGGTCCGCCGTGACCTGGGCGGCCGCGCCCGGGTCGGCCTGGGTGTGCTGCGGCTCGGCCGCCAGGTGCATCCGCTCGTCCGGGAAGCCGCGCTGCCCGCGCTGCGCTCCCTGGCCGAGGACATAGGGGCCACCGCCCATCTCACGCTCGTCGACGGCAGCGACGCCCTCGCGGTCGCCGTCGTCGAGCCCACCTGGACCGACTACCACGTGGCCTACCGGGCCGGCTTCCGGCATCCGCTGGACCGGGGCGCGGCGGGCCGGGCCATCCTGTCGGCCCGGCAGACCACGGAGGCCGGACACCCCGGCTACACCCTCACCCACGGTGAGCTGGAGGCCGGGGCCAGCGGGGCGGCCGCGCCTCTGGTCGGGGTGTCGGGCGTGGAGGGCAGCGTCGGTGTCGTCATGCTCGCCGACGCCGTACCGGAACGGGTCGGGCCCCGCGTGCTCGACGCCGCCCGGGAGGTGGCCGACGCGCTGCGGTAGCCCGTGGCGCCGGGGGTGGCCGACGCGCTGCGGTAGCCAGTACCGGCCGGGAAGTGGCCGGGTCCGCCCTCGCGGAGACGGCGGGGGCGGCGTACGCCTGGCGCGTTCCGGCCGGGGGGCGGCGGTTAGATTGGGTGCGTGCTCACTCGTCTCACGCGCCCCCGCGTCCTCGCCCTCTGCGCGCTGCCCGTCCTCGCCCTCTTCGGTACGGCGGCCTTCGCACCGCTGCCGTTCACCCTGGCCCGGCCCGGGCTGACCGCGGACGTGCTCGGCAAGGACGACGGGCGGCCGGTGATCACCATCACCGGCGCGGAGACCCGGCCCACCGACGGGCAGCTGAGGATGACGACGATCCTCGCCACCGGGCCCAAGGCGGACGTCCGGATCGGCGAGGTGATCGACGGCTGGTTCCGGACCGACCGGGCGGTCATGCCGCGCGACTCCGTCTACCCCACCGGCGGCTCCGAGAAGCAGATCGAGAAGCACAACCTCGACGACATGAAGCAGTCGCAGGACGTCGCCGTCGACGCCGCCCTGAACTACCTGGACCGCGAGCCCGGTTCGCTGCGCGTCGAGGTGGACCTCGGCGACGTCGGCGGCCCGAGCGCCGGCCTCTTCCTCTCCCTCGGCATCATCGACAAGCTCGACGGCAACGGCTCCGGCGGCGACCTCACCGGCGGTCGCACCGTCGCCGGTACGGGGACGATCAGCGCGGACGGCAAGGTCGGCGCGGTCGGCGGCGTGTCGATGAAGGCCCAGGGCGCCCACCGTGACGGGGCGAGCGTCTTCCTCGTGCCGAAGGCCGAGTGCGCTCAGGCGGAGGCCGAGGCGCCCGACGGGCTGCGGATCGTGCCCGTCTCCACGCTGAAGGACGCGGTCGGCTCGCTCAAGGCCCTGGAGACGGGCGGGAAGGTGCCGAGCTGCTGACCTGCGGCGGCACCGGCTCCACGGGTGGCGCCGGCTGTACGGGCTCCGTCACCGGCGCGTCGTCCAGCGTCCGCCAGGACGGGAACACCAGCGGGCTCAGCGTGGCCAGGAAGTAGACCCCGCCCATCGCCAGCAACGCCCCCGTGGTCCCCGCGCCCTCCACCAGCAGCCCGGCCGCCAGCCCGCCCAGCGGCATCGCGAACTCGCAGCCCGCCGTCAGCGCCCCCGACACCCGGCTGCGCAGCCGGTCCGGCACCCGCTCGTAGACCACCGTCGTCAGGATCGGGTTCAGCACACCGCCAGCGATCCCGCCCAGCAGCATCGTCACCGCGAGCGGCAGCGTCGTCCCGGTCACCGCGGCGACCAGGAACCTCGGCGCGCCGCACAGGATGACGCACACCGTGAACACCGTCCGCCGCGAGAACCGGTGCCCCACCGCCCCGTACAGCAGAGCCCCCGCGAGACCGCCCGCCCCGAACAGCGCGGTGAGCAGCCCGATGGCGGTCGCGCCGCCCAGCTCGGCCTCGGCGTGCACGGGGAGCAGCACGGCGTACCAGCCCTGGTCGGTGCCGTTCATGAACATCACCATGACCACGATCGCCAGCAGCAGGCGATTGCCCAGCAAGTGGGCGTATCCCTCGCGGAGTTCGGAGCCGTACGTGCGCAGCGAGACCGGGACCTCGGTCTTGCGCGGCTCGGCCGCGCGCACTCCCCGTACCCCCGCGGCGATCAGCAGGGCGGACAGTCCGAACGTCGCCGCGTCCAGCAGCAGGACCGTCTCCGCGCCGACGAAGGCGATGAGGATCCCGGCCAGCGCCGCGCCGACCATCCGGGCCCCGCGCGTGACCGCGTCGAAGAGGCTGGCGGCCCGGGGGAGCGTGGTGCCGGCGTGCTCGGCCAGGTCCGGGATCAGGACGTAGCGCGCGGTGTTGCCCGGGGTGTGGGCGAACCCGTTGACCGCCATCAGCGCGCACAGCATCCAGAAGTCGAGGACACCGGCGAAGTGCAGCAGCGGGACCGTCGCGATGGCCGACGCGCACACCGCGTCGGAGGCGATGGCGACCCGGCGGCGGCCGATCCGGTCGATGACCGGTCCGCCGATCAGTGCGGCGACGACGATCGGCAGGGTGGCGCAGAAGGCGACGAGCCCGGCCCGGCCCGCGCTGCCGGTGGTCTCCAGGACGAACCAGGGGACGCCGATCAGGGTCAGTGAAGTGCCCGCGGTGGAAATGGCGTTGGCCGCGAGCGTGGCGGCGAGCGGGGTGCGGTTCCCCATGGTGCTGTCTCCCCCGAGTCGATGGTTACGCCGGATGGAAGGCGGCGGCGCGAGGCGCGGTCGCCTCCCGGCTCTGGGTCGTCAGGCGCAGCCCCACCTCGACCAGGGTCCAGCCGACCCGGGTGCGCAGGCTCGCGCGGGGGAGGCGGAACGCCGTTGCCGCGTGGTGGAGTTCGGCGGCCCGGGTGGCGTGCAGGAGGTGGTGGACGTCGGCGTGCATAACGGGATTCCCTTCAGATGGTGGCGAGTCGCGGTGTGCGGCGGCTTCATTCGGAGCGGCGCGGGAAGGCGTGCAGATGGGTCCGGACGACGGCCGATCCCTCGGTGTCGTCGGGGACGCGGCCCCGGTAGCTCTCCATCACTTCGTGGACCTTCTGGGACATCTCCAGGGCGAGTTCCGGGGTGAGGCGGAGCGTGAAGTCGCTCATGTCCCAGCTGCGCTGCCACTCCTGCGACCAGTCGTCCACGGTGCCCAGCCAGGTGTTCAGCTCCTGGGCGTGGGACGTGGCCGTCTCGTACAGGACGAAGTCGATGGCCCCGCGCACCTCCGGGTCGGCATGCGTCCGGAAGTCCGTGGTCTCGAACATCGAGCCTTCGTGCACCGACCGCCACCAGCGCTCGCGCCCCTTGCCCAGCTCCGGAGCGTCTTCGACCAGCCCGCTCTCCGCCAACTGGCGCAGGTGGTAGCTGGTCGCACCGCTGGACTCGCCGAGCCTTTCGCCGAGTTGGGATGCGGTGGCGGGTCCGAAATCACGCAGCGCCTTCAGCAGGCGAATCCGCAGGGGGTGCGCGACGGCGCGCAGCGTTCGGGCGTCGACGTTGTGGATCCTGCGGTCGGTTCCGTCGTGGCGGTAGGGGCGGGGGGCGTCCTCGTTCTCCGGCATACGCCGACACTAGAGATGCAAAGAACTCTTTGCAAGGGTTTTTTGCAACAGGGTCTTTGCAACGACCCCCCGGCAACTCACCCCTCCTCGATGAACCCCTCCGCCACCAGCCACTCCTTCGCCACCTCGTGCGGGTCCTCGCCCTCCACGTCCACCTTGGCGTTCAGCGTCTGAGCGACCTCGGTCGTCAGCTTCCTCGCGAGCGGCTCCAGCAGCTCCGCGATCACCGGGTACTTCTCGAACGTGGCCTCGTGGACGACGGGGGAGGCGTTGTAGTTGGGGAAGAAGTTCTTGTCGTCCTCCAGGACGTCCAGGTCCATCGCCTTGATGCGCCCGTCGGTGGTGAACACCTCGCCGAGCAGGCAGGAGTCGGACTCGGAGACCTGGGTGTAGATGATCCCGGCGTCCATCTTCCGGATGTTGCCCGCCGGGATGTCCATCCCGTACTTCTTCTCCATCCCGGGCAGCCCGTCGTCGCGGGAGGCGAACTCGTTCTCCACGCAGATCGTCACCGCGCCCGGGTCCTTCTTCGCCAGGGCCGCCACGTCCGACAGGGTCTTCAGCCCGTACCTGGCGTTGTTCTTCTTGCTGATGGCGAGCGCGTACGTGTTGTCGAGCGGCGCCGGCGGCAGCCAGACCACCCCGTTGCCCCGGTCCTCGTCCCGCACGGCCTCGTACTGCTTCCTCGGGTCGACGATCGGGTCCGCGTGGCCCAGGAAGGTGATCCAGCCGGTGCCGGTGTAGTCCCACTGCGCGTCGGCGTCGCCGTTGATGATGGCCTCGCGCGCGCTGATCGAGCCCGGCAGGTTCGTCCGGTCCAGGACCTCCGCCCCGGCCGCCTTGAACACCAGGCCGGTCATCTGGCCCAGGATGATGTTCTCGCTGAAGTTCTTCGACGTCACGGTCAGCGTCGCGCCCTTGAGCGGCTCACCCTGCCCGACCGACCCCGGCGACACGTCGTCCACCATCGGCGAACCGCTCTTGAGCCCGCAGCCGCCCAGCGCCAGTGCCAGCGCCACCGCCAGGCCACCGATCGCCACGGCCCCGCGCCGGGGAACGTACGCCGTCCTCCTCATCGCTCCTCCAGCCCGCGCGGCGTCAGCGCCAACTCGGCCAGCGAGGCCAGCCAGTCCACCAGCAGCGCCAGCACCACCGTCAGCACCGAGCCGATGACCAGCACCGGCATCCGCTGCGTCTGGATCCCCGACGTGATCAGGTCGCCCAGTCCGCCGCCCCCGCCGAACGTCGCCAGCGTCGCCGTGCCGACGTTCAGGACGAGTGCCGTACGCACTCCGGCCAGGATCAGCGGCACCGCGAGCGGCAGCTCCACCTTCATCAGGACGCCCCGGCCGGACATCCCCATGCCGCGCGCCGCCTCGATCATGTTCGGCTCGATCGCACGCAGCCCCGCCACCGTGTTGGAGAGCACCGGCAGCACCGCGTAGATCACGATGCCGATGATCGCGGTCCGCGGGCCGATGCCCACCCAGATCACCAGCAGCGCCAACAGGCCGATGGCCGGGGTCGCCTGCCCGATGTTGGCCAGCGCGGTGAACGCCGGGGCCGCCTTCCGCAGCCGCCGCCGGGTCAGCGCGATGCCGAGCGGGATCGCGATGATCAGCACCCAGAACGTGGAGATCGCCGTCAGCCGCACGTGCTGCCACCAGCGCAGCCGCACATTGCCGCCGGTCAGCGAGTTCTCCGCGATCGAGTCCAGCTGGATGTTGGTGATCCAGACGTAGGTGGCGACCAGGACGACCACCAGTACCACCGGCAGGACCACCAGCTTTCGCCAGGTGAACCGGCGCTCCGGCGCGGCCGGGGCGGGGGAGGGGTCGCTCTCCTCGTCGTGGAACGCGTGGCCCTTGACGTCGTGCTCGCCCGGTGGCCGGGTGGGGGCGGCCGGGCCCTTGCCGGAGCGGGCCGGATGGCTGGGACTCATCGGCCGCCGCCACCCCCCTCCAGCTCCTGCTCCGTCTGGTGGACCCGCTGCTCCTCCAGCTCGTGCTGGTGCTCCATCGCCGTCAGCCGGTCGGCCTCCAGCAGCTCCTGCACGTTGTCCATCAACGTCTTCATGTCGACGACCCCGATGAACTCCCCGCGCCGCCCGGTCACCGCGACCCGCCCCCCGCTGTCGGTGAGGACCGCCTCCAGCGCGTCGTGCAGCGTGGCGTCCCGGGTCACCGTGTCGTGCACCAGCTGCCCGGCCCGCGCCAGCGAACCGCGCGCCCGCATCAGGTCGCCGCGCCGCAGCCACTTGTACGGGCGGTTGCGGCGGTCCAGCATCAGCAGCTCGTTGTGCGGGCCGCTGCGCAGCTTGTTGAAGATCGACTGGAGCGGGTCCTCGACCGTCACCGTCGGGAAGTCGGCGATGCCCACATCCCGTACGCGGGTCAGATTCAGCCGCTTCAGGGCCGCGCCCGCGCCGACGAAGCCGGAGACGAAGTCGTCCGTCGGGTTGGTCAGGATCGCCTCGGGGGTGTCGAACTGCGCGATGTGCGAGCGCTCCCGCAGTACCGCGATCCGGTCGCCGAGCTTGATCGCCTCGTCGAAGTCGTGGGTGACGAACACGATCGTCTTGTGCAGCTCTTGCTGGAGCCGGATCAGCTCGTCCTGGAGGTGGTCGCGGGTGATCGGGTCGACCGCCCCGAACGGCTCGTCCATCAGCAGTACGGGAGGGTCGGCGGCCAGCGCCCGCGCCACCCCCACCCGCTGCTGCTGTCCGCCGGAGAGCTGGCGTGGATAGCGGCCGTGGAACTCGCGCGGGTCCAGGCCCACCAGGTCGAGCATCTCCTCCACCCGGCTCCTGACCCGCGACTTGGACCAGCCGACCATCTTCGGGACCAGGGCGATGTTGTCCGCCACCGTCATGTGCGGGAAGAGGCCGGAGGACTGGATCGCGTACCCGATCTTGCGGCGCAGCTTCACCGGGTCGATGTCGGTGACGTCCTCGTCGTCGATCCGGATCCGGCCCGACGTCGGCTCGATCAGCCGGTTGATCATCTTCAGGGTGGTGGACTTCCCGCAGCCGGACGGCCCGACGAAGACCACCGTCTCGCCCGCCCTGATCTCCATCGAGACGTTCTCGACGGCCGGGTTCGGGGTGCCCGGGTAGCTCTTGGTGAGGTTCTCCAGCTGGATGGTGGCTCCGGAGGTGGCGGCGGCCTCCTCCTCCGCGACGACGGCGCCGGTCTCGGTCTCAGGCACGGATCCCCCTCGGGATGGTCAGCCGCCCCAGCAGGACGTACGCGGCGTCGAAGAGCAGGGCCAGGACGACGATGCCGAGCGTGCCCGCGAGGACCTGGTTGATCGCGTTGGCGCTGCCCAGCGAGGCGATGCCCCGGAAGATCTCGTTGCCGAGGCCGGGCCCGGAGGCGTACGCGGCGATGGCGGCGATGCCCATCAGCATCTGGGTCGAGACCCGGATCCCGGTCAGGATCGGCGGCCAGGCGAGCGGCAGCTCCACCCGGCACAGCCGGGCCGGCCGTGACATCCCGATGCCCGTCGCCGCGTCGACCAGGGACGGATCGACGCCCCGCAGCCCGACGATGGCGTTCCGGACGATCGGCAGCAGCCCGTACAGCGTCAGGGTGATCACGGTCGGCGCGACGCCGAGGCCGACCAGCGGGATCAGCAGACCGATCGCGGCGAGCGAGGGAATGGTGAGGATCGTGGCCGTGGAGGTGATGGCGAGCGAGCCGCCCCAGCCGCTGCGGTAGCTCACCACGCCGATGACCACGCCCAGCACGGTCGCGATGACCATGCACTGGAAGACCGCGCTGACGTGCTGGAACGCGTCCGTGAGGAGCTGCTGGTGGCGGGTGTTCAGATACTCCCAGAAGCTCACACGGCGCTCCTTCGGATCGGGTGGCCTCCCGAGCCCTTCGCTCAGTCGGTGTCCTCGGCCGCCTGTTCCACCAGCGGGATGATCCGCAGCGGAACCGGGTTCTCCATGACGATCGCCGTGGAGGCCCGGACAATGCCATCAAATCCGACAACCCGGTCGATCACCCGCTGGAGATCGGCGTTGGACCGGGCCACCAGGCGGCAGAACATGTCGCCGTGCCCGGTGGTGGTGTGCAGCTCCAGCACCTCCGGCACCCCGCCCAAATGGGCGCGTACGTCCGCCCCTTGGCCCTGCTTGATCTCCAGCGTGGCGAACGCGGTGACCGGGTAGCCGAGCGCCGCCGGATCCACGTCGGGGCCGAACCCCCGGATGACGCCGTTCGACTGAAGACGGTCCAGCCGCGCCTGCACGGTCCCGCGCGCCACCCCGAGCCGCCGGGATGCTTCGAGGACACCGATCCGCGGTTCGCGCGCCAGGAGCACGATGAGCCGCCCGTCCAGATGATCGATCGCCATGAGCCCGCCTCTGATGGTCAGCCTGTACAGATAGTCCGGCCATCATGGCGATTCGCTGGGCACATTGACCAGTCGATGCGCGAACTATTGCGCACCTTGCGATGTGGGGAGAGCCTTCGAACATGACTGAGACTCTGCACACCAGCCCCGAAACCGTCCGGCAGGCCGACCCCTTCCCGGTCAAGGGAATGGACGCGGTCGTCTTCGCCGTGGGCAACGCCAAGCAGGCCGCGCACTACTACTCGACCGCCTTCGGTATGAAGCTGGTCGCCTACTCCGGACCGGAGAACGGCACCCGCGAGACCGCGAGTTACGTCCTGACCAACGGCGCCGCCCGCTTCGTGTTCACCTCCGTGATCAAACCGTCCACCGAGTGGGGAACCTTCCTCGCCGACCACGTCGCCGAGCACGGCGACGGCGTCATCGACCTCGCGATCGAGGTCCCGGACGCCCGCGCCGCGTACGCGTACGCCGTCGAGCACGGCGCCCGCGGCCTCACCGAGCCGCACGAGGTCAAGGACGAGCACGGCACCGTCGTCCTCGCCGCCATCGCCACGTACGGCAAGACCCGCCACACCCTGGTGGAGCGCTCCGGCTACGAGGGCCCCTACCTCCCCGGCTTCGCCGCGGCCTCGCCGATGGTCGAGCCGCCCGCCAAGCGCACCTTCCAGGCGATCGACCACTGCGTCGGCAACGTCGAGCTCGGCCGGATGAACGAGTGGGTCGGCTTCTACAACCAGGTCATGGGCTTCACCAACATGAAGGAGTTCGTGGGCGACGACATCGCCACCGAGTACTCCGCCCTGATGTCGAAGGTCGTCGCCGACGGCACGCTCAAGGTCAAGTTCCCGATCAACGAGCCGGCCATCGCGAAGAAGAAGTCGCAGATCGACGAGTACCTGGAGTTCTACGGCGGCGCGGGTGTCCAGCACATCGCGCTCGCCACGAACGACATCGTCGCCTCGGTCCGCGCGATGCGCGCCGCCGGCGTCCAGTTCCTGGACACCCCCGACTCGTACTACGACACGCTCGGCGAGTGGGCCGGCGAGACCCGGGTGCCGGTCGAGACCCTGCGCGAGCTGAAGATCCTCGTCGACCGCGACGAGGACGGCTATCTGCTGCAGATCTTCACCAAGCCGGTCCAGGACCGGCCGACCGTCTTCTTCGAGATGATCGAGCGCCACGGCTCCATGGGCTTCGGCAAGGGCAACTTCAAGGCCCTGTTCGAGGCGATCGAGCGGGAGCAGGAGAAGCGCGGCAACCTCTGAGCCGTACCATGCGCACATGACGCCGCCGCGGCCCGGGGCAGTACCCCGGACCGCGGCGGCCGTGTCGTTCACGGAGTCCTGTCCGGGTCAGGGGCTCTTCGACGCCTCGGCCGCCTCCGGCTTTCCGGCCACCGGGCTACTCGCCGCGGACTTCGACGGGGACGGGGAAGGGGCCGCTTTCGAGGGGGCCGAACCCTCGGGCGTCGTCTCCCGCTGCGTCTCCGGCTTCGGCTCCGGGGCGGGCGGCGGCGGAGCCGGCCGCGTGTCGCCCGGCCCGCCCGGCGGCGGCTCGCCCAGCGCGTCCAGCGCCTGACGGGCCAGCGGCGCGGCGAGCGGCGAGAAGGCCGGGTTGGTGCGCACGGCCTGCTCCAGATTCCGGCGCGCCGGACCGTAGTCCTCCAGTTCCCGCTGGATCACGCCCAGGTGGTACGCGTACGAGGCGTTCCGCACGCCCGTGTCCGCGGCCCGCTGCGCGTACGCCAGGCCCTCTTCGGAGTCCCCCGCCCGGTGCAGCGCCCAGCCCAGCGCGTCCGCCACCGCCGCACTGCGGTGCTGCTTCGCCCACTGGCCGCGCAACAGCTCCACCGCCGCCTGCGGGTCCCCGTGGTCGGCCTCGAAACGGGCCAGCACCAGGGACTCGTCGACCCCGGCCTTCTTCGCCCCGGCCACCATCTCCCGCAGCGCCGCGTACTGGGTGCGGGCGTCCCCGTCCAGCCCCAGCGACGCGTACAGCTCGCCCAGCTCCAGGGCGTACTCCGGGCGCGGGAGCTTCTCCAGAGCGCTCCGGTACGCGGCCAGCGCCTCGTCGGTGCGCTCCAGCGCCACCAGCGCCCGGGCCCGGCCTGCCAGCGAGGCGTGGTGACCGGCGTCCGTGCGCAGCGCCGCGTCGAACTGCGCCACCGCCTCCTCCGGTTCGCCCCGCTCCCAGGCCAGCTCGCCGAGCCGGTGCAGCGCCTCGGCCTTCTCGGTAGGCTGCGTCGCCCGGTCCGCCGCCTCCCTGGCGGTGGCCAGCGCATCCTCGCGCCAGCCCTGGCCCCGGTACAGCTCGGCGGTGCGGGCCAGCGCCGGAACGCCCTTGCGCAGCTCGCCGAACTTCTCCGTCGCCGCGGTCGCCGCCTTCTGGTCGCCGAGCCCGGTGTACGCGTCGATGAGGACCGGGTACACGCTCCAGGCCTTCGGCTGCTGCCTCTTCACGGTCTCGCCCCACCGCTTCGCCGCGAGGAAGTCGTGCCGGGCGTTGGCCAGGGCCGCCAGGCCCACCCACGCCTCCTCGTTCCCGCGCTCGCCCGCCCGCGCCTCCAGCGAACGCTTCAGGGTCTCCTCGGCGCGGGCGTAGTACGTCGTGTCCGCCGAACGCCGCGCCCACTCCACGTACGCCGTGCCGAGCGTCGCCAGGGACGGGGCGTCCTTCGGGTGGGACTCCACCCACTTCTGCCGGTCCCCGATCAGCGCGGTGAGGTCCGACAGCGAGGCGGGGGAGCCCGCGGACGCCGCCGCCTCGGCCCGCTCGACCGGCCCCGGCTCCTTCGGCCCGTCGCCCTCCCCGTCCTCCACCGCCACCAGCGCCCCGGCCAGCAGCACCCCGGCGGCGACCGCGCCGAACGCGGCCCGGCGCAACGTCGTCCGCAGGGTGGGCGGCGGCGGGGGTACGGCGGTGGCGCCTTCGGCGGGCATCACGTAAGAGGCTTGCGGGTCCAGCGGGTCCAGCGGGCCCTGAGGCCCCTGCGGGTCCTGAGGCCCCTGCGGGTCCTGAGGCCCCTGGGGGCCCTGAGGCCGCTGCGGGGGCGGCTCGGGCGGCTGGCGGGACTCCGGACCCTGCTGCGGCATGACATCCATGGCCATCACTGTGCGTCAGTCATACGAGCACACCGCTCCTTCGGATCGCCGCCGCCCACGGGTTCACACCATTGGCCCCGGGTGTCACGCTTGGATCATGAGCGATCTCCTCGAACGGCTGCGCGCGGGACTGCCCCCCGAGACGCTGATCACCGATCCGGACGTCACCGCGTCCTACGCCCACGACATGGCGAGCTTCTGCGAGGCCGGCACCCCGGCCGTCGTGGTGCTCCCGCGCACGGTCGAGCAGGTCCAGCACGTCATGCGCACCGCCACCGCGCTGCGCGTCCCGGTCGTCCCGCAGGGCGCCCGCACCGGCCTGTCCGGCGCGGCCAACGCCTCGGACGGCTGCATCGTGCTCTCCCTGGTGAAGATGGACCGAATCCTGGAGATCAGCCCGGTCGACCGGATCGCCGTCGTCGAACCGGGCGTCGTCAACGCGGTGCTGTCCCGCGCGGTCGACGAACACGGTCTGTACTACCCGCCGGACCCCTCCAGCTGGGAGACCTGCACCATCGGCGGCAACATCGGCACCGCCTCCGGCGGCCTGTGCTGCGTGAAGTACGGGGTCACCGCCGAGTACGTCCTGGGCCTGGACGTCGTCCTCGCCGACGGACGGCTCCTGACCACCGGCCGCCGCACCGCCAAGGGCGTCGCCGGATACGACCTGACCCGGCTCTTCGTCGGCTCCGAGGGCAGTCTCGGAGTCGTCGTCAAGGCCGTCCTCGCGCTGCGACCGCAGCCGCCCCAGCAGCTCGTCCTCGCCGCCGAGTTCCCCTCGGCAGCCGCCGCCTGTGACGCTGTGTGCCGGATCATGGAGCGTGGTCACACCCCGTCACTCCTCGAACTGATGGACCGTACGACCGTGCGTGCCGTCAACGCGATGGCCTCCATGGGCCTGCCCGAGACCACCGAGGCCCTGCTGCTCTGCGCCTTCGACACCCCCGACCCATCGGCCGACCTCGCCGCCGTCGGAGCCCTGTGCACCGCCGCCGGGGCCACCGAGGTGGTCCCCGCCGACAATCCCGCCGAGTCCGAACTCCTCCTCCAGGCCCGCCGGATGTCGCTCACCGCGCTGGAGACCGTCAAGCCCGCCACGATGATCGACGACGTCTGCGTACCGCGCTCGCAGCTCGGCGCGATGCTCGCGGGCACGGCGGCCATCGCCGAGGAGTACGACCTCACCATCGGCGTCTGCGCCCACGCGGGCGACGGCAACACCCACCCCGTCGTCTGCTTCGACCACCACGACCCCGACGAGTCCCGCCGGGCCCGCGAGTCCTTCGACGCGATCATGGCGCTCGGCCTCGAACTGGGCGGGACCATCACCGGCGAGCACGGCGTCGGTGTCCTCAAGAAGGAGTGGCTCGCCCGTGAACTGGGCGAGACCGGCCTCGAACTGCAGCGCTCCATCAAGGCGGCCTTCGACCCGCTGGGCCTCCTCAACCCCGGCAAGCTCTTCTGACAGCGGCCCTCCCGTCCGGCCGCCCTCACGCCTCGCCGTCCTGGGACGGCGCCTCGTCCGACTGCCACGGGTCGCTCAGCCAGAGGTCGTCGGCCGGCAGCGGGGCCAACAGCTCCGCCAGCGCCTCGTCGATGCCGAGCCGGTCGCTCTCGGAGCCCGGCGGCACCACCCGCAGGGTCCGCTCCACCCAGGCGGCCACGGCCGCCGAGTTCATTTCGAGCAGGGCGTTGCCGTCGGGAGATGTGAGGGCCACACAGATGACGCTGCGGCCCGCCACCTTCGTCGGCCAGATCCGTACGTCCCCGTGCCCGCACGGCCGGAACACGCCCTCCACCAGCAGCTCCCGGGCGAACGTCCAGTGCACGGGCGACTCGGAGCCGATGTGGAAGGCGATGTGCACGGCGTACGGGTCATCCGTGCGATACGTCAGCCGGGCGGGTACCGGAATGGACCGCTCGGGGGACAGGACCAGCTTCAGTTCCAGCTCGCGTTCCACGATGCTCATCATGCGAATGCACAACCTTCCGGTGCTCGTGGGCCGGCCCCGTGACCGTCCCGCACAAGGAGAGAGCGCCCTCCCCGTCACCTATTACGCGACTTCTCAAAAAAACTTCGCGCAGTCCCGAAAGTGGTCCCAAACAGGTGGACCGGCCCGGGGGCGGCCGGCGGTCTGATAGATGTGGACCCTTGTATTGAGGCCGTCCGCCCGCCCGGCGGGGACGGCCTGAGGCCTCGAAGAGATACGGGACCCGCTGATGAGCGCGCCAACTCCGGCACCCGGTGACGAAAGCCCCCGCGAGGGCTACTACCCCGACCCCTCCATTCCCGGTTACGTCCGGTACTGGAACGGCGCTTCCTGGGTCCCCGGCACGAGCCGCCCCGCGCCCCGTCAGACGGATCCGGCCGCCGCTCCCGCCGCCGGTGGGCCGAGTGCGCCGGTGGAGGAGACCGCGCCGGTGGAGGAGACCGGGCCGATCTTCTTCGACGAGGAGGACGGTCCCCAGGAGGGCTTCCAGGACGGCCCGGCGGCCCCGGCGGCCAGGTCCGGTGAACCCGCCGCGGACCACGCGGGCTCCCCGTCCGTCTGGCAGGCGGACACCGCACGCCGACACGGTTTCGGCGGCGAACGGGACCGCCGGGTCGACTGGGGCGGGCCGGCCCAGGAGCCCGCCGGCCACCCGTCGGCGTCGGCCGACCCGAGGGCGCCCCTGGCCCAGGCCCCGTCCGGCGGCGCCCTGCCGGGGACGCGGGACGACGGCCGGTCCGCCGAGGGGACCGGGGCGCGTCCGCCGACCGACGGGACGGTCACGATCCGCGCGGTGGGACCGCGCGCCGCGAGGCCCGACGCCGCACAGTCCAACACCGTTCAGCCGGCTGCCCCGGCGCCGTCGAACGCCGGTACGCAGCAGGGGCCGCAGAACGTGGGTGCGGCACAGAACAGCCTCGCACCGGCTCCCGCGCCCCGGGCACTGCCGCCGCAGGCACAGCACTCACAGCAGCCGCAGCACTCACAGCAGCCACTGGCACAGCAGGTGCGGCCACAGCAGGCACCGGTACAGCAGGCGTCCCTGCCGACCCCCGCGCCGGCCGCCCCGGCGCCGGCTCCCGCCCCCGTACCGCAGGAAGTGCGGCAGGGGCCGGTCCAGGCGCCCGCCCCCGTGCCCACGCCGTCCCCCGCCCCCGCGCCCCCGGTGGCCCCGCACACGCCGCTGACCCCGGGCCCCGGCGGCGGCTCGGCCTCCTGGGCGCAGCAGGTCCACCAACTGGCCCAGCCCGAACCGCGACAGCAGCAACCACACCAGCAGCAGCAACCACACCAGCAGCAGCAACCGCACCAGCGTCAGCGCCAGGGGCCGGGTGCGGACCAGCCCGTCGTGCCCTGGAAGCCGCCGGTCGACGACCCCTTCCAGCAACTCGCCCGCAACCAGGCCTCGGCCCGGCCCGCGGGGCTCGGCAAGCGGTTCGCCGCCCGGCTGGTCGACAGTCTCGTGCTCGGCGCGGCCGTCGGGGCCGCGGCCGTTCCGCTGGCGACCCGGGCGCTCGACCACATCGACCGGAAGATCACCGCGGCGAAGGAGACGGGCGAGACGGTCACCGTCTGGCTGCTGGACTCGACCACCGGGGCGCTGCTGGGGGCGCTGCTCGCCGCGTTCCTCCTCATCGGCTTCCTTCTGGAGGCGCTGCCGACGGCCAAGTGGGGCCGGACGCTGGGCAAGAAGCTCTGCGGTCTCGACGTACGGGACATCGAGTCCCACGACGCGCCCACCCTGGGCGCGGCCCTGCGCCGCTGGCTCGTCTACGGCGTGCTGGGGCTGCTCGTCATCGGCGTGGTCAACGTTCTCTGGTGCCTGATCGACCGGCCCTGGCGCCAGTGCTGGCACGACAAGGCGGCCCGCACCTTCGTCGCCGGCTGACCGGGCCAGAGCCGCCCGAGCGCGCGGTGACATGCCCGTTGAGACTCGGATGCCGCTCCGTGTCCCCCGAACGCACCTGAGCCGTTGCGGGGCCCGGTGGAGCGGGATGCACTGCCCCCATGAGCAACGACCAGCCGACGCCCGGCCAGCCGCCCGAGGACGACGATCCGTTCCTCAAGAAGCCGCAGGAGCCCTCGCCGCCGTCCGAAGGTCGGCCGTACGGCAGCGCGCCCCCGCCGCCGCCCCCGCCCCCGCCCAACGATCCGTACGGCAGCGGCGGCGGCTTCGGAGCGCCCGATCCGCTGGCCGGAATGCCGCCGCTCGCCGAGCCGGGGAAGCGGATCCTGGCGCGGCTCATCGACTTCCTCGTCATCTCGATCCCGCTGTACCTGATCTCGCTGCCCTGGGGCGGCGCGGTCGACGTCAACGGGGACGGCGACGACGGGTTCGGGGACGCCGTCGCCAACGGGTACGGCGGGAGCCAGCTGGTCTGGTCGATCATCGGCCTGGTGGTCTACGTCGCCTACGACACGTACTTCACCCACAAGGACGGCCGCACGCTGGGCAAGCGGCTGCTCAAGATGCGCGTCGCGATGCTCAACGACGGGCGCGTGCCCGACACCGGGGCCGCGCTGATGCGGGCCGTCGTGCTCTGGGCCCCGGCGCTGCTGTGCTGCCCGTGCCTGTGGTGGCTGATCAACATCGTGCTGATGTTCACCGACAAGCCCTACCGGCAAGGGCTCCAGGACAAGGCGGCCAAGACGGTCGTGGTGGCCGTCCGCTAGCGGAGGGTCCCCCTTCGGTCCGTCGCCCGTTCAGCGGCGCAGCGAGTGGTCGTTCGCCGGTGCCGACGAGCGGCCCGCCGCGACCCGCTCCCGGGCCCCGATGCCCTCCAGGGCGTGGTGGGTCCGGGTGGCGGCGTCGGCGGGCGCAGTCCGTCCCGCTGCCTCCGCGGCGCGGTGGCGGGGGAGGGGCAGGCGCACGGCGACCAGGAGGCCGAGGGCCAGCGCGGTCGTCCCGACGGCGGCGACGCCGATGCCGGACTCCGTGCGGAACAGCAGCAGCAGGGCGAGCGTCGTGACGACGACGGTGGCCGAACCGTAGGCGAACTGTGCGGCAGTCGGACGCGGCATGGCGGTTTCCGTCCTCGGGACGTCGGATGGGCGGGCGTCGGTCGGCACGGTCGTGCGCGCCGAACGACCCTACGACGGTGAATGCCCGAGCCGGACCGGTAGTAAGCGTGACCTAACACACGGTACCGGTGCACAGGGGGCGCACGGAGTCACGCAGTTCACCAACCGGACAGCGGGACGCGCCCGTTGAGGCGTGGCGAACGGGCCTGCCGAGGCGTGGCGAAGGGACCTGCCGAGGTGCGGTGAACGGGTCCGGCCCGTTCCTCCGTCGTTCTTTTACCGTTCCCATGCCCTCCCCGTACCGTCCGCATACCGGAAGGGCGCTCCGCATAGTGCACTTGGTCTGTTCAAGTCAAGGTCTGTCTTTTCTCTCATAACTCCGATCGAATGTCGTCACTTGTGACGCGTTTACGCGCGCGGCCCGCTTTCTACCCCCCTGGCCGCTGCGCAGACGCCCGGGGAGGACTGCATCAAGTGACCAATCAGAGACGGGCGCTTCGCTCCGCCGCCGTTGTCGTGGCCATGGCCGCGACCGCCGCGACGGCGTCGACCTTCGCCACCGCCCAGGCGCACGACAGCTCATCAGGTTCCGGTGTCTCCACCGTCGACCGCCGAGACCCGGCGCCGGCCAAGGGGCACGTGGAGCACAACCTGGAGGGCCCCTTCAGCGAGCAGCAGGCCGCTCAGCGCGAAGCCGCGCTGGAGCAGGTGCTGTCCGGGGACAAGAAGGTGACGAACCGGGGCGGCTCCAAGGTCGTCAAGCTCGGCAACAAGAAGTACGTGGAGCTCGGCCGGGAGAAGACCGACAAGATCTTCACCATCCTGCTGGAGTTCGGCGACCAGGTCGACGACACCACGATGTTCGACCCGGACGGCGACGGCCCCAAGCCGCCCGTCAAGAAGTTCGGGGGCGCCCCGGGCCCGGCGCACAACGAGATCGCCGAGCCGGACCCGAAGAAGGACAACAGCACCGCCTGGAAGGCCGACTACAACCGGGCGCACTTCCAGGAGCTCTACTTCGGCGAGGGCAAGGGCGTCCACTCGCTCAAGACCTACTACGAGAAGACCTCCTCGGGCCGCTACTCGGTCGAGGGAGAGGTCTCCGACTGGGTCAAGGTCCCCTACAACGAGGCCCGTTACGGCTCCAACTACTGCGGCCAGAGCAACTGTGCCAACGTGTGGGACGCGGTGCGCGACGGCGTGAACGCCTGGGTCGCCGACCAGCAGGCCAAGGGCCGCACCGACGCGGAGATCAAGGCGAACCTCGCCGAGTACGACGAGTGGGACCGCTACGACTTCGACGGTGACGGCAACTTCAACGAGCCCGACGGCTACATCGACCACTTCCAGCTGGTGCACGCCGGCGAGGACGAGTCGGCCGGCGGCGGCGCCGAGGGCACCAACGCCATCTGGGCGCACCGCTGGTACGCGTACGGCACCAACGCCGGTGCGACCGGCCCCGCGGACAACAAGGCCGGTGGCGCCCAGATCGGCGACACGGGCATCTGGGTCGGCGACTACACCGTCCAGCCCGAGAACGGCGGCCTGGGCGTCTTCGCCCACGAGTACGCCCACGACCTCGGCCTCCCGGACCTGTACGACACCTCCGGCGGCGGCGAGAACTCGGTCGGCTTCTGGTCCCTGATGTCGGCGGGCTCCTGGCTCGGCACCGGCACGGGCGAGATCGGCAACCTGCCGGGCGACATGACCTCGTGGGACAAGCTCCAGCTGGGCTGGCTCGACTACGACAAGGCCAAGGCCGGCAAGACCTCGCTGCACAAGCTGGGCGTCTCGGAGTACAACACCAAGAACCCGCAGGCGCTCGTCGTCGAGCTGCCCGAGAAGGCCGTCACCACCACCGTCGTCAAGCCCGCCGAGGGTGCGAAGCAGTGGTGGAGCGACATGGGCGACAACCTGTCGAACACCCTGACCCGCTCGGTCGACCTGACCGGCAAGTCCAAGGCCACGCTGGACCTTTCGGGCTGGTACGACATCGAGGCCGACTACGACTACCTCTACACCGAGGTGTCCGACAACGGTGGCGCCAACTGGACCGCGCTCGACGGCACCGCCGACGGCAAGGCCATCCCGCGCGACGCCAGTGACAAGCCGGCCCTGACCGACGTCTCGGGCGCGTACAAGAAGCTGTCCTTCTCCCTGGACGCCTACGCGGGCAAGAAGGTCGACCTCCGCTTCCGCTACCAGACGGACGGCGGCGCGGGCGGCAAGGGCTTCGCGGCCGACGCCATCACGGTCACGGCCGACGGCGCCGCGCTCTTCTCGGACAACGCCGAGGGCGACGACAACGGCTGGACCGCGAAGGGCTTCTCGCGCATCGGCGAGTCCTTCACCCAGAACTACCCGCAGTACTACATCGCGGAGAACCGCCAGTACGTGTCGTACGACGAGACCCTCAAGGTCGGCCCGTACAACTTCGGCTTCTCCGGCACCCGTCCGGACTGGGTCGAGCACTACGCGTACCAGAACGGTCTGCTGGTCTGGCTCTGGGACACCTCCCAGAAGGACAACAACACCTCCGTCCACCCGGGCCAGGGTCTGATCCTGCCGATCGACGCGCACGCCAAGCCGCTGAAGTGGAAGGACGGCTCGCTCCTGCGCAACAAGATCCAGCCGTTCGACGCGCCGTTCAGCTGGTACCCGAACCAGGGCTTCACGCTCCACAACGCGGACGTCCCGCTGCACATCAAGCCCGCCCTGGGCAACCCGGTCTTCGACGACCGCAAGGGCACCTACTGGTACAAGGAGAACCCCACGGGCAGTGTCAAGGTTTCTGACACGAACACCCGCATCTCCATCGTCCACGAGCCCCGCAACGGCTCGACGATGAGCGTGCTGGTCAGCCCCTCGGGCCGCTGATCAAGTAAAGCCGCAGGTCAAACCACGATCGGCCGTCGCCCCCTAGCGGGCGGCGGCCGATCGTGTTTAGGTGCGTCTTGTTCACATCCTTATTGACACGACGTCTCACGGGGGAGCGCGGAGCATGGCTGGCGGAGGTTTCTGCAGGTTGCCGAACGGCACGGTGGTGGTCGCCCTGACCCTGACCAGACCGGCCGACGGAGCAGGCCCCCACGGGGGTACGGGAGCGGGGCCCGGGGCCCCGGTGCGGGTGCTGGTGCACGCGGCGAACCGGGCGCGCGCCCTGACCAGGCTGCGCAACCTGGGGCTGCGGGCGGTCTACCTGCGCGGCAACGACCGGCCGCCCACGCCGGACGAGGTCACGGCGGTGCTGCACCATCCGGACGGGCTGCTGTGGCGGGCCGCCCCGCAGGCGGACCCGGCCGGCCTGCCGGGCCTCGTACCCCAGTCGCCCCCGCCCTCCCCGTCGCCCCAGTCGTGCCAGGAGCTGTGGCACCCGATCAGGGCCCTGCTGGGCCCCGCCGGATACGCCGGACCGGCGCGCCCGGCCGCGTAGGCATGCGGGGCCGGACCGGCGCGCCCGGCCGCGTAGGCATGCGGGGTGTGATCCGGGCGCAGTGGGTCACGACGCGACGACCGGTGTGCCGGAGAGCTTCACGCCCGCCGTTCGCATCTCCGTCAGGGCCCGTTCCGTGGTCGCCGCGGACACGCCCGCGGTCAGGTCGAGCAGCACGTGCGTGACGAAGCCCTCACGGGCAGCGTCCAGCGCGGTGGCCCGCACGCAGTGATCGGTGGCGATGCCGACGACGTCGACCTCGGTGACGTCGCGGTCGCGCAGCCACTGGGCGAGTCCGGCCCCGTTCTCGTCGGAGCCCTCGAACCCGCTGTACGCGGCCGCGTACGCCCCCTTGTCGAACACCGTGTCGATCGCGCCGGAGGCGACGGCGGGCGCGAAGTTCGGGTGGAAGCCGACCCCCTCCGTACCGGCGACGCAGTGCACCGGCCAGGAGTGCTCGAAGTCCGGGCTGGGCGAGAAGTGGTCGCCCGGGTCGATGTGGTGGTCGCGGGTGGCCACCACGTGGCGGTAGCCGGGCTGGGCGTCGCCGATCAGATCGGTGATGGCGGCGGCGACGTCGGCACCGCCCGCCACCGCGAGGCTGCCGCCCTCGCAGAAGTCGTTCTGAACGTCCACGACGATCAATGCGCGGTGCATGGCGGGTGTCCTTCGGTGGGGGCGGGAGCGGATGGGGCTGGAACGGATGGGCCTGGAACGGATGGGCCTGGAGCGGATGGGACTGGGTGGGAGCTCGTGGGGCCGGAGCGGGGTGGCGCCGAGCGGAGGGGATGCCGGGGTTTCCGGGTGTGTCCGTGGGTTCGAGCCTAGGCACTGGACCGTCACAATCAAGCCCGTCCGCCAAACGCCCGGTTCCGGACCCGGCCGCTCCGGACGCCGGGGCGGCCCCTGAGGGCCGCCCCGCGCCGTTCTCAGGCGTACTCGGTCGGGATCACCGGCTCGCCCCGGGACAGCTGGATCGCCGACATCGGCAGCCCCGCGCGCGCGGCCACGTGCCGCTCCCGCACCGCGTCCAGCGGCTCGCGGGCGACCACCTCGCCTGCCCGGACCAGCTCCACCGGCAGCTGCCGGTGGAGCAGCTCCTCGGGGACCGGACCGGTGCCGATCACCTCGGCCTCGGCGACGCCGTGCGCGTCGGTCCGGCGGGCGGCCCACTTGCGGCCGCCCTTCGACGACTTCGCGCCGAGCGACTTCTTCGCCACCGGTACCAGCGGGGCGTCCGGCTCCGCCGAGCCGGCGCGGGCCACCAGCTTGTAGACCATGGAGCAGGTGGGGTGCCCGCTCCCGGTGACCAGCTGGGTGCCGACCCCGTACGCGTCCACCGGCGCGGCGGCCAGCGAGGCGATGGCGTACTCGTCCAGGTCCGAGGTCACCACGATCTTCGTGTCCGTCGCCCCCAGCTCGTCCAGCTGCTGCCGCACCCGGTGCGCGACCAGGAGCAGATCCCCGGAGTCGATCCGTACGGCGCCCAGCTCGGGCCCCGCGATCTCGACGGCCGCCCGGACCGCCTCGGTCACGTCGTACGTGTCGACCAGCAGCGTCGTGCCCCGGCCCAGCGAGTCCACCTGCGCCCGGAAAGCGTCGCGCTCGGTGTCGTGCAGCAGGGTGAAGGCGTGCGCGCTCGTGCCGACGGTCGGCATCGCCCAGCGGAAGCCCGCCGCCAGGTCGGAGGTGGCGTCGAAGCCGCCGACGTACGCGGCGCGGGCCGAGGCGACCGCGGAGAGCTCGTGGGTGCGGCGTGCGCCCATCTCGATCAGCCGGCGGCCCCCGGCGGCGGCCGACATCCGTGAGGCGGCGGCGGCGATGGCGGAGTCGTGGTTGAGGATGGAGAGGATCACCGTCTCCAGCAGCACGCACTCGGCGAAGGAACCCTCCACCCGCAGGATCGGGGAGCCGGGGAAGTAGACCTCGCCCTCGGGGTAGCCCCAGATGTCGCCGCTGAAGCGGTAGCCGGCCAGCCATTCGAGGGTGGGCTCGTCGACGATCTCCTGCTGCCGCAGGAAGCCGATCATCTCGTCGTCGAAGTGGAAGTTCTCCACCGCGTCCAGCACCCGGCCGGTGCCCGCGACGACTCCGTAGCGCCGCCCCTCGGGCAGCCGGCGGGTGAACGCCTCGAAGACCGAGTGCCGGTCGGCGGTGCCGGCCTTGAGGGCCGCCTGCACCATGGTCAGCTCGTACTGGTCGGTGAAGAGCGCGGTCGACGGAACGCCGACCCGTCGCCCGAGGTCCGCTGAGTTCATGGCTGGGATGCTACCCCCTATTCGTCAAAGTGACGAGATGTGGGGTCCGTTTATGCGCGGAACCCGCCCGGGTGGCAGCATGGGACAGGTGAGCGTTGCTACCCCGCTAGAGATCGAACGTCCCGATTCGGCCGAGGAGACCTTCGCGGTCCCCGAGCCGGACGTCCCGTGGGTGACGCTCGTCCACAATGACCCGGTCAACCTCATGAGCTACGTGACCTACGTCTTCCAGGCCTACTTCGGCTACCCGAAGGACAAGGCCCACCGGCTCATGATGGACGTGCACCAGAAGGGCCGCGCCGTCGTCTCCAGCGGGAGCCGCGAGGAGATGGAACGCGACGTCCAGGCCATGCACGGATACGGACTGTGGGCCACCCTCACCCAGGACCGCAACTAGGAACCAGGGCCCCGGGTCAGGGCCCCGGAGGTCCTGGCCCCTGTCAGGACCTCTCCCGCCCCCGCCCCTCGTCCCGTCCCCCCGCCCCGTTCGACCCACCATCGGAGAATCCATGGCCGGCCATTTCGAGGCCACCCCAGGCGGCGGCGCGGCCGTCGCGCTCGACGAGGTCGAGATCTCCATCCTGCGCTCCCTCGCCGTCCAGCTGCTCGAACTGATCGGCCCCGGCGAGACGCCCGCCGACGGCGAGGACCCGCTCGCCGCGCTCTTCGCCGAGGGCCCCAGCAAGCCGCCGTCCGACCCGGCGCTCGCCCGGCTCTTCCCCGACGCCTACGGCGGCCCCGACCGGCTCGCCGAGGGCGGAAAGCCGGAGGAGGAGCTCCGCGAGCTGTCCTCCGAGTTCCGCCGCTTCACCGAGAACGACCTGCGCTCCGGCAAACGCGAGGACGCCGTCACCGTCGTCCGCACCCTGGACGCGCTCTCACCCGCGGGGGACGGCGGCGCCATCCTCACCCTCACCGGCGACGAGTGCCGCAGCTGGCTGCGCTCCCTCAACGACCTGCGCCTGACCATCGGGACCCGGCTGGAGGTCTCCGACGAGGACGAGGGTCAGGAGGGCTCGCTCTACCGGCTCCCCGACGCCGATCCGCGCAAGCCCATGGTGATGGCCTACCTCTGGCTCGGCGCACTCCAGGAAACGCTCGTCGAAACGCTTATGCCGTAGGGCCGTAAGGCCGTTAGGCCGTAAAGCCGAGATCCCGTGAACAGGGAGAGGGAGAGGGCGCCCCCCGCCACGCCGGGGCGGGCGCCCTCCGTTCGCTCAACGGACGCTCAGATCCGCATAAAGATCACACCAAATGATGCGGTGTTTTCGTGCCGGACAGAACCCCTTGCCCGCTTTTTCCTGTGTCGTGCGCCACAGAATGTCCCATCGTCTCCCGGGACGGCCGTGTTAAATCTTCACGACCGCCCGGGGACGCCACCCCTGTTCCCGGGGGCGCCATAAACCGGCCGAACGCCGACGGCACTCCATCCATATCCGGGGGGATCAGGACCTGATCCGCGGCCTTGTGCGGCGCGGATCGGCGTGGAGAAAGGCGCACCACCATGACATCGGCGCAGGTCGACGAGGGACAGGCCGACAAGGGCCGGCCCGGCGGCGACGCCGGGGAATCCGGGACCAGTGGCGAGGGATACCAGCGCGGTCTGGGCGCTCGCCAGATTCAGATGATCGCCATCGGCGGAGCCATCGGCACCGGGCTCTTCCTCGGCGCGGGCAAGGCCATCGACCGGGCCGGACCGAGCCTCGTCCTGGCGTACGTCATCGCGGGCCTGGTCATCTTCTTCATCATGCGGGCGCTGGGCGAACTCCTCATGTACCGCCCGGTCTCCGGCTCCTTCTCGGAGTACGCCCGGGAATTCCTCGGCCCGTTCTTCGGATTCGTCACCGGCTGGACCTACTGGCTCTTCTGGGTCGTCACCGGAATCACCGAAGTCACCGCCGCCGCCACCTATATGACGTACTGGTGGAACATTCCGCAGTGGCTGTCCGCCCTGGTGTTCACCGTCATTCTGTACGGCGCCAACCTGATCTCCGTGAAGCTCTTCGGTGAGCTGGAGTTCTGGTTCTCCATGGTCAAGGTCACCGCGATCGTCGGCATGATCCTGATCTGCGCGGGCGTCCTCACCGTCGGATTCTCCGACGCCGGCGACACCGCCACCGTCGCCAACCTCTGGAACGACGGCGGCTTCTTCCCCAACGGCATCACCGGCACGCTCATGACGCTCCAGATCGTCATGTTCGCCTTCCTCGCCGTGGAACTCGTCGGCGTCACCGCCGGGGAGTCCAAGGACCCCGAGACCGTGCTGCCCAAGGCCATCAACACCGTGCCGTGGCGCATCGCCGTCTTCTACGTCGGCGCGCTGATCATGATCCTCTCGGTCGTGCCGTGGTCCACCTTCAAACCCGGCGTCTCCCCGTTCGTGAAGGCCTTCGAGGAGATGGGGTTCGGCGTCGGCGCCGCCATCGTCAACTTCGTCGTCCTCACCGCCGCGCTCTCCTCCTGCAACTCCGGCATGTACTCCACCGGCCGCATGCTCCGCGACCTCGCCCTCAACGGCCAGGGCCCCCGCGCCTTCACCAGGCTGACGAAGAACGGCCTGCCGCTGGTCGGCACCACGTTCTCCGCCGCCCTGATGCTCGTCGGCGTCGGGATCAACTACCAGTGGCCGGGCGAGGCGTTCAACTACGTCGTCTCCTTCGCCACCATCTCCGGCATGTGGGCCTGGATCATGATCCTGTGCAGCCAGATCCGCTACCGCCGCATGGCCGACGCCGGTCTGCTCCCGCAGTCCTCGTTCAAGGCCCCCGGAGCCCCGTACACGAGCTGGTTCGCGCTCCTGTTCATCGGCATGGTCATCGTGATGATGGCGATCGACGAGGACGCCAGGATCTCGCTCTACTGCGCACCGCTGTGGGCGCTCATCCTCTTCGTCTCCTACCGGATGCTCCAGGCACGCACCCCGGAGAAGACCGCCTCCGGCCCCCACTGACCCCGAGGGCGGGCCCCACACCGCCCTCCTCCCGGACCGCCCCCGGCCGCCCCAAAGGCCGACGGCGTCCAGCATGCGGCCCCCTCCGTACCACCCACTGGTACGCGGGGGCCGTCTGCATATCCTGGCGCCATGCTGACCATCACCCAGACGCTCCACGACCAGATCGTCGCCCACTCCCGCGCCGACCACCCCGACGAGGCGTGCGGAGTGGTCGCGGGCCCGGCCGGGTCGGACCGCCCCGAGCGCTTCATCCCGATGCTCAACGCCGCCCGCTCGCCCACGTTCTACGAGTTCGACTCGGCCGACCTCCTCAAGCTGTACCGCGAGATGGACGACCGCGACGAGGAGCCCGTGATCGTCTACCACTCGCACACGGCGACCGAGGCCTACCCCTCCCGCACCGACGTCACCTACGCCAACGAACCCGGCGCCCACTACGTCCTGGTCTCCACCGCCGACACCGACGACGCCGGACCTTTCCAGTTCCGCTCGTACCGCATCGTGGACGGCGAGATCACCGAGGAAGACGTACGGGTCGTCGAGGCGTACTGACCCACCAGGGCGCCCCCCAGGGCCCCGCACGGGTCTGGCGGACCGCCGGGCCCCCGCACGGGTCTGGCACACTGCCCCCAGACCCATCAAGGCAGCAGGAAACCAGGAAGCCGGTGCGAATCCGGCACGGTCCCGCCACTGTGACCGGGCCCCCTCCCACGCGGACGACTCCCCAGCGGACGACGTCGCACCGGAGGGCGGCCCGGAAGTCAGGAACTGGCCCGCCGCCTTCTCGCATCGACCAGGGGACGCGGAAATCCCCCGGAGAGGCCTCGCCATGTCCCAGCGCACCCCCGCGCTCATAGCCGCCGCCGTGCTGCTCCCGCTCGCCCTCACCGCCTGCTCCACCACCCCGGACGGCGACGCCGCCACCGGGGACAAGGCCGCGGCGAAGAGCGACGGCTTCCCGTACACCGTGAAGAACTGCGGTGTCACCACCACGTTCACGGCCCCGCCGAAGCGCGTCGTCACCATGAACCAGCACGTCACCGAGATCATGCTGGAACTGGGCCTGAAGAAGTCCCTCGTCGGCACCGCCTACCTCGACGACCAGATCCTGCCGAAGTACGCGAAGGAGTACGCCTCCGTCCCCGTCATCGCCGAGGAGTACCCCTCCTACGAGCAGGTCCTCGCCGCCAACCCCGACTTCGTCTACGGCGGCTACAGCAGCGCCTTCACCGCCGGCGACGGCCGCAGCCGGCAGGCGCTGAAGAAGTCCGGCATCGAGAGCCGGCTCAACACCGAGAGCTGCACCAAGGGCGACCAGCCCATGGACACCCTCTACGAGGAGATCCGCCAGGTCGGCCGTACCTTCGGCGTCACCGACCGCGCCGAGGCCTGGATCAAGCAGGCCAAGGCCGACAACGCCGCCACCGCGAAGAAGCTCGCCGGCCTGAAGCCCGTCTCCGTCTTCGTCTACGACAGCGGCGACAAGACCGCCTTCACCGCGGGCGGCGAGGGCATCGGCAACGAGCTGATCGAGCGGGCCGGCGGCACCAACGTCTTCGCCGACCTCGACAAGCCCTTCGGCGACGCCTCCTGGGAGAACGTCGTCGCCCGCAGACCCGAAGCCATCGTGATCTACGACTACGGCGCCACCACCGTCGAACAGAAGAAGAAGCGCCTCCTCGCCGACCCGGCCCTCGCCGACGTCCCCGCCGTCAGGAACAAGCGCTTCGCGGTCATGCCGCTCTCCGACGCCGTCCTCGGCGTCCGCGCCCCCGCCGCCGTCGACAAACTCGCCGCCCAGCTCCACCCGGGGGCCACCACCCCGTGAGCTGCCGCACCCCCGCACCGCGGCGGCTGCTCCGCTACACCCTGGTGCTCGGCGCCCTCGCCGCGCTCCTCGCCGCCGCCGTGCTCGCCGCACTCGCCCTCGGCTCCGTCCGCATCCCGCCCGGCCAGGTCCTCTCCATCCTGACCGGGCGGGCGGACGCGAGCCCCTTCCGCACGATCGTCCTGGACGTCCGGCTGCCCCGGGTGCTGCTCGGCATCGTCGTCGGCGCCGGACTCGCCGTCATCGGCACCGTCCTCCAGGCCCTCGTACGCAACCAGCTCGCCGACCCGTTCCTCCTCGGCGTCTCCTCCGGAGCCTCCACCGGCGCCGTCCTGGTGATCGTCCTCGGCATCGGCGCGACCCTCGCCACCACCGTCACCATCCCCGCCGCCGCCTTCGCCGGGGCGCTGCTCTCACTGCTCCTCGTCTACACCCTGGCGCGCGGCGGAGGCGGGCTCACCACCAACCGGCTCGTCCTCGCCGGAGTCGCCGTCTCCTACGTCCTCTCCGCCCTGACCAGCCTGATCCTGGTCACCTCCGCCCGCGCCGACCACCTCCAGGAAGTCCTCTACTGGACCCTCGGCGGCCTCGGCGCGGCCCGCTGGGACATGCTCGCGCTCCCCGCCATCACCCTGGTCATCGGCACCGCCGTACTCCTCACCCTGGCCCGCCCGCTCGACCTGCTCCTGGTGGGCGAGGAGGGCGCGACCGTCCTCGGCCTCGACACCGCCCGCTTCCGGGCCGCCGTCTTCGTCCTCGCCTCCCTCATGACCGGGGCGCTCGTCGCGTACAGCGGGGCGATCGGCTTCGTCGGGCTGATGGTCCCGCACATGGCCCGGATGGCCGTCGGCGCCGCGCACCGCGCACTGCTCCCGGTCGTCGCCCTCGGCGGAGCGGTGTTCCTGGTCCTCGCCGACCTGGCCGCCCGGACGCTCGCCGCCCCCCAGGACATCCCGGTCGGCGTCCTCACCGCGCTGACCGGCGGCCCGTTCTTCCTCTGGATGCTCCGCCGCCGACCCGAAGGAGCGCCCGTATGAAGACGCCACCAGTCGAGGGAGCCCGCCCGACCGCTCCGTACGCCCGAGGAGCCCGCCCGACCGCTCCGTACGCCCGAGGAGCCCGCCCGTGACCACCCTGCGCACCGAGGGCCTCTCGTACGGGGTCGGCGAGGGCCGCCACCTCGTCGACGCCGTCGACCTCACCGCCGCCGACGGCGAGACCGTCGGCCTCGTCGGCCCCAACGGCAGCGGCAAGACCACCCTCCTGCGCTGCGTCTACGGCACCCTGCGCCCCACCCACGGCCGCGTCCTCCTCGACGGCGACGACCTCGCCGCCCTCCCCGTGAAGGCCCGCGCCCAGCGCATCGCCACCGTCCCGCAGGACGGCCACGCCGGCTTCGAGCTCACCGTCGGCCAGGTCGTCGCGATGGGCCGCGCCCCGCACAAACGGTTCTGGGAGGCGGACACCGCCGCCGACACCGCCCTGGTCACCGGGGCCCTCGCCCGGGTCGGCATCGCCGCCCTCGAACCCCGTACGTTCGCCTCCCTCTCCGGCGGCGAACGCCAGCGCGCCCTGGTCGCCCGCGCCCTGGTCCAGCAGCCGTCGCTCGTCGTCCTGGACGAACCGACCAACCACCTGGACATCCGCTACCAGCTGGAGATCCTCTCCCTGGTCCGCGACCTCGGCACCACCAACCTCCTCGCCCTGCACGACCTCAATCTCGCCGCGTACTACTGCGACCGCCTCTACGTCCTCAAGGACGGCGTCGTCGTCGCCTCCGGCACCCCCGAAGAGGTCCTCACGGCCGAACTGCTGGGCGACGTGTACGGCGTCGCAGCCGAGGTCAGCACCCACCCGAAGACCGGCGCACCCACGGTCGTCTACCTGCCGGGAGGACTCGCCCGCCCCGCGTTGTCCACATAGTGGTCGCTCATCATCCACCATCTGATATGACACTCGGGTTTCCGCACAGGGAATCGATACGATGCCCGCATGGTTCCCCATGACGTGAGCGACAAGACGCCGGGCACGCTGCTCGTCGCGCGGCTGCACGTCGACCTGTGCAGGCTCGCCAGCGCGATCTGTCCCGCCCGCAGCCTGCCCGTGAGCCGCCCGGCCTGAGCCGCGGTCCGCGCGCCCACCCACACGCACCACCCCCTGCGCGGGGGCACAAACGCGCGCCCCACGCCACCTCCACGCTTTCGACAGGAGCCCACGCCATGGCCATCGAGGTCCGCATCCCGACCATCCTCCGCACCTACACCGACGGCGCGAAGGCCGTCGAAGGCAACGGGGACACCGTCGCCGACCTCTTCGCCGACCTGGAGAGCCGCCACACCGGCATCCGTGAGCGACTCGTCGACGGCGCGAACGGCGACCAGCTCCGCCGCTTCGTGAACGTCTACCTCAACGACGAGGACGTCCGCTTCCTCGACGGCATCTCCACCAAGCTCAGCGACGGCGACAACGTCACGATCCTCCCGGCCGTCGCCGGCGGCATGCGCTGATGCGGTACGACTCCCCGCTGGCAGCCGTGGGCAACACACCTCTGGTGCGGCTGCCCCGGCTGTCCCCGTCCGAGGACGTCCGGATCTGGGCCAAGCTGGAGGACCGCAACCCCACCGGCTCGATCAAGGACCGCCCGGCGCTCCACATGGTCGAGCAGGCGGAGAAGGACGGCCGGCTGACACCCGGCTGCACCATCCTGGAACCCACCAGCGGCAACACCGGCATCTCGCTGGCCATGGCGGCCAAGCTCAAGGGCTACCGCATCGTCTGCGTCATGCCGGAGAACACCTCCCAGGAACGGCGAGACCTGCTCGCCATGTGGGGTGCCGAGATCATCTCCTCCCCGGCCGCGGGCGGCTCCAACACCGCCGTACGCGTCGCGAAGGAACTCTCGGCCGAGCATCCGGACTGGGTGATGCTCTACCAGTACGGCAACCCGGACAACGCGGGCGCCCACTACGCCACCACCGGACCCGAGATCCTCACCGACCTCCCGTCCATCACCCACTTCGTCGCGGGCCTCGGCACCACCGGCACCCTCATGGGCGTCGGCCGCTACCTCCGCGAGAACCGCCCCGGCATCCAGATCGTCGCCGCCGAACCGCGCTACGACGACCTGGTCTACGGCCTGCGCAACCTCGACGAGGGCTTCGTCCCCGAGCTCTACGACGCCTCGGTCCTCACCACCCGCTTCTCCGTGGGCTCCGCCGACGCGGTCACCCGCACCCGCGAACTCCTCCAGCAGGAAGGAATCTTCGCGGGCGTCTCCACCGGCGCCGCGCTCCACGCGGCGATCGGCGTGGGCAACAAGGCGGTCAAGGCGGGGGAGAGCGCCGACATCGTCTTCGTCGTCGCGGACGGCGGCTGGAAGTACCTGTCGACGGGCGTCTACACGGCGGAGACGACAGAAGCGGCGATCGAAACCCTCCACGGCCAACTCTGGGCGTAACCCCGGGCCACCCCGGCAGGCCTGGGCCGACCATCCCAGCCCGTCCGGCGTTCGAGGACATCTTTTCAAGCCCCTCCGGCGCTTGAGGGGCGGGGCCCGGGGCGGAGCCCCGAAACCAGGGCCCCGCCCCTCACCCCGCCCCCAGCCCCCGCACCCGCTCCCACAGCCCCGGATCCACCACCCCCACCCGCCGCCGGAACCCGGCGATCCGGACCTCCCGCAGCTCGTCCGTCTCCAGGAAGCTCCGCCGCCCCTGCCGGTCCCCGACCGTCCCCGCGGGCAGCGCGATCACCCCGGGCCGCTCCTCGTGATGCTTGCTGGTGATCTTCGCGACCAGCGCCGTGCGCCCCCGGCCCCGCCCCCGTACCGAGATCACCAGACACGGCCGGTCCTTCGACCCGGGCCCGTCCTCGTACGGCACATCGGCCCACCACACCTCACCGGCCCGAGGCGTACGCCCGTCCCCACGCCCTTCCGGGCCCGACGGCCTCGACGGCCGCGACGGCGGCCGGGTCGACCCCGCCGGCTGCCGGGGCCGACGCGAGCGGGGACCGCGGTCCGAGCGCCCCCGGCCGTCCACCACCGCGGCCACGAGCGCCAGCAGAACCACGGCGACCAGCGCCACCCACCAGAACGTGTTCATCCCCCGACGGTACCGGCGGCCGCGACGGGCGCGGCGGTGCAGCCGGTGGGCGCGCTTCCATCGAACCGGTGACAGGACAGGTGAGTTCCCCCACAACGGAGGGCAGCGGAGGAGCGACGCGGAGTTTCGCGCCTTACGCTCGACAAACCGCAGAACCCATTCCGCAGGCACCGTACGAAGCCCCGCGGGCACCGTACGAATCCCCGGCGGAATCGCACGAACCCTCCCCGTTCCCGCGTACCGGAGGTTCACGCTCCATGAAGCTCACCGTCGTCGGCTGCTCCGGCTCGTTCCCCTCCACGGGTTCGGCATGCTCGAGCTACCTCGTAGAGGCCGACGGCTTCCGGCTGCTCCTCGACATGGGCAACGGCGCCCTCGGCGAGTTGCAGCGCCACGTCGGTCTCTACGACCTCGACGCGATCTTCCTCAGCCATCTGCACGCAGACCACTGCATCGACATGTGCGCGTATTTCGTCGTGCGCTACTACCGCCACGACGGCGCCCGCCCCGTCCCTCTCCCGGTCTACGGGCCCGAGGGCACCGAGCAGCGTCTGACCGCCGCCCACGGGGACACCCCGTCCGACCGGGCGATGAGCGAGGTCTTCGACTTCCACACCCTCAAGTCCCAGTCCTTCGACATCGGCCCCTTCTCGGTCCGTACGGAGAAGCTCCGCCACCCCGTCGACACGTTCGGCATCCGGATCGAGCACGGCGGCTCCGTCCTCGCCTACTCCGGCGACACGGGGACCTGTGACGCCCTGGAGGAGCTGGCCCGGGACGCGGACCTGTTCCTCTGCGAGGCGTCGTTCATCGACGGCAAGGAGGACATTCCGGACCTGCACCTCAACGGCCGCGAGGCCGGCGAGGCGGCGGCCCGCGCCGGAGCACGCCGACTCGTCCTCACCCACATCCCGCCGTGGACCGACGCCGGCCGCAACGCCGCCGACGCCCGTGCGACCTACCCGGGCCCGGTGGAGCTGGCGGCCCCGGGCGCGGTCTACGAGCTCTGAGCCCCGCGCGGATGGCGGACGGCCCGGTTCCCGGGACGTGCCGCCGGCGCCGGGGCCGCTCTGCGAGACTGCTCGGATGATCACGATCAGAGCCGCCCGGGACGCCGACCTCGACGGCTTCCTGGCCCTGGCGTCCCAGGTCGAGCACTGGTTCGGCCCGATGGTCGAGGAACCGGGCTTCCACCGCGCGGTGGAAGCCCACATCCGGGCCGGGGCGGCGCTGGTCGCCGAGTCCGCCGAGGCGTCCGGCCCCGTCGGCGGCCTGCTGTTCGGCGCCGAACCGCCCACGTACCACGTGCACTGGCTCGTCACCTCCGAACGCCTTCGGGGCGCGGGAGTGGGCCGGCTCCTGATGGCGGAGGCGATGCGCCGTTACGTCACCGGGCCCGGCACCGTCGAGGTGGTCACCTTCGGGCCCGACCACCCCGGGGCCGTGGAGAGCGGGGCCCGTGTCTTCTACGAGCGGCTCGGTTTCCGCCCGGGCGAGCCCACCGAGCCGGGACCGGAGGGCGGCTCCCGCCAGCTCTACCGGCTGGACGTGCTGGACGTGCCCGAGCGCCGGATGTGACGCGACCGTATGGCCGGTACGCCGAAGCCCCCGCTCCCGAAAGACGTCTTCGGGAAGCGGGGGCTTCGGCGTACGGGCGTGGCGGAGGCTACTTCGCCTCGGCCTTCTGCAGCTCGGCGAGCTCCTCGTCCGACTCCCGGCCCGGGGTCGGGAGGTTGAACTTGGTGATCGCGAAGCGGAAGACCACGTAGTAGACCGCCGCGAAGCAGAGGCCGACCAGAACCAGCAGCCAGGGCTTCGACGCGATGCCGAGGTTCAGCAGGAAGTCGACCAGACCGGCCGAGAAGCCGAAGCCGTCCTTCATGCCGAGCGCCCAGGTCAGGGCCATCGACACACCGGTCAGCACCGCGTGGATCGCGTACAGCACCGGGGCGACGAACATGAAGGTGAACTCGATCGGCTCGGTCACACCGGTGACGAACGAGGTCAGCGCGAGCGAGAACATCATGCCGCCGACGACCTTGCGGCGCTCGGGGCGGGCGCAGTGGACGATCGCGAGGCAGGCCGCCGGGAGGGCGAACATCATGATCGGGAAGAAGCCGGTCATGAACTGTCCGGCGGTCGGGTCGCCCTCCAGGAAGCGGGCGATGTCACCGTTCTTGCCGTTGTACTCGCCCGCCTGGAACCACGGGAAGGAGTTCAGCAGGTGGTGCATGCCGACCGGGATCAGCGCACGGTTGGCGACACCGAAGATGCCCGCGCCGACGGCGCCGGAGCCGACCAGCCACTCACCGAAGTTGTGCAGACCCGCGCCGAGGACCGGCCAGATCAGACCGAAGACGATGCCGATGACCAGACCCGCGAAGGCGGAGAGGATCGGGACCAGACGGCGGCCGCTGAAGAAGCCGGCCCAGTCGGGCAGCTTCGTCCGGTAGAACTTCTGGTAGAGCAGCGCCACGACGATACCCATCACGACACCGCCGAGGACGCCGGCGTTGACGGGGGCGTCGACCATCACGATCTTGTCGTCGACCACGGTGGCCTTCTGCGGCAGGCTGCCGTCGGTGAAGGTCGCGAGCACCTTCTGGAAGACGAGGTAGCCGGTGACGGCGGCCAGGGCGGTGGAGCCGTCCGACTTCTTCGCGAAGCCGATCGCGATGCCGACGGCGAACAGCAGCGCCATGTTGTCGAGGAGCGCGTTGCCGCCCGCGGACATGTAGCCGGCGAGCTTCGTTATGAAGGTCGGGAACGACTCGCGGCCCAGCATGTCGCCATTGCCGAGGCGGACCAGGAGTGCGGCGGCCGGCAGCACGGCGACCGGCAGCATGAGGCTGCGGCCGATGCGCTGCATGACGGCCATCACGCCGGCGCCCTTCTTCTTCTCGGCCGCGGGTGCGGTCTCAGCCGTGGTCATCAACTTCCTCCATGGGACACGGTGCCGCCCAGGTCGTTGATGCGGGGAGGCGGCGACTCGACAGACGCCGGCAGACAGCCGTGGTCTGGACCACTCAGTGGTGTAGACCAGTTTTAGCACGGTGAGGGTTAGATAAGGAACCTGCAATTCCCTGCTAATTCGCAGTAGCAGATCCGACACTTTCGGTGACATGGCGAAGGCCCTCGGACGGGATGTCCGAGGGCCTTGTACGTGCCCTGTGCACCGGGTTCGAAGGCCCGGGATCGTGCGGCGTCTCGCTACTTGGTGAGGTCCTTCTCCATCTCCCTCTCGATCTCCTCCGGTTCGCGCCCCGGTGTCTTGAGGTCGAACTTGATGATCGCGAAACGGAAGACCACGTAGTAGACCACCGCGAAGCACGCGCCGATCGGGATGATCAGCCAGGGTTTCGTATCCAGATGCCAGTTGACGACGTAGTCGATCAACCCGGCCGAGAAGCTGAACCCCGCGTGCACCCCCAGCAGCCAGGTGATGCCCATCGACGCCCCGGTGAGCACCGCGTGCACGCCGTACAGCAGCGGCGCGACGAACATGAACGAGAACTCGATCGGCTCCGTCACCCCTGTGACGAACGAGGTCAGCGCCACCGAGACCATCAGGCCCGCCACCTCCTTGCGGCGCTCGGGCCGCGCGCAGTGGGTGATGGCGAGGGCCGCGGCGGGCAGGCCGAACATCATGATCGGGAAGAACCCCGAGGTGAACTGACCGGCCGACGGGTCCTGGGCGAAGAACCGGGAGATGTCGCCCTGTACGGTCTGGCCGTCCGCTCCGGTGAACTCGCCCGCCTGGAACCAGAAGAACGTGTTCAGGAACTGGTGCATGCCGATCGGGATCAGCAACCTGTTCGCGAAGCCGAAGATCGCCGCGCCCCAGGAACCGAGGTCGATCAGCTGCTTGGAGAACCAGGTCAGCCCGTCGCCCACCGGCTGCCACAGCAGGCCGAACAGCACGCCGAGGATCACGCAGAGGAACGCCATCAGGATCGGCACCAGGCGTCGCCCGTTGAAGAACCCGAGCCAGTCGACCAGCTTGGTGCGGTGGTAGCGCTGCCAGACGACCGCGGTCAGCAGCCCGATCAGGATGCCGCCGAGCACGCCGGGATTCTGCGGCTCGCCGTCGGGCAGGGCCTCCGTCACGGTGCCGTCCATGGGGAAGGCGGTCAGCACCCCCCGGTAGACCAGGAAGCCGACGACGGCCGCCAGCGCGGTGGAGCCGTCCGCCTTCTTCGCGAAGCCGATGGCGACGCCGATGCAGAACAACAGGGGGAGACCGAGCTCGCCGTCGAGGATCGCGCCGCCACCATTGAGCAGGACCTTGGAGGCCTTGTCCCAGAAGGCGCCGTCCAGGTACGAGCTGAAGAGGTTGCCGAGACTGACGAGCAGACCGGCGGCGGGGAGCACGGCCACCGGGAGCTGAAGGCTCCGCCCGACCTTCTGCAGGCCCTGGACCGGTCCGTTCCACCATTTCTGCTGCGGCACCGCAGCGGCGCTCGAACTCATGGGCGTCCTCCCGGAACACTTCACGTTTGGCGGTCGTTGCAAACTGGTGTAGACCAGTTGCGTCACGGTCCGGGGTCCGTCCCGAAGACAGGGCACCGGTGATCGTCATCTTTCGGGATCATCCGGTTACCCGCCCGCGAAGTTGGGCCAACCGTGCGTTACCGTGACGAAAAGGACCCGCAGCGGGCGGCTGTCTGCGCGCGAAACCAGGGAGAAGGACATGGCCACCAAGGCTGAGAAGATCGTCGCCGGGCTCGGCGGTATCGACAACATCGACGAGATCGAAGGCTGCATCACCCGCCTCCGCACCGAGGTCCACGACCCCAGCAAGGTCGACGAAGCCGCCCTCAAGGCCGCCGGCGCACACGGCGTCGTCAAGATGGGCACCGCGATCCAGGTCGTCATCGGCACCGACGCGGACCCCATCGCCGCCGACATCGAAGACATGATGTGACCGGCTGACCCCACGCCGGAAACCGCAGGCCCCGTCCCCCCACCGGAGGACGGGGCCGCACCCTTGTCCGTACGCCCCCCGTACGCGGTCCACAGAGGCCGCCACCACCGCAGGCCCACGGAGGCCGCCACCGCACCCGAACGGAGCCACCCCCGCCACCGGATAAAGTCGGGCCCATGTCTCGCATCGACGGCCGCACCCCCGAACAGCTCCGCCCCGTCACCATCGAACGCGGCTGGAGCAAGCACGCCGAGGGCTCAGTCCTCATCTCCTTCGGCGACACCAAAATCTTCTGCACCGCCTCCGTCACCGAAGGCGTCCCGCGCTGGCGCAAGGGCAGCGGCGAAGGCTGGGTCACCGCCGAGTACTCCATGCTGCCCCGCTCCACCAACACCCGCGGCGACCGCGAAGCCGTACGCGGCAAGATCGGCGGACGCACCCACGAGATCAGCCGGCTGATCGGCCGCTCCCTGCGCGCCGTCATCGACTACAAGGCCCTCGGCGAGAACACCATCGTCCTGGACTGCGACGTCCTCCAGGCCGACGGCGGCACCCGCACAGCCGCCATCACCGGCGCCTACGTCGCCCTCGCCGACGCCGTCGCCTGGGCCCAGGGCAAGAAGATCGTCAAGGCCGGCCGCAAGCCGCTCACCGACACCGTCGCCGCCATCAGCGTCGGCATCGTCGACGGCACCCCACTCCTCGACCTCTGCTACGAGGAGGACGTCCGCGCCGAGACCGACATGAACGTCGTCTGCACCGGCGACGGCCGCTTCGTCGAAGTCCAGGGCACCGCCGAGGGCGCGCCCTTCGACCGCAAGGAACTCGGCGCGCTCCTCGACCTCGCCACCGCCGGCTGTGTCGACCTCGCCGCACTCCAGCGCGACGCACTCGCCCGCACCCAGGACGCGTAGCGACCCACCCTCCGCGGGTAAAGAAGCAACCAAATACGCACCACAGAGCGTCGTTACGGATACGGGCGCACGGGTCGAACCGTGCGTCCGTCCACGTAACGATCCCCGGGGAGGGACCGAACCATGGCATCGCGCCGCCACCAACGCCTCGCACTCGCCACCGCCGCCACCCTGCTCACGCTGACCACGGCCGCAGGCTGCGCCGGCCTCGACAAGGCGCTCGACTGCGTCCGCACCGCCGACGCCATCGCCACCAGCGTCGGCAACCTCCAGAAGGCCGTCTCCAACGCCTCCGAGGACATCACCCAGGCCTCCGAGTCCCTGGACGCGATCGACCGCGAGCTGAAGAAGCTCGACGACACCACGGACAACGCCGACCTCTCCAAGGCCGTCGACGACCTCCAGGCGGGCGTCACCGGCGTCCGCGAGTCCATCGAGGGCGGCGACGCCACCCCCGACATCACCCCGGTGACGGACGCGGCGACGGAGATCGGCAAGGTCTGCAGCCCGTAAGCGCCGGGGGCGATAATCGCCCCATGAAGCGCCTGATCCTCGCCACCCGCAACGCCGGGAAAATCACCGAACTGCACGCCATCCTCGCCGACGCGGGACTCGACCTCGACCTCGTCGGCGCGGACGCGTACCCCGACATCCCCGACGTCAAGGAAACCGGCGTCACCTTCGCCGAGAACGCGCTCCTCAAGGCCCACGCCCTGGCGAGCGCCACCGGCCTCCCCGCCGTCGCCGACGACTCGGGCCTCTGCGTGGACGTCCTCGGCGGAGCCCCCGGCATCTTCTCCGCCCGCTGGTCCGGCACCCACGGCGACGACACGGCCAACCTGAACCTGCTCCTGGCCCAACTCGGCGACATCGCCGACGAACACCGCGGCGCCTACTTCGCCTGCGCCGCCGCCCTGGCCCTCCCCGACGGCACGGAACGCGTGGTCGAGGGCCGCCTGAACGGAGTCCTGCGCCACACCCCGTCGGGCACGGGCGGCTTCGGCTACGACCCGATCCTCCAGCCGGAGGGCGAGACCCGCACGTGCGCGGAGCTGACCCCGGCGGAGAAGAACGCGATCAGCCACCGGGGGAAGGCGTTCCGGGCGTTGGTGCCGGTGGTGCGGGAGTTGGTGGGGTGAGGCGGTGACAGAAACGGCCTGCGAACCATCTGGTTCGCAGGCCGTTCTCGGTGCGGCGGAAGGGATTCGAACCCTCAAGCCGTTTCACGGGCCACAGATCCTAAGTCTGCTGTGTCGCCAGTTGCACCACCGCCGCCAGACGTATGTCATCGTACCGGGCGGGTGGCGGCGCCGATGAGCGAGTTTCACGGATGCGTGAGTCGGCGTGCTCCCCCTCGGCACCAGGTGGTGGTGACAGCGTGGCAGTTCGGGCACAGCAGCCGGAGGTTCTCGGCACGGTCATCACTCCAGTCACCATTGATGTGGTCGATCTCCAGAGTCATGGGAGATCCACACCAGACCGGCCCGGTTCCGCATTCGTCGCATTGCTCGGGTACGCCGATCTCGTGCAGGGCGCGGCGTAACAGCGCGGTCTTCGTACGATGCCTGCCAGGGTGTCTCACCAGCAATTCCTCGGGGCGTCTGGCCGGGGTCGGGCCCGGTCGGCCACGCTGGTGAGCCTGGCCGAGGAAGTGTGAGGTCGGCAGGCACTCTTCGGCGATCCACTGCCGTAGCAGGTTTCGTTGGTGCCCGTTGTCGCGGCGTCCGAGTTCGCGGAGCAGTTCCGCGATGGAGCGTGAGGCAGCCACGGCCTCGCGGAGTCTGTCCTGCGCGGGGCGTGAGGCGGCGGTGTCCGAGCCGCAGCGGCTGAAGTGAGCGACATCGATTCCGAAGTGAGCGAACCGCCTCAGGAGATGGCGGCGGAGCTCGGCGTAGGGGCGAGTGCCCAGGAGCGAGATGACTTCGTCGATGTCCGAGCAACGCTCTGCGGCATCGAGCAGCCGTTCGCGGGTGTACCGCTGTCGCTCATTCACCGGCTGCCGCCGAGCCCGGCGCGGCGGCCCTTGGCCCGGCCGCGGTAGTTGTCGGTCGCCGAATGGCAGTTGGGGCAGAGGAAGCGGACATTCTCCAGGCGGTTGTCACTCCACCTGCCGTTGATGTGGTCCACCTCCAGTGGGAGCGGCCGACCGCGCCAGACTGGTTCGGTACCGCAGCGGGCGCAGCGTTCCGCCACCCCGAGCGCGGTCATGGCGGACTTGAGTCGCGAGCTGGGGACGCGGCGAGGGTGTGGTGAGCGGTTGTCCACCAGCAAGTCCTCGGGCGAAAGGCGCGGCGTCTTCTTCCTCCCGGCACGCGATGGCTGGACGAAGTGCGACGTGTCGATGCCGTATGCCTTGATTCGTCTGCTGATGTTGGTGTGGTGGCCCCCTACGGCCTCCAGGCCGAGACGTCGCAGCACCTCGTAGACGCTTGTCGACACGGCGACCACGGGCTCGAGAACTTCTTTCGTCCAGCGAGCGCCCTCGCGCTCGAAATGGTCCGTGGCTATGCCCATCTTCCTCATGCGTTCGTGGACGTAACGCCGCGTCGGACTCTTCGGATCCACCCCCAGCTTCGTCAGCGCCTCCGAAAGCGTGCGCGACGACGATGCCGCCTCCGCCAGCCGCCCCCGTGTGTACGGGCTGTTCCCCATGGGCTGCCCCCTCCGTCCCGGCCGCGCGTTCGCAGCCTCGTACGGAGTAACGAACCGCTTATCGGACAGTCACGCCCGAACTTCGGTGAGAACGCGGAACGGCCCGCACCGCTCACGTCGAGCGGTGCGGGCCGTTCCACCGAGGGAGGGGACCGAAAGGGGGCGGGTCAGAACTTCGGGTCCGGGGCCTGGGCCTGGACCAGTTCCGCCGCCTCCTCGTCCGTCTCGACCGACGGCGGGGAGCCGATCAGCGGCTGCTGGGCCGTCTCCTTCATGCAGGCGACCGCGATCAGGCCGACCAGGGCCGCCGCCATCGCGTAGTACGCGGGCATCAGGTTGGAGCCGGTCCAGCTGATCAGGGCCGTGATCACCAGCGGGGTCGTGCCGCCGAAGATCGACGCGGAGAGGTTGTAGCCGACGGAAAGGGACCCGTAGCGGACGTTCGTCGGGAACAGGGCCGGGAGCGCCGCCGACATCGTGCCGAGCATGCAGACCAGGGAGAGGCCCAGCATCAGCATGCCGACCGTGATCGGGAAGATGCCGTCCACCCGGATGAGGAGGAACGCGGGCAGGGAGAGGACGAGGAAGCCCAGCATCCCGGTCATCAGCAGCGGTTTGCGGCCGAAGCGGTCGGACATTTTGCCGATCTGGGCGATGATCGTCATCAGGAAGACCATCACCGCCAGCAGGATCAGCAGCCCGTGCGTCTCGCTGTAGCCGAGCTCGTCGGAGAGGTACGTCGGCATGTACGACAGCAGCATGTAGTCGGTGATGTTGTACGCGCCGACCAGGCAGATGCAGAGGACCAGCGTCCGCCAGTGCTGCCGGAAGATCTTCGCCAGGTCGCCCTTGGCCGTGGCCTCGACGCCGTCCGCCGCCTCGCTCGCGTGCGCCGTGCCGCCCTCCAGCTTCTGGAAGGCCGGGGTCTCGTCCAGGCGCAGTCGCAGGTAGAGGCCGACCAGGCCCAGCGGGCCCGCGACGAGGAACGGGATCCTCCACCCCCAGGTCTCCATCTGCGCGTCGGTCAGGAGGGCGTACAGGGCCGTCACGAGGCCTGCCGCGCCGACGTAGCCGGCCAGGGTGCCGAACTCCAGGAAGCTGCCGAAGAAGCCGCGTCGCTTGTCGGGGGCGTACTCGGCGATGAACGTCGAGGCGCCGCCGTACTCACCGCCCGTCGAGAAGCCCTGGAGCATCCGGAAGAAGATCAGCAGGACCGCGGCCCAGACGCCGATCGTGTCGTGCGAGGGGATCAGGCCGATCGCGAACGTGCCGAGGGCCATCAGGATCATCGTCAGGGCGAGGACCTTCTTGCGGCCGACCTTGTCGCCCATCGGGCCGAAGAACATGCCGCCGAGCGGCCGTACGAGGAAGGCCACCGCGAAGGTCGCGAAGGAGGAGAGGAGCTGGGTGGTGTCGTTCCCGGACGGGAAGAACACGTGTCCGATCGTCACGGCCAGGTAGGAGTAGATCCCGAAGTCGAACCACTCCATGGCGTTACCCAGGGAGGCGGCCTTCACGGCCCGCTTGACCGCCGCGTCGTCCGTAACCGTGATGTCCGTCCGGCGCAGCGGCGGGTTCCGCCGTTTCCGGATGGCCCGGAAGAGCGTGGGGTGGCGTTTGACCGCTTCGGGGTCGGCCGCCTGGTGGGGGTCGGAGGCCGCCATGGCCGGGTCCTTTCCTCGGAGTGTGTTCCAGGAAAGGCTTCTGCGCGGTCATGGCGGTCGCAAACCGACTTCGGGGGGCGATGCGATGTCCATCACACGATCTCGACACGTTCTCCCGTCGGGGAGCGTGTCAAGACCGGGCGCGGGAGGGGCGGTTTCCGGCGGGCGTCGGGGGGTGTCAGACGCCCAGATCCTTGATGATCTTGGCTACGTGGCCGGTCGCCTTCACGTTGTAGAACGCGTGCTCGATCTTGCCGTCCTCGTCGACGACGACGGTCGAACGGATCACGCCCGTCACCACTTTGCCGTAGAGCTTCTTCTCGCCGAAGGCGCCGTAGGCCTCCAAAGTTTCCTTGGCCGGGTCGCCCACCAGAGTGACCTTGAGGTTCTCCGTGTCGCGGAACTTCGCGAGCTTCTCCGGCTTGTCGGGGGAGACGCCGATGACGTCGTACCCGGCGCTCGCCAGGAGGTCGAGGTTGTCCGTGAAGTCGCAGGCCTGCTTGGTACATCCGGGGGTAAGCGCGGCGGGGTAGAAGTACACGATGACCTTGCGGCCCTTGTGGTCCGCGAGCGACACCTCGTTGCCGTCGGCGTCGGGAAGGGTGAAGGCGGGAGCGGTGTCGCCGGGCTTCAGTCGCTCGCTCATGTGGTTCTCCTCGGGTGGTGCGCGGGTCGGACGGGACCGAGGGTAATAGGGGTGCCGCCGGGTGTGCGGGGGTTCGAGCTGACAGACTGTCGATGAAGGTTCACGAAGGTGCACGAAGGTTTACCGGACGACGACCACGGAGGCGGCGCAGTGTCGGATGCCAGGACCCCTGCGCAGATCGAGGCGGACATCATCAGCAGGCGCGAGCGGCTCGCTGTGGTGCTCGACGAGATCGGGGTGCGGGTACACCCGAAGACGATCATCGGAGACGCCAAGGCGAAGGCGGCCCAGTCCGTGGACCGGACGGCCGGCCGCGCCTTCGTCGCGGTGAACCGTTCGGTGTCGGAGGTGAAGGCGCAGTT
This sequence comes from Streptomyces sp. NPDC017520, assembly GCF_044329855.1. Taxonomy (NCBI): domain Bacteria; kingdom Bacillati; phylum Actinomycetota; class Actinomycetes; order Kitasatosporales; family Streptomycetaceae; genus Streptomyces; species Streptomyces sp. NPDC017520. The sequence continues at coordinate 150,246 of NZ_JBIRKB010000016.1, forward strand.
CGTCGCGGAGGACGGCTCCCCGCGGCTGGAGCGGGTGATTCCCGCGGCTCTGCTGGTGGTCGGTGTGGTGGGGTTGCTCACCGTGTCCAGGCGTCGCCGCACGTAGCCGGTGGTGGTCGGCCGGTGGGCGTTCGGTGGTGTTGCCCACCCGGAGGCGTACGGTCCGGGGCCCGGCAGGTAGGTTGCGGGCGTGAGCGACAACACCCACGAGGGCCATCGCGGCGCCACCGGCTCCGCCGACGACGACAAGCTGCCCATCCGGATGCTGCACGACCGGGTGCTGGTGCGGAACGACGCGTCCGAGGGCGAGCGGCGCTCCGGCGGCGGCATCCTGATTCCGGCGACGGCCGCGGTGGGCCGGCGGCTGGCCTGGGCCGTCGTCGTCGCGGTCGGGCAGAACGTGCGGACGGTGGAGCCCGGTGACCGGGTGCTGTACGACCCCGAGGACCGTGCCGAGGTCGAGGTGCGGGGCGTGGCGTACGTCCTGATGCGGGAGCGCGATCTGCACGCGGTGGCCGCCGACCGGTTCGAGGGTTCGGTGGATTCGACCGGGTTGTATCTGTAGGGCTCTCCGGGGCCTGGTGACCGGTGTCACCAGGCCCTTTCCCTGTTTTTTGCTACGGTGGGACCACCCCGACGAGACGCGCCGTACCGGGCCTGCAAAGACGACGCACCCGTTTCTGTTCACGTGGTTCGTCGTTGGAGGTGCCCGTCATGGCGTGGGTTCTGTTGATCATTGCCGGTGTGCTCGAAGTGGGCTGGTCGATCGGGATGAAGTTCACCGAGGGGTTCACCCGGCTGTGGCCGAGCGTGTTCACCGGCCTCGGGATCGTGGCGAGCATGGTGTTGCTGTCGCAGGCGGCGAAGACGCTGCCGATCGGTACGGCGTACGGCGTGTGGGTCGGGATCGGTGCGGCCGGTGCGGCGGTTGTGGGCATGGTCGCGCTGAACGAGCCGGTGACCGCTGCCCGGATCTTCTTCGTCTGTCTGCTGCTGGTGGCCGTGGTCGGCCTGAAGGCGACCTCCGGGCACTGACGTACGGGCTCGGGCGGGCCTCGGTCATACCGGGCGCCCCCGGCGGGCCTGGGCCGCGAACGCCCTCGACGGAGCCTCAGCCGCCCCCGCCCCCGCCCCCGCCGTCACCGTTCCCTCCCGTGTCGCCGTCACCGCCGGTGCCGCCGGTGCTCCTTGTTCCTCCGGAGCCGCCGTTGGCGCCGGCGGTGCCGTTCGTCCCGCCGTTCGTCCCGCCGTTCGTTCCGCCGTTCGTCCCGCCGGTGTCCGTGCCGGACGTCGGCGGGCTGCTGCCGGCCGGGTTGCTCTCCGTGGTGCCGGAGCGGCCGGTGGTGGGTTCCGACGAGGAGGGCGGGGCCGTGCTGCCGTCGGGGTTCTCGTCGACCGGGGGTTCGTCCTCCTCTTCGGAGCCGGGTGCCGTCTCCAGGTCGAACTCCTGGGCAGGGGAGGAGCGCAGCGCCGCTTCCGTATAGGCGGCCCAGGTCTCGGCCGGGGCGCCGCCGCCGTTGACGCGGGGCAGGCCGAGGGCCCCGTACAGCGAGGTCTGGGCACCCGTCTTCGGGTTCTGGCCCATCACGGCGACGACGGTCGCGAGGTCCGGGGTGTACCCGGCGAACCAGGCGGCGCGGTCCTCCTCCGCCGTGCCGGTCTTGCCCGCGGCGGGGCGGCCCACGGCCTGGGCCGCCGTGCCGGTGCCGCCCTCCACGACGCCGCGCAGCACGGCGGTGGTGGTGTCGGCGGCCTCGCGGCTGACGGCCTGGTCGGTCGTGCGCTCGGGCAGTTCGATCTCCGCGCCGTCCTTGGTGACCTTCTCGACGAGGACGTGACGGCCGTGCCGGCCGTGGTCGGCGAGGGTGGCGTACGCCTCGGCCATGTCCAGGACGCTGGCGTTGGCGGTGCCGAGCGCGATGGAGGGGGAGGCGGTGAGGTCGGGGGTGTCGGGGGGGATGCCGAGGGCGACCGCGGTGTCCCGGACCTTTCCGGGGCCGACGTCCTGGGCCAGCTGCGCGTAGACGGAGTTGACCGACTTGTCGGTGGCGGTGCGCACGGTGATGTCGCCGTAGTCGACGTCGTCCTCGTTGGCGGGGGCGTAGTCGGTGGGGCCCTGCGCGCCGACGACCATGCGTTTGTTGGCGCCGTCGTAGACGGTGTTGGGCGTGATGCGCCGGCCGTCCTGGGTGGTGGAGTCGTTGACCACGGCGGAGGTGAGGACGAACGGCTTGAAGATCGAGCCGACCTGGTAGTCGCGGCGGGTCGCGTTGCTGACGTACTGCTTCGTGTAGTCGATGCCGCCGTACAGGGCGACGACCTCGCCGGTGTCGGGGACGATCGAGGCCCCGCCGACGCGGACGTTGCGGTCGGCCTCGCGTTCGGCGCTGGTCCTGGACATCACGTTGGTGTCGACGGCCTTGACGAAGGCGTCCTGCTTGGCCTTGTCGAGGGTCGTGGTGATGCGGTAGCCGCCGGTGGCGAGGGTCTTCCCGTCGAGGATGCCGCGCCGGTCGAGGTGGTCCTCGACGGCCTGCACGATGTAGCCGCGCTGTCCCGAGAGGCCGGTCGACGGTCTGGCCTCGCCGGGGGTGGGGAACTCCGTCGTCGCCCGTTCGGCCGCATCGAGCCAGTCCTCCTTGACCATGCCGTCCAGGACGTAGTTCCAGCGGTGCCGGGCGGCGGGTTCGTTGTCGGGGTGGGCGACGACGTCGTAGGCGCTGGGGGCGTTCAGGAGGGAGGCGAGGTAGGCGCCTTCGGCGGTGGTGAGGTCCTCGACGTTCTTGCTGTAGTACGCCTGGGCGGCGGCCTGGATGCCGTAGGCGTTGCGCCCGAAGTAGCTGGTGTTGAGGTAGCCCTCGAAGATCTGGTCCTTGGTCTCCTCGCGGTCGAGCTTGATCGCGATGAAGAACTCCTTGGCCTTGCGCAGGACGGTCCGCTCCTGGCCGAGGTAGTAGTTCTTCACGTACTGCTGGGTGATCGTCGAGCCGCCCTGTTTGCCCTTGCCGGTCACGGTGTTCCAGCCGGCCCGGGCCATCGCCTTCACGTCCACGGCGTGCTCGGAGTAGAAGTCCCGGTCCTCGGCGGCCAGTACCGCGTGCTGAACGGTCGCGGGGACCTGGGAGAGCTTGACCTTCTCCCGGTTCACGTCGCCGTCCCGGGCGATGACGCTGCCGTCGCGGTAGAGGTAGACGTTGGACTGGGCGGTGGCCGCGGCGTTGGCCGCCGGGATGTCGACGAACTGGTATCCGGCGACGAACCCTCCGATGAGGAGGAGGGCCAGGCCCAGGACGGTCCCGAGGGCCATCCGCCAGGTGGGGACGGCACGCCGCCAGCCGGTGCGTGGCTTCCTGGCGTTCTTCCGGTTCTTCCGGTTCTTCCCGCTGTTCCCCGGCGGCTCTCCCCGGTGGCTGCCGGGTGCGGCCGCCGCGCCCGAGGGGTCGCGGGGGGCCCAGTGCTGTGACTCGTCGCTCATGTCCGTGGGGCTCCTCGGCGGGCGTGGTCAGTTCTCCCATAGTGCCCGTTTCGCCGGGAAATCTTCGGTTTGGATCGGATCGTTCCCTCCTCCGGATGTTCCGAAATCCGGTCGCGGCGGCCGGTACGGCTGCACTAGGGTCGGACGCTTTGGTGTCGGGGGCCAGTGGTGCCGGGGAAGAGGGGGACGACGTGCGGCTCTACGCGTTGGTGGCGGGGGGTGCGTTCCGGCGCTACGCCACCTACCGGACGGCCACGGCCGCGGGGGTGTTCACCAACACGGTCTTCGGCTTCATCGTGGCGTACACCTACATCGCGCTGTGGGACGTACGTCCGCAGCTCGGCGGGTACGACACGTCCGAGGCGCTGACCTATGTCTGGCTAGGGCAGGCCCTGCTGATGGCCTGCGCCATGATGGGCGGCGGCTTCGAGGACGAGCTGGCGGAGCGTATCCGTACGGGGGACATCGCCGTCGATCTGTACCGTCCCGCCGACCTCCAGCTGTGGTGGATGGCGGGCGACCTGGGCCGGGCGGCGTTCCATCTGCTGGGGCGCGGTGTCGTGCCGATGTTCCTCGGGGCGCTCGCCTTCGATCTGGCGCTCCCGGGATCGCCGTGGACCTGGCCGGCGTTCCTCGTCTCGGTGTTCCTGGGCGTGGTGGTCAGCTTCGCGATGCGCTTTCTGGTCGCGATGTCGGCGTTCTGGCTGATGGACGGGGCGGGCGCGATGCGGATCGTGTCGCTGGCCGGGCTGTTCTTCTCCGGGATGCTGCTGCCGCTGAACCTGTTTCCCGGGTTGCTGGGAGAGGTGGCGCGGGCGCTGCCGTGGTCCTCGCTGCTCCAGGTCCCGGCCGATGTGTTCCTCGGCAAGCACACGGGGTGGGGGCTGGTGGAGGCGTACGCGTTCCAGGGCGGCTGGGCGGTGGTGCTGCTGCTGGCGGGCCGTCTGCTCCAGACCGCGGCGACCAGGAGGGTGGTGGTGCAGGGTGGCTGAGAGCGTGGTGCGGACGGAGGAGAGGGCCGGGGCGCCGGGGGCGCCGGAGGCGTTTCCCTTCCCGGAGCGGCCCCGGCTGTTGGAGGGCGTGCGGGCGTACGGGCTGATCATGGCGATGTGGGTGCGCTCGACGATGGCGTACCGGGCCTCGTTCGCCATGACGGTGTTCGGGGACTTCGCGGTGACGGCCTTCGACTTCGTGACGATCCTGCTGATGTTCTCCCACGTCGACGCCCTGGGCGGCTACACGTTGCAGGAGATCGCCCTGCTGTACGGGCTGTCGGCCACCGCGTTCGGGCTGTGCGACCTGCTGCTGGGTTCGATGGACCGGGTGGGCCGCCGGGTCCGGGACGGAACGTTCGACACCCTGCTGGTGCGGCCGGTCCCGGTGCTGGCACAGGTCGCGGCGGACCGGTTCGCGCTGCGCCGGCTGGGGCGGATCACGCAGGGGCTGCTGGTCCTCGGCTACGCGCTGGTCTCGCTGGACATCGCGTGGACGCCGCTGAAGGTGCTGATGCTGCCGATGATGGTGGTGAGCGGTGCGGCGATCTTCGGCGCGATCTTCGTCGCGGGGGCGGCGTTCCAGTTCGTCGCGCAGGACGCCTCGGAGGTGCAGAACTCCTTCACGTACGGCGGGACGACGCTGCTCCAGTACCCGCCCACGATCTTCGCGAAGGATCTCGTGCGCGGGGTGACGTTCGTGGTGCCGCTGGCCTTCGTCAGCTGGCTGCCCGCGCTGTACGTGCTGGACCGGGAGTACCCGGTCGATCTGCCGGAGTGGGTGGCGTTCCTGCCGCCGCTGGTGGCGGTGGCCTGCTGGGGGCTGGCGGGGATCGCGTGGCGGGCGGGCCTGCGGGCGTACCGGAGCACGGGCAGTTGAGCGGGAACGATCACGGAGGAGAGGGTACGGGCATGGGCAACGGCACGGGCACAGGCACGGGTACAGGTGTGGGCGCGACTACGAGCCCGGCCGGGGGCATGGGCGGCGACAGCGACGGCTTCATCACTCTCGACGGCGTCGAGAAGGTCTTCCAGGTCCGCCGCCGCGCCGGGCTGCTGCGCCGCGAGCGCCGCGAGGTGCGGGCGGTGGACGGGATCAGCTTCCGGGTGGCCCGCGGCGAGATGGTCGGCTACATCGGCCCGAACGGGGCCGGGAAGTCGACCACGATCAAGATGCTGACGGGCATCCTCACCCCGAGCGGCGGCCGGCTGCGGGTCGCGGGGATCGACCCCTCCCGCGAACGTACGCGCCTGGCGCACCGCATCGGTGTCGTCTTCGGCCAGCGGACCACCCTCTGGTGGGACCTGCCGCTGCGCGACTCGTACCGGCTGATGCACCGCATGTACAGGATCCCCGACCGGCGTTACCGGGAGAACCTGGACCGCTGCGTCGAACTCCTCGACCTGGGCGAGCTGTTGGACGTCCCCGTACGGCAGCTCTCGCTGGGGCAGCGGATGCGCGGCGACATCGCGGCGGCGTTGCTGCACGATCCGGAGGTGCTCTATCTGGACGAGCCGACGATCGGCCTCGATGTGATCTCCAAGGCCAAGGTGCGGCAGTTCCTGAAGGAGTTGAACACCGAGCGCGGGACGACGGTCCTGCTGACGACGCACGACCTCACCGACATCGAGCAGCTCTGCAACCGGGTGATGGTGATCGACCACGGCCGTCTGATGTACGACGGTTCGCTGGCGGGCCTCCACGAGGTGGGGGAGAGCGAACGCATGCTCGTGGTGGACCTGGAGAGCGAACTCCCCCCGATCGTCCTGGAGTCGGAGGAGGCGGGCGGCGGGCCGGCCCTGCGGGCGGTCAAGGTGGAGGGCCCGCGCCAGTGGCTGGCGTTCCCCGCCGCCTCGTCGGCGGCCCCGCTGGTGGCGCGGATCGCCGCGGACTACCCGCTGGTCGACCTGTCGGTACGGGAACCGGACATCGAGGCTGTCATCGCCAGGATGTACGAGTCCGCGCCGTGACGTGCGCATCCACGCGGGGCCGCGCGACGGGCAGGACGCCGCAGCGGCGGCGTTGACGGGCACTCCGCCGCAGCGGCACGACGGGCACTCCGCGGCAGCGGCGCGACGGGCAAGACGCCGCAGCGGCGCGCGCAGGTCATGAGCCTGCATGTCTGTGCCGGGAACGGGTGCGTTCAATAGGCTGCGCGATATGACAAGTGAGAGTCCGGACATGCGTGCCTCCGATGCCGAGCGCGAGCGGATCGCGGAACTGCTGCGCGAGGCGGTGGCCGAGGGCCGACTGGACATGGAGGAGTTCGACCAGCGCCTCGAGACGGCCTACAAGGCCCGTACGCACCGGGAGTTGGAGCCGCTCGTCCAGGACCTTCCGGCACCGGGCTCGGTAGTCGCTCCGGTCGGCTCGTCCGCGCCCGCCCCGCTGCGCGGCTCCGCCGCGAACTGGCCCGCGAGGATCGGCGGCAACGCCACCTCGAAGGGGGCGTTCGCCCTGTGGGGCGGCTTCAACCGGAAGGGCCGCTGGACGGTCGGCCGGATGTTCACCGCGTTCGCGATGTGGGGCGGCGGCGAGATCGATCTGCGCGAGGCGCACTTCGAGGACCGCGAGACCGTCATCCGCTGCATCACCATCATGGGCGGCATCCATGTGACCGTGCCGCCCGAGCTGAACGTCGATGTCAGGGGCGTCGGCATCATGGGCGGTTTCGGGGAGGGCTCCCACGAGGAGGGCGAGCCCGCCCCGGACGCCCCGTACGTGCGGATCACCGGCTTCGCCCTGATGGGCGGCGTCGGCGTGGACCGCAAGCGGACGAAGGCGGAGCGCCGCCGCCTGAAGGAGGCGAAGGAGGCCGAACGGGAGGCGCGCCGCCGACGCGAGCTGGGCGGCCCGGACGGTGGTGCGGCCGGTGGCCCGGACAGCGGCCCGGACACCGGTGGCCGCAAGAAACTCTGAGAGGCCGGGGCCCGGGCCGTCCGCATGGAGCTCTTCGCCCCCCGGCTCCTCAGCGCCGCCCCCGGCTCCTCAGCCCCCCCGGCTCCTCAGCCCCCCGGCTCCTCAGCGCCCCCCGGCCCCTCAGCGCACCCTCGGCGGCCCCTCCCCGGCCCCTCAGCGCCTCACAGGGCGTCGGACCGGGGTGCGCCGGCCCGGTCCAGGACCTTCAGGTCCAGCCGGTCGCCGAGCGCGCGGTACCCGTCGTCGTTGAGGTGCAGATGGTCGCCGGAGTCGTACGGGGCGAGGATCCGGTTCGGTGCGGCGGGGTCGCGTACCGCCGCGTCGAAGTCCACGTACGCGTCGAAGACCGTGCCCGCCCGGATCTGCTCGTTGACGGCCTGGCGCACGGCGTTGCGCTGGGGCGTCCAGGTGGCGAAGCCCTCGAAGGGGGTCAGCGTCGCGCCGATCACCGTGAGCCCGCGCGCGTGCGCCCGGTCGGTGAGGGCGCGCAGGCTGTCCACGATGCGCTGGGGGTCGGCCTCCTGGGGGCGCTGCTGTACGTCGTTGATGCCGAGCGCCACGATGACCGTCCGGACGCCGGCGACCGCCAGTACGTCGCGGTCGAGCCGGTCGGTGCCCGACTGGCCCCCGGTGCCGCGGCCGATGCCCACGACCCGGTTGCCCGCGATACCCGCGTTGGCGACTCCGTACCGGCCGCCCAGCCGGTCGGCGAGGACGTCGGGCCAGCGGGCGTTGGCGTCGGTGGTGGAGCCGCTGCCCGCGGTCAGGGAGTCGCCGAAGGCGACGATCGCGCCGCGCGCGCTGTCGCTGCGGACGTCCACGGCGGTCAGATAGCGCCAGCGGGTGGTGCTCCAGGTGCCGCGTTCGTCGATCAGGTACGAGGTCTGGTGCGTGTTGGGGTGGTAGGTGACCGGCCCGCCCGCCCGCGGGGTGCGGAAGCCGACCTGGAGGTCGGAGTCGGGGGCCACGGGCACCACGACCGGGTCGCTGATGACCTGTCCGCCCGCCGCGACGGTGACGGCGGCGGAGCCCTTGAAGGTGACCGGCCGGGTGTTGACGGTGGCCTGGTCGACGACCAGGGGGCCCGTGCCGAAGAGGTTCGACAGGGTTATCCGGGCGACCTCTCCGCCGATGCTGGTGTGCGCGACGTTACGGATGGTGCGCCCGGGGAGCCCGTCCTCGGTGCCCGGTTCGGCGCGGACGGGCGCGGCGGCCCAGGTGGTGACCCACCTGCCGCCCGAGATCGCGGGGGCGACCGGGTTACGGGCCGCCGCCTGGGTCTCGGCGGGCGGGAGCGGTGTCGACCGGTGGCCGGAGAGCAGCGTCGTGCCGAAGGCGACGGCGGCGGCGAGTACGGCTGTGCCCGCCACTAGGGCGATGAGCAGGGCGTACCCCTGGCGCCTGGGCATGTGCGGTGTTTCTCCTTGTGATGATCGTGCTGGTCCCATGATGCGACAGGCCGTCGGGAACTCGGCGTGCGGCCCGGGAGTAGGGGAGGTAGGGACAATGCGTACGTCACGGGGGCGAGGCGCACGCGGACGGGTGGAGCGGATGGAACGGACCGGATCCGGCGAGCAGGAGCAGGGCGAGGACGCGGTGCAGAAGTCGGAGCGATCGGAGCGCGCGGCGCTGCCGCAGGCGGAGGCGGAGGCGCAGGGGCATGCGCCGGGGGCGGGGCAGGCGCAGGCGCCAGGGGCGAGGGCGGGTGCGGGCCCGCTGGCCTCGTTCGCGTACACCGCCGCCGACGAGGAGAAGCAGCGCGGCGTACGGCGCATGAAACTCACGGCCACCGGCCTCCTTCTGCTCGTCGCGCTCGTCTACGTCCTGGCCACCTGGGCGAAGAACTCAGGCGTGGGGGGCTGGCCGGGCTACGTCGCGGCGGCTGCCGAGGCGGGGATGGTGGGCGCGCTGGCGGACTGGTTCGCCGTCACGGCGCTCTTCCGGCGCCCGCTCGGCCTGCCCATTCCGCACACAGCCATCATCCCCACCAAGAAGGATCAACTGGGACAGTCACTCGGTTCCTTCGTTGGCGAGAACTTTCTCTCCGGAGACGTCATTCGTGACCGAATTCACGCTCTGGGAGTCGGCCGGAGGCTCGGTGTGTGGCTCGCGGAGCCGGCCCACGCCGACCGGGTCACCGCCGAGCTGGCGACGGCCCTGCGCGGTGCGCTCACGGTCCTGCGGGATTCCGATGTGCAGGCGGTGGTCGGCGAGGCCATCACCCGGCGCGCGGACGCGGCGGAGGTCGGCCCGGGGCTCGGCAAGATGCTGGAGAAGGTCGTCACGGACGGCGGCCACCGCAAGGTCGTCGACCTCGTCTGCGTCCGGGCGCACGACTGGCTGGTGGAGCACGGCGACTCGGTGATGAACGCGGTGCAGGGCGGAGCCCCCGGCTGGACCCCGCGGTTCGTGGACAAGCGGGTGGGGGAGCGGGTCTACAAGGAGCTGCTGCGGTTCGTCACGGAGATGCGGGACATGCCGGAGCACCCGGCGCGCGGCTCCATCGACACGTTCCTGACCGACTTCGCGTCCGACCTCCAGAGCGACGCCGACACCCGGGCGCGGGTGGAGCGGCTGAAGTCGGAGATCCTGGGCCGCGGCGAGGTCCAGGACGTCATCGCCTCGGCCTGGTCCTCCGTACGGACGATGATCCTCTCGGCGGCGGAGGACGAGCGCAGCGAACTGCGGCTGCGGGCACGCGCCTCGCTGATGTCGCTGGGAGCGCGGCTGTCGAGCGACGAACGGCTCCAGGGCAAGCTGGACGGCTGGCTGGAGGACGCCGCGGTGTACGTCGTGACGACGTACCGTACGGAGATCACCTCGCTGATCAGCGAGACGGTCGCCGGCTGGGACGCGGACCAGACCTCGAAGAAGATCGAGGCGCACATCGGCCGCGACCTCCAGTTCATCCGGATCAACGGCACGGTGGTCGGCGCGCTGGCGGGCCTGGCGATCTACACGGTGTCGCACGCGCTGAGCGGCTGAGCAGCTGAGTGCCCCGTGGGGGCCCCCCCCCCCGGGGGGGGGGGGCCCCCGGGGGGGGGGGGGGGGGGCCCCCCCCCCGTCCCCGCTCCACACCGAAAGGAACCCACCCATGGCCACTCCCCTGAGCCCCGACCGGCTGCTCGCCGCGCTGCGCGCCGAGGGCGTCACCGTCGTCGAGTACCCGGGCTGGCGCACCCACAACCGCGACCACAAGGGCGACTGGGGCCCCGTGAACGGCGTGATGGTCCACCACACCGTCAGCACCGGCGCCGCCACGTCGGTGGAGCTCTGCCGCCGAGGTCACGCCGGCCTGCCCGGCCCTCTCTGCCACGGCGTCATCGACAAGGCCGGCACCGTGCGCCTGATCGGCCACGGCCGCGCCAACCACGCCGGGGGCGGCGACCCGGCCGTGCTCCGGCGGGTGATCGCGGAGGACTACGGGGACCGCCCGCCGACGCCCCGCGAGCACGACGGCAGCGCCGGTTCCGTCGACGGCAACGCCCGCTTCTACGGATTCGAGTGCGTCAACCTCGGTGACGGGAAGGACCCGTGGCCGACCGCTCAGCTCGACGCGGTCGAACGCGTCTCCGCGGCCGTCTGCCGCGCCCACGGCTGGAGCGCCCGCAGCGTCATCGGCCACCTGGAGTGGTCCGACTGGAAGGTCGACCCGCGCGGCTTCACCATGCCGTCAATGCGCGGCCGGGTCGCCACCCGGCTGGCCGCTGCGGCAGGCGGAGCTGCCCCGAGCCGGCCGGCCGACGGCTCTCCCGCCCCCCGCCACCAGCCGTTCCCCGGAGCTTCCTTCTTCAGCGCCCGCACCAGCTCTCCCGTGATCACCGCCATGGGCCGCCGGCTCGTCGCCGAGGGCTGCTCGTCGTACGCCGTCGGGCCCGGCCCCCGCTGGAGCGACGCGGACCGTCGCTCGTACGCCGCCTGGCAGCGCAAGCTCGGCTTCCGGGGCGGCGACGCCGACGGCATCCCCGGCCGCACCTCCTGGAACGCCCTGAAAGTCCCCCGTACGAAGTGAGGAGCCTGCCGTGTCCGACGCCGCCCGGCGTACCGTCCGCACCCTCGTGCAGACGTCCCTCTCCCTTGCCCTGCTCCTGCCCGCGCTTGTCGACGCGGCCGGCCTTTCCGCGACCCTGCCCCGGGTCGCCGGGGCCCTGGCCGTCGCGGGGGCGGTCACCAGGGTGATGGCCGTGCCCGGACTACAGACGCTGCTTCCGACGTGGCTGCGCGCCGACCTGCCCGAGGCCCGACGGCCAGGAGTCGCCCGTGAACGAGACTGATCCGAACAACCCGGTCGCCGTCGCCCTGGAGCTGGAGCGCCTGCGCGGCACGCTGGAGGCCGGCTTCGCCCGCGCCGACGGCCAACTGGCGCTGCTGGTGCAGCGCAGCGACCAGACCGACAAGCAGCTGGCGGACCATGAGGTCCGCCTCGACACGCTGGAGCGGTCCCGCTGGCCGCTGGCGAGCATCGGCGCACTCACCGCGGCCGTCGGTGTCGCCGTCGTCCTGTGGGAGAGCGTGAGATGACCGCGCCGGGACGGCCCCGCCCCGGGCCGCCCCGGCACGCAGAAGGGCGCCCACCCCGTGCGCGGTACTCGCCGGGGTGGGGGGCCCTGACAAGAACGAAAAATTGTTGTTAGGACCGATCTGCTAGAGGGACCAGGGGTCCGGCAGGCCGGGGCCGGGTGCGGC
>NZ_JBIRKB010000017.1:0-21462 GCF_044329855.1 Streptomyces sp. NPDC017520
AGCTACCTGGCCGGACTCCAACTCCGGGCCTCCATGATCTGGATCAAAGACCTCACGCGAACCACCCAGTGATCACGACCCGATACACGCCCTAGCGCGTCGCGGTGCTGCTGTTCCGTGCCGATGTGGTCGGCGAGGTCGGTCAGCGTGCGGGCGGTGTGGCTGGCCACGGTGCCGGCGGCGGGGCCGCTGACGCGGGAGAAGCTGGGCTGGGGACCGTCCTCGCGCAGGAGCGCGTCTTCGGCGGCGAGGAGAGCGCGGGCGGCCAATGGGTTCTCGCCGACCGCTGCGTAGGCGCGGGCGTGCGTGATGTGGAGGAGCGCTTCCGTCTGGCCGTCGACGTGGCCGAGGCCGCGGGTGAGGGCGCCTTTGACGAGGTCCACGCAGTGGTGGGGTTGCTTGAGGCTGAGGGATTGATGGGCGAGGGCGCGCATCATCCAGGCGGCGTGGCCGTGGGGGTCGGCTTCGCAGGCGAGTTGGTAGCCGACCTGGTAGTAGCGCTGGGCGGCGCCTTCGTGTCCGAGGTCGTGGTGCTTCCACCCTGCGAGGTAGGCGAGTTCGGCGACGGCGCCGAAGGCGGCCTGGCGTAAGGGCTCCGAGGGGAAGCGGCCCCGCAGCATGGGGGCTGCCGTGTCGGCGAGGTACGCGGTGACTGTGGTCAGGCCGTGCCCGCCGCCGAGCCGTTCGTCGGCGGCGCTGAAGGCGGCTGTGATCTGTCGTACGACGTCGATGTCGTCGCTGCCGACGAGGGAGCGGGCGGTGCGGGCGCGGAGCATCCGCGAGGTGGCTTCGTGGTCGTGCAGGAGCGGCATGGCCACGCCGGCCGTGGTGAAGGCGGCGATGGCGAGGAAGTGGCGGCGTTCGACGTCCGCGCGGCCGAGGTCGGTGACCGCGGTGACGGGGTCGGTGTCCGGTGGCGACTCCGTACCGGGTGAGTGGAGACCGAGCTCGGTTCGGGTGACGACGCGGCCCAGCCGCCGTGAGAGGGCTTCGGCGAGGTACTGGCCTGCCTGGCCGGACGGCGTGCGGGCACCGCCCACCCAGTGGGAAATGGCCGACTTGTTCGTCTGGAGCAGTTCGCCGTTCTCTGCGGCGATGCGGCGTACGTCCTTGGCGAGCGCGTCGTACGTGCACCCGGCGGCGTTGATCGTTTCGCGCAAGCGGGAGTTGGCACTGGTCGGTGTCGACACGATCGCCTCCGCTCCGGATCTGTAAACCGTGTATACCGCTTGACCTCGGTCACACCGTACCCACTCTGCGTAGCGGGCGGTTCACTTATCGACAGCCGCCCCACTCGGCATCGCGGGCCGGGCGGCCCCCAAGTTCCGTACGCCCCAACGGGCTCGGGCATTCCTGTGCCCCGGCCCGGACGATCAGAGACGGAGACACGGTGACCACCATCGACACAACGACCATCACGGTCGAGCTGCCCCACGCCTTCGACCCGCGCTGGAACCGCCTGCCCGGCATCCAGGTCGACGGCCGGCGCATCACCATCGACCCGGCCGAGTACTTCTTCCGCTTCGAGTCCAGCACCTGGCTCGTCGCCGACTGGGAGCTGGTCAAGGCCCAGCTCCTCGACGTGGACGAGACGGCCGAGAGCGCGGTCGAGCGGCTCGCGCTCGACTTCATCAAGCAGCACAGCGAGTCCACGTCCGACGCGGCCCGTGTGCTGGCGACGGCGTACGGGGTGTACTCGTACCTCTTCCGCGAGGAGCACCTGGCCGGCCTCGGCCTCCCGCAGATCACCGCCGAGCACCTGCGGATGCTGCGCGAGGCGGCCACGCTGATGGCGCTCAACAAGGTCGAGCTGGACGGGCACATCTCCAACGTAGGCCCGTGCTGGTTCTTCCCCGCCGCCACCTCCGTCGTCTTCGACCTGGACGACGCGACGGGCGGAATGCTGGACGAGGTCTACCACGGCGGCTGGTTCAACGAGCACCGCCGGATCGAGTCCATCAAGGCCCACGCCGCGCTCGGCGGCCGACTCGTGCACGGCTGCCAGTCCGTGCCGGACCAGTCCGGCGGCGTCGTCGCGCCCTACGGTGCCTCGATGGCCAACTTCCGTGACGACCTGGCCAAGTTCAAGGCGGGCTGGATCGAGCAGGTCTACGCCCACCGCGTGACCGCAGCCGAGTAACCCCACCCCCAGTACGGCTCCGGGGCGGGCCAGTTCGCGCGCGCCCGCCCCGGAGCCCACCAGCCCCTGGAGACCTCCATGGATCAGAGTCTGTCCGCCACCCTGCTGGACGACCTGTGCACCCTCGTCGGCAAGCCCCTCCCCGACCGTGCCGAGATTCGCGTCTGGGGCATGTCCGGCGTCGAACGCGTCGCCTTCCCCGACGGCACCACGGCCGTCTTCAAGTACGCCAAGGAACCCTTCGACCGCGAGGCCCAGGCCCTGCGGATGGCCCACCAGCGCGGGCTCCCGGTCCCCGCGCTCCACGCAACCGCCATGCAGGACAAGTGGCTCGGGATGCTCATGGACGACCTCGGCACCCCCGTACGGGACGCCGACGACCTCGACGGCGTCGCCGCCGCCGTCATGCTCCACGCCGCCCGCCCGGCAGGCGGTCTGCCCCTCCTCGACGGGGCGGGCCTCGCAGCACTGCCCGGACGCGCCCTCGATCACCTCCAGCGGCTGCGGAAAGCTGACCGCTGGGCGGACTGCGACGACATCGAGACCGCGCTGGGGAAGATCTCCGCCGCGTCCGAGGACCGAGTCCAGGGGGCGACGCTCGACCCGTTCGGCTGGGTCCACTCCGAGTTCCACCCCACGAGCATCCACATCGGAGAACACGGCTGGCACCTCCTCGACTTCGCACGCGCCTTCACCGGCCCCGGCCTGATCGACCTCGCCTCCTACCACGGCACCACCGACGTACCGAGCCCCTTCCGCATGCGGGTGTTCCTGGAGCAGTACGTCACCGCAGGCGGTCATGAAGACGCCCTCGCCGCCCGGGGCGGCCTGACCCCGGAGGCATGGGCACTGGGCTGGCACCGCATGTGGGCCGTGGAGTGGTTCATGGAACAGGCCATTCGCTGGATCGACGACCCGGCCAAGGACCCCGCGTACATCCCCGTCGTACGCCGCCACCTGGGCGACGTGGTCCAACTACTGGAGGTCTAGGTGCTCGCCCAGGTCTCCCCCTGGTACGCCCACGCAGCCCAGCGCACAGCCGCTGCCCCCGCGCACGCCCTCGCGGCGCCTTCCCGGATGGAATGGAGCACCCACGCCGGCCTCGGTCCCGGCGCCGAGATCCTGGGCCGGGACCTCTGCGGCAAGCACGTCCTGGAGCTGGGCTGCGGACCCGGCCACAACGTGGCCCACCTCGCGAAGCACCACCAGGCCCGCGTCACCGGCGTGGACCTGGTCGGCCTCCAGGTACGCCGGGCCCGCTCCCACTACGGCCACATCGAAGGTGCCACGTTTGCTGCCGGTCACGCACTGCACCACCTGCAGGCCACCGGCCGGACCTTCGACGCGATCTACTCCGTCTTCGGCGCCGTCGGCCTCGTCGCCCCCGAGCTCCTCCTCACCGCCGTTTCCCGACGCCTGAAGCCTGGCGGTGTGCTGGCCTTCTCCGTCCCCCACCCGGCACGGGCCGGAAGACATCCATCCACGGACGACCGTCCGCGCGAGGACTACGTCACCATGCCCGACCGCACCCGACTGCCCCTCGCTCGTTGGGAGTTCGACGCCCGTCGCTGGGGAGCCCATCTCTCCCGGACCGGCCTGCGCATCACCTCAGCGGTGGACCTGCGGCACCCTCGCCGTGACCCGTGGCCCACCACCCTCCTCATCACTGCCCGCAAACGCTGACCGACGGAGGAAACGATGCCCCTGCCCTACCTGCTCCTGGACATCGACGGCGTCCTCATACCGTTCCCGGCCGCCGATGGCAGCACCCCGCTTACCCACGTCCGCCACACCGTCCTGCCCACCGGCCGGCACCCGGACGACCCCGTGTCCATCTGGCTCGACCCGAGCCAGGGCCGCATTCTCACCGACCTCCTGACCAGCGGACTCGTCACCCCCGTGTGGTGCACGAGCTGGCGCAAGGACGCCACCACAATCATCGGCCCTCTCCTGAGGCTGCCCGACTTCCCATACCTCGACCTGCCCCGCCCCCAGATCACCACCAGCCACCCCGACGGCTACCTCTGGAAACGCGACCACGTCGACGTCTGGCTGGCAGACGCCCCCGCCGTCTGGATCGACGACGACTTCACCGGCCTCGACCACGCCTGGGCGGCGGAACGCACCGCCGGGGGAGCGCCGACCCTCCTCGTGCAGCCCGACCCACATCTCGGGCTGCAGCCCGAGCATCTGACCGAGGTGACGAAGTGGGTCGCGCAGTTACCCACAGCCCGCGCCGTCTGACGACTGATGCCCTCGCCGCCACGAGCAGCGAGGGCATCAGGATGCGCTGTAGGGTTGGCTCCCTGGTGCCTGTGGAGTCGGGACCCAACTCAGGCGGTGCCGACTGCCCTGCCGGACCTACGGATCGGCTGTCCGAGAAGCTTCTCCACCTCTGCGGATGCGGCGTCGAGGAATTCCTGACCGAACAGACAGAGGGACTCTTCCCAGGGGTGCCCAAAACTGCCCATACGGAAGTCTTCCGACAGGTAGATGTAGTAGTCCCCATCGGGGTACGGACTCAAAGGCCAGGCTGGCTGCCCAAGGCCACCGACGCCCTGTGGCGCGAAGCGATACGACGTGTGCTGCCAGTCGAGCGCGAGCAGGGTTCCGCTCGGGTCGATGCAGGAAGTCAGCCCCCGCTCGACCACCTCGACCAGGCAGTTCAAACGCTCGTAGTCAGGATCGTCGTCAAGCGCGGCAAGGCTCCAGGAAACCGAGGCGACGGGCTCCTTGATCGCTGGCCACTTGAAAGCACTCGTACTCGGCTGGAACTTGAACTCGTCGTAGAAGCGGTCCCAAACGCGTCGGTACTCGGCCTCAAGCACCTCGACCATGGGACTCTCCGTCATGGCCCGATCCTATCGAGTCGCCCGTGATGTTCCCTCGGGAAACATGTCGCACCAGGGGGCTGCGCCGGCCTTCGCCTGCCGGTCCCTTCGTCGGGAATCTGGCGGGGAGGAACCAGGGTCAGCGGTACCGACTGCGCTCCTCGGGCCTCGTAGCCACTGGTGTGGCCGGAGGGCGCAGCGTGGCCGACATGGAGGACGTTCCGCTGGTGGTGCTCCGGCTGCGAGCCGCTTGCCTCCGCCGGTTCGGCTGAGCGGTGATGCGCCAGTTGAGGGCCTCGGCGGGGCGCTCGGCGCTGTCCAGCTCTCGCTGAGAGCCCACCTCGATCAGGAGACGCCGGGGATTGTGGCCGACGGTCTCGGTCTGGGCGAGGGTGGTAGTCAGGGCAGCCCAAGCAGGGTCGGCGAGGATCCTGCCGGCGTGGTCGGGGAGGGCCGCGCGAACGTCCTGCTCGAAGCGGCGGGCGGTTGCGGCTCGTGGTGCGCGGTGGGCCAAGTCCGCCAGGACGGGTGTGGCGGCCTGCTGGTAGCCCGCCTGAAGGTGGCGGAAGGCTTCTTCGGCCGCAGCGGCCTGCTGTGCGTGGCCTCGCTGTTCGTGCCACTTGGCTGCGGCCCGGGCCAGGTGCACGGTGGCGAAGAGCAGGGCGATGGCGAGTCCGCCCGGCTCGTTGGAGGCGTAGGCGAGTTCCTTGGCGGCTTGGCGAAGGGAGGTGGCGGCCTGGTGGTCCGCGCGGGTGGCGGATCGGCGGGCTCGGTTGAACGCCGTGGCCGCCGCGCGTAGCTCTGCTCGGTGCGGGCCGGGTGTGGCGCTGGCGATGTTGTAGAGGGCGTCGCCGAAGGCGGCGAGGTGGGCCTGGGCAGCAGCGTCGTCGTCGGAGTCGAGGACGGTGTGTGCCGTCTGTATCGCCGTCATGGTGTGCTGCCACGGCTCGGCGGGATCTGCCGCGAACCGAGGCCGGTCGGTCACCTCCTGGTCGGGCAGGCGTTCGCGGAGGCGGTTGATGGAGAGGTCGGGGGCGAGCTTTGAGCCGCCGTACCAGACGGGTTCGCCGGCGCTGTTGATGTCGCTGGGCGCGGCGAGGCTGTAGCCGATCACGTCGCCGCTCTCGGGGCCGAGGCGTGTCTTGACCTTGATGCCGAGGGAGTGGAGCACGGTGAAGTAGTCGGCCTCGGTGTGTACGGCGGCGGCGACCGCGTAGGCCCGCTCGCGCAGCCACTGTCGTGCCGTGATCGTCTGGCCTTGACGCTCGGCCTTGGCGCGTTCGGCGCCGGTGGGGGTACGGGGAGCCGTGAGGTCACCGGACTTCAGGCGGCGCAGGCCGAACTCGGCTTCGATCCCGCGGCACTCCGCTTGTGCCCGTCGGCCGTCCTGGTGGGTGCGTGGGCGGCGTCCGTCGGCGCGGACTGTGGTCGCCATGATGTGGATGTGGTCGTCGGCGTGGCGGACCGCGATCCATCGGCATGCCTTCTCGTCGCCGTCGGGGGCGATGCCCGTGGCGTGCACGACGCGGCGGGCGACCTCGGCCCACTCGGCGTCGGTGAGGTAGCGGTCACCGGGGGCGGTGCGGACCGGGCAGTGCCAGACGTGCTGTGGTGGCTTCTTGCCGCCCAGCTCGCGGGTGCGGAGGTCGACGTGGTGGTCGAGTCGCGTGGCGAGCTGGGAATAGGTGGCTGCCAGGTCGCGGCCGGGGTCGGGTGCGCCGGTCATGTCCCAGGCGGCGACGATGTGGGGGTTGGTGTGCTCGTCGCGTCGGCCGGGGCCGAAGAGGTAGGCGATCAGTCCGCGGCTGTCGGAGCCGGTGGAGACGTCAGGCACCATGAGCCGTGCCTTCCGCCAGGAGCTGGTCGATGAGGTGGAAGCTGTTCTGTGCTGCTTGCTCGACGCGGTCGAGAACCGTCTCGGCGCGCTCGGGCACGGTTCCTCGGTTGATGGCTGCGGTGATCTGGTTGAGGTTGCCGCCGATGCGGTTCAGCGCGACCGTGTGCGCCTCGACCGCTTCGATCAGCGGGCGCAGAGGATCGTCCTCCGGGCTGCCGACCAGTCCGGCCTTGCCCTGGGCCACGGCCAGGGCGGCGTCCCCTACGAATCCGGCGAACCTCTGACCGCGCTGGTGAGCGGCGGCGCTGATCACCTGGACCGCGGTGCGCGTGAAGCGGATGGTCTTCTCCTGGTCGCGCTTCTCCACGGTGCGCTTGCGGTTCATCTGCGCGGGCAGGGCGGGGGCGTCGAGATCCCGCCAGGACGGCTGCTCGACGAGCAGCGGGACGTCGGCCGGCGGATTGCGAGGAACTACGGGGTCGGCTGCGGGCCGGCGAGAGTCCCCGGCCACCCCCTGCTCCGGCTCGGGCGCCCCCTGGCGCTCGGCCTTGTCCTCCGCCACCCCTGGGGCGGGGGCAAGCGCGGACGAAGCCTCGTTAGAGGCTCGTTCGCTCCAGCTTGCTGCTGATCGTCGGGTGAGCCTGAACAGCTTCCGGCGGCGGCGGGAGGTGGTGTCGTCGGCGTTCGATTCGGGCATGGTGGTGCTCCGTCAGTCGTGTGGGGTGGCCCGTCGTCGCATCCGTCGCATCCGTCGCGTGGCTGGTCAGCACAGGTACGGAGAGGGCCGCAGGTACGGATCGATCCGTAACGGCGAGGAGATCCGTCCCCGCGCTGACCTGCGCGGGGACGGATGCGACGGATTGATGCGGACCTGGTGTCAGCGAGTGGGCCTGGGCCCTGCGGGCCTTCCCGGCGGGCCGGTGGGCAGCGCCCCGGACGGAGGGGCGGGCGACCTGCCCTGGGCCGGACGTGCCGGGACCTCGGCGGTGGGTGCCGACGGGGCGGGGTCGGGGCAGTAGCGAGCCCATGCGTCCACGAACTGGTTGCGGGCGTACGCCTTGGCCTGCCGGCCGTTCTCGAACCGGTAGTTGGCCGGGCTGATGCCGAAGTCGCGCAGCAGATTCGCCAGGTGGTAGGCGTTCAACCCCTTCGTGCCGTACTCCGCCCACGGGGCCTCGGCGTCCTGGATCAGCACAGCCAGCAGGTCCTGGCTGCGCAGTGCCTCCCTGCCGCCCTCCTGGTCGAAGACACGGCGGATGTCACGCAGCAGCCGTGTCTTCAGCGTCGTCTGCTCGTCCTGGACCACCTCGTTGCGCGTCATCGCCAGACAGGCGGCACGTGCCTGTGCGGGCCAGTGCCCACCGGCGAGATCGGCGACGATGACCAGCGGCTCCCACGTGTCGGCGGCCCGGTCCTCCACGGGCATCTTCGGCACCGAGCCCGCGACGGTGCCGCGCTGCGGGACCAGCCAGTCGGCCAGCCGGTCGCGCAGCGCGTGCAGTTCCGGCACTGAATAGCGCGAGCGGAACGGGGTGATCCGCTCGCCCGGCTTGCGCTTCTGCATGCGGATGACGATCGCGCGGTCCATGATCGTGTCCGGCAGGTCGCCGATGCCGGCCAGCGCCGCCATGGCGAAGGTGGGGAACGCGGTCGGCTTGTGCTCCGGCCCGGAGATCCGCCAGGCCGGCCGGTTGCGCTGGTGCCCCGCGTTCAGCAGGCCGCGGAGGTCCTCCTTGTCGCCTGCCTTGGGGCCGAAGATGGTGTCGGCCTCGTCCACCAGCAGCGTCGGCGGGTTCTTGCCGATGACGCGGAAGACGACGGCGGGGGAGGTGTTCACCGTCATCATCGGCTGATGGACCGTCTCGTAGAGAACGTCCAGGAGGCGGGACTTGCCGCACCCCTTGGTCGGCCCGACCACCGCCAGCCGTGGCGCGTGCTGGAGGCCGGGCTGAATGTGGGAGGCCGCGACCCAGAGCGTGACGGCGGTCAGGGCCTCGTCGCTCGGCAGCACGACGTACCGCCCGATCGCCGTGCGGAGGTCGTCCAGCAGCGCGGTGCCTTCGCCTGCCGCCTCGGCGCCGTCTTGGGTTTCTGATCCGCCTGGAGCAGGATCGACTGCGCTGTCCGACGCGGTAGTCGGGGCGCTGACCTGAGCAGGTCGCGAACCGGGTGTGCTCCGATTCGGAGCATCGGAGGTCGCGCCTCCCGTGCTGGCACGTGGTTCCGTCCGCTCCTCGCGGTTCCGAGGCAGACCCTGGCCCGGGACCGCGATCGGTGGCCAGGCAACACTGGATGCGTTCGAGGTGGCGGGGGACGTAGGGTCCTTCATAGACGTTCCTCTCGGGTGAGGGGCGAGACGGGCAAGGTCTCGCCCCTCACGGGTTCGTTCGTGCAGGGATGGGCGACGTGCAGGGGAATCTCCGGCCCTCGGCGTTGGCGCGCCGGGGGCCGTTGCTGTGTCTGGGCCTGTCGGTGGCTCATGAGGCCAGGCCCCAGTCCTCTCCGCCGTCGATCAGCGCGCGCTCGTAGCGCAGCAGTTCGACCTCGGGGTAGAGCACGCGCTTGCCGACCTTGATGCCGCGCGGTCCCTTCTGGAGATGTCGCCAGTAACGGACAGTGCTCTCGGCGGTGCGGTAGCGCTCAGCGACCTCGGCGGTGGTCAGGTATCGCATGCATTCCCATTCGGCTAGGCGTCGATTCGATCTGCATAATGAGTACCTCATGATCGGCGGTTAGCCAAACCGGGAAGCTCATGTTTCAATTCGGATAGCGATGGTCGCGATGGAGGTTCGATGGCAGGCGAGAAGGTCGAGGGCGGCGAGGTGCCGCTGCTCTACAGCGAAGGCAACGTGGCGGGCCGCGTGGCCCTGGAGCGCGAGGTCAGAGGGTGGAGCACGACCGAGCTGGCCGAGCGGGTGACCAGAGCGGGCGTGAAGATGAACCAGACGGCCGTGTGGCGCATCGAGAACGGCTCACCCCGCCGGCGGATCAACCTCGATGAGGCGCTCGCCTTCTCCCGCGTCTTCGAACTGCCCCTCGAAGAGCTCATGTCACCGCCCTTGGAAGGGCTCGACATCGACAGCCGACGGCTCGTCCAGGAAGCCGTAGAAGCGTTCTACGAGACCCGCGACGCCCGCGACCGCCTGCATCGTGCCGTGGTCGCCGTCGCCGACCACATCAAGGCACACCCCGACAGCTCACGCGCGATCAACGAGCAGTGCCTCCGCCTCATGGGCGACGAGCGGGACGCTCGCACCCTCACCAGCGACATCGAGGACGGCGGCCACTACTGACAACCAGCACAAAGGAGAAGCCACTTGGCGAACATCCAGAAGCGACCCAACGGCAAATGGCGTGCCCGCTACCGCGACCTCGACGGCAAGGAGCACGCTCGCCATTTCGACCGCAAGATCGACGCCCAGCGCTGGCTCGACGAGGTCACGACCAGCGTGGTCACCGGTCAGTACGTCGACCCGCGCTCGGCGAAGAAGCCCTTCAAGGACTACGCGGAGGAGTGGCGGGCCAGCCAACCGCACCGGCCGTCGACGGCCAAGGCCGTAGCCCAGCACCTGCGTTGCTACGCCTACCCCGTCTGGGAGAAGCGGGCACTCGGCGCGATCAAACCCGGTGACGTGCAGAGCTGGATCACCAGTTTGACGGCCACCCACAAGCTCGCCGCAAGCACCTCCCGCACCGTGTTCAACACGGTCAACGCCGTCTTCCGGGCAGCGGTCCGCGACCGCATGATTCCGCACAACCCGTGCACCGACGCGAAACTGCCCTCAGTTCCGAGGAAGAAGGTCGTACCCCTGGCCGTCGAGCAGGTGCGCACACTGGCCGAGGAGATACCCAGCCGCTACAAGGGCTTGGTCCTGCTGGGCGCTTGCACAGGGCTCCGCCCTGGCGAGCTCTTCGGGCTCCAGCTCCGGCACGTGGACATGCTGCACGCCACCGTCTCGGTCGAGCAGCAGGTCCAGCAGACCGCCAAGCACGGTGTGTACGTCTGCCCGCCCAAGACCGCTCGCTCACACCGCACGGTTCCACTCCCCCGCATAGCGGTGGACGCGATGAAGGCCCACCTGCGGGACTTCCCCGCCAATGGGCCCGAGAGCTGGATCTTCACGGCGCCGCAAGGCGGGCCCGTGGTCTACACGCACTTCATGGACGGGTCCTGGCGCCCCGCCTGTGCGAAGGCCGGCATACCGAAGGGCACCGGACCACACGCCCTCCGGCACCACTACGCCAGCCTGCTGATCAAGCACGGCGAGTCCGTGAAGACAGTCTCCGAGCGCCTCGGCCACACCAACGCGGCCATGACGCTGAACATCTACACCCACCTGTGGCCCGACTCCGAGGAGCGGACCCGGGCCGCCGTCGACAAGGCGTACGCGGACCAGTCCGCCGATGCCCAGCCACAGGTCGACGAAGCGGCGTAACCGCTCCCCCGCGTGCCGGACGCGTCCAGCACGCTGCGGACTCCGCGCGGACCGCAAAGGCCGCCCAACCCGCTCCGCCGCAGGTCAGACGGCCTTTCGCCGAACGTATTAGACGTTGAAGCGGAACTCCACCACGTCCCCGTCCTGCATGACGTAGTCCTTGCCCTCCATGCGGGCCTTGCCCTTGGCGCGGGCCTCGGCGACCGAGCCGGTCTCCACCAGGTCGGCGAAGGAGACGATCTCCGCCTTGATGAAGCCCTTCTGGAAGTCGGTGTGGATCACGCCGGCCGCCTCCGGGGCCGTGGCGCCCTTCTTGATGGTCCACGCGCGGGCTTCCTTCGGGCCTGCCGTGAGGTAGGTCTGGAGGCCCAGGGTCTCGAAGCCGACGCGGCCGAGAGTGGCGAGGCCGGGCTCTTCCTGACCCATGGACTGGAGCAGTTCGAGTGCCTCGTCGTCGTCGAGCTCGATCAGCTCGGATTCGATCTTGGCGTTCAGGAAGATCGCCTCGGCGGGGGCGACCAGGGCGCGCTGCTCGTTCTTGAAGTCCTCGTCGACCAGTTCGTCCTCGTCGACGTTGAAGACGTAGAGGAACGGCTTGACGGTGAGCAGGTGCAGCTCGTGGAGGAGCCGGCCCTTCTCGGTGGCCGCCGTGATGCCCGCGGCGAACAGCGTCTGGCCGGACTCCAGGATCTTCTGGGCCTCCTCGACCGCGGCGAGGACCGCGACCTTCTCCTTCTGGAGGCGGGATTCCTTCGTCAGGCGCGGGACGGCCTTCTCGACGGACTGGAGGTCGGCGAGGATCAGCTCGGTGTTGATCGTCTCGATGTCGTCCTTCGGCGAGACCTTGCCGTCGACGTGGACGACGTTCTCGTCCTTGAAGGCCCGGATGACCTGGCAGATCGCGTCGGACTCGCGGATGTTCGCGAGGAACTTGTTGCCCAGGCCCTCGCCCTCCGAAGCGCCCCGGACGATGCCGGCGATGTCGACGAAGTCCACCGTCGCCGGGAGGAGCCGCTGGGAGCTGAAGATCTCCGCGAGCTTGTTCAGGCGCGGGTCCGGGACGCCGACCACGCCGACGTTCGGCTCGATCGTGGCGAACGGGTAGTTGGCCGCCAGCACGTCGTTCTTGGTCAGGGCGTTGAACAGGGTCGACTTGCCGACATTCGGCAGACCGACGATTCCGATCGTGAGCGACACTTTGGCGACTTCCTGGAGTGAGGAGGGGGTCAGGGGCGTCCGGGTCCGGCTCGGCGGTTCGAGCCGGGGCAGCCGAGTCCCGGAGTGGGACCGATTCTCCAGTTTACGGGGCTGCTCCGCGGGCCCGGACAGTGCGGTTTCTCGGGTCCCTGCCACTGGCTCCCCCTGTGCCCCACGGGCTCCTACTGGTTGGGACCGTGCCGCTGTCCCTGGCCCTCCCGAAGCCCGCCCCCGGTTCGAACCGTGCGGTTGCCCGGGCCTCTTCCCCCGGTCCGAACAGCGCGCCTTTCGGCCGTGTGACATCGAACGCAACGCCAAGGTCGGCCAAAGCGCGTGTCCAACGCCTGATTCCCCGCCCCCCGCGACCTACGTTGTGCAGGTGGAGCAGCACAGGACACGACCCCCGCAGCGCAGGCAGCCCCCGCAGGCCGCGCCCGCCCCGCCCGCGCCGGGTCGGGCGGGCGGCGAGAGTTCCGCCGTGTACCGGGTACGGGTGCGCAGCGTGCCGCCCGTGGTTCTCGCGTTGCGGCGGTTCCCCAACCCCCGGCTCACCGGGATCGGGGCCGGGCTGTTCGCCGCCCTCACCATGTTCGTGCTCGCCTGCGTCGACCGGCTGCTGTTCGACAGTTCGGAGCTCGTCTTCGGGCTGCTCTTCCTGCCCGTCAGTGCCCTGACCGCCCTCTGGGTCCGGCCCGCCGACCTGGTCACCGCGCCGATCAGTGTGCCCATCGCCTTCGCCGTCGGAGTGTTCCCGATTTCCGGGGGGTCCGAAGGGTTCGGCGGACAGACCATGGGCCTCGTCACCGCCCTCGCCGTGCACGCCGGCTGGCTGTACGGCGGGACGTTGGTCGCGGGGGTCATCGCCTCCGTACGCAAGGTGCGCCAGATGCGGGCCCGGCGACGGTATGTGCTGGCGCAGGGGCGTGGCGCCGCGCCCGAGCGGGAGCCCCGGGCCGCCGCCGAGGCCGCGGCGGCGAAGCCCGTACGGGCCGGGGCCCCGGCGGCGGACGCGGTGGCCCGTCGCCCTCAGCGGCCCTGAGCGGCTCCCGGCCCCTCTCCACTGCCGGCGCGGGCGCCCGTGGTGCCGTCCGGTCCGTTCAGCGGTGCCGTCCGGTCCGTTCAGCCCTTGCTGTGTGCCCGCCCCGCCGCCGCCATCGCCGCTCCCACGATGCCCGCGTTGTTCTGGAGCTGGGCCGGGACCATGTCGGCCCGGACCTTCTCGATCAGCGGCAGGAACTTCTCCGCCTTGCGGCTCACTCCGCCGCCGATGATGAACAGCTCGGGCGAGAACAGCATCTCCACGTGCAGCAGGTACTTCTGGACCCGGTGGGCCCAGTGCTGCCAGCTGAGGTCCTCGTCCTCCTTGGCCTTCGTGGAGGCGTGCTTCTCCGCGTCGTGACCGTGCAGTTCCAGGTGGCCCAACTCGGTGTTGGGGACGAGCACGCCGTCGCTGAAGACCGCGCTGCCGATGCCTGTGCCGAAGGTCAGCATGATGACCGTGCCCGCGCGGCCCTTGCCCGCGCCGAAGGTCATCTCGGCGACTCCGGCCGCGTCCGCGTCGTTCAGGATGGTGACGGGCTGACCGATCCGCTCGCCCAGCAGCGTGCGCGCGTCCGTGTCGATCCAGCCCTTGTCGACATTGGCCGCGGTACGCGTGATGCCGTCCGTGACGACCCCGGGGAAGGTGATGCCGACGGGGCCCGTCCAGTCGAAATGGCCGACGACCTCGGCCACGCCGTCGGCCACGCCCTTGGGCGTGGCCGGGTGCGGTGTCAGCACCTTGTGGCGCTCCCGCGCCAGGTCTCCGCGGTCCAGGTCCACGGGAGCGCCCTTGATCCCGGATCCGCCGATGTCCACGCCGAAGATCTCCATGGGACCCACGGTACGGGCAGGCCGGGCCCCTTGCCCGGCTACTCGGCAGAAAGGGCGGCGGCCTCGGCGCGCAGGTCGCGGCGCAGCTCCTTGGGGAGGGAGAACGTGATCGACTCGTCGGCCGTCTTCACCGTCTCCACGTCCGCGTAACCGCGCTCTCCGAGCCATTCCAGGACACCGTCGACGAGGACGTCGGGGACGGAGGCGCCGGACGTCAGACCGACCGTGGTCACGCCCTCCAGCCAGGCCTCGTCGATCTCGTCGGCGAAGTCGACCAGGTGGGCGGCGGGGGCTCCGGCGTCCAGGGCGACCTCGACCATGCGAATGGAGTTCGAGGAGTTCTTGGAGCCGACCACGATGACCAGTTCGGCGTCCTCGGCGAGCTTCTTCACCGCGATCTGGCGGTTCTGCGTGGCGTAGCAGATGTCGTCGCTGGGCGGCGAGAGGAGGTTGGGGTACTTCGCCTTGATGGCGTCGACCGTCTCCATCGTCTCGTCGACGGACAGGGTGGTCTGGGAGAGCCAGACGACCTTCGACTCGTCGCGGACCTTGATGTTCGCGACGTCCTCGGGGCCGTCGACCAGCGTGATGTGGTCGGGGGCCTCGCCGGAGGTGCCGATGACCTCCTCGTGCCCCTCGTGGCCGATCAGGAGGATGTCGTAGTCCTCCTTGGCGTACCGGACGGCTTCCTTGTGGACCTTGGTGACCAGCGGGCAGGTCGCGTCGATGGTGGCGAGCTTGCGCTCGGCGGCCTCCGCGTGGACGGTGGGCGCGACTCCGTGCGCGGAGAACATCACGATGGAGCCCTCGGGCACCTCCGCGGTGACGTCCACGAAGATCGCGCCCTTCTTCTCCAGGGTCTGCACGACGTACTTGTTGTGCACGATTTCGTGGCGGACGTAGATGGGGGCCCCGTACTGCTCCAGGGCCTTCTCCACGGCGATCACGGCACGGTCCACGCCCGCGCAGTAGCCACGGGGTGCGGCGAGCAGGACACGGCGGGCAGGAGTTGCAGTCATGCGTCCCATCGTAAGGCCGTGGCGAACAGGCGCGAGGACGGCCGGGTCGGGAGACTGGTCACGGTACGTACGCGAGAGATGGCTGATGGTGATGGAGGGGCGATGATGTCGGTGTCGGGGAGCGGGGCGGGGAGCGGCGAGGGCCGCGGCGCGGGCAGCAGTGCCGAACCGGGCAGGCTGCGGCGGACTCTGGGGTTCCGGGATCTTGTCGTCTACGGGCTCCTCTTCATCGCCCCGATGGCCCCTGTCGGGGTGTTCGGGACCCTGGACGCCAAGTCCGACGGCGCGGTCGCGCTCGTCTATGTGGTGGCCACGGTGGTCATGGGGTTCACCGCCTTCAGTTACGCCCAGATGGTGCGGGTCGCTCCTTTCGCCGGTTCGGTGTTCACGTATGCCCGCAAGGGGCTCGGGGAAGGGCCGGGGTTCATCGCCGGGTGGATGGCCATGCTCGACTACCTGCTGATCCCGGCCGTCGCCTACCTCTTCTCCGGGATCGCGATGAACGCGCTGGTCCCGGAGGTCTCGCGGTGGGTGTGGACCGCGATCGCCGTGCTCGTGACCACCCTGCTCAACCTGTGGGGCGTGCGGGCGGCCGCCCGGGTCGGCTTCGCGGTGCTGGCCATGGAGATCGTGGTGCTGCTGGTCTTCATGGTCTCGGCCGTGGTCGTCCTCGTACGGGACGGGGCGCAGCGCGGCTGGCTGACGCCGCTGACGGGGGACTCCGGGTTCTCCATGACGGCGGTGCTGGGGGCCGTGTCGATCGCCGTGCTCTCCTATCTGGGCTTCGACGCCATCGCCTCGTTCGCCGAGGAGGTGACGGGCGGCTCGCAGAAGGTGGCGCGGGCGGTGCTGTTCTGTCTGGTGCTGGCGGGGGTCCTGTTCGTGGCGCAGTCGTATCTGGCGGCGTTGCTGGAGCCGGTGAGCTCTGCGGAGCTGGCGGCGGACCCGGCGGCGCAGGGGTCGGCGTTCTACGACGCGGTGGACGCCTCGGTGGGGACGTGGCTGCATGATCTGGTGGCGGTCAGCAAGGCGATCGGCGCCGCGTTCGCCGCGCTGGCGGGGCAGGCCGCCGCCGGGCGGCTGGTCTTCGCGATGGCCCGGGAGCGGCGTCTGCCGCACTTCCTCGCGAAGGTCGACCCGTCGTCGGGTGTGCCGCGGGTGGCGATCCTGTGCGCGGCGATCGTGACGCTGGTGGCCGCCGTGTGGGCGGCCCGGCGCGACGACGGCCTGGACCATCTGGTCTCGGTCGTGGACATCGGCGCGCTGACGGCGTTCATCCTGCTGCACGCGTCGGTGGTCGGCTGGTTCGCCGTACGCCGGATGGAGGGTCCGCCGGTGTGGTGGCGGCACGTCCTGATCCCGGTGGTCGGCGCGGGGGTGCTGGTCGCGGTCATCGTGGAGGCGACGACGTCCTCCCAGGTGGTGGGTGTCTGCTGGCTCGGGGTGGGACTCGTGGTGCTGGCGGTGCAGGGGACGGGCCGCCGGGGCGGTATGGAGGGCCCGGGTGGCGGCGCGGAGAAGGGGGCCCCGGTTCTGTAGGGCGGCTGCCAGCACTTCGTGTCGTCCCGTGCAGGCATCGCACCCCGTACGGCTTCCCGTCCCGTGCAGGCTTCGCGTCCCGTACGGCTTCGGCGGTGTGCGGACGACGCGGGCCCCCGCGCGGGGCGGGGGGCCTGTCGGTGGCTGCCGATACGCTCGCCCGTATGGCTCTCAACACGTCCGCGGAAGCGCCGCTGCCCGTCGGTGAGGTGTCCCGGCTCATCGGCGGCTGGATCGACCGGCTCGGCGCCATCTGGGTGGAGGGGCAGATCACCCAGCTGTCGCGGCGCCCGGGCGCCGGGGTCGTCTTCCTGACGCTGCGCGATCCGTCCCACGACATCTCGGTGAGCGTGACCTGTTTCCGGCAGGTCTTCGACCGGATCGCCGATGTCGTGACGGAGGGCGCGCGCGTCGTCGTGCTGGCCAAGCCCGAGTGGTACGCGCCCCGGGGGCAGCTGTCGCTGCGGGCGACGGACATACGGCCGGTCGGCATCGGTGAGCTGCTCGTGCGGCTGGAGCAGCTGAAGAAGTCGCTCGCCGCGGAGGGGCTCTTCGCCCTGGACCGCAAGAAGCCGCTGCCGTTCCTGCCGCAGCTCGTCGGGCTGGTCTGCGGGCGTGCTTCCGCCGCCGAGCGCGACGTCCTGGAGAACGCCCGTCGCCGCTGGCCCGCCGTGCGCTTCGAGGTCCGCAACACCGCCGTGCAGGGGGTGAACGCGGTCGCCCAGGTGGTGCAGGCGGTCGAGGAGCTGGACGCGCTGGAGGAGGTCGACGTGATCGTGGTGGCGCGGGGCGGCGGCAGCGTCGAGGATCTGCTGCCGTTCTCCGACGAGCAGCTGATCCGGACCGTGGCCGCCTGCCGTACGCCGGTGGTCTCCGCGATCGGTCACGAGCCCGACTCGCCGCTGCTGGACCTGGTCGCCGATCTGCGAGCCTCCACGCCCACGGACGCGGCCAAGAAGGTCGTCCCCGACGTGGGCGAGGAGATGGAGCGGGTGCAGCAGTTGCGGGACCGGGCGCTGCGGACCGTACGGGGGCTGCTGGACCGCGAGGAGCGCGGGCTCGCGCACGCGCTGGGCCGCCCCGCGATGGAGCGGCCCCACCGTCTGGTGGAGGAGCGCGAGGCCGAGGTGGACGCGCTCCTGGGGCGCAGTCGCCGGGTGCTGGGCCATTTGCTGGACCGGGCCGATTCGGAGCTGTCGCACACGCTCGCCCGGGTCGTCTCGCTGTCGCCGGCCGCGACCCTGGAGCGGGGCTACGCGGTGCTCCAGCGACCCGACGGGCACGTGGTCCGCTCCCCCGAGGAGGCCGGGGCGCCCGGGGAGCCGCTGCGGGCGCGGGTGTCGGAGGGCGAGTTCACGGTGCGGGTGGACGGATGAGGCCGGGGGGAGCGGGAAGGACGGATGAGGCCGGGGGGAGCGGGAAGGGCGGACGGTCGCGCCCGCGAGGGAACGGGGAGCGGGCGAGCCCGGGGCCTCGCCCGCCGGGACCGGGAGACGGGGCGGCCGGGCGGCCTTGTCGCAGCCGCCGCAGCGCCCACATCGTCGTAACAGCTCACGCTTAGGGTGGATCACATGACGGACGACAACGGGACGACGGCGACTGCCGCCACGGGCACGCTCGGCTACGAGCAGGCGCGGGACGAGCTGATCGAGGTCGTACGCCGGCTGGAGGCGGGCGGCACGACGCTGGAGGAGTCGCTGGCCCTGTGGGAGCGGGGCGAGGAGCTGGCGAAGGTCTGCCGGCACTGGCTGGAGGGCGCCCGCGCCCGGCTGGACGCGGCCCTGGCCCGCCCGCAGGTGGACGACGACCGGGGCTGAGCGAGCGAACGCCCGCGCGCCCAGCGGTCGCGCGGGCGTTGATGGTCCGCGGTGGCGCGGTGGGGGCGTGCCCGGAAGCGGTGCGGGGGCGGGCGTCCGTGCTCGGGCCGGAGGCCGTCGCACAAGACAGATGCACTGTGCAATGGATCACTCTCGCCCAAGTTTAGTTGAAAGTTAACCTATCTCTGGCGTACGTTCGAGCCTTCTCCCCACCGCGTTCGTTCGGAAGGTTTGCACCAGATGTCGCTCGTTCTCGACCCCGCCGCCCAGGACCTCCTCTTCCGTGAGGCCCGTACCGCCAACACCTTCACCGACGAGCCGGTGACCGACGAGCAGGTCCAGGCGATCTACGACCTGGTCAAGTTCGGGCCGACCGCCTTCAACCAGTCGCCGCTGCGCGTCGTCCTGGTCCGCTCCGCCGAGGGTCGCGAACGCCTGGTGCGGCACATGGCCGAGGGCAACCAGCCGAAGACCTCCACGGCCCCGCTGGTCGCGATCCTGGCCGCCGACAACGAGTTCCACGAGGAGCTCCCGGCGCTGCTCCCGCACTTCCCGCAGGCCAAGGACATGTTCTTCTCGGAGCGCCCGGTCCGCGAGTCGGCCGCCGGCCTCAACGCCGCGCTCCAGGCCGCCTACTTCATCATCGGCGTCCGCGCCGCCGGTCTGGCCGCCGGCCCGATGACCGGCTACGACGCCGCGGGCATCCAGAAGGAGTTCCTGGACGACGACCACACCCCGCTGATGGTCGTCAACATCGGCAAGCCGGGCGAGGACGCCTGGTTCCCGCGCAGCCCGCGCCTCTCCTTCGACGAGGTCGTCACGACCGTCTGAGTCCCGTCCCAGCGAAGGGGCCCCGGAACACCAGTACACCTGGTGTTCCGGGGCCCCTTCGCGTACGCGGTCCGGCGCGGGCCGCGCGTCAGGAAGCCGGCGCGGCGGGCGGCGTCGTCCTCAGTGCGGCGGCCATCTCGACCAGGCTCTCCTTCGGGGCCGAGCCGGTCACCACCGTGGTGTGCCCCTTGCCCGGCAGGACGAGGGCGTCGTACTTCGCGCCTTCCCAGACCTGCCACTCCCGGCCGGCCACCGTCTCGGTGCGCCCGGTGTCCTTGGCCTTCCGGCTGACCTCGGGGACGTACGTACCGGCGGCAGCGGTGGACTGCTCGACCGCGACATACCTGCGGTCCGCGTCGAGGAAGCCCAGGTGCCAGGCGTCGCCCGCGACGTCGTCGTACCGGACGGAGGTCGCCTTCCACTTCTTCGGCAGCCCCTCGGGCGCGGCCACCGGGTAAGGGGCGGCGGTCCGCACGGTCGCCAGTTCCACGGTGAAGTCGACGGCCTTGATGGGATCGGCGTGCTCGTCCTTCGGGATGAACAGGTAGATGACGCCCGCGCAGGCGGCGATCACCAAGGTCGACAGGAGCATGTCCCGGACTGTCTGCTTGCCTCGCTTGCTTGCCACGGGATCCATGGTGGCACGCGGCCTGACACGCCCGGCCGCAGGGTGCCGCTCACGGCCGCGACGCCGGAGGCGCTCATGCGTGACCCGGCCTGCTCATTTTATCGTCCTACCGATAGAGTCACAGCACCCTCATATCCGGTCGTCGCCGTACAGAAAGGTGCGCTCCGATGTCCGAGCATCATCTGCCGTCCCAACTGGAGGTCTCCCCGGAGGCCCCCGACCGCAACCTGGCCCTGGAGTTGGTCCGGGTCACCGAGGCCGCCGCCATGGCTGCCGGGCGCTGGGTGGGCCGCGGCGACAAGATCGGCGCCGACGGCGCCGCCGTGAAGGCCATGCGGACCCTCGTCTCGACCGTCTCGATGAACGGCGTCGTCGTCATCGGCGAGGGCGAGAAGGACGAAGCGCCCATGCTGTTCAACGGCGAACGGGTCGGCGACGGCACCGGCGCCGAGGTCGACATCGCGGTCGACCCGATCGACGGCACCACGCTCAACGCCAAGGGCATGCCGAACGCCATCGCCGTGCTGGCGGCGGCCGACCGGGGCGCGATGTTCGACCCGTCCGCGGTCTTCTACATGGACAAGTTGGTGACGGGGCCCGAGGCGGCGGACTTCGTCGACATCAACGCGCCCGTGTCGGTCAACATCCGGCGTGTGGCACGGGCGAAGAACTCCACGCCCGAGGACGTCACGGTCGTCATCCTCGACCGGCCCCGGCACGAGGGCATCGTCAAGGAGATCCGGGAGACGGGCGCGCGGATCAAGTTCATCTCCGACGGCGACGTCGCGGGCTCGATCATGGCGGCCCGCGAGGGCACCGGCGTCGACCTGCTGATGGGCATCGGCGGGACGCCCGAGGGCATCATCTCGGCGTGCGCCATAAAGTGCCTCGGCGGCGTCATCCAGGGCAAGCTCTGGCCCAAGGACGAGGCGGAGCGGCAGCGGGCGCTCGACGCGGGCCACGATCTGGACCGGGTGCTGTCGACCGACGACCTGGTCAGCGGCGACAACGTGTTCTTCGTGGCGACGGGGATCACCGACGGTGAGCTGATGCGCGGTGTGCGGTACCGCGCGGAGACGGCGACCACCGAGTCGATCGTGATGCGCTCCAAGTCCGGCACGATCCGGTCGATCTCCTCGACCCACCGGCTGTCGAAGCTGCGCGCCTACAGCGCCATCGACTTCGACCGCGCGAAGTAGTCGGCAACCAGAACGGCTGCCCGAGGGGGAGGGGTGGGGGGGGGGGGGGGGGGGGGGGGGGGGGCGGCGGCCCCCCCCCCCCCCGGGCCCCCCCCCCGGGGGGGGCGCGGGCGCCC
>NZ_JBIRKB010000017.1:21471-161731 GCF_044329855.1 Streptomyces sp. NPDC017520
TGATCCGACCTGCTCCAAACGAAAGCCCCTCAAGCCCCCCCCCCCACCCCCCCCCCCCCCCCCCCCCCCCCGCCCCGGCCCCCCCCCCCCCCGCCCGCCCCCCCCCCCCCCCCCCCCGGGCCCCCCCCCCCCCCGGCCGCCCCCCCCCCCCCCCCCCCCCCCCCCCCCCCCACCCCTCCCCCTCGTACGTGCGCGAATCGCATGGGCGGGGACTCGTTCAGCCCGCCGCCGCTATGTGCTCCGACGCCGTCGCGGCGGCGGTGAGCTCGCCGGCCCGCCGTCGACGCCGGGCCAGCGCCACCCGGCGCTCCGCGGCGGTGAGCCCGCCCCACACCCCGTACGGCTCGGGCTGCATCAGCGCGTGCTCCTGGCACTCCACCATGACCGGGCACCGCGCGCAGACCCGCTTGGCGGCCTCCTCGCGGGCCAGCCGGGCAGCGGTCGGTTCCTTCGACGGGGCGAAGAACAGGCCGGCCTCATCGCGGCGGCAGGCCGCATCGGAATGCCAGGGGCCCGCGTCGTCCTCCCGGGCGGGGGTCCGCTGGGCCGGAACGGCGGCGACCTGCAGAGGCTGATGCGGCGGTTGCAGCACGGTCTACTCCTGACGACGGCTACGGCTTCGCGAGCGAGAGTCGATGCAGCACTCCCTACCCGCTGTGCGTACGCCTATGCACTGAGTGGCACCAGTGCGCGGCGCACTGCAATGCGCCCCCACGGCTTTATGGCCGATTACCGGAGGTCGCGCGCCCCGCCGTATGCCGTGCGCCCCGCCGTATTCAGTAGCCGAGATGTTTGCGCAGCCGCTGCTGGAGGTCCGCGACGAACTTGCCCCGCTTCGGCCTGGCTTCCACGCTTCCGAACACGGAATAGCCGTTGACCACGACGACCGGTGCTTCCGGATCCGGCGATTCGAGCGTCCGTACTTCGAAGCTGCCGAAGACGCCCGTACCGCTGCCGCGCAGGGAAATGTTCTCCGGCACCCGGACGTCGACGCTGCCGAAGATGGACGTCGCGTTGATAACGGTGAGGCGTTGGCCGAAAAGCGCTTCGGTCAGATCGATCTCCACGCTGCCGAAGAGCGCGAAGGCGTTCGTCCGGCCGCCGACCCGCCAACGGCCCTTGCGGTTGGCGCTGCTGAAGACCGCGACGAGATTGTCCGCGGGGCCGTCGGGGGCCTCGGGGCCGTAGGCGTACGGCTGGGAGTCCGGGCGGGCCGTGGAACCGGAGGCGGCGGGCAGGTCCCGGACCAGCGGCTGGAGTTCGCCGACGGTCTTGGCCCGGTAGACCAGGTCGATCCGCTCCGCGTGCTCGTCCGCCGTCAGACGACCCTCGGCCATCGCCTCCCGCAGGATGTCCGCGATCCGGTCGCGGTCGGCGTCGGAGGCGCGGATGCCATCGCCGTCCAGGGCTTCGGCGGGCGGCCGGGCGGCCGGCGCGTGGGGCTGCTGGGGCTGCTTCTCTAGGTCCACCGCCCCAGCGTACCCAAACGCGATAGATCGCGACTACCCCTCCAACCGGCGTGCCCCGGCCCCACCCCCGCCTTCCGGGGGCGGCATCCAGGTGAGCCTTACCTCACAGGATCCTCCCGGGGGCGGCGCTCTACCCTGGTGGATGCGCTGCCCGAGGGAGGTCAGCCGCCGTCGCCGAGTGAGGAATGGCCGTCATGGCAGAGTTTGCGTACTCCGATCTGCTCCCCCTGGGGGAGGACACCACGCCGTACCGTCTGGTGACCGCCGAGGGTGTCTCCACCTTCGAGGCCGACGGCCGGACGTTCCTCAAGGTCGCACCGGAGGCGCTGCGCACCCTGGCCGCCGAGGCGATGCACGACATCTCGCACTACCTGCGCCCGGCCCACCTGGCGCAGCTGCGGCGGATCGTCGACGACCCGGAGGCGTCCTCCAACGACAAGTTCGTGGCGCTGGACCTCCTGAAGAACGCCAACATCGCCGCCGCGGGCGTCCTGCCGATGTGCCAGGACACCGGTACGGCGATCGTCATGGGCAAGCGCGGGCAGAACGTGCTGACCGAGGGCGGTGACGAGGAGGCCCTGTCGCACGGGATCTACGACGCGTACACCAAGCTCAACCTGCGCTACTCGCAGATGGCCCCGCTGACCATGTGGGACGAGAAGAACACCGGCTCCAACCTGCCGGCCCAGATCGAGCTGTACGCCACCGACGGCGGCGCGTACAAGTTCCTCTTCATGGCGAAGGGCGGCGGCTCGGCCAACAAGTCGTTCCTCTACCAGGAGACAAAGGCCGTCCTGAACGAGGCCTCCATGATGAAGTTCCTGGAGGAGAAGATCCGTTCGCTGGGGACCGCGGCCTGCCCGCCGTACCACCTGGCGATCGTGGTCGGCGGCACGTCGGCGGAGTTCGCGCTGAAGACCGCCAAGTACGCCTCCGCGCACTACCTGGACGAGCTGCCGGCCGAGGGCTCGCCCACCGGGCACGGCTTCCGGGACAAGGAGCTGGAGGAGAAGGTCTTCGAGCTGACGCAGCGGATCGGCATCGGCGCGCAGTTCGGCGGCAAGTACTTCTGCCACGACGTGCGCGTGGTGCGGCTGCCCCGGCACGGGGCCTCGCTTCCCGTCGCCATCGCCGTGTCCTGCTCGGCCGACCGCCAGGCCACCGCGAAGATCACCGCCGAGGGCGTCTTCCTGGAGCAGCTGGAGAAGGACCCGGCGCGCTTCCTCCCCGACACCACCGACGAGCACCTCGACGGGGCGGGCGGGGACGTCGTGGAGATCGACCTCAACCGGCCGATGGACGAGGTGCTGGCCGAGCTGACCAAGTACCCGGTCAAGACCCGGCTCTCGCTGACCGGGCCGCTGGTCGTGGCGCGCGACATCGCGCACGCCAAGATCAAGGAGCGGCTGGACGCGGGCGAGGAGATGCCGCAGTACCTGAAGGACCACCCGGTGTACTACGCGGGCCCGGCGAAGACGCCCGAGGGGTACGCCTCCGGTTCCTTCGGCCCGACGACGGCCGGCCGGATGGACTCGTACGTGGAGCAGTTCCAGGCGGCGGGCGGCTCGAAGGTGATGCTCGCCAAGGGCAACCGCAGCAAGCAGGTCACCGACGCCTGCGACGCGCACGGCGGCTTCTACCTCGGCTCGATCGGCGGCCCCGCGGCCCGCCTCGCCCAGGACTGCATCAAGAAGGTCGAGGTCGTCGAGTACGAGGAGCTCGGCATGGAGGCGGTCTGGCGCATCGAGGTCGAGGACTTCCCCGCGTTCGTCGTCGTCGACGACAAGGGCAACGACTTCTTCACCGAGCCCGCCCCGGCTCCGACGTTCACCAGCATTCCGGTGCGGGGGCCGGGGCTCGGCTGACCCCGTCCCGTAGATGTGACCGGGAGGGCCCGTCCGCGCGGACGGGCCCTCCCGTTCGTTACGGGCCCTCCCGTTCGTTACGGGCCCTCCCGCGCGTTATGGGGCCCTCCCGCTCGTTACGGGGCCCTCCTGCTCGTTATCGGCCGTCCAGCAGGCCCGATGTCGCGACCAGATACCCCAGCTGCGCGCGGCTGTTGCTGCCCAGCTGCTCGGAGACCTTGCGCATGTGCTCGGCGACGCTGCGGCGGCTCATGCCGATCCGGCGGGCGATGGCGGCGTCCGTCTCGCCGTTGACGACGGCCTGGAGGATGGTGCGCTGGAGGTCGGAGGTGACGACGGGGGTGCGCAGCGGCGCGCGTTCGGGGCGGACCGGGACCGCGCGGGACCACGCCTCGTCGAAGTGGCGGGCCAGGAAGCGGACCAGCGACGGGTGCTGGACGCGCAGGGCGGTGTGCGGTTCGTCGGAGAACGGGATGAGGGCGAGGTCCCGGTCGAAGACGATGAACCGGTCGGCGACCTCCGCCAGGGTCCTGACCTCGGCGCCCTCGGCGGTCACCTGCTCGATGTAGGCGAGTGTGGTGCGGTCCGAGCGGACCGTGTGCTGGTAGAGGGTGCGTTGCCGGATGCCGCGGCGCAGGTTGCCCAGGTCGCGCGGGAGCGACTGCTCCAGGACGTGGGCGGGGCGCCCGCCGCCGGGGTGGGCGGTGCGGACCTCGGCGCGGCAGCCGCTGACCCCGGCGTCCAGGGCCTTGCCGATGACGGCCGTGCCGGAGAGCCGGGTGAGGACGGGGCGTTCCTGCCGGTGCATCTCGGCGTAGAGCCCCTCGAAGGCGGCGAGGGTGGCGCGGGCGGAGCGCAGGGTGCGGCGCTGCTCGACGATCGCCTCCTCGATCGGGGCGAGCGCGGCGAACGAGGCGGTCTCCGGCGGTACGGGGATGAGGTAGCCGGGTGATTCCTGGTCGGCCACCATCAGGTGCAGGGACCGCAGGCAGGGGGGCGCGGCGCCGGCCGGGAGGCGGCCCTCCGTCAGCGCACGACGATAGGCCGCGAGCGCCGCCTCGCAGGGTTGTTCCGGTATCGACCGGTCCGAGGGTGATTCACGGCAATCACATACCGGTGAGGGGGAATGATCGTCCTTCACAAGGATGCAGATTACCTTTGTGCAATCGTGAGGCCCCCGTCCGGCGTCCGTGCTCGACGAGTATGTCCGGGTGACATCTGGAATGGGCAGTGCGGACGGACCGAGGGCGGACGAGGCGGACGGCGGTTCCCGGAAGTCCGGGGAGGCCCGGGAGGCTCGTGATACCGCGGTCTCCGAGCGCCGTTTTCGATTCCTCGTCGCCGGATACGCGGTGTCTTCCTACGGCACTTTCCTGAATATGGTGGCGCTGAATCTCTTCGTCTACGAGACGACGGGCCGGGCGCTGGCCATGGGGCTGTTCATGGCGGTGCGGCTCGCCTCCG
Source organism: Streptomyces sp. NPDC017520 (assembly GCF_044329855.1). Classification (NCBI taxonomy): domain Bacteria; kingdom Bacillati; phylum Actinomycetota; class Actinomycetes; order Kitasatosporales; family Streptomycetaceae; genus Streptomyces; species Streptomyces sp. NPDC017520. The sequence continues at coordinate 26,270 of NZ_JBIRKB010000017.1, forward strand.
GATTCGTCGCCGGTCTGGTCGTGGGCGGTCTGCTCGCCCGTTTCAGCGCCAAAAGCATCATGCTGTGGGCGAACGTCGGACAGGGCGCCGTGATGCTGGTGCTCATCCTGGCGCCGGACGGTCTGCTGACCGGGGCGCTGATGGCCGTCTCGGTGGTGATCGGGGCGTGCGGGACGCTGTTCATGGTGGCGTTGCGCAGTTCGATCCCGGAGATGGTCGGGGAGGACCGCAGGGCCTGGGCGAACTCCCTCTCGATCACCGGCCGTTCGCTGGCCATGGTGGCGGGGTTCGCCTCGGCGGGCGTGGTGGTGTCCCTCGTGGGGTACACAGCGGCCTTCGTCGTCGACATGGCGACGTTCGTGGCCTGCGCGGTGACGGTGGCCCTGCTGCCGATCGCCGGAGGCAAGGGAGCGGGCGCCGCCAAGGGAGCGGAGGCCGAGGGAGCGGACGGCACGGCCGCCGAGGGCTCCGGGGACCAGAAGGCGGCCTCGGGCGCCGCGTCCGCGAAGGGCGGCAGGCGCTGGCGGCCCGTGGCCTTCCTCGCGCTCGCCGCAGCCCCCGGGATGGGCCTGATGGTGGCCCTGCGCGGGGTCGACGCGTTCGGTTCCTCGTCCCACAACGCGGCACTGCCGATCTACTCCACCTCGCTCGACGCGTCGAACCCCGCGGTGTTCGTCAGCGCGTTCTGGTGCGTGTGGGCGCTCGGCAACATCGGGGCCCAGCAGGTGATCCAGCGGTACGCCCAGCGCACCGGACGCTCCGTGGGGGCGCTCGGTTTCGGCTACGGCACGGTGGTGATGTCGGCGGCGTTCATCGCGGCGTTCGCCGGGTTCCCGCTGGCCGTGACCGCGGTGATCGCGCTGATCGCGGGGGCCGCGGACGGCCTCACCGAGGTCGCGTACACCTCGCACCTCCAGACACTTCCGGCCACCTTGCGCGGCCATGCCTTCGGTCTTTCGGCCACTTTCGAGAACCTCGGCTTCGGCGTCGGCATGATCCTTGTGGCGGCGGCCCTCGACCGGTTCTCCCCGCTGGCCGTGGTGGGCTGGTCCCATGGCGCCGCCATCGTCGTCGCCGTGGTGTTCCTGCTGAGGGTGGCGGGAGTGCGGCGGGCGGAGCGTGGGGGGCGTGCTGGGCGTGCTGGGCTGCGAAAGGAAGAAGCCGTTGAGGGACGACCGGATCGCGGTGATCGGGACGGCGCTGAGGTTTCCGGGGGCTGATACCCCGGAGGCGTACTGGCGCGACATCCGGGCGGGGGCCGGCCACGTACGCCGGTTCACCCGGGCCGAGTTCGCCGCGGCGGGGGTCCCGGCGGCGGAGTACGAGCGGCCGGGGTTCGGCGGGGCGAGCGCGCTCCTGGCGGATGTGGACGGCTTCGACGCCGGGTTCTTCGGGATGAGCGGGCGGGAGGCGGAGCTGACCGATCCGCAGCAGCGGCTCTTCCTGGAGTGCTGCTTCCACGCCCTGGAGGACGGGGGGTACGCGGGTGGCACGGGCCGTTACGCGGGTGGCACGGACCGTTTCGGAGGTGGCAAGGACCGTTACGCGGGCGGCGACGGCGGCTCGTTGCGGATCGGGGTGTACGGCAGTTCCGGCTACCGCCTGTACTCGCTGCACAGCTATCTGGCGGAGAACCTGGCGACGGAGGCCGGCTCGGGCGACTGGATGACCGCCAAGCAGGTCCAGGTCGGCAACTACCCGGACTTCACCGCCACCCGGGCCGCCTTCCGGCTCGGTCTGACCGGTCCCGCGCTGACCGTGTCGACGGCCTGTTCCAGCGCTCTGGTCTCGGTGCATCTGGCCTGCCAGGCGCTGCGCGCCGGGGACGCGGAGCTGATGCTGGTGGGCTCCGCGGCCCTGCATCTGCCGGGGGTCACCGGCCAGGTCCCGGTGAAGGGTTCCACCCTCTCCCCCACCGGCACGGTCCGGGCCTTCGACGCGGACGCGGACGGCACCGTCGGGGGGAACGGGGCCGCCGCCGTCCTCCTCAAGCCCCTGGCCCGCGCACTGGCCGACGGCGACACCGTGCACGCGGTGATCCTGGGCTCGGCGGTCACCAACGACGGCTCGGACAAGGCGACCGGCAACGGCCCGGGGAGAGGGGGGTTCGCCGCCCCCGGGGTCGCCGGCCAGCGGGACGCGGTGCTCGGGGCGCTGCGCGCGGCGGACGTGGACGCGGCGTCGATCGGCTACGTGGAGGCGCACGGCACGGGCACGCTGAAGGGCGACCCGATCGAGTTCGCGGCCCTGACCGAGGCGTTCCGCGCGCACACCGACCGGACCGGCTTCTGCGCGCTCGGCTCGACGAAACCGGCCATCGGCCACCTGGACAGCGCGGCGGGACTCGCGGGGCTGATCAAGGCCGTCGAGGTGCTGCGGCACGGGGTGGTCCCGCCGCTGGTGAACTTCGCCCGGCCCAACCCGGCGCTGGCGGTGGACGACAGCCCGTTCCTGCTGCCGGTACGGGAGAGCGCCTGGCCGCTGGCGGGCGTACGGCGAGCCGGTGTGCACTCCATCGGCATGGGCGGTACGAACGCTCATGTGATCCTGGAACAGGCGCCGGAGACCGTGCACGCGGAGTCGGCGCACGACGCTCCCGTGCCCGCGCTGCTGCCTCTCTCGGCCGCGGACGGGGACGCGCTCCGGGCGTACGCCGCCGCCCTGCGGGACCACCTGGCGGACGGGCCGCCCTGCTCCCCCGCCGATCTGCTGACCACCACGGCCCTCGGGCGGCGGCAGCTGCCGCACCGGCTGGTCGTCACCGGTGCCGACCCGGTGGCCGGTCTCGACGCGTTTCTCTCCGGGGCCCCGGAGGGCGAGGCGTACACGACCGGAGTGGCCGACGGCGTACGGGAGCGGCGGCCGGTGTTCCTCTTCAGCGGCCAGGGCGGCGGGCATCCGGGCATGGGCGCCGAACTCGCCGCGCGCTTCCCGGTGGTGGCCGAGGTGCTCGATGGCTGCGCCCGGGTGTACGCGGAGGAGACCGGGCAGGACGACTTCCTGGACCGGATCGTCGGCGGACGGGGTCCCGAGCGGTGGGACACCGCCTTCGCGCAGCCCGCCCTGTTCGCCCTTCAGATCGCCCAGGCCCGGCTGTGGGAACAGCTCGGGATCACCCCGGCCCGGGTCGCCGGGCACAGCGTCGGCGCGTACGCGGCGCTGTGCGTGGCCGGGGCGCTGGAGACCGAGGACGCGATGCGGCTGGTGTGCGGGCGCGGGCGGCTGATGCTGGAGCGGGCGGCCCCGGGCGCGATGGTCTCCGCGTTCGTCCCCCGGGCCCGGGTGCGGGAGCTGCTGGCCGAGGTCCCCGGGCTGGAGCTCGCGGTGGTCAACGGAGCCGCGCACCACGTTCTGGGCGGCCCGCCGGAGACGGTGGACGCGGCACGGGCGCTGCTGGCCGCGCGGGGTGAGGCGTATGAGGTGCTGGCGGTGGACCGGGCGTTCCACACGGCGCTGCTCGACCCGGCGCTGGAGGACTTCCGGGTGCTGGCCGACAAGGTGGAACTCCGGCCGCTGCACACGGAGTTCGTCGACGGCATCGACGGCACGGTCCGCCCCGCCGGGTGGCGGCCGGACGCCGCGTACCTGGTCGCACAGGCCCGCCGCACGGCGGACTTCGCCGCCGTCCTGGACCGGCTGGCCGGGACGCCTGAGGACGGTTCGCCGCGGGCCGGGTCCCCGCTGCTGCTGGAGCTGGGCCCGTCCGCCGTGCTGACGGGGATGGTCCGCCGGTCGCTGCCGGACGCGGTCTGCGTACCGACGCGGCAGTGGGAGCGGGCGGTGGCCGCGCTGCACTGTGGCGGGGCCGGGGTGGACTGGGCGGCGCTGCTGGAGCGCTGCGGCGGCCGGCGCGTGCGGCTGCCCACGTACCCCTTCCAGCGCCGGTCGCACTGGCGGGGCCCGGCCCCGTACACGCCCCCGGTACCGGCCGGGCAGCCGACCCCGCCCGCCTCGCTCACGGAGTTGCCCGCGCCGGCCGGCGGGGCCGCTCACTCATCCCCACGCTCCTTGGAGGACCGCATGACCGCACAGGCCGTACTGGAGAGGGTGCTGGAGCTGACCGCGCGCCATCTCGGCCACCGGCCCGACGAGGTCGCCGCCGACCGCACCTTCGTCGGCCTCGGCGCGGACTCGCTCCAGCTCATCGGGATGGTGCGGCAGCTGGAGGCCGAGTTCGGCACGGAGATCAGCATGCGGGAGGTTCTGGAGGAGGCGGGCACGCCCCGGCTGACGGCAGCGCTGATAGCCGGGCGGCGGACGCCTCCGCCGACGGCAGCGGTGGAGCCGCCGCCGCCCGCGCCGGTGCCCGCGCCGGTGCCCGCGCCCGCGCCCGCTTCCGTGCCTGCGCCCGCTTCCGTGCCCGCGCCCGCGCCCGCTTCCGTGCCCGCGCCCGCGCCCGCTTCCGTGCCCGCGCCCGTGCCTGCTTTCACGCCCGCGCCCGCTTCCGTGTCCGCGCCTGCTTCCGTGTCCGCGCCTGCGCCTGTGCCTGCTTTCACGCCTGCGCCCGTGCCTGCCGCCGACGGGCCGGCGTACGCCACCAGGGCCGAGGTCGCAGCCCTCTCCGAGCAACTGCGCCAACTGGCCGAGACCCAGACCGCGATGCTCACCCAGCTCTCCGAGGCCGTCGCCCTGCTGACCGCCCGCACCACGGGGACGGACGGCCGATGAGCGCGGGGATACCCGAATCCGTCGAGGCCAGGACCGGGACCGGGAAGGACGCCGCCACCGCCGCCGCCGGCACGACCGCCGAGGCCGTGGCCCGGGCGGCGGAGCTGTCCCGCGCGCTCACCGCCCGGCTCGCGGAGGCCCGCCGCCAGTTCGCGACGGAGGACCCGAAACCCACCTCCGGGGAGGCCGCTCACGGCCCCCGTCTCGTCGTGGACGCGGCGGGCGGGATGGCCGGGGCAGGGGCCGACGAGGCCCAGCGGGCCCACACCGCCTCCCTGGTCCGGCGGTTCACCGAGCGCACCCGCACCTCCAAGGAGCTGGCCCAGCGGCACCGTTCGGTGCTCGCCGACAGCCGCGCCGTCGTGGGGTTCCGGGACGCCACCAAGGAGATGCTCTACCCGATCGCGGCCCGCTCGGCGCACGGCTCCCGGCTCACCGACGTGGACGGCAACACCTACACCGACATCACCATGGGGTTCGGCGCGCTCCTCCTCGGCCATGAGGCGGAGCCCGTCACCGAGGCCGTGCGCCGCCACCTCGCGGACGGGCTGCGCTTCGGCCCCCGGTCCCCCGACACCGGGGAGGCCGCGGCCCTGCTCGCCTCGCTGACCGGCCTGGACCGGGTCGCCTTCGCCTCGTCCGGTACGGAGGTGAACTCGGCCGCGATCCGGCTGGCCCGCGCCGCCACCGGGCGCGACAAGGTCGTCATGTTCCGGGGCTCGTACCACGGGCACATCGACTCCGTCCTCGGCCGGCCGGGCGGGCCCGGGCAGCACGCCGTGCCCGTCTCCCGGGGCATCCCGGCCAGCGCGGTCGCGGAGCTGATCGTGCTGGAGTACGGGGCCCAGGAGTCCCTGGAGACGATCGACGCCCTCGGGGACGGCATCGCGGCCGTCCTCGTCGAGCCCGTGCAGTGCCGCAACCCGGGCCTGCGGCCCGTGGAGTTCGTCCGCTCGCTGCGCGAACTCACGTCCCGCCGGGGCATCGTGCTGCTCTTCGACGAGATGCTGACGGGGCTCCGCCCCCACCCGCGCGGCGCACAGGAGCACTTCGGCGTGGTGCCGGACCTCGCCACGTACGGCAAGGCGCTCGGAGCCGGCCTCCCGATCGGTGCGGTGGCGGGCCGGGCGGATCTGCTCGACGGTGTGGACGGCGGGTTCTGGCGGTACGGGGAGCCCGGCGGCCCCTCGCGCGAGACCACGTTCATCGGCGGAACGTACATGCAGCACCCGCTGTCGATGGCGGCGGCCCGCGCGGTGCTCACCCACCTCACCGAGCGGGGGCCCGGCCTCCAGAGCGGGCTGAACGCCCGTACCCAGGCGCTCGCCGACCGGCTCAACGCCTTCTTCCACGACGAGGAATTCCCCCTCGAACTAGCCCACTTCGGGTCGATGTTCCGCTTCCGGCACCGCGCCGACCTGGAGCTGCTCTACCACCACCTCCAACTGCGCGGTGTGTACGTGTGGGAGTGGCGCAGCTTCTACCTCTCCACCGCCCACACGGAGGAGGACGTGAACCGGGTCGCGGAGGCGGTGGAGGGATCGCTGCGGGAGCTGCGCGACGGCGGGTTCTTCCCCCGGTCCGCCCGCACGGCCTCGGCGCGGCCCGCCGAAGTGCGGGGCCCCGCGCCGGACTTCGGCGTCTACTTCTTCGGCGACTACCCGGAGACCGGAGAAGCCGACGGCAGCGGCAGCGGCACCCCGGAGGCGTACGACACCGTCCTGGACACCGCGCGCTTCGCCGACGAGCACGGCTTCTCCTCCGTCTGGCTGCCCGAGCGGCACTTCGACTCCTTCGGCGGGATCTTCCCGAACCCCGCCGTGCTCGCCGCCGCCGTGGCCCGGGAGACCGGGAGCGTCCGGATCAACGCGGGCTCGGTCGTCCTGCCGCTGCACGATCCGGTACGGGTCGCCGAGGAGTGGTCGGTCGTGGACAACCTCTCCGGCGGCCGGGTCGGCATCGGCTGCGCCACCGGCTGGCACGCCCGGGACTTCGCCCTGCACCCGGACCGGTTCACGGACCGGCGGCGGATCGCCTTCGACCACCTCGACGAGGTGCGCCGGCTGTGGCGCGGGGAGGCGGTGCGGCGGCCCACGGGCGAGGGCGTGGAGGCGGAGATCCGGATCCGGCCGCGCCCGGTGCAGCAGGAGCCGCCCTTCTTCCTGGCCACCTCCGGGCAGCGGGCGTCGTACGAGGAGGCGGCCCGGCGCGGCCTCGGGGTCGTCACCAACCTGATGAGCCAGACCGTGGACGAGCTGGCCGCGAACATCGCGCACTACCGGCGTACGCGGGCGGAGTGCGGGCTCGACCCGGCGGCCGGGCGGGTGACGGTGCTGGTGCACACGTATCTCGGCGACGACCACGCCACCGCCCGGGCCGAGGCGCTGGAGCCGATGGTGCGGTATCTGCGGTCCTCGCTGCTGATGCGCTCGGCGGCCACCGCCGCGGGGTCCCGGCGCGAGGACGTGGCGGCGGCGGGCGAGGAGGACCTGGACTATCTGTTCCGTCGCGCGTACGACCGCTACTGCGACCGGCGGGCCCTGATCGGCACGCCTTCGAGCGTCGCCCCGTTCGTCGACGCGCTGCACGGGGCCGGGGTGGACGAGATCGCCGCGCTGGTCGACTTCGGGATGGACCGGGAGCGGCTGCGGGCGGGGCTGGAGCGCCTGGACGTGCTGCGCCGCCGGACGAAGGAGCGCGACGCCCGGTCCGAGGACACAGTCGCGCCCGCCACCTCGGCGCAGCGGCGGCTGTGGCTGGCCGCGCAGCTGATGGAGAACCCGGCGGCGTACAACGAGACGGGGGCCGTGCGGCTGCGCGGGCCGCTGGACGTGGCCGCGCTGCGGGCGGCGGTGGACGGCCTGGTCGAGCGGCACGCGGGGCTCCGCACGGTGTTCCGGGCCGAGGAGGAGACGGGCGTCGTCCAGGTCGTGCGGAACGGGCTCCGCATCCCCCTGGCGGTGACCGACGCCCGCGGGCAGGACGCCGAGCGGGCGATCGGGGCGCTGCTCACCGAGGAGAGCGGCCGGGCCTACGACCTGGCCGGGGGGCCGCTGTTCACGCCCCGGCTGCTCCGGCTGGCCGAGGACGACCACGTCCTGGTGCTCGGTACGCACCACATCATCACGGACGCGCACTCGGCCGCGCTGATCGCCGGGGACCTCCAGGAGCTGTACACGGCGGCCCGCGCCGGACGTCCGCCGGTCTTCGACCGCCCCGCCGGGACGACCGTCGGAGCCCCCGAGCCTCCGGCCGACGCGGCCGGCCTGGCCTGGTGGCGCGAGCTGCTGGGCGACCGGCCGCCGGTGCTGGTCCTGCCCACGGACCGGCCGCGTGGTCGCCGGGTGGCGGGGCGCGGCGGGGCGGTGGCCCGGGCCGTGGGCCGCGAGCGGGCCGACCGGCTGCGGGAGTGGAGCGGGCAGCAGGGCGTGACCCTCTTCGCCACGCTGTGCACGGCGTGGCAGCTGGTGCTGCGACGGCGGTCGGGGCAGGACGCGTTCCTGCTCGGCACGACGTTCGGGCGGCGGTCGCCCGCGACGGCGGACACGGTCGGGTTCCATGTGGCGCTGCTGCCGTTGCCACTGTCCGCCACCGACGCGACCTCGTCGCCGGAGGCCGTACGGGCCACCGGGCGGGCGCTGTTCGCGGCGGACGAGCACAGGGGGGTGGACCTGGACGCGCTCTTGGCGGCCGTCCACCCGGACCCGGGGAATCCGCGCCCGCTGGTGACCGTTTCGGTCGACCTCGACCGGGCGGCGCTGGCCGGAATCGACCTGCCCGGCCTGCGGGCCGAGGGCGTGGCGGCCGGGACGGAGTCGGCGCCCCTGGAGCTGGCCCTGATGGTCACCCAAGTTCAGGACGGGGGTCTTCGGCTGCGGCTGCGCTACGACGCTGATCTGTTCGACGCGGCGACGGCGGAGGGGTATCTCGGCGAGCTGGCACGGCAGTTGGACGCGATGTCGGACCCGGCTGAGGAAGGCGCGGATCGACCGGGCGGGCGGGGGGAGCCGGGGGGACCGGGCGCGGAGAGCGCCGCCGTGCTCCTCCGCGAGGTCTGGGAGTCCGTCCTCGGCCGGCCGGGCTTCGCCGCCGACAGCAACTTCTTCGACCTGGGCGGCAATTCGATCGCCGCGATCCGCCTGGTGAACCGGGTCCGGGACACGCTCGGCGTCGACTACCCGCTGGCGGACTTCTTCGCGGACGCCACCCTGCGGGCCATGACCGAGCAGTTGGCGGGCGGCCAGGGGACGGACGGGCCGGAGCCGGAGGGGCCGCCGGACACGGACGGGCCGGAGCCGGAGGGACCGCCGGACACGGACGGGCCGGAGCCGAAGGGGACCGGGACGGACACGGACGGGCCGGACACGGACAGGACCGGGACGGACACGAACGGGAAAGGGCCGGACACGGACGGGACCGGGACGGATCTCGTGGCCGTCGTCGACCGCGCCCACGTCAGCGACCAGCAGGCCCGGATGATCGCCGGGCACCACGCCATGCCCGACCCCGCCGTGTGGAACGTGCCGACGCGCATCACGTTCACCGGGGCGCTGGACCCGGCGGTCCTGCGGTCCGCCGTGACCGAGCTGGTCGCCCGCCACGACGGGCTGCGGACCAGGTTCACGCAGGACGGGGCGCCGGACGGACCGTGGTGGCAGGAGGTGCTGGCGGCGGAGCCGGTGCCACTGCCGGTGGAGGATCTGACCGGGCTGCCGACCGCCGAGCGCCGGCCCCGGGCGGACGCCCTGTGCCGGGCCGACGCGGCGGCCCCGTTCGACCTGGGGCAGTCGCTCCAGCCCCGGACGCGGCTGCTCCGGGTGGAGGAGGACCGCTGGGAGCTGATGTTCGTCCTGCACCACGTCTGCGCCGACGGCTGGTCGCTGTCCGTGCTGCTCGCGGAGATCGCCGCGCTCTACACGGCGGCCGCCGCGGGCGTCCCGCACGGCCTGCCCGATCCGGCGATGCAGGCGCCCGGGTACGCCCGGTGGCAGCGGGAGCACCACGATCCCGGCGCCGAGGCGGAGCGGGCCGCGTTCTGCGCCCGTTACCTGGACGGGGTGCCGTCCGCCGTCCCCGTACCGACGGACCGGCCGCGCCCGCAGAAGCTGAGCGGGCACGGCGACACCGTGCGCGGGGTCGCGACGGGTGAGGTGCGGGCGGCGGTGGAGAAGCTGGCGGCCGAGCGGCGCACCACCCCGTTCGCGGTCGCGGCGGCGGCCCTCGGGGTGTTCCTGGCCCGGCTGTCAGGAGAGGAGGACACCTTGCTGAGCGTGCCGTACGCCAACCGCGAGGGCACCGACGCGGAGTCGCTCGTGGCGATGACGTCCACCGCGGTGATGGTCCGCGTACGACTGGATTCAGCCAATCTTGACGAGACCTGCGCGGAGCTCGCGGTCCGTACGGGCGTGGGCGCGCTCGGTGCCATGGCGCATGTGCTGCCCACCGCGCGCATCATGCAGGCGATGCGGGACGCTGGCGCTGTCAGCGTCCCCGACCGGGTTCCGCACGTCCTGGCGTTCCAGAACTCCGTCGACACGGACATCGAGATCCCCGGGCTCCGGGTCGAGGTGACCGATCTGGCACCGCCGCTTTCCCGCAGCGAACTGTGCTTCGGACTTGCGCCACGGCGGGACCCCGCGAAGGGTTATCGAACATTCCTGGAATTCTCCACCGACCTGTGGGACCACGCGACCGCCCACGACCTTCTCGCGTCGTACACCGACCTGCTCGCGGAGTTCAGCGCCCGGCCCGACCGGCCGGTGCGGGAACTCCTCGGGGAGCGCCCCCGGCAGGGGCCCCCGGGCCGAGGCTCCGGAGGCTCAGCCGGGGACGCCAGCGCCGGGCCCGACCGGCCCGGCGGACCGTCACCCTCCCAGTCATTGCCGAACACCGGAAAGGCGGACGCCGTATGACTCCGGCCCCCCACCGCAGCCACACCGACGACCTGCTCGCCTTCATCGCCGCCAGCCCTTCCCCGTACCACGTGGTGGCCAGTGCGGCCCAGCGTCTGGAGAAGGCCGGGTTCCGCGAACTGCGCGGCACGGACGACTGGACGGGGGCGACCGGCGGCTGCTTCGTCAGCCGAGCCGGTGCGCTGATCGCCTGGTACGTCCCCGAGGGCGCGCCCGCCCACACGCCGTTCCGGATCATCGGCACCCACACCGACTCCCCGAACCTGCGGATCAAACCGGCGCCGGACACCGGGTCTTCGGGGTGGCGGCAGATCGGGGTGGAGATCTACGGCGGGGTCCCGCTGAACACCTGGCTCGACCGGGACCTGGGCGTCTCCGGCCGCCTCGCCCTGCGCGGCCCCGACGGCGCCCCGCGCAGCCGGCTCGTACACATCGACGAACCCCTGCTGCGGGTACCCCAGTTGGCCATTCACCTGGACCGTACGGTGAACGAGGGCGTGGCCCTGGACCGGCAGCGGCACATCGCTCCGATCTGGGCGCTGGGCGACCCGCGGGAGGGCGAGCTGCTGCGCCGGGTCGCTTCGGCCGCCGGGGAGGACCCGGCGGACGTGCTGGGCTGGGACCTGATGCTGCACGACGTCCAGCCGCCCGGATACCTCGGCGTGGACCAGGAGTTCGTGGTGGCGTCCCGGCTGGACAACCAGGTCTCGGTGCACGCCGGGGTGACCGCTCTGGTGGACGCGGCGACGGGGGCCACACAGCCGTCCTTCGTGCCGGTGCTGGCCGCCTTCGACCACGAGGAGGTCGGCAGCGGTTCCGAGACGGGGGCGCAGAGCCCGCTGCTGGAGCGGGTCCTGTCCCGGTCCGTGTCGGCGCGCGGCGGCAGCGACGAGGACTGGTCGCGGGCGCTGGCGGGCGCGTTCTGCGTCTCCGCCGACATGGCGCACGCGGTGCACCCCAACTACGCGGAGCGGCACGACCCCGACCACCGCCCGCTCCCCAACGGCGGCCCGACGCTCAAGGTGAACGTCAACCAGCGGTACGCCACCGACTCCACCGGCATCGCGGTGTTCACGGCGGCGGCCGAGCGGGCCGGGGCCCCCTGGCAGCCGTTCGTCTCCAACAACGCGATGCCCTGCGGTACGTCGATCGGCCCGCTCACGGCGGCCCGCCTCGGCGTCACCACGGTGGACGTCGGGGTGCCCGGCCTGTCGATGCACTCGGCGCGCGAGCTGTGCGGCGTGCGCGACCCGGGCTACCTCGCCGCGATCCTCACCACGATCATGGTCGGGGACTGACCGAACTCCGGTAGCAGAGAAAGAGAACAGGAACGACCGTGGCCGACGAAGAGACCGTCCTCATCTGCCTGCCCTTCGCCGGGGCGGGTCCCTCCTTCTTCACGCCCTGGCAGAAGCTGGCCCCGGAGGGTCTGCGGATCCTCCCGGTGTCGCTGCCGGGCCGCGAGAAGCGGTTCCCCGAGCCCGCCCACACCTCGGCGGCCCCGGCCGTCGACGACGCGTACGCGCAGGTGACGGCGGCCCTCGGTGAAAGGGACGGGAGCGGCGGCCCGGTCGTGCTGTTCGGGCACAGCATGGGCGCGGTCCTCGCGTACGAACTGGCGCACCGGATCGAGCGGTCGGGCGGCCCGATCCGCCTGGCCGCGCTCGTGGTCAGCGGTGCCCCCGGTCCCTGGACGCCGCGCACGGACCGGGCGGACGGGCTGCCGGACGAGGAGTTCGCCGCCCGGGTCCGGGCGTTCGCCGGGTACGACCACCCGGCGCTGGCCGACCCGGAGATGCGGGAGCTGCTGCTGCCGTTGCTGCGGGCGGACGTCCGGCTCCACGAGACGTATGTGCCGTCCACGGAGAGCCCGTTGGGTGTCCCGGTCATCTCCGTCCGGGGGCGGGAGGACACCCTGGTCGGGGCGGCGGAGGCGGCCGAGTGGGGCCGGGTGACGACGGGGAAGCTGACGGTGGCCGAGCCGACGGGCGGGCACATGTACCTCACCGAGCGGCCGGGCGAGCTGCTGGAGCTGGTGGCCGCCGAGGTGCGGGCGGCGAGGGGCCGGTGACGGGCGGCGACGACGACGGCGGCGGCCTTCCGGGGCCGGATGCCGACGGCGCTGGTGCGGGGCATGCGGCCGACGGCGGCGGCGGTGCGGGGCATGCGGCCCTCAGCGCTGGTACGGAGCGTGCGGTCGGCGGCGCTGGTACGGAGCGTGCGGCCGACGGCGGCGGTGCGGGGCATGCGGCCCCCAGCGCTGGCGCGGAACGTGCGGCCGGTGGCGGGGCCCGGCTCGCCGGGCGGACGGCGCTGATCACGGGAGCGGCGCGCGGTCTCGGCCGGGCCTGTGCGCTGGCCTTCGCCCGCGAGGGTGCGGACCTGGTGCTGCTGGACGTGGCGGGCGAGCTGCCCGGGGTGCCGTATCCGCTCGGTTCCGCCTCGCAGCTCGCCCACACCGGGCGGCTCTGCCGCGAGGCGGGGTCCGCCGTGCTGACCCGGCAGGCCGACGTCCGGGACCTGGCGGCGCTGGAGTCGGCGGCGGAGGCGGCCGAGGAGCGCTTCGGGCGGATCGACGTCCTGGTCAACAACGCGGGTATCGCCGCCCCTTCGGGCCGCCCGGCGCACGAGATCACCGAGGCCGAGTGGCAGCTGATGATCGATGTGGACCTGGGCGGCGCGTGGCGGGCGATCCGCGCGGTCGGCGGCCGGATGGTCGCTCAGGGGTCCGGTTCGATCGTCAACATCGCCTCGACGGCGGGCCTGGTGGGCTACCGGCACTTCGCGGGGTACGTCGCGGCCAAGCACGGCCTCGTCGGCCTGACGAAGGCGGTGGCCCTGGACTACGCGCCCCGGAAGGTCCGGGTCAACGCGGTGTGTCCGGGCTCGGTGCGGGACGACGAGGCGATGGAGGGCCGGATGCTGGCGGAGATCGCCCGCTCGCTGGAGGTCCCGGTCGCGGAGCACGGGGCCGCGTTCGTCCGGGACCAGCCGATGAACGCGCTGGTGGAGCCGGACGACGTGGCGAACGCGGTGCTCTGGCTGGCCTCGGACGAGTCCCGCCAGGTGACCGGCAGCGTGGTCGCCGTGGACGGCGGGTTCACCGCCCGCTGACTGCCCGCTGACTGCCCGCTGACCGATCGCTGACCGCTCGCATCGCCGTATCCCCCGCTGTGGACGAGGAGTTGTGCACGTGTCGCCTGCCCATCACGCCCTGACGGTCCGCCTGCCGCCGGCCGTCACCGGCACCGCGCTCGCCGCCGCCCTCGCGGCGGCGGCGGAGCGGTGGTGGCCCGGGGAGCGCCGCCCCCGGCTGTGGACCGAGACCTTGCCCGTCCCGGCCGGGGCCGACGCCGCCGCCCGGCGGCGCGCGGCCGAGGCCCGCCGTCCGGTCGCGCCCGGCCACCGGCTGCGCGCGGTGCTGCTGCGGTACGCGGGCGGTCACCCCGCCGACCTCGTCCTGACCGCCGACGGGGCCGCGCTGGACGCCCGGTCGTTGCGGATCGTCGCCCGGGTGCTGCTGGGCGAGGTGCCGCCGGACGCCGTGACGCCGCACGACGGGCCGCTCCCCCCGGACCCGCGCGTGGACGAGGAGACCCGGAGCCTCGCCGCCGCGCTCGCGTTCACCGCCGGGCGGTACACGGGCGCGGCCTCGGTGCGCGTCGCGGTCCCCGTACCGGCCCGGGACCGGCCTCCCCGCGCGCTGGGGGCGCTCGACGGGTACGTGGTGTTCGCGGCGGACCTGTCGCCCGGCCGCACGGTCGCCGACCTGCTCGCCACCGAACCGCTCGTCCCGGCCGAGGGCGAGGAACCGCCCGCGCTCGGTCTGGTTGCGGGCGACGGGGACGGCCCGGCCACGCTGCCGAGCCGCCCGGAGGGGCTGTGCATACCGGCACACCAAGTGGAGCGTGCGCGGCAGGAGTTGCTGAGCCGCCCGCCCAGCACCCCGCTTCTGGAACTGGATCCGCTGAGCGAGTCCGAGTCCGCCGAGCAAGTGCTGCGCGGGGCAACGGGGAAGCCCCCCGCCTCCCTCCCCCTCCGCGTGGACGAGGCCTTCGCCGCCCAGGCCGCCGCCCGCCCGGACGCCCCCGCGCTCACCGCCGGGCCCACCACCCTCTCGTACGCCGAACTGAGCCGCCGGGCCGAGGAGTTCGCCGACGGTCTGTACGCCCACGGCGTCCGCCCGGGCGATCTCGTGGGGCTCTGCCTGCCCCGCGGAGCCGACCTGGTGGCGGTGATGCTGGGCGTCCTGAAGGCGGACGCGGTCTACGTACCGCTGGATCCGGAGCATCCGGCGGAACGGCGTGAGCGCACCGCGAAGGCCGCCGGGGTCCGGCTGACCGTCGAGGACCCGGCCGCCCTGACCGGCCACCCGCCCCGTCACACCGCGGAACGGCGGGAGGGCGGCGCCCCCGCGTACGTCATCCACACCTCGGGCTCGACCGGCCGCCCCAAGGGGGTCCTCGTCCCGCACGCCAATGTCACGGCCCTGGTCGATGCCGTCCGCGACGACTTCGGCCTCTCCCCCGACGACACCTGGACGTGCTTCCACTCGGCGGCGTTCGACTTCTCGGTGTGGGAGATCTGGGGGGCGCTGCTGACGGGCGGCCGGCTGGTCCTCGTGGACCACTGGACCTCGCGCTCGCCGGAGGACTTCCACGCGCTGCTGGGCCGGGAACGGGTGAGCGTGCTGAGCCAGACCCCGTCGGCGTTCACCCAGCTCGCGGCGGCCGACCGGACGGGCGGTGGCCTGTCCGCCCTGCGGCTGGTGGTGCTGGGCGGCGAGCCGCTGGACACCCACCCGCTGCTGGGCTGGTTCGACCGGCACCCGGAGGACCGCTGCCGGCTGGTCAACATGTACGGGATCACCGAGACCACCGTCCATGTCACGGCGGCCACGGTGACCCGCCGCGAGGCGCTCGCCGGTTCCCGGTCGGTGGGGCGGCCCCTGCCGGGCTGGTCGGTCCGGGTCCTGGACCCGTACGGGCGGCCGGTGCCGCCGGGTGCGCCCGGCGAGATCCATGTGGGCGGGGCGGGCGTGGCCCTGGGCTACCTGGGCCGGCCCGCCCTGACCGCCGAACGCTTCGTCCCGGACCCCCTGGACCCGGCCGGGCGGCTCTACCGCAGCGGCGACCTCGGGCGGCTGCTGCCCGACGGAACGCTGGAGCACCTGGGCCGGATCGACGACCAGGTGAAGGTGCGGGGCTTCCGGATCGAGCCGGGCGAGATCCGGCACGTCCTGCTGGAGGACCCGGCGGTGTCGGCGGCCGCGGTCACCGTGACGGGCGGCGGGGGCGGGGACGCGGCGGCCGTGCGGATCGACGCGTACGTGGTCCCGGCCCCGGGAGCGGGCGAGGACGGCGGGCCCGTACGGGAGCGGGCGGCCCGGCTGCTCCCCCCGCACATGGTGCCCGCGACGGTGACCGTGCTGCCGGCCCTCCCCCTCACCGCGAACGGCAAGCTGGACCCGGCCCGGCTGCCCCCGCCCGGTGCGCGCCGGCCGACTGCCGCACCGCCCCGCGAGACCGCGCCCACCCCCGCCGGCGTCCTCGCCGGTATCTGGCGGGACGTCCTCGGCGTCGAGGAGATCGGCCCGGACGACGACTTCTGGGACCTGGGCGGCAATTCGCTGTACGCGATCCGGATCGGCACGCTCGCCCGGGAGCGCGGGCTGCCCGGCATCCCGCTGCGGCAGCTGTATCTGACGCCGACGCTGGGAGCGCTGTCCGAAGCGCTGGCCCGACAGGCGTGAGAGAAGGCATGACGAGGGGACGGCCGCACCGCGCCGGCCGCCCCCTCGCACGCGGTGGCTACACGAAGCGCTGGTTCGCGCCCCCGTCGCACGTCTGGAGCTTGAGCGGGTCCTTGGCCCCCGTCAGCGTCAGACACAGGCCGGTCGCGGCGGCCGGGCGGACGGTGCCCGCCTGCCGGACGAACTTCTGGTTGGCCGCGCCCGAGCAGTCCCACACGACGAGCGTGGCGCCGGCGTCGTACCTGGCGCCCGGCACGTCCAGGCAGCGGTCGTGGCTGAGCGCGGTGCGGGCCGTCTGCGTACCCGCGTCGTACCACCAGTTCTGGTTACGCCCGCCGTGGCAGTCCCAGCCGCCGATCGCCGTGCCGTTACGGGTGACCGAGGCGGGTACGTCCACGCAGGAGCCGGTCGCCTCGTTCCTCAGCGGGGCGAACAGGTCGTCGAAGGCCGCTCCCGTCAGGACCGGGTTCCCCGTGCTCGCCGGGTCGGCGCAGCCCGCCTCGCGCAGCCCGGAGTCGTACAGCTGGGTGAGGCAGGACGCGAAGGCCCGGTGGCCGGCCGCGTTGGGGTGGAAGGACTGCCGGACGGAGTTCTCGTCGGGCAGTCCGGGCTTGCTCAGGTCGATGTAGAGCCCGCGCGCCCAGGCGTTCTCGGTGCAGACCTCGTGACCGTGGAAGAGCCGCGAGTTGTCGAGGTAGGTGGCGCCGGTGGCGGCGGCGGCCTTGCGCATGCCGGTCTGGAAGGCGGGCACGGCGGTGTTACGGCCCCAGACGGTGTCGGAGTCGTAGCCGAGTCCGCCGCAGATGAGCTTCCCGGGGAACTTCGGGTTGTCGCGGAAGTCCGGGCCGATCGGGCTCGGGTAGCCCATCAGGACGAGCTTGTAGTCGTTGTCCGCGTACCCGGCGTCCGTCATGACGGTGCGCAGGTCGCGGACGGTCTGCTCGACCTTGGGGACCAGGGCGTCTACGCGGGCCTGCCAGCCGCCCGCGTACTTCGGCTCGCAGGGGCCCTGGAGGCTGATGTAGCGGACCACGCAGTCGGTCATGACCGGGCCGAACTGGAGGTCGTCGTTGGCCCCGGCGACCAGGACGATCATCTTGATCCGGGTGTTGCGGGCCTTGATCGCGAGGCTGTCGCTCTGCACGAGCTCGTCGGCGTACTGCTTGTTTCCGCCAATTCTGATGTTTCCGGTGGAAGCGCCGGAACACGAGACGTTGTACGTGACGTCCGCCGCGATGCCCGTGCGGTGGATGGCGGCGTCCGGTGAGCGGTGGCACCAGTTGTCCGGCCCGTTGGTGCCGGGGTCGTAGGTGCCGACGCCCTCGCCGGAGATCTCGCTGTCGCCGAGCGAGATCAGCCCGGTCCTGCGGTCGCCGAGCGGGCGCTCGGCGGGGCTCCCGTACAGCTGGGTGGCCTCGGCGGCCCGGACGGCTTCCAGCGCGGGCGGGAGAGGGGTGGATGCGATAGAGCTGGTACCCGACTCCGTCGCGCCCGCGGGTCCTGCGGCGGCCATACCGCCGACGGCGGCCGCGAGAGCGACGGCGCCCGCGACCGTAGAGCGGAGCCGGCGAAGGCTTGCGAGCCCTCGAAGTCTGGTGCTGGTGCGCCTCATTGCGCCTCCCGGTAGTGGTTACCCCCGGTATTTACTGGTCGGTAGGCGACTTGGGAATACATCGAACAAGAGAAGTGCTCATCTTTTTCAGGAGGTTTGAACACCATGGTCGATACGTCAGGTGACACGCCCCGCGAGAGCGGGTTCCGGATCGAGCACGACTCGATGGGCGAGGTGAAGGTCCCCGCGGAAGCCAAGTGGCGCGCCCAGACCCAGCGGGCGGTGGAGAACTTCCCCGTCTCCGGGCAGCGTCTGGAGCGGGCGCACATCGAGGCGCTGGCCCGGATCAAGGGCGCGGCGGCCAAGGTCAACGCCGAGCTGAAGGTACTGGATCCGGACATCTCCGCCGCGATCCAGGAGGCCGCCGCCGAGGTCGCCTCGGGGCAGTGGGACGAGCACTTCCCGGTCGACGTGTTCCAGACGGGTTCGGGCACCTCGTCGAACATGAACACCAACGAGGTGATCGCCACCCTCGCCACCGAACGCCTCGGCCGCCAGGTCCACCCCAACGACCATGTGAACGCCTCCCAGTCGTCCAACGACGTCTTCCCGTCCTCCATCCACATCGCCGCCACCGCCGCCGTCACCGCCGACCTGATCCCCGCCCTGGACCACCTGGCGGAATCCCTGGGGCGGAAATCGGCCGAATTCGCGGAGGTCGTGAAGTCCGGCCGTACGCATCTGATGGACGCCACCCCGGTCACCCTCGGCCAGGAGTTCGGCGGCTACGCGGCCCAGATCCGCTACGGCGTGGAGCGGCTGCGCGCCTCCCTCCCCCGGCTCGCCGAACTGCCCCTGGGCGGTACGGCGGTGGGCACCGGCATCAACACCCCGCCCGGCTTCTCCGCCGCCGTGATCGCGGAGGTCGCGGACGCCACGGGGCTGCCGCTCACCGAGGCCCGCGACCACTTCGAGGCGCAGGGCGCGCGGGACGGGCTCGTGGAGACCTCCGGCCAGCTGCGGACCATCGCGGTGTCCCTGACCAAGATCTGCAACGATCTGCGGTGGATGGCGTCGGGGCCGCGCACCGGTCTCGCCGAGATCGCGCTGCCCGACCTCCAGCCCGGCTCCTCGATCATGCCGGGCAAGGTCAACCCGGTGATCCCCGAGGCGGTCCTGATGGTCGCCGCCCAGGTCACGGGCAACGACGCGACGGTCGCCACGGCCGGCGCCGCGGGCAACTTCGAGCTGAACGTCATGCTCCCGGTCATCGCGAAGAACCTGCTGGAGTCCGTACGGCTGCTGACAGCCGCCTCCCGGCTGCTCGCGGACCGTACGGTCGACGGCATCACCGCCGACGTGGAGCGGGCCCGCGCCTACGCCGAGTCCTCGCCGTCCGTCGTGACCCCGCTGAACAAGTACATCGGCTACGAGGAGGCGGCGAAGGTCGCCAAGCAGTCCCTCAAGGACGGGACGACGATCCGCGAGACGGTCCTGGCCTCGGGGTACGTCGAGCGCGGCGACCTGACGATGGAGCAGCTCGACGAGGCGCTGGACGTGCTGCGGATGACGCGCCCGTGAGCGGAGGGCGGGACGCCCGGTGACACCCGGGAAGGGTTCCCGGTGCCGCCCGGGAGCGCCCCGTGGGGCCCTAGGTCCTGTCGTCGAACTCCCGCCGTCGCCCGAAGGGCGGCCCTGCGGGGTCGGGTGTGTGCTCTCGGTGTGCCGGGCGCGGGTCCGCGTACTGGACGTACTCGGGCGTGTGCCCGGTGCGGCGAGAGTGCGTGCATGGCGCCGCGGGGCAGGCGGGAGTTCGACGACAGGGCCTAGGGCATCCGGCGGATCGGGACCGGGTGACCTGAGTCGCAGCGGGCCGGCGGGAGCGCTCCGTAAGATCTCTCCATGACAGGTACGGGAGAGTACGCACGCTGGGCGCCGGGGGACCAGATCCTCTGGCGCTACCGCGACAACGGCCGGGCCCACCGGACGGCCGGCGTCCCGCCCGTGCACATCTGCCGTCCGGTGACCGTCGTCCAGGACACCGACGAGCTGCTCGCCGTCTGGATGGCGCCCGGCACCGAATGCGTGCGGCCGGTGCTGGCCGACGGCACCCAGGTACATGCCGAGCCGCTGGCCACCCGCTACACCGCGCCGCGCACCACGGCCCGCTCGACCTGGTTCGGCTCCGGGGTGCTGAAGCTCGCCAGGCCCGGGGACCCGTGGTCGGTATGGCTGTTCTGGGACCGGGGCTGGACGTTCCGGAACTGGTACGTGAATCTGGAGGAGCCCCGGACCCGGTGGACCGGAGGGGTGGATTCCGAGGATCACTTTCTCGACATCTCCGTGAACCCCGACCGGAGCTGGAAATGGCTCGACGAGGACGAGTTCGCCCAGGCCCAGCAGGTCGGTCTGATGGACCGGGAGACCGCGGCCCGGGTCCGGGAGGCGGGCCGCGCGGCGGTCGAGGTGATCACCGTATGGGGGGCTCCGTTCCGGGACGGCTGGGAGCACTGGCGGCCCGATCCGCGGTGGCAGGTGCCGCCGCTGCCGGATGACTGGGACCGCACCCCTGCCCGTATGCCGTCGTGAGACCCTGGAGAGTCCCCTCGGGCGGTCCGGTCGGCAGGTCCGGACGCACGGAGGGCTGATCGCCGCAACCAGCGGGTGCCACACCGGAACTGACCACAAGTCACCACACCGGTCGCGCGGAGGGGCGGGTCACGGACCCGGACGTTCCGCTCGGTCGCGGGAGCCACTACGAGGGGGTGGAGACGTGCACGCTGTCCGCTGCCCTCTCGCCGCGTCCGCCGCCGGAGGGGTCGCCCGTCGGCCATCTCCGGGGCGCTCGGTTTCGGCCCCTTCATCGGGGGCATCCGGTGACAGCCGTTGTTCTTCCCGCGCTTGCCGGGGCACAGTAGCGCCCCACGAGGTGACTGCCTCATACAACCGGCCCGGACGGACGGAATCCCACGCGTGACGGAGCACCCCACCTCCCACGAAGGCCGGCAGCCTCTGGCGGCCCGGCAGCAGGAGCGCACCCGGCCCCGGCAGCAGGACGCCGCAGCCGCCGCTGCCGCGGTCCCGGCTCCGGCCGCCGCGCCGAACCCGGGTCCGGGAGCGGCCGCCGTCTCCGAGGCGCAGGCGGCCACCCGCCGCGAGGGCGACCGGCTGCGCTTCGTCGGCGCGGCGACCCGGCGGATCGCCCGGGGCATAGACCTGGACGAGATCGTCCTCGGGCTGTGCCGGGCCAGCGTGCCGACGTTCTCCGACGCGATCCTGGTCTATCTGCGCGACCCGCTCCCGGTGGGCGACGAGCGCCCGGTGAGCCCGTTCGTCCTGCGGCTGCGCCGCAGCGACCGGCTGCGCGTCACCGGCGAGGAGGGCGGCGAGGCGTCCGGCTCCGAGACCGAGCGGCTGCGGCCGCTGATCCTCGACCCGCAGGCCGACCTGATGCCCGCCGCCGAGCTGTGCGAGGTGCGGGCGGGCGGTGCGCTGGCGGAGGTGCTGCGCGGGGTGCGGCCGGTCTTCGGCGACTCCGCGGCGGCCCGGGCCGCCCTGCCGGAGCTGCTCGGCCCCGGCCGGTCCGTCCCCACCGGGCACCGGGCGATCCTCGCCCCGCTGCGCGGCCGGCGCCGGGTCATCGGGGCCGCGGTCTTCGTGCGCGGCACCGAGCGCACCCCGTTCGAGGCCAGCGATCTGCTGGTCGCGGCGCAACTGGCGACGCACACCGCGCTCGGCATCGACAAGGCCGTGCTGTACGGGCGCGAGGCCTACATCGCCGACGAGTTGCAGCGCACGATGCTGCCCGACTCGCTCCCCCAGCCCACCGGCGTCCGGCTCGCCTCGCGCTATCTTCCGGCGGCCGAGACGGCCCGGGTCGGCGGCGACTGGTACGACGCGATCCCGCTGCCGGGCAGCCGGGTCGCGCTGGTCGTCGGCGATGTGATGGGCCACTCGATGACGTCGGCGGCGATCATGGGCCAGCTCCGGACGACCGCGCAGACCCTGGCGCAGCTCGATCTGCCGCCGCAGGAGGTCCTGCACCACCTGGACGAGCAGGCGCAGCGCCTGGGCAGCGACCGGATGGCGACCTGCCTGTACGCGGTCTACGATCCGGTCGCGCACCGGATCACCATCGCCAACGCCGGACACCCGCCGCCCGTGCTGCTGCACCTGGGCGGGCGGGCCGAGGTGCTGGTGGTGCCGCCGGGCGCCCCGATCGGGGTGGGCGGCGTCGACTTCGAGGCCGTCGAGCTGGACGCCCCGGCCGGCGCCACGCTGCTCCTCTACACCGACGGTCTGGTGGAGTCGCGGCTGCGGGACGTGTGGACGGGCATCGAGCAGCTGCGGGAGCGCCTCGCGGCGACCGCGCAGCTCACAGGACCGGACCACTCGCCGCCGCTGGAGGCCCTCTGCGACGACGTGCTCGACATGCTCGGCCCGGGTGACCGGGACGACGACATCGCGCTGCTCGCCGCCCGCTTCGACGGGATCGCGCCGAGCGACGTGGCGTACTGGTACCTGGAGCCGGAGGACGCGGCTCCGGGCCGGGCCCGCCGACTGGCCCGGCGGGCGCTGAGCCGCTGGGGTCTCGACGACCTGGCCGACGAGGTGGAGTTGCTGGTCAGCGAGGTCGTCACCAACGCGGTGCGCTATGCCGAGCGGCCGGTGACGCTGCGGCTGCTGCGGACCGACGTCCTGCGCTGCGAGGTCGGCGACGACTCCCCGCAGCTGCCCCGGCAGCGCCGGGCGCGGGAGACGGACGAGGGCGGACGCGGGCTGTTCCTGGTCAACCGGCTGGCCCGGCGGTGGGGGGCGACGCGTCTGTCGACGGGCAAGGTCGTCTGGTTCGAGATGGCGCCCCGGGGGCAGTAACGCCTCGTCGCGAGTCGGCCGACGATATGCGTGTGGGGCGGGCCTGGAGGCCCGCCCCACACGCATGACGTCATGCCGTCAGTGGCTCACTCGCCGAGCAGTCCGTTGCCGCCCGGCCGTTCGCCCGGCTGGCCGTCGTCCTCCCCGGGCTGGGGCGGCACCTCCGGGCTCGTGGAAGGCGCGGTGGGAGGCGTGGAGCTGGGCGGAGGCGGCGGCGTCGACGACGACGGGGTGTCGCTGGGCGTCTCGCTCGGCTTCTCGGAGGGCCTGTCCGACGGGGTCGGGTCCTCGGACGGGGTGGGGTCCTCGGAGGGGGTGTCGGAAGGCGTCGGCGGGGCGGGCACCTCGCCGCGCTCCACGTCCTGGAGGTCGAACGTCTTGTCGGACCCGCCGCCGAGGGCGCCGAGGGTGTAGTCGGCCCAGATCCTGGCCGGGAAGCCGCTGCCGCTGGCGCGGCCGGAGTTGGCCGTACCGGTCAGGGAGACCTGCTTGCGGCCGCCGTCACCCTCGCCGAAGAGGGCCACGACCGTGGCCAGCTCCGGGGTGTACCCGGCGAACCAGGCCGACTTGTTGTCCTCGGAGGTGCCGGTCTTGGCCGCCGCGTCGTAGGCGGGGCTGTTGGCCGCGCCCCCGGAACCGGCGTCGACGACCCCGGTGAGCCCCTTGGTCACGGTGTCGGCCGAGGCGCGGCTGATGGCCTGCTCCCGCTTGGGCTTCTCGGCGTTCACCGTGCGGTCGCGGTGCTCGGCGGACTGGAGGATGTGCGGGGTGACCTTCCGGCCGTGGTTGTCGAGCGTGGCGTACACGCCGGCCATGTCCCAGGTCGAGGCGTTCATGGTGCCGAGGGTGACGGCGGGGCGCTCGGGGAAGTTCTTGTCCGGTACGCCGAGGGCGAGCGCGGTCTCCTTCACGGCGGCGGGCGTCACGTCGACGATCATCTGCGCGAAGACGGAGTTGACCGAGCTGTTCAAGGCCTTCTGGACGGAGACCTGACCGTAGCTGCGGTCGTCCTGGTTCTGCGGGGCGAACGGGGTGTCGCTGCCGACGACGGGCCGCTTGCTGGTGCCGTCGTACACCGTGTTGAGCCCGATCAGGCTGCCGTCCTGCGTCTTCGACTCGTTCTCCAGGGCGGAGGCGAGCACCAGCGGCTTGAAGGTGGATGCGGGCTGGTAGTCCTGGCGGGTGGCGTTGCTGATGTAGTGCTTGATGTAGTCCTCGCCGCCGTACAGGGCGACGACCTCGCCGGTCTTCGGGTCGACGGAGGTGGCGCCGGCCTGGACGGTGGCGTCGACCTTGTTGCCCTCGCGGTCGAGCTTGGACTCCAGCTGGTCGTCCACCGCCTTCTCCAGCGCCTTCTGGCGCTTCTTGTCGACGGTGAGGGTGAAGGTCCAGCCGCCCGCCTCGCGGTCCGCGGCGGAGACGCCCTGTTTCTCCAGCTCCTTGTTGGCGGCCTCGACGAGGTAGCCGGCCTGTCCTTCCATGCCCTGGGCGGGCTTGGGCTTCTGGGGGACGGGGAACTCGAGGCCGGCCTTCTCGGACTCGGTCAGCCACTTCATCTCGACCATGTTGCGCAGGGTGTAGGCCCAGCGCTCCTTGACCAGCTTCTTGCCGGTGTCGGTCGCGGTGTTCCAGTCGTACTGGCTGGGGGCCTGGAGGAGTGAGGCGAGGTAGGCGCCCTGGGAGACGCTCAGGTCCTTGGCGTCGACGCCGTAGTACGCCTGGGCGGCGGCCTGGATGCCGCTCGCGCCGCGCCCGTAGTAGGCGGTGTTGATGTACCCGGCGAGGATCTTCTCCTTGGACTCCTGCTGGTCGACCTTGAGCGAGATCACCAGTTCCTTGAGCTTGCGGCTCACGGTGGGGTCCTGCGTCAGGTAGAAGTTCTTCACGTACTGCTGGGTGATGGTCGAGCCACCCTGCTTGCCCTTGCCGCTGACGGTGTTGAGGAGGGCGCGGGTGGTGCCCTTCAGGTCGACGCCCTGGTCCTTGTAGAAGGACTTGTTCTCGGCGGCGACGAAGGCGTGCTGCACCTTCTTGGGAACCTCGTCCAGGTCGACGATCTGGCGGTTGACGCCCTTGCCGGTCCGGGCGAGGACCGAGCCGTCGCTGTACTGGTAGACGTTGCTCTGCCGCTCCGCCATGGCGTTGGCGGCGGGGACGTCGACGTACACGTAGAGCGCCCCGAAGGCTCCCATGCCCAGCAGGACGATCCCGAAGAACGCGCCCAGCAGCTTCTTCCACGTGAAGAGTCTGCGTATGCCGCCGCTCTTCGGGGCCCGGCGCGACTCCCGCGCCTGGGCTCGTCGCGCATCCGCTCGACCCATTGGTGTGTTGCTCCCGCTTCTCTGCTCGACCGGCTCGCTCGGTTTCCTCAGTTCGCTCAGACCTGCCAGCTAACACCGCCGACGGGGACAAAAGACAAGCGATCCGGTCTTTTACGGACGTGAGAATCAGCACCCGTTCCCTAGGAACCGACTCCCCAGAGGTGGACAAGGTTGCGAGAACCATTAATGTGTAATCACATTGATAGCGCGGCACGAGACCGCGCCGAACGGGGGATCCCATGACTGCACAGCACGACGACCACCGCCCGGAGGCTCCGGCCGACGACCTCGCGATCGACGCCCCCGACATGCCCGCACCCCAGGTCAGGGAGGTCCCGGCGCACTCCATCGGGGGCGGGGTCGGGCTCCTGCTGACCGTGCTCGGGGTGATCGCGGGCATCGGCCTCACCATCGGCGGCGGAGTGATGAACGGGAGCGGCGCCGTGCCGCTCGGCGTCACCCTCCTCGTCCTTGGACCACTCCTCGCGCTCACCTCGTTCTTCTGCATGAGCGGTGTGAAGATGGTCGCTCCGGGCGAGGCCCGGGTGATCCAGCTCTTCGGCCGGTACGTCGGCACCATCCGCACCGACGGCCTGCGCTGGATCAACCCGCTGACCTCCAGCCGCAAGATCTCCACCCGGGTCCGCAACCACGAGACCGCCGTCCTCAAGGTCAACGACGCCTACGGCAACCCGATCGAGCTGGCCGCGATCGTCGTCTGGAAGGTCGAGGACACCGCCCAGGCGCTCTTCGAGGTCGACGACTTCCTGGAGTTCGTCGCCACGCAGACCGAGGCGGCGGTGCGGCACATCGCCATCGAGTACCCGTACGACGCCCACGAGGAGGACGGCCTCTCGCTGCGGGGCAACGCGGAGGAGATCACCGAGAAGCTGGCCGTCGAGCTGACCGCCCGGGTGAAGGCCGCGGGCGTCCTCATCATCGAGTCGCGCTTCAGCCACCTCGCGTACGCCCCCGAGATCGCCTCCGCCATGCTCCAGCGCCAGCAGGCCGGCGCGGTCGTCGCGGCCCGCCAGCAGATCGTCGAGGGCGCGGTGGGCATGGTCGAGATGGCCCTGGCCCGGATCGCCGAGCAGGACATCGTGGAGCTGGACTCCGAGCGGAAGGCGGCCATGGTCAGCAATCTGATGGTGGTGCTGTGCGGTGACCGCGCGGCCCAGCCGGTCCTCAACACGGGCTCCCTCTACCAGTGACCGACCAGACGCCTCCCCGGCGGACACCGGAGTCCCGGTCGCGGCAGCGCAAGCAGATGCTGCTGCGGCTGGACCCCGCGGTGCACGACGCACTCGCCCGCTGGGCCTCCGACGAACTGCGCAGCGCCAACGCGCAGATCGAGTTCCTGCTGCGGCGGGCGCTCGCGGAGGCGGGCCGGCTGCCGGGGGCCGCGCGCCCGATCGCCCGCCGGGGGCGGCCGCCCACACGGCCGCCGGAGGGGCCGGAAACCCCGCCGCAGCCCGAGGCGAGCACTCCACAGCCAGGGGCGACTGCGCCGCAGCCCGGGACGAGCACGCCGCAGCCCCCGCCCGGAGCGACCGCTCCAGGCACCCCGTAGTCACCGCGACCCCGGCCCGCCCCAAGGGCCGGGGTCGCTTTCCGGACGCGTATACACCGTAGGTATACACCCCGTGTACAGTTCCGTTCATGTCTATCGGTCACACCCTCCTCGGGCTCCTGGAGTCCGGCCCCCGACACGGCTACGACCTGAAGCGGACCTTCGACGAGAAGTTCGGCCAGGACCGCCCGCTCCACTACGGCCAGGTCTATTCGACGATGTCCCGGCTCCTGAAGAACGGACTCGTCGAGGTCGACGGCGTCGAGAGCGAAGGAGGCCCCGAGCGCAAGCGGTACGCCATCACCGACGCCGGGATCACCGATGTCTCGCACTGGCTGGCCCAGCCGGAGAAGCCCGAGCCCTACCTCCAGTCGACGCTGTACACCAAAGTCGTCCTGGCGCTCCTGACCGGCCGCAGCGCGGCCGATCTGCTGGACACCCAGCGCTCGGCGCACCTGCGGATGATGCGCGTCCTCACCGACCGGAAACGCAAGGGCGACCTCGCCGACCAGTTGATCTGCGACCACGCCCTGTTCCACCTGGAAGCCGATCTGCGCTGGCTGGAACTGACCTCTGCCCGTCTCGACCAGCTCGCCAAGGTGGTGGCTCCGTGATCCCCGAAGGCTCCCTTCTCTCCGCGCACGATCTGCGCAAGACCTACGGTTCGACGCCCGCCCTGGACGGCGCGTCGTTCTCCGTGCACCCCGGCGAGGTCGTCGCCGTGATGGGCCCCTCCGGCTCCGGCAAGTCGACCCTGCTGCACTGTCTGGCCGGGATCATCACGCCCGACTCCGGCACCATCACCTACGCGGGCCGCGAACTGTCCGCGATGTCGGACGCCGAGCGCAGCGCCCTGCGGCGCAGCGACTTCGGCTTCGTCTTCCAGTTCGGCCAGCTCGTCCCGGAGCTGACGTGCAGGGAGAACGTCGCCCTGCCGCTGCGGCTGAACGGCGTCCGGCGCAAGGCCGCCGAGCGCACCGCCCTGGAGTGGATGGAGCGCCTGGAGGTCGACGACCTCGGGGCCAAGCGCCCCGGCGAGGTCTCCGGCGGACAGGGCCAGCGGGTCGCCGTGGCCCGTGCGCTGGCCGCGTCGCCGAAGGTGATCTTCGCCGACGAGCCGACCGGTGCGCTGGACTCGCTCAACGGCGAGCGGGTGATGGAGCTGCTCACCGAGGCCGCCCGCTCCGCCAGCGTCGCCGTGGTCCTGGTGACCCACGAGGCCCGCGTCGCCGCCTACTCGGACCGTGACGTCACCGTGCGCGACGGCCGGGCCCGCGACATGGAGCACGCCGCATGACGCTGCTCGAAGAAGGGCGGCCCGTGGCGCCCCCGCGCCCGGCAGCGCCCTCGCGGGCTGCGGCGACCCTCCGCGACCTCGGCCTCGGCATCCGGTTCGCCGCCGCCGGGGGCCGCGAGGGCTGGATCCGTACGCTGCTGACCGCCGTCGGCGTCGGCCTCGGCGTCGCCCTCCTGCTGCTCGCCTCCTCCGTACCGCATCTGCTCGACGAGCGGAACGCGCGCGAGCAGGCCCGCAGCGAGACCCGGATCTCCGACTTCCCCGACGCGAACGCCCCGAAGTCGGACAGCTCGGTGCTGCGGGTCAACACGACCACCGAGTACCACGACCGGACCGTCGCGGGCTATCTGATGCGCCCCGACGGCTCGAAGCCCGTCCTGCCGCCGGGGGTCGACCGCTTCCCCGCGCCGGACACGATGGTCGTCTCCCCCGCCCTGCGGGAGCTGCTCGACGAGCCCGGCAACGAGCTGCTGCGGGAGCGGCTGCCGTACGGGATCACCGGCACGATCGGGGATGCCGGGCTGCGCTCCCCGGGTGAACTCCTCTACTACGCGGGCAGCGACACCCTGACGCCGGCCAACGGCGGCCACCGCATCGCCGGGTACGGCGACGAGCGCCAGGGCGATCCCCTCCCACCCCTGCTGATCGTGCTCGTCATCATGGTCTGCGTCGTGCTGCTGGCCCCGGTCGCCATCTTCATCGCCACCGCCGTGCGCTTCGGCGGCGACCGGCGCGACCGGCGGCTGGCCGCGCTGCGCCTGGTCGGCGCGGACATCCGGACGACCCGGCGGATCGCCGCCGGGGAGGCGCTGTTCGGCGCGCTGCTGGGGCTGCTGTTCGGCCTGGCGTTCTTCCTGGTGGGCCGGCAGTTCGTCGGCGCGGTGGAGATCTGGGACGTCAGCGCGTTCCCGGCCGACCTGGCGCCCGACCTCCGGCTGGCGTCGCTGATCTCGGTGGCCGTGCCGTTGACGGCCGTCCTCGTCACCCTGGTGGCGATGCGGTCCGTGGTGATCGAGCCGCTCGGCGTCGTACGCCGGGGTCGTGAGCGGGGACGCCGTCTGTGGTGGCGGCTGCCGGTGCCGCTGGCGGGTCTCGTGGTGCTCGCGCTCTGGGGCCGGGTCGAGGAGTACGCCCCGGTGAACCCGTTCCCGATCACCGCGGGCGCCGTGCTGGTGCTGTTCGGGCTGGCCCTGCTGCTGCCCTGGCTGGTCGAGGCCTGTGTGGAACGGCTGCGCGGCGGCCCGGTGCCCTGGCAGCTCGCCACCCGCAGGCTCCAGTTGAGCAGCGGGGCCGCGTCCCGCGCGGTCAGCGGGGTCACCGTGGCGGTGGCGGGGGCGATCGCCCTCCAGATGCTGTTCGCCTCGATGAACGCCGACTTCAACCGGATGACCGGCCAGGATCCGACGCGGGCCCAGTTCGCGGGGTACTCCGAGGACGTCACCGGCGAGGCGGCCACCTCGACCATCGAGCAGTTCCGCGCCACCAAGGGCGTGGAGGTGGTCATCGGATCGGTGGCGGCGTACGCGTCCAGGCCCGGCGTCCACGCCGACGAAGACGTGCCGCCCACCACCACCCTGACCGTCGGCACCTGCGAGACCCTGCGCGAGCTGGCCCGGATCGAGGCCTGCGAGGACGGTGACACGTTCGTCGCCCACCCGCCGGGCGACAAGGACATGAGCGCCTGGATCGACCGGACCGCCCGCAAGGGCGAGGTGGTCGAGATCGGCTACGGGAACAAGCTGATGCGGTGGACGCTGCCCGCCGACTCCCCGACCGTGCGGGGCCGCAAGGACCCGATGGGCGAGACCCACTACGGGATCATGGCCACCACCGGTGCGATCGACGCGGGCAAGCTGCCCGGAGCGACGATCACCGTCCAGATCCGGGTCGACCGGAGCGTGCCGGACGTCGCCGAGTACGTACGCAACACGGCGGCGAAGGTCGACCCCGGGATGCGCTTCGTCACGCTCGACTCGGTGGAACGCGACCGCCAGTACGCCAGCATCCAGACCGGGCTCCAGGTGGGCGCGAGCGCGGTGCTGCTGCTGATCGCCCTGTCGATGCTGGTCTCCCAGGTGGAGCAGTTGCGTGAGCGCAGGCGGCTGCTGTCGGTCCTGGTGGCCTTCGGCACCCGGCGCTCCACGCTCGGCTGGTCGGTGCTGTGGCAGACCGCCGTGCCGGTGGCGCTCGGTCTGGCGGTGGCGGTCGCGGGCGGTCTTGGCCTCGGGGCGATGCTCGTCCACCTGATCGAGAAGGAGGTCTCCGACTGGTGGCTGTTCTGGCCGATGACGGGGGCCGGGGGCGCGCTGATCCTGCTGGTCACCGTGTTGTCGCTGCCGCCGCTGTGGCGCATGATGCGCCCGGACGGACTGCGCACCGAGTGACGCCCGCCTGATCCGCGTACGGCCGGGGCTCCTGCAAACCGGGCCCCGGCCGTCCGTGCGCTCGCAGGACGTGCGCTCGCAGGACCTGCGCTCTCAGCCGTCTTCCGCCACCAGCCGCACCGGCAGGGGCTCCATCGCCTCGCGCAGGGCGGCGGCGAACTCCTCGAACTCGCCGCCCCGCGCCGACCCGGTCCGCATCGCCAGCGCCACCCGCCGGGTGGGCGCCGGGTCCGCGAAGTACCCGGTGGCCAGCGCCTCGTTGCGGCCGGTCTCCACCGTCACCGCCGTCCGGGGCAGCAGCGTCACCCCGAGCCCACCGGCCACCAGCTGGACCAGGGTGGAGAGCCCGGCGGCGGTCGTGGTCACCGGCGCGCCCTCGGTGCGGCCCGCCTCGCGGCAGATGTCCAGGGCCTGGTCGCGCAGGCAGTGCCCCTCGTCCAGGAGCAGCAGCGGCAGTTCGCGCAGCGCGTCGCGCGGGATGTCCGCCCGGCCGCCGAGCCAGTGGTCCTGCTCCATGACCAGCACGAAGTCCTCGTCGAACAACGGGATCTCGGTGACCCCCGGCACGCCGAGCGGCACGGCGAGCAGCAGCAGGTCCAGCCGCCCGGCGGCGAGACCCTCCAGCAGCGAGGAGGTCTGCTCCTCGTGGACCTGGAGGTCGAGGTCCACGTAACGCTCGTGGACGAGGCGGAGCACGGTGGGCAGCAGATACGGGGCGACGGTCGGGATCACGCCGAGCCGGAGCACTCCGGTGAACGGGGCCCGGACCGCCTCCGCCTCCTCCATCAGCGCGGCGACGGCCTCCAGCACCGCCCCGGCCCGCACCGCGAGCCGCTCCCCCGCGGGCGAGAGCAGCACCTTGCGCGTCGTACGCTCGATGAGCTGGACACCCAGTGCCTCCTCCAGGGTGGACACCGCTCCGGAGAGTGCTGGCTGACTCATCCCGATTGCTGCCGCCGCGTCCCGGAAGTGCAGATGCTCCGCCACCGCCGCGAAGGCACGCAGCTGCGACAGGCTGGGCTGCTTACCGGCCGGCTTACCGGACTGCTTGGGACGTATGCCCTGATTACCCTGGCCCACTGATAGGCACCTCCGATCATCTCGACCGAGTGTAGCTATTTCCGCGATCAATGCACTCTGTGCCAAGGTGGAGTCCGTCCAACCCTCAGGAACGCCCCCAAAAGGGGAATTCCAGACGTTGCAAGGAGAGCGCGTGCTCACTGTCGGTGACAAGTTCCCCGAGTTCGACCTGACTGCTTGTGTTTCGCTGGAGAGCGGCAAGGAGTTCGAGCAGATCAACCACAAGACCTACGAGGGCAAGTGGAAGATCGTCTTCGCGTGGCCGAAGGACTTCACCTTCGTGTGCCCCACCGAGATCGCCGCCTTCGGCAAGCTGAACGACGAGTTCGCGGACCGCGACGCCCAGGTCCTCGGCTTCTCCGGTGACTCCGAGTTCGTGCACCACGCCTGGCGCAAGGACCACCCGGACCTGACCGACCTGCCCTTCCCGATGCTGGCCGACTCGAAGCACGAGCTCATGCGTGACCTCGGCATCGAGGGCGAGGACGGCTTCGCGCAGCGCGCCGTCTTCATCGTCGACCAGAACAACGAGATCCAGTTCACGATGGTGACCGCCGGTTCCGTGGGCCGTAACCCCAAGGAGGTCCTGCGGGTCCTCGACGCCCTGCAGACCGACGAGCTGTGCCCGTGCAACTGGACCAAGGGCGAGAACACCCTCGACCCGGTCGCGCTCCTCTCGGGCGAGTGAGCTGATACCGACATGGCTCTCGACGAACTGAAGTCCGCCATACCGGACTTCGCCAAGGACCTGAAGCTGAACCTGGGCTCGGTCATCGGCAACAGCGACCTCCCGCAGCAGCAGCTGTGGGGCACCGTGCTGGCCTGCGCGATCGCCTCGCGTTCGCCGAAGGTGCTGCGCGAGCTGGAGCCCGAGGCGAAGGCCAACCTCTCCGCCGAGGCGTACACCGCGGCGAAGTCGGCGGCCGCGATCATGGCGATGAACAACGTCTTCTACCGGACCCGGCACCTGCTGTCGGACCCGGAGTACGGCACGCTCCGCGCGGGCCTGCGGATGAACGTCATCGGCAACCCGGGCGTGGAGAAGGTCGACTTCGAGCTGTGGTCGCTCGCCGTCTCCGCGATCAACGGCTGCGGCCAGTGCCTGGACTCCCACGAGCAGGTGCTGCGCAAGGCCGGCGTGGACCGTGAGACCATTCAGGAAGCCGTCAAGGTCGCTTCGGTGATCCAGGCGGTCGGTGTGACCCTCGACGCCGAGGCCGTAATCGCCGAGTAGTGACACCGCACCACCCCTGATACGAGAAGAGCCCCGAGGACGACCGACCGTCCCCGGGGCTCTTCTTCTCGTGTCCCTACTCTCCCTGCTCCTGCGGCGGCTTCTTCTCCCGCGCGGGTTCCCCCGGAGGGTTCTGCGGACCCGGGGTCGCGGACACGGCGGGTGCCGGGCTCATCGACAGGGCGGTGGCCCCCTGGTGACCGCCCCGCTCGCCGGGCTCCCCGTACGCGCGCAGATAACCGACCACCGTGTTGGTCACGGCGACCAGCGGTACGGCGACCACCGCACCGCCGATGCCCGCGACCAGGCCCCCGGTCGCCACCGCGAGGACCACCGCGAGCGGATGCACCCGGACGGCGCGGCCGAGGATGAACGGCTGGAGGATGTGGCCCTCGATCTGCTGCACCGCCAGGACCACCACCAGCGCCCACAGCGCGGTCCACACTCCCTCGGTGACCAGGGCGACGACCACCGCGAGCGCGCCGGAGACCACGGCGCCGACGAGCGGGATGAAGGCGAACAGGAAGATGAAGACGGCCAGGGGCACGGCGAGCGGCACGTTGAGGATGTAGAGGCCGAAGCCGATGAAGATGGCGTCGATCAGGGCGACCAGCACCGTGCCGCGCACATACGCGGTCAGGGTGCGCCAGGCGCGCGGCCCGGCGCCGGCGACCCCGGGGCGGGCCGCGGCGGGCACCAGCTTGAGCGACCACTCCCAGATGCGCCGGCCGTCGTAGAGCAGGAACAGCGTGGAGAACATCGCCAGCAGCAGCCCGGTGAGGAACTCCACCATCACGGTGACGCCCTGGAGCCCGGCGGAGGTGATCTCCTCGGTGTTGGTGCTGATGGTGTCGCTGAGGTTCTTGGCGATGTCGTTGATCTGCGACTCGGTGACGTGGAACGGGCTGTCGAGCGCCCAGCGCTTCAACTCGTCGATGCCGTCGCGGACCCGGTCGGAGAGCGTGTCGAGGTTGTCCATCACCTGCCACACCACGAACCAGCCGACCAGTCCGATGATGACGAACCCGAGCACGGCGGTCACGGCGGTGGCGAGCCCGTGGGGCAGCCCGAACCGCTTGAGCCGGACCACCGTCGGCTGGAGCATCGCGGTGACGAGCAGCGCGGCGGCGAAGGCCAGCACCACGAGCTGGACCGCGCTGATCACCCGCATCAGCACCCAGAGCGTCCCCGCGAGGACGAGGAGGCGCCAGCCGGCCTCGGCGGCGACCCGCATCCCCCACGGGATCGCCGCCACCGGATCCGGCTTGGCGGCGACCGAGGGGGCGTACGAGGGCGGCGCGGGCACCTGCCCGGCGTCGTCGTCCTCCGGGGCGGCGGGGGCCCCGCGCGCCGCGAGGAGGTCCTCGTCATCGGCGGCGGCGCGCGCCCGTCGCTCGTCCAGTCGCGCACCCAGCTCCGTCAGTTCGGACCCGAAGCGGCCCAGCCAGCCCGGCAGTTTCGACATGCTTGCTTTCCTTCCCCCATCTTCGCCACCCAGTGCTCCGCAGCGCTTCCCCACGCTCCCCGGGCCGCCAGGAAGCGACCGTACACGCGCGAGGCCCCCCACCGTCTGGACGGTGGGGGGCCTCGCGAGGTTGAGAGGGCGGTCCGTGGACTTCGCCCGCTCCCTCTAATACCAGTTGTTGGCCTGCCAGAAGGACCAGGCGCCGCACGGGCTGCCGTAACGGCCGTCCATGTAGCTGAGGCCCCACTTGATCTGGGTGGCCGGGTTGGTCTGCCAGTCGGCGCCGGCGGACGACATCTTGTGGCCCGGGAGCGCCTGCATCAGACCGTACGCCCCGGAGGACGGGTTGGTCGCGCGGTAGTTCCAGGTCGACTCGTGGTTCACGATGTTGCTGAAGCACTGGAACTGGTCCGCGGGGACCATCTGACGGGCCATCGCCTTGACGTCGGCCACGCTGTAGGAGCCCTGCGCGGAGAACGAGGCGGCGTCGCGGACGGAAGAACGGCTGGCGCGCTCGGCGTCTTCCTTCTTCTTCTGTTCCGCCTTGCGCTCGGCCTCGACCCGGTCCTCGGCCGCCTGCTTCTTGGACTTGGCGTCCTTGGCGGCCTGGATGCGGGCCGATTCCTCGGCCGACTTCTTCGCGGCGGCGTCGGCGGCGGAGGCCTGGGCATCGGCCTGCTGCGTCAGCGAAGCGGTCTGGACCTGGGCCTGCTGGCCCGCGGGGATGTCTGCGAGCAGCGTGGTGTCGGCTGCGGCCGCCTCGAAGTTGTTGTTGTCGTCGGCGGCAGGTGTGCCGCCCGCAGCAACGCCTACGACGGCGCCAACGGTGGTGACCGCGGTGGCGGATGCCACGGCGAACCCCCGGACCGAGATCCGGCTCACATGGTGTCCTTCCAGCATCGCCCGCTTAGGTGACCTCGCGGGCGCGTTCGTGCCCCTGACACTGGCCTCCCTACTGCGTGGGTCACGGGAGGCGCGGGCCCGATGGGCAACCCCGGCGAGGGGGCTGCCGCGTGGTGCTCGCGGGCGGCATACGGGCGTCTTGTGTGGAGTTGTGTGGTGCGTGGCACCTCTGGAGGTGCCCAAGTGCCGTATGCGGGGCCTGACGGAAGCAAGACTCTGCCGGACGGGAGCGCCGGGAGGCAATTCTGTCTCGCGTGGGAAAGGTCACACCCCGTTTGGCCCTCCCGTTTTCCGGAAATGACGGCGCAGCACAATGCCGCCCGGCTAAGCTCCTTGGCTCGCCGGGCGACATCAAAGGGACATGCGTTTCAGATGTGGCCTTCCTCCAGCATTTCGGTCACCAGCGCGGCGATCTGCGAACGCTCCGACCGCGTGAGCGTGACGTGGGCGAACAGCGGATGGCCCTTCAGCTTCTCGACGACGGCGACGACTCCGTCGTACCGGCCGACCCGGAGGTTGTCCCGCTGGGCCACGTCATGGGTGAGCACGACACGCGAATTCGCCCCGATGCGGGACAACACGGTCAGCAGGACGTTCCGTTCGAGCGACTGCGCCTCGTCGACGATCACGAACGCGTCGTGCAGGGACCGGCCGCGGATGTGGGTGAGCGGCAGGACCTCCAGCATCCCGCGCCCGAGCACCTCCTCGATGACCTCGCGCCCGGCGACCGCCGAGAGCGTGTCGAAGACCGCCTGCGCCCAGGGGCTCATCTTCTCGGCCTCGCTGCCGGGCAGATAGCCGAGCTCCTGCCCGCCCACCGCGTACAGCGGGCGGAAGACCATCACCTTCTTGTGCTGTTGGCGCTCCAGCACCGCCTCCAGGCCCGCGCAGAGGGCCAGTGCCGACTTGCCGGTGCCGGCCCGGCCGCCCAGTGACACGATGCCGACGTCGGCGTCGAGCAGGAGGTCGAGGGCGATCCGCTGCTCGGCGCTGCGCCCGTGGATGCCGAAGGCCTCCCGGTCGCCCCGCACGAGCCGTACGTTGCCCTCGGCGGTCACCCGGCCGAGCGCCTTGCCGCGCTCGGACTGGAGGACCAGACCGGTGTGCACGGGCAGTTCGGCGGCCTCGGGGACGTACAGCGTCTCCTCGCTGAACAGCAGGTCGATCTGTTCCCCGGCGAGGGACAGTTCGCTCATGCCGGTCCAGCCGGAGTCCGTGATGGCGAGCTCCGCGCGGTACTCCTCGGCGAGCAGTCCCACGGAGGAGGCCTTGATACGGAGCGGCAGGTCCTTGGAGACGACCGTGACGTCGTACCCCTCGGCCTGGAGGTTGCGTGCGACCGCGAGGATCCGGGAGTCGTTGTCCCCCAACCGGTAGCCGGCGGGCAGGACGCCGGGATCGGAGTGGTTGAGCTCGACGCGGAGCGTCCCGCCCAGATCCCCGAGCGGGATCGGGGCGTCCAGCCGGCCATACCGGACCCGGAAGTCGTCCAGCAGGCGCAGGGCCTGCCGGGCGAAGTATCCGAGTTCGGGGTGATGCCGTTTGGCCTCCAGTTCCGTGACCACCACGATCGGGAGCACGACTTCGTGCTCGTCGAAGCGGGCCATGGCACCGGGATCGGCCAGCAGGACGCTGGTGTCGAGAACGTATGTGCGCCGGTCGGGCATGCGGCGCTTGCTGCTGGTCACCACGGAAGGACGTACCCCCTCGGACGAGGTCGGGGAGTGCGACGGACGGTCGCGCTGCTTCCCGAAGGGAGAGGACGGACCGGGATCGGGCCCCTGTGCGCGGGCCGGACCACGGCCACCGCGTCGGCCGCAGACTGTCTACGGTCCTTCGTGTGCAAAGGGCCTCCCGGGCGAGCGGCCTTGGCACCGCTCACTTGGATGCGACATCCGCCTGGTTGATGACCGGACGTCGACCTGCCAGGGGTATTCCCTTTTCCGCGCGTAGCCATGCCGCCGCATATGACACGGTGTGGAGAAGTCCCGGTGGACGGGCGATGGCGCCCTCGCGTACGCGTACACGCGCGATGGCTCCCCTATATAGGGGAGCCATCCGGGAGAGGGGGGAGTGATCGGGGCGGATGGGCGGCAGGAGGGCGTTCAGGCGCCGTAGCGGCGGTGGCGGGCGGCGTAGTCGCGCAGCGCCCGGAGGAAGTCGACCTTGCGGAAGGCCGGCCAGAACACCTCGCAGAAGTAGTACTCCGAGTGGGCGCTCTGCCAGAGCATGAAGCCCGAGAGGCGCTGCTCGCCGCTCGTCCGGATCACCAGGTCGGGGTCGGGCTGGCCCCGGGTGTAGAGGTGCTCGGAGATCAGGTCGGTGGAGACGACCTCGGCCAGCTCCTCGAAGGTCGTGCCCTTCTCCGAGTGCTCCAGGAGCAGGGAGCGCACCGCGTCCGCGATCTCCTGGCGGCCGCCGTACCCGACCGCGACATTGACGATTATTCCGTCGATGTCGGACGTCGCCTCCTGCGCTTCCTTGAGCACCGACTGCGTCTCCGGCGGAAGCAGGTCGAGTGTGCCGACGTGGTGGACGCGCCAGCGCCCGTCCGCGGCGAGGTTGCGCACGGTGTTCTCGATGATGCCGAGCAGCGGCTTCAGCTCGTGCTCGGGGCGGTCGAAGTTGTCCGTGGACAGCATCCAGAGGGTGACGACCTCGACATCGGTCTCGCTGCACCAGCCGAGCAGCTCGGAGATCTTGTCCGCACCGGCCTGGTGGCCCTGCACGGCCGAGCCGCCGGACGCCTTGGCCCAGCGCCGGTTGCCGTCGAGGATGACCCCGATGTGCTTCGGCACCTGGTCGTGGTCCAGGCGGCCTCCCACCCGGC
This sequence comes from Streptomyces sp. NPDC017520, assembly GCF_044329855.1. NCBI lineage: Bacteria > Bacillati > Actinomycetota > Actinomycetes > Kitasatosporales > Streptomycetaceae > Streptomyces > Streptomyces sp. NPDC017520. The sequence goes on from NZ_JBIRKB010000017.1 coordinate 64,113, forward strand.
GCGCGTAGAGCCTGTACACCAGGTCGCGGAAGTTCACTGCGTTCACCCTCTCGGTTCCGTACGGGCCCGGGGCCCGCCCTCCCCGTCGCCGGGGGTCCGGGGGCCGTCCCCCGCAGGGGGTCGCCGCGCGGTCTGCGCCGCCCGCACGATCCCTCGGCGGTCCGCACCCCTACCACTGGCACGGCCGCGCGGGCCTTCGCCGCGCCGCACATCGGCATTCCCCGAAGCCGCCACATTACTGCGATCGGGGCACGAGGGCCCAACCCGGTCTGTCACAACTCCGTGATAAGGAATGAAACGTGACTGATTACCTCTCCCCCGACCTGTACTACCGGGCCGCCGGTTCGCGCTACGACTCCATGGAGTACCGCCGGACCGGGCGCAGCGGCCTCAAGCTGCCCGCCCTCTCGCTCGGCCTGTGGCACAACTTCGGCGACGACCGGGCCCTGGACTCCCAGCGGGCGATCCTGCGCCGCGCCTTCGATCTCGGGGTCACCCATTTCGACCTGGCCAACAACTACGGCCCGCCGCCCGGCTCGGCCGAGCTGAACTTCGGCAAGCTCTTCGCCCAGGATTTCGCCCCGTACCGCGACGAACTGGTCATTTCCACCAAGGCCGGTTACCTGATGCACCCCGGCCCGTACGGCGAGTGGGGCTCGCGGAAGTACCTGCTGTCCTCCCTCGACGCCTCCCTGAAGCGGATGGGCCTCGACTACGTCGACGTCTTCTACTCGCACCGCTTCGACCCGCACACCCCGCTGGAGGAGACGATGGGCGCCCTGGCGTCCGCCGTGCGGCAGGGCAAGGCGCTGTACGTGGGCGTCTCCTCGTACAACGCGGAGCAGACCGCCGAGGCGGCCGGGCTGCTCAGGGAGATGGGCGTGCCGGCGCTGATCCACCAGCCGTCCTACTCCATGATCAACCGCTGGATCGAGGACGACGGGTTGCTCGACACCCTGGAGGCGGCCGGGATGGGCTGCATCTCCTTCGTGCCGCTCGCCCAGGGCCTGCTCACGAACAAGTACCTGAAGGGCATTCCGGAGGGCTCGCGCGCCACCCAGGGCAAGTCCCTCGACCCGGACCTGCTCTCCGACGAGGTGGTCCGCCGGCTCAACGGGCTCGACGACATCGCGCGGGGCCGCGGCCAGTCGCTCGCCCAGCTCGCCATCGCGTGGGTGCTGCGCGACAGCCGGATGACCTCGGCACTGATCGGCGCGTCGAGCGTGAAGCAGCTGGAGGAGAACGTGGCGGCCCTCGCGGGCCCGGCTCTGACCGCCGACGAGCTGAAGGAGATCGACGCCTTCGCCGTGGACACGGCGGGCACGAACATCTGGGCCGGTCGCAGCTGACGTCGGCTCAACGGGGCCTGCGCGCCGGGAAGAACGAGAACTCCCGGGGGCCGCGCGGCGGTGCCGCCGTCGGCCCGTAAAAAACGGGCCGGTCCGTGGGGGGGGATACGGACCGGCCCGAGGGGGGGTTTCCACCATAACCCTTCGTAAGTACTGCCGCGTGCAACGCCACTCCATCATTACTCTCCGGATTCACCGGACTGCGCTCCGGGCAGGGCGGCGGACGCCCGTGGGGCCCCGGAGCCGCCCGGTGTCGGCCTCGGTGTCGGCCCCGATATCGGCCCCGATATCGGCCCCGGTGTCGGCCCCGGTGTCGGCCTCGGTGTCGGCCTCGGTGTCGGCCCCGATATCGGCCCAGGTGTCGGCTCCGGTGTCGAGGGGGAGCGGTACGGCGTCGGCTTGACGCCGTCCGGGCCGTTGAGGACGGAACCTGACCTCTGAGGGCTCTAGGTTCGACGGCATGACGACAGGATCCCGCGCTACATCGGCAGCGGCAGCGACCGTGAGCTGGACCGGGGCGAACGCCCGGAGGCTGGCCCGCCAGCACCTCCACCCGGATGCCGCCGCCACCGCGTCGCGCGGCGCCACCACCCCCGGCGCGGCGGTGGCCTCGACGCTCGGCGCGCACGCCCAGGTGCTGTCGGCGGCCGAGCTGTCCGTGGGGCTGCGCGGGGACGGGCTGACCCGTACGGACGTCCGTACGGCCCTGTGGACCGACCGGACCCTGGTCAAGACGTTCGGACCGCGCGGCACGGTCCACCTGCTGCCCGCGGCGGACCTGCCGCTGTGGACCGGGGCCCTGTCCGCCGTGCCGGCGGGCCAGAACCCCTTCTCCAAGGACGCCCGGATGACCCCGGACCAGGTGGAGGCGGTCGTCGCGGCCGTCGCGGAGGCGCTGACCGGGGCGGAGCTCACGATCGACGAGCTCTCCGAGGAGGTCGTCGCGCGGACCGGGCCGTGGGCCGGGGACCTGGTGATGCCCGGATTCCAGACGATGTGGCCGCGCTGGCGGCAGGTCCTGCACCTGGCCGGCCACCGCGGCGCCCTCGTCTACGCCCCGAACCGGGGGCGGAAGGCGACGTACACCAACCCCGGGTGCACCCCGCTGCCCGGCCCCGGGGCGACGGCCGCCCTGATCGAGCGGTATCTGCGCGCATACGGGCCGGCCACCTCCGCCCACTTCGCCCGCTGGCTCGCCGCGCCGAAGCCCTGGGCGGCCGACCGGTTCGCCGCGCTGGCGGCGGCGGGGGCGATCGAGAAGGTGATGTTCGAGGACGCGGGTCCGGCGTGGGTGGTCGCGGGCGACACGGACTTCCCGGCGTCACCGGTGCGCGGCGTGCGCCTGCTCCCGTACTTCGACGCTTTCACCATCGCCTCCCAGCCCCGTGAGCGGCTGTTCCCGGGGGCCGCGTACGAGCGGGCTCTCGCAGGCGGGCAGGCGGGGAACTTCCCGGTGCTGCTGGTGGACGGCACGGTGGCCGGCGTCTGGCACCTGCGCCGCTCGGGCCGCCGGCTCGCGGTGACGGTGGAGCCGCTGGAGCCCCTGCCGCCGGCCGGGCTCCGCGCGCTGGAGGAGCAGGTGGAGCGGGTCGCCGCGATCATGGAGGGGACGGCGGAACTGACGGTCGGCCCGGTGACGGTGGGGCCGCACGCGTAGGCGGCCGGGGGGCGGGGTCCACTCGGGGGTACGGGAGTGCGTGCGTGGCGCGGCTCGCGGAGTCAGGGGCGGGGCTCCTGGGGCCAAGGGCGCGGCTCGCGGAGTCAGGGGCGCGGCTCGTGGGCCAGAGGTGGGGCTCCTGGGGTCAGTGCAGGGCTTGCGGGTCAAGGGCAGGGCTCATGGGTCGGGCGTGAGGCTCGAAGCGGATGGCCATCGTGTCCCCGGCAACCACCACGAAGTCCCCTTCCTCGCACCGGATGACGGCCTGGAGCACCTCCCCGCCGGCGTCCCTCAGCTCCTGGGTGCCCACGACCGTCCACGCTCCCCCATGCGGCACCGGCGGGAGGAGGGCGGGCGGGGCGTGCTGCCACCGGCTCGCCGGTACGCACCAGTCGGGCAGCCTCGGCCAGGCGCCCGGGGTGACGTGCAGCGTCCGGTCGGAGGCGCAGGTCAGCAGGACGGACTGGTCGCCCGAGAGGACGAACTCGACGGCCTCCGGCTCGCCCGCCCGGCCCTCGGGCCGGTAGTAGACGCCGAGGACCGCGGTGATCCTTGCCCCCGTGAGCCAGTCGGCGTTGCCGTGCCGCGCGCGCCCGGCAGGCGCCGCGCAGCCTTCCCTCTCCAGGCTCATGACCGCTCCCCTCCTTCGCTGGGCCCTTCGCTGGGCCCTTCGCTGGGCCCTTCGCTGGGCGTGCGTCCCGTCGAGTAGGACGGCCGCCCGCACGATCCCGTTGCCTCCGGGGCGAGGCTGAACTGGCGTACGGGGTAAACGGGTTGACCGGCGGCCGGGGTAGGCGGTTGCCCGGCGGACGGGCCCCTGCCGCCGTCACCGGGGCTTGCGGGCCTCGATCAGGAAGCGGGCGGTGCGGGCGCGGAACGGTCCTTCCGCCTCGATCTGCCGGTGCAGTGCGGCCAGTTGGGACCGGTACCGCTCGACGGTGAATCCGGGGACCATCCAGATCACCTTGCGCAGGAAGTAGACCACCGCGCCGATGTCGTGGAACTCGGTGCGCAGGGTCTCGGAACGCAGGTCGACCACGTCGAGTCCGGCCGCCGTCGCGGCGGCCCGCGCGTCCTCCGGGTGCCGGCCGCGGCGGACCTCGGGCGGCTGCGGGCCGAGGAAGTACTCGACGAGTTCGAAGACGCTGGCCGGGCCGACCTGCTGCGAGAAGTACGTGCCGCCGGGTGCGAGGACCCGCGCGATCTCCTCCCACCATGTGGTGACCGGATGGCGGCTGACCACGAGATCGAAGGCGGCGTCCCCGAAGGGCAGCGGCGGCTCGTCCTCGTCGGCGACGACGACCGCCCCGAGCGGGTGCAGGAGGGCGGTGGCGCGGGCGATGTTGGGCGGCCAGGCCTCCGTGGCCACGGTGACCGGAGGCAGCTTCGGCGCGGCGGCCAGGACCTCGCCGCCACCGGTCTGGAGGTCGAGAGCGGCATGGGCCCGGCCGAGGCGGTCGGCCATCGCGCGGGCGTACCCCCAGGAGGGGCGCTCCTCGGTGGCCCGGCCCTCCAGCCAGGAGAAGTCCCAGCCGTCCACGGACACGGCGTCGGCCTCGGCGACGAGGGCCTCGAACCGGTCGCGGGAGGCCGCGGAGTCGAAGGGGAGGGGGGCAGGGACGGGAGCGGAGGAAGGAGCGGGGGCAGGGCCGGGGACGGCGTCGGATGGTTCGGACATACGGGAATCGTGTCAGGCGGACCCGGAGCACGCGAACGGATTCCCGCCCGTGCGGACGCCCGCGCGAGGGGCCCCGTTCTCACCCGGCCAGGGCCCCCAGCAGCAGACCGGTCAGCGCCCCGCCGATCATGAACGGGCCGAACGGGATGCCGGTCCTGCGCCCCGCCCGGCGCAGAAGCACCAGGGCGAGGCCGTACGCCGCCCCGAACAGGAACCCGGCGAACCCGCCCACGAACAGCACGGTCCAGCCGTACCAGCCGAGGGCCACGCCCAGGGCGAGGGCGAGCTTCACATCGCCGAAGCCCATGCCGTTCGGGTTGATCAGGAAGAGCAGGAAGTAGAAGCCGCCGAGGGCCAGGCCGCCCAGCAGGCCGGAGGTCCAGGATCCGGCGTGCCCGGGAAGCAGCGCGGCGCCGCCGAGCAGCAGGACGGCCGCGGCAGCCAGGGGCAGGGTCAGCGGGTCGGGCAGCCGGTGGACCCGCCGGTCGACGACGGCGAGGAGCACGGCGACGGGGGTCAGCGCCAGCCATCCGACGAGCTCGGGCCTGGCCCCGGTGGCGGCGGCGAGCGCGACACAGGCGGCCACGGTGACCAGCGGAGCGAGGAGACCGGGGGCGTAGGCGACGGACGGGGCGGGAGCGGGGGCTCCTGTGTCGTTGCCCGCCTCGGCAGAGGCGGGAGGTCCGGTTTCGCGGCTCGCCTCGGCAGAGACCGGGGCTCCCGTGTCGTAGCCCGCCCCGGCGGAAGCGGGCGGCCCGGTGTCGCAGCCCGCATCGGCGGAAGCGGGAGGCCTGGTGTCGCAGCTCGCCTCGGCAGAGACCGGGGCTCCCGTGTCGCCGCCCGCCCCGGCAGAAGCGGGAGGCCTGGTGTCGCAGCTCGCCTCGGCAGAGACCGGGGCTCCCGTGTCGCCGCCCGCCCCGGCAGAAGCGGGAGGCCCGACGTCGCAGCCCGCCCCGGCGGAGGCCGCGCCGGGTTCGGCGCCCGGTCGGCCGGCGCCGGGCAGGCCGGTATCGGCGCCCGTGCCGGTGTGGGCCCCGGGCGCGGCCGGTGTTCCCGGGGCGGCGGCGCAGGGCGCGCACCGGGCCGGCCCCAGCCAGCCGCGGACCGGGCCGGTGAGCGGATGCCCCGCGGGGCACGCCGTACGCCAGGGCTCCTCCGGCTCGACGGCGAACCGGTACGCGGCACGCGGGATCAGCAGTCCGGTGACGGCACCCCAGACCGCGGCGAGGGCGAGCAGCACGGCGTCCACGGAACGACCCTAATGGGCCTGGGGAACAGGGGTCTTGGGCCCGGGGGCCCAAGCGCGGCCGTATAGGACCCGGGCGGGTCCGCCGGGGGCTACGGTCGGTGCCCATGAGGACATGGCGCGATGGCGACGGGACGCTCACGGTCGGTACGGACTCCGGGGCCCGGGAGGTGCCGCTGCGGATAGCGGCCTCGTACCGGGCCCGTACCAAAGGGCTGCTCGGGCGGGACGGGATCGAGGGGGCGATGATGCTCACCCCGTGCGGGAGTGTGCACACCTTCCGGATGCGGTTCCCCATCGATGTGGCGTACCTGGACCGGAAGTTCACGGTCCTGGCCGTCCGCACGATGAAGCCCGGCCGCCTCGGGCTGCCCCGGCCCCGGGCCCGGCACGTGGTGGAGGCGGAGGCCGGGGCGATGGAGCGGTGGGGGGTACGGCCGGGCGTACGGGTGGAGCTGAAGGCGACGGCCCACGCCTCCGGTGCACCCGGGACGTCGTCAGGTTCCGGAGCCTGAGAACGCGGCGCGAGGCCGCTGGGACGGGGCTACGGCGGGCCCGCGCCCAGCAGGGTCCAGGCCCCGTAGGCGGCGGACACGCAGGCCAGGACGGCGAGGACGGCGGCCGTACGCCCGGTCGTGCGCAGCCGCAGCAGGGCGACGGCGGGTGGCAGCAGCAAGGGGAAGGCGGGCATCATCAGGCGCGGCCGGGAGCCGAAGTACCCGGCGCCGATCAGTGAGATGACGACAATCGTGAGGGCGTAGACGAGCACCGGGAGCGGCTGCCGCTGCCGTACGCACAGCACCACCAGCCACCCCAGCAGCCCGAGCGCCGCGCAGAGGCCGAGGGCGGCGGGCCACGGAAGGCCGGCGATGAACGCGGCGAGCGCGCGACCGCCGTCGATGTTGTTGCCCCACTGCGCCTGGACGTCGAAGTAGGCGAACGGGCTGCCCTCGCGGACGGCCACGAACACCACGTACGCCAGCCAGCCCAGCGGTGCGAGCGCCACGCCCGCGATCATCCGGGCGTTGCGGCGCAGTACCGGGCCGGCGCGGCGCTCGTCGCGGTACTCCCGTACGAGGGTGACGGCCGCGGTGATCGCCAGGGCGGCGATGAGCGCCGCCGCCGTGGGCCGGGTGAGCCCCGCCAGGACGCAGAGCGCGCCCGCCACGATCCAGCGGCCCCGGAGGACGGCGTACAGCGCCCAGGCGGCGAGCGCGGTGAACAGGGTCTCGGTGTACGCCATCGACTGGACGAACGCCGTCGGGTACACCCCCCACAGGGCGGCCAGCACCACGCCCGTACGCCGTCCTCGCAGCTGGGCGCCGACGGCGTAGACGCCCCAGGCGGCCAGCAGTCCGGCCGTCCAGGCGACCAGGAGTCCGGCGCCGCCGAGCGTGAGCGGGGTCACCTCGGAGATGGCCCGTTCCAGGGCCGGGAGCAGAGGGAAGAACGCCAGGTCGGAGTGGACGGAACCGTCCGGGAGGGTGACGGTGTAGCGGTAGCCGTTCTCGGCGATGCGCTGGTACCAGACGGAGTCCCAGCGTCCGCTGAGCGGCCCCAGGGGGTCCCTCCCGGCGGCGGACGCGGCTGCCCAGAAGGCCAGGAGCCCCAGGGCCCGGGCGGCGGCGTAGACCGCGAGCGCTGGCGCGGCGGCCCGGAGCGCGGCGGCGGCCCGGGAACCGGGGGTGCGGGGGCCCGGGGCCGGACCGGCGGGCGGCCGGGCGCGGAGCTGGTGATCGGACATATGGCCGATTATGACGTCGTCGGCGGGCGTCCCTCCGCACCGGGGGCCGGGGCCCGGGGAGTGTCCGGAGGTTCGCGGCGGCCCGGCATCCGGGGTTCGTGGCGGCCCGGCATCCGGGGTTCGTGGCGGCCCGGCATCCGGAGGTGCGTGGCGGCAGGGAGCCGGGGGTGCGTGGCGGCCCGGTGTCCGGAGGTTCGCGGCGGCCGGGCTCAGACGCCGAGCACCTCATTCCCGTACACCTTCCACGGCGACATCTCCACCCCGTCCATGACGGCCAGCTGCGGGTGGCGGGCGGCCGTCTCGTCCCGTACGGCGACGGCGTCCGGCCAGGAGTGGAGGTGCGCGTCGCCCTCGATGACGACGCCGTCCCAGTCGGTGGCGGCCGTCGCCCCGCTCCGGTCGACGACGAAACCGATGCAGAGCACGGAGGCCCGTCCGACGGTCCGCCGGATGGCGCTCACCGCGTGTTCCCGCTCCGGCTCGGGCAGCTCCCCCACGGAGAACTCCACGGCGACGACGCCGGCCCGGGCCTGCCGGATGCGCACCAGGAGGTCAAGGCCCGCGTCGGTCCACAACCGGAATCCGACCTCGCGGAGCCGCTGGAGCCCGGCGATGGACAGCAACTGCTCGCGGGTCACGGGCGAACGGGCGCCCAGGGAGGCGGAGTCGAGACTGACGAGCACGGTGCGGCCGGACACCGGGTGCGTCGGGCGGAGCCCTTCGGCCTCCAAGTCGCCCAGCAGTGTCCGGGCGTCCAGCCGCGTCCAGCCCAGGTGGTACGAGTAGAAGAATCCGGCATCCATCGACGCCCCACCCCCATCGCGGTTCTTCGCGGCGTCGTGGTCGGCGACCACCGGCAGATCCGAGGGTACTGAGCCGCGGCCAGGGCGGCGTGGGTCCACGGGCCCACGGGCGGCCCCAAGCGGAACGGCGGGCGCGCCAGGGCGCGACACGGCTCCCGCACCGCGCACTTGGGCCCGGCTTGGGGACCGGGGACCCGAGCTGGGGCCGCTTGCTGTACGGCTTCGCCGTCGCCGGGGACGTCGTCGGCATCGAGGGCGTTCTCATGCCCGGCGTCTCGCCGGCGGCCGGTGCGGTGTCGGGGGTGGCCGTCGACGGGCTCCTGGAGGAGCGCGCCACCCGGACCCAGGAGCCGCCCCGGTACACGTACAACTGACGGGACGGCGGTGCGACCGCGTTGGAGTGCCTGGGCCTCGTCGCCCTCGTCGCCCTCGTCGTCCTCGTCGCCGTGCTCATCGGCGCGATGGCCGGGGCCGGGTCAGGGGCCGGGTCAGGGGCCGGGTCAGGGTCGGTGGTCAAGTAGGGGATGTGTTGCGGGGCTTGTGGTGTTGTCCGGACGACCCCCCCTCGGAGGAGACCCCACCATGGCAGAGCTGAAGATCGACGCCGTCGTGTTCGACGTACTCGGCACGCTCGTCGACGAACCCGCCGGACTCCGTGCCGGCATCCGCACACTCGTCGATGAATCCGCCGGACTGCGTGCCGGCGTCCGCGCGCTCGATCCGCCACTCGACGCCCCCGGCGCCCCGGACGCCCCGGACTCCGCCGGGACCGAGCGGCTCCTGCTGCTGTGGCAGCGGCACATCGAGCGCGAGCAGCGCCGCGTCCTCGACGGCGACCGGCCCTACCTGCCCAGCGATCTCCTCGACCGGGAGGCCGCCGGGCTCGCCGCGGAGGCCGCGGGGGTCGGGGATCCGGCAGCGGTGGAGGCGCTCGCCCGCTCGGCCCGCCGCCTCCCGCCGTGGCCCGACACCGTGGCGGGGCTCGCCCGGATCGGCGGGCGCTTCCCGCTGATCGGCCTCTCCAACGCGAGCCGGACGGCGCTGCTGGAGCTGAACGCGCACGCGGGCCTGCGCTGGCACCAGGCGCTGTCCGCCGAGGACGCCCGCGCTTACAAGCCGGACCCGGCGGTCTACCGGCTGGCCGTCACCGGTTCCGGGGCGCCGCCGGAGCGGCTGCTGATGGTCGCCGCCCACGCCTGGGACCTGCGCGGCGCGCAGGCGCTGGGCCTGCGCACGGCCTATGTGGCCCGCCCGGTCGGCGACCCGCCCGCCTCCTCGGACCGGTTCGACCTCTACGCGGAGGGGTTGGCGGACCTGGCGGAGCAGCTCGGGGTGTCCTAGACAGTGCGGGGCCCGTCGAGCCGGGTCGGTCAGCCCGTGCCTCCGTTGCGGTGGAGGGCTTCCAGGACGGTCAGTTCGTCGTCGGACAGCCGCAGGGCTCCGGCGGCCACGTTGGCGGTCAGGTGGTCCGGGTTGCCGGTGCCGGGGATGGCGAGCACATGGGGTCCGCGGTGGAGCGACCAGGCCAGCCGGATCTGCGCCGGGGTCGCACCGTGCGCGCGGGCGACGGTGAGCAGCGCGTCGCCGTCGGCGTCCGGGGAGGCGCCCGCCTCGCGCCCGGCACCCGCGATGGAGTAGAAGGGCACGAAGGCGATCCCCTGCTCACCGCAGGCCCGCAGGAACGCGTCCTGGTCCGGCGGTGATCCGAGCCCGTACTTGTTCTGCACGCAGACCACCGGTGCGATGGTGCGGGCTTCGGCGAGCTGGGCGGGGACGACGTTGGAGATCCCGAGATGACGGATCAGCCCGGCCTCGCGCAGTTCGGCCAGCGCACCGAACCGCTCGGCGATCGAGTCGGTTCCCACGACGCGCAGGTTCACCACGTCGAGGTGGTCGCGGCCGAGCTGCCGGAGGTTCTCCTCCACCTGCCCGCGCAGCTGTCCCGGCGTGGCATGGGTCTGCCACTCGCCCGAGGAGTCGCGGCACGGTCCGACCTTGGTGGTGATGACCAGGTCGTCGGGGTAAGGGGCGAGCGCGCTGTTGATCAGCTCGTTGGCGGAACGGAGTCGCGAGAAGTAGAACGCGGCGGTGTCGAGGTGGTTCACGCCGAGTTCGCGGGCTCGGCGCAGCACTCGTATCGCACGGTCCCGATCGCCCGGCACCGCGTCGACGTCGAATGCTTCGCCCTGCTGCGGCAACCGCATCGTCCCGAACCCGATCCGGTTGACCACGAGGTCGCCCAGGGTCCAGGTGCCCGAGGCGGCGGCGGCGATCGTCTCTGATGTCATGCCCGGATGATCTCAGGGCGGGTGTGGCACCAGCAATGAGATGCGCGGCGGGACGCGGTCCGGGAGCGTCGGAAGGACCGAAGCCCGGCCCGCGTCCGCTTCCGCCTCCACTTCTCAGGACAGCCGCCTCCACTTCTCAGGACAGCGGGCAGGTGAGAGGGAGGACGCGTTCGGTCAGCCGGCCGCTGAGGACGGTGACGGGGTCGGTATTGGTGTCGGTGTCGGTGTCGGTGTCGGTGACAGGGTCGGCATCGGTGCGGACGGTGTCGGTGTCGACCGCCTCCGTCAGCCAGTCCGCCGCGGTCAGCCGGTCCACCACCTCACGGAGGTCGCCGGGAGCGATGGCGCACCAGGAGGAGAGGGCTTCCACGTCGAGGCCCTCGCCCTCGGGCCCCAGGCGTCCATCGGCTGTGACGCCGGTGGCCAGGGCCAGGGCGAGGAGGCGTGCGTCGGCCGTGGTCTTGCCCTTGCGGAGCTTCTTCTCGCCGACGACTCGCTGGGCCCAGCCGCTGAGCTTGGGGCGCATCTTCCTGCCGAAGGTGAACGGGCCCGGGTTGCTCTCGTCGGGCGTCAGGGACGGCACGTCGATGCGGGTGGGGTTCTCCGGGCGGGAGGCGATCAGCTCCTCGACCGTACCGGCGATTTTCAGCCAGCCGCACTCCAGCAGTTGCTCCACCAGGTGTTCGGGTTCCGCCAGGGGCAGCCCCTTGAGGTCCTGCCCGACGAGGTTGCCGGTACCGGACTGCGCGGTGCGCAGCGTCAGCATCACCACCAGCAGGCGGGCCTCCGGCCCCGGCAGGGGCGCGTGGTCGGCCACGTGGGCGAGGACGGCCCGTGCGTGATCCCACTGGGCGGGCGCGGTCAGAAGCCGGGGCACAGCGGGGCCTTCGCCTTCCGGGGCTTCACCGATGCGGTGCAAATGCTGGAGACGGGCGGTGGCGGCGGCCTGTTCGGCTCGCTGGGCGTCGAGGCGGAGTCCGGTGTCGGCGGTGACTTCGGCCCAGGCGCTGAAGGCCTTCGCCTTGCGGGCGTGGAGGTCGGCGAGCATCGCGAGGTCGGGTTCGGGGCGCTGCTGGTAGGCGCGGAAGAGTTCGCCGAGTTCGGTCAGTTCGTCGCGCAGGGAGATGGGCCGAAGGTCGTGCGGGACGAACCGCTGAGCGATCCTTCCCCGCCGGGCGCGCTGCCGCGCCGGCCTCGGGGGCCGCGGGGGCCTCTCGGACCGGGGGGCCGGCACCTCGTGCGGGGGGTTGGCCCCGGCGGCGCTGTGGGAGAAGTGCGGGCCGACGGCCGACACCATCGACGCGGGGGCGGCCGCGGCCCGGGAGGGTGCGGACGGAGCCGTCCGGTCGAGAGCCGGGGCGGTCGCGGCGATCTTCGCGGTGGGATGCGCGGCGGCACAGCGCGAGCAGCACTCCATCACCTGCCACCAGCGCCCTCCCCGGTCCGTGACGACGGCCAGGACGACCGCCCCGCCGCACCTCCAGGGCGCGGGGCGCTCACGGGGTCCGGCGGGGCGGATGTGGGTGTGGCATTCCGCGGCCCGGCAGGCGCAGTACGCCGACGGGCTGGGGGCCGGGCCCGCGCGCAGGTGGGCCTTGAGGTGCTCGACCGCCGCCGTACGGCCGACGGCCGCGGAGGGCAGCACCTGCGCGGCGCAGGCCGGGCGGCTGCACGAGACGCGTACGTCCGCCCGGCCGCGGCCGACAGGGTCCAGCCGCACCGTCCAGGTGCGTCCCGTCACCCGCTCGTTCGTCGCGTGGGCCTCCACACCCATCACCCCTTCCGCCCTTCCTCGACGCCTGTTCGTCCGCGCACCCCGGCACACCCGCTGACCCACGTCTCCGTGGCGCACGGCGTGTCGCACCCCGCCGCACCTGCCGCCGGTCCTGATTCCGGCCCGGCCGCACGAGGGGCCCACCGCGTTCTTGTCCGTAGGGGATGTGTCTGATCCACAACGCAAACGACGGTCCGCCGTTCGGGTGACGGGCTCGGAGAGAATGTGGCTGGTTTACGGCCCTGCCGGACCTCCGGGCGGGCCGTCCGCCGCATCCGCCGTGTCTGCCATGTCCGCCATGTTCGCCATGTTCGCCATGTTCGCCATGTTCGCCGTAACGACGAACGGTCCGGCACGCGATGGTCGTCGCGCGCCGGACCGGGCCGTCTCCCGTGGGGTGCGCAGGAGGTCAGGACCCCGCGCCGCGCGGGAAGGAGACCTCCACGCGGCGGTTCTTCTTGCGGCCCTCTTCGTTGCTGTTGCTGGCGATCGGGTACTGCTCGCCGTAGCCCCGGATCTCGTACGTGATCGTGGCGCCGAGCTCCTTCGACAGGACCCCGTGCACGGCGTCGGCGCGCTGCTTGGACAGGATGTCGCCGTGGGCCGAGGAGCCGAGGTTGTCGGTGAAGCCGAAGACGCGGACCTTGGTCGCGTTCTGCTTCTTGATCTCGGCGGCGATCGCGGCGATACGGGCGTTGGCCGCCGAACCGAGCTTCGCGCTGTCCTTGCCGAAGAGGACTTCGGCCTGGAGTGCGAACTTGATGTCGGCGTTGCTGTCCTCGCGGCGTTCCTCGCCGCCGAGGTCCTCCACGACCTGGACGATGTCCAGAACCCGGCCGGGGGCAAGGGTGCCGCCCTCCGGCATCTTCAGGTCCGGGTCGTTCGGGTCGACGGGGACGGGCGGCTCCGACGTCGCCTCCGTCCCGGGCGGGACGCTCGGCCCGTCGTCGGCGTACGAGGGCGAGGCGCCGAGCAGCGTGGTGCCGGCGATCAGCACGGCAACCGCGACGGCTTGGCCCATGTGGTGGGCCGCCCGGGGGCGCTTTGTGGTCTTCATGGCCGCACTCACCCAGAAATCTTCAGCGAGGTGGTGGCGAAGGTCGGGAGAGTGAAGTCGACCTCGGTCGTGCCCTGCGGCGGGGCGGGGAACTGCATGAAGATTGGCGCAGACTTGCCGGGGGCGAGGGATGAGATCGCCGTGGTGCACAGGCAGCGGGAGTCCGTGTCACGGAGCACGTAGTAGCGCTTCTTCCCCACCTTGTCCACGAGCGTCGCGCCGGCGACGGAGTTGGGGTTCTTGTTCACCAGGTTCACCTCGGACCCGGACCACGCCGTGGTGATCCGTGCCTGGTCCCCCTCATTGGTGACTTCCCCCTGAACGGTGAGGAATCCGCCCGAGTCGCGCTTGGCCTCGTTGATCACCAGGACGAGCCCACCCATCCCCCGGGCTTCCGCGAGCTTCACGTCCGGGTCCACGTTCTCGCCCGCAGCCGTGTCCTCCTGCTGCGGCTCGCCCTTGTCCTCCGCAGAGGGGCTGGCCGGGGCGGACGGTGCGCTGGAGCCCTCGTTGCCGGGCTCCTCGCCTCCGTCATCGCCGCAGCCGGCGAGCGCGAGGGCAAGAGCAGCCGTCACGGAGACAGCCGCCATCGCCCTTCTGGTCGTCGTGGTCCGCCGCATGCTCATGGTCCGATTCCTCTACTAGTCGTTCGCTTCGCTGTCACTGGTCGACCAACCGCACATCGAAGAGAGTTCTGCCCACGCTCTCCCACAGCCCGGGCCGACCGATTTCGGCCGTCGCGATCTTGATGACATCGCCGCTCCTGCACGTGAAGATGAATGCCTCCGGGGAGCCGTCACTGTTGGCGTCGATGACTACCGGGTTGGGGCAGCGGAACTCGATGAGCGCGGTGGCCTTGGCGTTGGCCTTCTTGTTCTGTGAACCGGGGATCACCGGCGAGTCCACCGATTCGTGTCCCTCAACCTCGACCGTGATCTTGTCGCGCAGGTATCCGTGGGTTGGATAGCAGAGCTCCCTCTTCGCGTCGTTGGCCTCGGCAAGTCTCTGCGCCTCGGCGCAGGGCGGGGCGAAAGGCGCGATGAGGAAGGCATCCAGCGCGTTGCCGGGCAGCGAGCCGAGGAATCCGGGCCCGAAATCGGCGCGTGCCTTATGCGCGGCAGCCAGCGCGGCGGCGTCCGCCGCGCCCTGGGAACCGTTGCGCAAGGCCGAGGCCTTGCCCACAGCGAAGAAGGCCAACGCAAGGAAGAGCAGGCCCGCCACCATCACGATGTAGATGGGGAAGGCCTGCCCTGCGTCGCCGCGTGGACGTGTACGCATCAGCCAGAGGTGATGGCGGTCACCAGTCCGTCGATGCGCTCCGAGATGTTCCCACCGATCCCGGCTGCCGCAATCGCACCGATGATCGCCACAACCACCAGAATGATGCCCAGATACTCGAACGCCGTCTGCCCTCGGTCCTTCGCCGCGTAGCGCTTCTGGATGCTGCTGACGGCGGTGTTGGCCCAGCCGTTGACGCGGACGGCGGTCTTCAGGGTAATGTCCGACATGGTGGTCCCCTCCGGGTTCGGCCGACCGATTGCCGGCCGACTCGCACGTTCCTGCGGTGCCGCCCTCGGTACCGGCTTCCTCCCGGCCGGTGCCATTGACGACGTGAGAAACATACGGGAGAACCCCTACCGCCCCAGAGGGCCCGTGGGCCCATTCCCGGGCCCAAAAGGCTTTCTGCGTAGCCTCGTTGCGCGATCGCTCGGTCATGGCTGCCGCCCGGTGCTCCGGGGCGCGGTGCCGAGCCAGTGGGCGATCGCCTCGCTGCGGGTGGTGCTGTGGAGTTTCGTGAAGATGCGGTTGATGTGGTTCTTGACCGTCTTCTCACTGATGAAGCAGGTGGCGGCGATCTGCTGATTACTCATTCCGGACGCAATCAGGTCCATGACCTCCACCTCCCGCGAACTCAGCTTGTATTGCCGCCTGTTGGGGGCGGGCGCCGACCCCCCGGACAGAGAAGACTGTCCCACAGAAGGTTGCAGTTGCGAAAGACTTTCCGAATTTTCGAGGGGGCGTGGCGCCGGGTGCGCGGGGAGGGGCGCCGCCGTCAGGGCCGATCCGAGCCCCTCCGGCAGGGGGCCCCGGGGCGGAGCCGATCCCAGTCGCATGTGGGCCAGCAGGGCGTCGGCGGCCGTGGCGGTGAAGTTCGCGCGGCCGTCCTTCGTGTCGCGCACGGCACGGACCAGTTGGTCCGCGGTGAACTCTCCGTGCACCAGGTAGCCGCCCGCACCCAGGCGCAGCGCCTCGTGGACGATCTCGCTCTCCCTGTTGTACGTCAGCATCAGCACGGGCGCGAGGCCGACCAGGTGCGGCAGGGCCGAGATGCCGTCCACGCCGGGCATCCGGACGTCGAGCAGAACCACGTCGGGGCGGTGCTGGAGCGTCTTCTCGTAGGCCTCGCGGCCGTCCGCCGCCTCTGCGACGACCTGGATGTCCGCCCGACCCGAGAGCAGGACGCCCAGCCCCGCCCGGACCACCGGGTTGTCGTCCGCGACCACCACCCGGAGCCGGGCCGGTTCGGGAGCCGCGGGAGCCGGTGGGAAGGGCGACGCGGTGGGCCCTCCGAACGCGGGGTACGGGGTCGGCGCGGCCGGGTGCTGGATCGCAGTGTGCTGGTGTCCTGGCCGGCCGGCGGGACCGGGGGCCTGGGCGAGCGGGTTGGGCGACGACGTGTGCTGGGGGGCGTGGTGACGGGCCGACGCCCCATCGCGGTTCGTGGGGGTGACATCGTCCGGCATGCTGCGACCTCCTCTCAGGGTCGGGGTCATGGGTGGGGGGTCGTGACGTGCTCGGGCGCGAGCGACGGCGGGAGCGGTGGTGAGGTCTGCGGCGCGGGGGCGGGCGGGGAGGGCGGCGGGGTGTTCTCCCCGGCGGCCGGTCCCGTCAGCGCCGCCAGGGGGAGCTCCACTCTCACCTCCGTGCCCTTCTCCGCCTTCCCGCGGCCGATCCGGATGCGGGCCCCGATGGAGGCGGCCCGCTCCACCATGCCGACGAGGCCGAAGTGGCCGGCCCTGCGGAGGGTGTCGAGCGTCGTTCCGGCGGGGAGGCCGCGCCCGTCGTCGTACACGCTGATGCGCAGCATGTCGCCTTGCACGCCCGCGAGGACGATCAGGTAGGAAGGGCCCGCGTGGCGGTGGGCGTTCTCCAGTGCCTCGGAGGCGACGGTGAGGAGTTGCCGGGCGACCGCCTGCGGTACGGGCGGGACCGGGGTCTCTTCGGCGAGCCGGCGGAAGGTGGCCGTGACCGGGTGGCGGTCGGTGAAGTCCCGCGCCTGGGACGCCAGTTCCGCGACCAGGTCGACGCCGCCCTCCAGGCCCTGTTCCCGGCGCAGGTCGGTGAGCAGTTCCCGGGATTCGGCGGCGGCCCGGCGGGCGGCGCGGGCGACCAGTTCCGCCTGGAGTTTCACGGTGGGCGGGTCCATGCGCCCGGCCGAGCCCGCCAGTCCGTCGGCGGCCAGCGCCAGACCGTGCAGGGTCTTGGCGACCGAGTCGTGCATCTCCCGGGCCAGGCGGGTGCGCTCGCCCTCCACCGCCTCGTTGACCGCCAGCCGCGCCCGGGTCTCGGTGAGCGCCTGGGTGGCCGTCCCGAAGCGCAGGAGGAGGTTGCGCAGGGTGACCCCGACCGCCCCGGCGATTACGCAGAAGCCGGGCAGGAGCAGGGCCGGCGCCCCGCCCGGCTCCAGCTTCGGGACGCTCGCGTACACGCCGAAGACGATGACCACCTGGAGCGCCGCGAAGACCGCCGCACCGCGCCAGCCCTGGACCAGGCCGGCCAGCAGCGGGGTGCAGACGGTGACGTACGCGAGGGTCGACTCGGGGGTCGCCGTGATGAGCAGCAGCGCGCCGAAGGACACGTCGACGGCCAGGAGCCAGGGGTGCCGCAGGAGCACCGGGCCGAACCGCTCCCAGTCCCGGAACAGCAGGTACGAGCCCATGAAGGTGACCAGGATCGCCGAGCCGATGAACCAGGTGGGCAGGCCGGGAGCGGTACGGTCGATCGCGTACGGGGTCGCTATCGCGATCATCGCCAGGCGGAAGCCGAAGACCTGGCGGCACATCGCCTGGAGAGCGTTGACCTGGATGGCGAAGGCCGGGCGGGCCGGGGTTCCGGCATGGGCGCGGGTCAGTTCCGCCGTCAGTCCGGGCTGGGCTCCGCTGAGCTGGAATGCCATGTGCTGTCACCTCCGTCTCATTCCCCGTAACGCTCGTGCTCCGCACGGCCGGCCGACCGCTTCAGCAGGCGTTCCGGAACGTAGGAGTCCCGTCCCCATCCGGCCCGTCGTTCATGTCATCCGGCCCGTCGTCATGTGATCCCGTCCGTCATTCATGTCGTCCCGTCCGGCGTTCATCTCATCCGCCCGTGAGGGACGTGAGGTCGACGTCGGCTCCGTACACGAATCCGACAGTGAGGAGGAGCAGCGTGCCCGGGAGGAGGAACGTGGTCACCGCGAACGTGGCCTTCGGGACCGCCCTGGCCGCCTTGCGGCGGGCGTTCTGGGCGTCTGTGCGGCGCATGTCGTTGGCGATCTGGATGAGCGTCTCCACGATCGGCGCGCCCAGCTCCTCGCCCTGCTGGAGCGTCGTGACGAACATGGCGACCTGTTCGGAGTCGTTGCGTCTGCGGAGTTCCTCGAAGGCCTGGCGGCGGCTGACGCCCATGTCCATCTGCCGGAGCGTGATGCGCAGCTCGTCCGACCAGGGGCCCTCGTACTTCTCCGCGACCCGGTCGAGTGCCTGCCGGAAGCCGAGCCCCGCCGAGACGACGACGGCCAGGACGTCGAGGAAGTCCGGCAGCGTCCGCTCGATGTGCTCACGGCGCACCCGGATCGCCGACCAGATCCCGGCCTCGACCCAGAACAGGCCGAAGGCGACCATCAGGAGGGCCAGGAACAGCTGGCCGCGCAGGAGCATCGAGAACGCGCCGAGGACGCCCAGCGCGCCGTAGACGGCGCGGCGGGCCGCGTAACGGTCGAGGGTGAGGCCGCCGGGGTTGCCCGCCAGGTCGATCTGGCGGCGCTTCTTGTTGACGGCCTTGGGGCCCATCATCCGCAGCACCATGGGGGCCCAGCGGATGCCGAGGCGGTCGATGCCGGAGCCGACCGCGCTGGTGCGGGAGGCCCCGGACTCCAGGGCCACGGCCAGGTCGCCGGGGAGTTTGGCGTCGGCCCGGTACATCCGGATGCCGTGGATGGCCCCGTAGACGGCGAGGCCGACGACCAGGGCTAGCAGCAGGTCCATGTCCGTCCCCTTTCTTCCTGGTTCCTGGGCTCAGGCATCGGTTCAGACATCGATACGGGAGAAGCGGCGGATGACGACGAACCCGATGGCGTAGAGGACGATGGACACAACCACCGCCACCTGGCCGAAGAACGCCCCCGTCATCCGGTCCAGCGCCCCGGGCATGACCGCGTTCATCAGCAGCATCGCCCCGATTCCGAAGAGGGGTACCGCGTACGCGGTCACGGTGACCTGGGAGAGCTGGGTCTTGACCTCGCGGCGGGTCTCCTTGCGCTCCTCCAGGGTCTCGGTGAGGTTGCGCAGCGAGCTGACGACCGTACCGCCGGCACGGTTGGAGAGGACCAGCGTCGTTACCAGGACTACCAGTTCGCGGGAGGGGAGCCGGTCGGTCAGCTCGCTCAGCGCGTCCTCCAGGGGCTCGCCGACGGCCAGCCGCCTGGCGACCCGGGCCAGCTCCTCGCCGGCCGGGTTTTCCAGTTCCTCGGCCGCCATCGACAGCGAGGTGCGCAGGGCAAGGCCCGCCTGGGTGGCGTTGGCGAGGATGCGGGAGAGCTCGGGGAGCTGGTTGATGAAGCGCTCGGTGCGCTTGACCCGTTGCCAGTTGAGGAACGCGTTGGTACCCCAGAGGCCGATCAGTGCGGCGACCGGGCCGAAGAACGCGGCGAGTATGGAGGAGGCGATCATCCAGAGCCCCGCCATCGCGACGACCGCGTAGACGAAGAACTCGCCGGGGGTGATGTCCATGCCGGTCGCCGCGAGCTTCAGCTCCAGTCTCCGGCCGAGCGCGGTGGCGCGCAGTCTGCGGTCGAAGCCCTTGAAGCGGCGGGGGCGGCCCGTCTCCGGGATCTGCCCGACGTGGGAGAGCCGGTCGACGAGGGCGTCGCGGTCGGCCTTGCCGCCGGAGTAGGAGTGCAGGCCGATCACGCCGAGCACGCAGGCCAGCAGCGTGACGCCGACGGTGACCAGGGGGAGGTTGACGTTGTCCATGGCTCGGTACCTAGTTGGCCTCTCGGGTGGCGAGTTGTTCGGCGGACTGGGCGACGCCGAACGCCTGCGGGATGGGCTGACTGGCCAGGTAGAGGCGCTCGGCGAGCTTCCGGGGCAACGGGAGGTACTGGAAGTCGCCGTAGATGCGGCCGTCGGGGGCCATCGGCTGTGCGTTGAACCGCGCGACCGTGACGATGCGGTACGGGTCGCGGCCGTGCGAGTCGAGGACGGCGATCTCGGTGATCTTCCTGGTGCCGTCGGCGTGCCGGGTGAGCTGGACGATCACGTCGACGGCGCTGTTGATCTGGTCGTGCAGCGCCTCGAAGGGGATCTCGACCTCCGACATCGAGGCGAGGGTCTGGAGACGCATCAGCGCGTCCTCGGCGCTGTTGGCGTGCACGGTGGCCAGCGAACCGTCGTGACCGGTGGACATCGCCTGGAGCATGTCGAGGGACTCGCCGCCTCGGACCTCACCGACGACGATGCGGTCGGGGCGCATACGCAGCGAGTTGCGGACCAGGTCGCGGATGGTGATCTGGCCCTTGCCCTCGACGTTCGCCGGGCGGGTCTCCAGCCGGATGACGTGGCTCTGCTGGAGCTGGAGTTCGGCGGAGTCCTCGATGGTGACGATGCGCTCGATGTTCGGGATCAGCCCGGACAGGGCGTTGAGGAGGGTCGTCTTGCCGGTGCCGGTGGCCCCGGAGACGATGATGTTGAGCTTGGCCTGCACCAGCCCGGCGAGCAGGACCAGCATCTGTTCGTCCAGCGAACCGAAGCCGATCATCTCCTGGAGCGTGAAGGAGCGGGGGAACCGCCGGATGGTGAGCGTCGCGCCGGTCAGCGAGAGCGGCGGGATGATCACGTTGACACGTTCACCGCTGGGCAGGCGGGCGTCGACCATCGGGTTGGACTCGTCGACGCGGCGGTTGACGGTCGACACGATCCGCTCGATGGTCTGCATCAGCTGTTCGTGGGAGCCGAAGCGCATCGGGAGCTGTTCGACCCTGCCGTTGCGCTCGACGAAGATCTGGTCGGGGCCGTTGACCATGATCTCGGTGATGGACGCGTCCTCCAGGAGCGGTTCCAGGATGCCGAGTCCGAGTGCCTCGTCGACGACGCGGCGGATCAGCTGCGAGCGTTCGACGGTGGAGAGGACCGGGCCCTCGCGGCTGATGATGTGGCCGAGGACGCGCTCCAGCCGGGCCCGCCGGTCGGCGGCGGCCAGCGAGGACATCTCCGCGAGGTCGATCTCCTCCAGCAGCTTGGCCCGGTAGGTGGCCACCATGTGGCCGTCCTCCCGTGCCCCGCCCTGTTCCTCAGGAGCGGTCATGCGTGCCCGCAGGCTCATCGGCGTAGCTCTCCTCGGTGTTCGCGGACGGTGCTGGTCCGACAGGTCCGGTCCGGCCCGGGTCAGGGCCGTACGTGGGGGGGGTGGGGGGAGGGTGGAGGCGCGGGGGTCAGGAACCGATCCTGGACTTCTCGTTGGGCATGGTCGTGCTCCGCTCGGCCCACCAGTCGTCCAGTCCCGGCACCACGGAGGGCACCTTGACCCGGACCGTGACCGTGATGTCCTGCCCGCCGCTCCTGCGGTAGCGGAATCCGCCCTCCTTCACCCAGTCGCTCACGGCGTCGCGGGCGTTGGACCGACCGCTCCCCCGGGCGTCCACGCTGGCTTCCGTACGGGCTCCGGCGCGCGCGGCCGTACCCGCCTGGTTGGCGGCGTACG
The DNA here is from genome assembly GCF_044329855.1 of Streptomyces sp. NPDC017520. Lineage (NCBI taxonomy): Bacteria > Bacillati > Actinomycetota > Actinomycetes > Kitasatosporales > Streptomycetaceae > Streptomyces > Streptomyces sp. NPDC017520. The sequence goes on from NZ_JBIRKB010000017.1 coordinate 85,665, forward strand.
CGGCCAGGCCCAGCTGGATGGCCGCCATCGCGACGAGAAGCAGCAGGGGGAGGAAGCCGAGGTACTCCATGGCGACCTGGCCCCGGTCGTCCCTCGCTCGTACGGAGCGGGTGCGCCCGCTGTACGGATGTTCCGTCACCACCGCTGGTCCTCCTTCGGCGATCCCGCCCTGCCCTTGATCTGCGTGTCGAGGTCGAAGAGGCCCGGCACCAGCACGGGAACCTTCAGCCTCACCGTGGTCTCGTATAGGCGGCTGCTGCTCCCGTCGCAGCGGATCCGGGCACCGTCCCTCCAGGCGTCGGGGAGGTCCTTCAGCGCGCCGGCTCGACAGGCCGCCCCCGCCCCGTACTCCGCCCCGCTGCCCTTGCGCGCGCCCACGTCGGCCGCGTTGCCCGCGAGGCTGAAGGTGTAGCCGATCAGGGCGCACTCCCAGAGCACGAGCATGATCAGGATGATGAAGGGGGTCATGCCCAGGAACTCGATCGCGGTCTGTCCCCGGTCCCGGTCCCGGTCCCGGTTCCAGTTCCGGTCGTGGCCCCGGTTCCAGTTCCGGTTCCGGTCCCGGTTCCGGCTCCCGGTCCCATTTCTGTCCCCGGCCCCGGTCCCGGTCCCGTTTATGTCCCCGGCCCCGGTCCCGGTCCCGTTTATGTCCCCGGCCCCGGCCCCGGTCCCGGTTCCGTTCCCGGCCCCCGGCCTGTTCCCGTACCAGCGGTCACGTAGGGCGGTGATCCGCCCCCGTATGCCGCTTCGTGCCGTCCTTGTGGTGGTCATCGCTCAACGTGTCCCCTCGGAGTCTCCGAGTCCACGGCCGGAGCCGTCGCGCCGGCGGCGCGGGCGTCCGATCGAGCCCCGGTCGTTCTTCGGAGCGCCGCTGTTCCGCTTGACCAGGGCGCCGCCGCTCTTCTTCGCCGTCGCGCTCTCCTTGACGATGCCCAGCTCTCCGGCCAGGCCCCAGAGCGCCTGCTTGACCGTGCTCTTGGCGTCCAGTTCGTGCAGGCGTCCGGAGTCGATGGACGCCTGGAGTTCCTTGAAGTTCGCGGGGATCGCCGCCGACGCGACCCGGGTGCCGGTGATCTTCTGGATCAGCGGCGGCTGGATCTCCGTGTTGCGGGTGAAGCGGTTGACGAGGGTGATCGTCTCCTCGGCCTTGCGGATCTGGAGCCGTTCCCACATCCGTACGATGCGTTTCGCGCCGCGCACCGCGATCACGTCCGGGGTCGTGACCAGCAGGGCCACGTCCGCCATCTCGATGGCCGCGGCGTTGGCCCCGTTCATCTGGCCGCCGCAGTCGATGACGACGATCTCGTAGCGGGTGCGGAGCGCGCTGACGATCTGACGGGCCGAACGGTCGCTGACCTCCTCGCCGCGTTCGCCCTCGCCGGGGGCGAGGAGCAGGGCGAGGCCGGTGGAGTGGGAGAACACCGCGTCCGACAGCACCCGGGGCGAGATGTCGGTGATCAGGGCGAGGTCGACCAGGGAGCGGCGGAACTGGACGTCGAGGAACGAGGCGATGTCCCCGGTCTGGAGATCCATGTCCACCAGCGCCACCGTGTTGCCGGACGCCTGCGCGGCCAGGGCGAGCTGGATGGCGGTGACGGTCGCGCCGACGCCGCCCTTCGCGCCGGTGACCGTGACCACCGTGCCGCCGGGGCCGGTGAAGACGTCGTTCGCGGAGGTGAGATGGCGGCGTACGCCGGAGGACCACTGGGCGGCCGCCTGGACCCGGTTGGCCAGCTCCTCGTAGCTCAGCGGCAGGGTGACCAGGCCGCGCGCCCCGGAGTCCATCGCGTCGGCGAAGAGGCTCGGACTGGCGTCCGCGGTGATCAGGACGACGCCGACGGACGGGAACCTCATCGACACCTCCCGGATCAGCTCCAGGGCCGGCACCGGGCCGATCCGCTCGTGGACCAGCACCACCTCGGGCAGCTCGTCGATCGCCTCGCCCGCGAGGCGGGCCAGGGTGTCGATGAGCTGGGTGGAGTCGCCGACCGGGGTCGCGGGTTCGGCGTCGGGGAGCTGGCTGAGCAGGGTGGTGACGGAGCGGGCCGCGTCGAGGTCACCGACGGCGGGGAGGATTCTGGTGGTCATCCCATCCTCACTTGTCCTTGTCGAGCGTGTAGGTGCGGTCCCCCGGACGGATGGTGCCGTCGCTGCCCGGGGCGACGAGCGCGAGACGCACGTGCTCCGCGAAGGACTCGGCGTAGGCGACGCGCTGGGTGTCCAGCGTGTTCAGGGCGAAGGTGATCGGCACGGCCTCGGTCGCCCGGGTCCCCCGGTCGTCCGCGCTCGGGTCCAGAGGGGTCAGCTCGCCGACGTCCAGCACCTTGGCGTTGGAGACGATGACCTTGGACTGGGCCGCGTCGCCCTGCTCCTCACCGGCGAACGTGGCGTAGATGTTGACCGTCGCGCCCGGTGTGATCTTTCCCGCTACGCCGGTGGAGGCGTCGATCATGATGGCGATCTCCTGCTCACCTGCACGGAGTTCGGGCTTGCGGACCATCATGTCCGACTGGAGCAGGGAGCCTTCGCGGAGCTCGGTGACCGCGATCTTCGACTCGACCTCTCGCAGGTCGGTCACGGCGTTCTCCGATAGCCAGCGTTTGGGCATCTTGATCTTCTCGAACTGGCCGCTGTTCAGGGCTGTGTACGGGGCCACGTTGGTCTTCAGCTGGTACGCCGTCACCTCGGGTCCGACCTTCGAGTTGACGTCGCTGATCACCGAGAGCACGCCGGCGAAGGCCGCGAAGGCACACAGGACCGACAGGAGCAGGAGTATCACGCCGCGGCGCTGGCGGGAGTTCATGGTCCGGACAACCTCGTTCGAATCGGATGCGTGGGGCGGACTGCGGACAGACGGAGCGGTGCGGGGTGGTGCGGATCGGTGCAGCGGTTACACGCATACGTCTGCGGTGGAGCGGTCAAGCGGTCGAGCGGTGGACGTGGAGCGGTTACGCGCTTACATCTGCGGTGGCGCGCTGCTGCGGGCCGACCGGAGCGGGGACGGTCTCGTGCGGGGAGTGCGAGGAGTGCGGGGAGTACGGGCAGGAACCGGGAGGAGCGGGTCCTGCGGGGAGGAGCAGTCTCGCTAGGGGCCCGGTGATTCGCCCGCCCCGTGGTGGAGGACACCGGTGAGCAGCGCGCGGTTCTCCGAAGCCGCGAGAGGAGCGGAACAGAATGCGCAACGGTCGCCGATGAGTTCCATGGCGCACCAGTGGCACTTCTCCCGGCGTACGGAGGAGACCAACTGGTAGAGCACGGACAGGTCCGGGAGATGGGCGGCGAACTCCACCAGCTTTCCCGTGCCCCACCAGCGCGGTGAGTCGGACGGGACCGTGGCGTCGTGAATGGCCTGGACCTTCCAGGCAGGCGCGAGGGTCTCCTGTACCCAGTCCGACTGCAGATTCCCTTTGGCGACCAGAAGATGCGTACCAAAAACCGGCCCCGTCGGCGGTTCGACGGTCGGGCCCACCTTCACCAACTGCGACTCGGGTCCGGCGAGCACGGCGAACTGGGATCCGGGAACCCAGGACGTGGCGTGGCTCTTGAGGCTGACCGGGACCCGGTCGAGCCGGGCGACGGAGTTGAGGAGTGCACCCGCGTAGATGTAGTGCGAGAGCAGCCGGGCGGCGGAGGCGACCACCCCGGGGCTGAAGTCGCAGATGGACAACTGACGGAGCTGGCGCACCAGTACGGCGAGGCCGAGGGGCGGGAGGTCCACCTTGACCAGGGCGATCCGGTCGCTCTCCAGCACCGAGCGAATGGAGTGGAGGCGACGCTCGTGCTCGGGCCGGATGCCCGAGGGATAGAGGGCGATCACATACCCGTGCTGTTCCAGCAGCAGGTGCATGTCGCCGATCGCCAGCTCCAGCGTCTGGGCCTCGGGGGCCTGGAGCAGAGCGGCGGTCGGCGTCTGCTGGTCGGTGGGCGGCAGCACCAGGTCTGCGCTCGTCACTGCTATTGCGGTCGGCACGCTCTTCCCCGTTTCGGCTCCGGTCGACGTGGGGACGTCGGCCGCAATCGCTCCTGACTCCGTGCTCCTGACTCAGCACTTTAGCCACGTCTCACCAGGCAGAGAACAGTTACCGGAGACCAGTACGGCATCATGCGAACACCGTTCCTACGGGGCCCGGGTGTTAAACAGGACGAAATCGATTCCGAGCAACTCCGCTGTCATCGCGGAGCGTTACCGAAGCCTGCGTCCGGCTTTCGATCAGGTATCCATTCGCGCACGTCAGACTGGATTCCGAGCCGTCGGCCTCCTTTTCGTAAGGGCGTTTCCGTGACCGTCGGAGGATCGCCCACAAGATCACCCTTGCGGGGGGCGATGTGCGGGCGCGGGGCGTTTCCCGGCGGAGAACACCTCCGTCCGGCACCCTCCCCGGGGCCTCGCGCGCCCCGCCGTCGACCCGGCGGCACGACCTCGCACTCCCGTTCGCTGAAGGCGTTTTACCGCCAGAGGTCTTGACAACTTGATTGGTCTGGACCAGTTTTATGCGCCAAGCGGTGGCCACCGCCCCCGGCCGGACACTCCATGTTCAACGGCCCGGTTCCCTACCCCCTTGTACCACCGCCGTACGACATCCCCGCTTCGCCCGGCCCACCGCGTGCAGCCCGGCCGCCCCTCGTCCGCCCGGCACTCCTGCACGACCCCCGCCAGGCCACCAACTCCCCACGGAGGAACCAGTGGAACGCTCCGCAGGCAGCAGTCACAGAAGGCGTCGTCGCTCCCGTCCCGTCCTCGGCGGCACCATGGCCGTCATCGCGGCCGCGGCCCTGACCGTCACCGGACTCGTCAGCACCGCCCAGGCCGCCGACGTCAACAACGCCAAGAACGCGGGCTTCGAGTCGGGCCTCGCCAACTGGACCTGTTCAGGGAACAGCGGGACCGTCGTCTCCTCCCCCGTGCACGGCGGTACGTCCGCGCTGAAGGCCACCCCGGCCGGCCAGGACAACGCCAAGTGTTCGCAGGCCGTCAAGGTGAAGCCCAACTCGACGTACGCGCTCAGCTCCTGGGTGCAGGGCAGCTACACCTACCTCGGCGTGAGCGGCACCGGAACCACCGACGTCTCCACCTGGACGCCGGGCTCCGCCACCTGGACCAAGCTGTCCACCAGCTTCAAGACCGGCGCGAACACCACCTCGGTGACCGTCTACACCCACGGCTGGTACGGGCAGGCCGCCTACCTCGCCGACGACTTCGAGGTGACCGGCCCCGACGGCGGTGGCGGCGAGGAGCCCGGCCCGGTCATCCCGGCGACTCCCGCGGGCCTCGCGGCGGGCGCCACGACCACGTCCTCCGTCGCCCTGTCCTGGAACGCGGTCTCCGGCGCGACGGGCTACAAGGTGTACCGGGACGGTGTGCAGGCCACCACCTCCACCGGAACCTCGGCGACGATCACGGGCCTCACCGCGGACACCGCCTACCAGTTCTCGGTGAGCGCCACCAACGCGGCCGGTGAGTCGGTCAAGTCCGCCGCCGTCAGCGCCCGTACGGCGAAGGAGGGCACGGGTCCCGGCCCCGGTCCCTCCGTGCCCAAGCACGCGGTGACCGGCTACTGGCAGAACTTCAACAACGGCGCGGCCGTCCAGAAGCTCAGTGACGTCCCGGCCGACTACGACATCATCGCGGTCTCCTTCGCGGACGCCACGGCGACCCAGGGCGCCGTCACCTTCAACCTGGACACCGCCGGGCTGAACGGCTACACCGACGCCCAGTTCCGGTCTGACATCAAGGCCAAGCAGGCGGCCGGCAAGAACGTCATCATCTCGATCGGCGGCGAGCTGGGCACGGTCCGCGTCGACAGCGACGCATCCGCGACCGCGTTCGCCAACTCGGTGTACGCGCTGATGCAGGACTACGGCTTCAACGGGGTCGACATCGACCTGGAGAACGGTCTCAACGCCACGTACATGACGAAGGCGCTGCGCCAGCTGTCGGCGAAGGCGGGCCCCGGGCTGGTCCTCACGATGGCTCCGCAGACCCTCGACATGCAGTCGACCTCGGGCGAGTACTTCAAGACGGCGCTCAACGTGAAGGACATCCTGACCGTCGTCAACATGCAGTACTACAACAGCGGTTCGATGCTCGGCTGCGACGGCAAGGTCTACTCGCAGGGCTCGGTGGACTTCCTCACCGCGCTCGCCTGCATCCAGCTGGAGGGCGGCCTCGACCCGTCCCAGGTCGGCATCGGCGTCCCCGCCTCCACCCGCGGCGCGGGCAGCGGCTACGTCTCCCCGTCGATCGTGAACGCGGCGCTGGACTGCCTCACCAAGGGCACCAACTGCGGCTCGTTCAAGCCGTCCAAGACCTACCCGTCGCTGCGTGGTGCGATGACCTGGTCGACGAACTGGGACGCGACGGCCGGGTTCGCCTGGTCGAAGGCGGTCGGACCGCACGTCCGCAGCCTGCCGTAGCGCCACGGCACCACCCGGAACCCCCAGCCTGCCGTAGCGCCACCGCACCATCCGGATCCCGCAGCGCCGCCGCTCCCCCGGCGGCGCTGCGGCGTTACGTCGGCGACCACCCGGTCACCCCGGGCCCCCAGCCACCAGGTCACGGGTTCCCCAGGTCACGGGGTCACCAGGGCAGTTCGCGCACCTGCTGGACGCACAGCACGACGAACAGCAGCCCGGACAGGGCGAGCATCCCGTTGCTGAGCCATCCGTTGCGCCATTCCCCGGGCGTACGGGAGGAGTTGAGCAGCCAGAGCAGGGTCACGGCGAGGAACGGCATGAAGAACGCGCCGAGCACCCCGTAGGCGATGACCAGGCCGAAGGGCTGGTCCAGCCAGAGCAGCGTCATCGGCGGGAAGGTCAGCCACAGGAGGTACGCGCGGAACGGCAGCGACCGCTGCCGGCGCTCGGCGACGTCCGGACCCTCGTGCTCCTCGGCCTTCGCCGCACCGGCCGCCGGGGCCCGGAACCGCTCCACGAAGTCGGCGAACATCAGGCTGACCCCGTGCCAGACGCCGATCAGCGACGAGAACGACGTGGCGAAGAAGCCCACCAGGAAGAGCTTGGCGGTGCCGGCGCCGAAGCGGTCCTCCAGCACCCTGCCCAGATCGATCAGGCCCCGGTCGCCGGAGGTGAGGGCGGTCTGGGAGGCGTGCAGCAGCTCGGCGCCGACGATGAGCATCGCCACGACGAAGACCCCGGTGGTGATGTAGGCGACCCGGTTGTCGAGCCGCATCACCTTCATCCAGGAGGAGTTGCTCCAGCCCTTGGCGTTGACCCAGTACCCGTACGCGGCCATGGTGATCGTGCCGCCGACGCCGCCGATCAGCCCGAGGGTGTAGAGGAGCGAGCCGTCCGGGAGCACGGGCAGCAGCCCGGCGAACGAGGCCCCGACGTCCGGCACGACGCGGGCGGCCACGTAGACGACCACCACGAACATGATGCCGACCAGGACCGTCATGACCTTCTCGAAGACGGCGTACCGGTTGAACCAGACGAAGACCAGCCCGATCAGCCCGGTGACGATCGCCCAGAACTTCAGCCCGGGGCCGTCGGGGAACAGCGCCACGATGGGCAGGGCGCTGGAGGACATGGCCGTCGCCCCGTAGAGGAAGCCCCAGAGCACGACGTAGACCGCGAAGTACACCGTGGTCCAGGGGCCCAGGCTGCGCCAGCCGTCGAAGAGCGTCCGGCCGGTCGCCAGATGCCAGCGGCCGGCCGCCTCGGCGAGCGAGATCTTGACGACGCAGCCGATCACCGCCGCCCACATCAGGGTGTATCCGAACTTGCTGCCCGCGATGAGCGTCGCGACCAGGTCACCGGCCCCGACGCCGGTCGCCGCGACGACGATGCCGGGGCCGATGTACTTCCAGCTGGACTTCCGTGGTCGGGAGGCCTGCTCCCCTGTCCCTGTGGTTGCGCTTGTCTCCGCCATGCCGATCAAGGAAGCGCAATCGGCGGGGCAGCACAAGGGGCGCGCACGGAACCGGCACACACGGGGAGGGGGAACGACCCCGTGTGTGCCGGTTCGCCGAGGGCTGTCCCGTAGTCCCGGCGGGGTCAGATGACCAGGCTGAGCAGCGCCGCGACGACGAAGCCGGCGACCGAGAGCACCGTCTCCAGGACGGTCCAGGACTTCAGGGTGTCGCGCTCACTGATGCCGAAGTACTTCGACACCATCCAGAAGCCGCCGTCGTTCACGTGCGAGGCGAAGATCGAGCCCGCCGAGATCGCCATGATGATCAGCGCGAGGTGGGCCTGGGACAGGTCCTGGCCCTCGACCAGCGGGACCACGATGCCGGCCGTCGTGACGATCGCGACGGTGGCCGAGCCCTGGGCGACGCGCAGGACGACCGAGATCAGCCAGGCGAGCAGGATGACCGGCAGGCCGACGTCGTTGAAGGTGTCGGCCAGCGCGTCCGCGATGCCGCTGCCCTTGAGGACGGCGCCGAAGATGCCGCCCGCGCCGACCACCAGCAGGATGTTGCCGACGGGCTTGAGCGAGGACGTGGAGACCGATTCCAGGGACTTGCGGGACCAGCCGCGCCGGATGCCCAGCAGGTAGTACGCGAGGAACAGGGCGATCGTCAGGGCGACGAACGGGTTGCCGAAGAACTCGACCACCGAGCGGAGCGTGGAGGGGTCCAGGGCGATGGAGGAGAACGTCGCGGCGAGGATCAGGATCAGCGGGGTGCCGATGATCGCGAGGACCGTGGAGAGCGGGACCGGCTTCTCGTGCGGGGTGACCCCGGCGGCGCGCTGTTCGGCGGCGACGGCGGCCTTGGCCTCCTCGGCGGCCTCCACCATGTCCTGCGGGACGTCGACGAAGATCCGCTTGCCGATCCAGGCGGCGTACGCCCAGGCGGCGAGGACCGACGGGATGCCGACGACGACGCCCATCAGGATGACCCAGCCGAGCGAGACGTTGAAGAGTCCGGCGGCGGCCACCGGTCCCGGGTGCGGCGGCAGGAACGCGTGGGTCATCGACAGGCCCGCCAGCAGCGGCATCGCGTAGAGCAGGATCGATTTTCCGGAGCGCTTGGCGGCGGCGTACACGATCGGCGCGAGGACGAAGATGCCGACGTCGAAGAAGACCGGGATGCCGAAGACGAGGCCCGTCATGCCCATGGCGAGCGGGGCGCGCTTCTCGCCGAAGGCGTTCAGCAGGCGCGCGCTCAGCACCTCCGCTCCGCCGGACACTTCGAGGATCGCGCCGAGCATGGTGCCGAGCCCGATGATGATCGCGACATGGCCGAGGATGCCGCCCATGCCGGACTCGATGACCGAGACGGCGGCGGATTTCTGCACGGTGCCGAAGAGTTCGGTGACCGAGAGTCCGGCGCCGAGGCCGACGGCTATGGAGACCGCGAGCAGGGCGACGAACGGCTGGAGCCTGACCTTGATGATCAGGAAGAGCAGGAGGGCGATGCCGAGGGCGGCGACGGTCAGCAGACCGGCGGTGCCGTCGATCAGGAGAAGCAGACCACCGGTGTGCGGTGGCGCCTCGACCGGCGGCGGGGTGGCGGCGAGCAGCATGGGAACTCCGGTGGTGCTGGAGGGCAGGGGGGAGCGCGGCACGGCGCCCCCGGGGAGCGGGGCGCCGTGCCGTACGGCGTGCTGGAGCGGTCCTGCGGGTGGGACGAAGCGATCAGGGGGGCCTGCGATCAGGGGGGACGGGGGTCGGCGGGCCGGGGTGGCCGGCGGGCCGAGGTGGCCGGCGGGCCGAGGTGGCCGGCCGACCGGGGTAGTCGGCCGACCGGGGTAGTCGGCCGACCGGGGTAGTCGGCCGACCGAGGTAGTCGGCCGACCGAGGGGGTCGGCCGACCGGGAGGACGGCGTGGCCGGGGTGGTCGACCGACCGAGGTGGCCGGCGGGCCGAGGGGGTCAGCGGACCTGGGTGGTCAGCGAACCGGGGCGGTCAACCGACCGAAGAGGTCAGCGAACCGGGGCGGTCAACCGACCGAAGAGGTCAGCGAACCGGGGCGGTCAACCGACCGAAGAGGTCAGCGAACCGGGGTCGTCAGCCGGCCGAGGGGGCGGCGGCGTGGCCGGGGTGGTCAGCCGAGCACCGCGAGGGCGTCGATCTCGATGAGCAGCCCCTTGGGCAGGCCGACGTAGACCGTCGTGCGGGCCGAGGGGGCCTCCTTGAGGTTCTGCTCGGCGAAGTACGTGTTGTAGATCTCGTTCATCTCCGCGAAGTGGTCCACGTCCGTGAGGTAGACGCGCATCATCATGACGTCGTCCCAGCTCGCGCCACCCTCCTCCAGGATCGCCTTGACGTTGGCGAAGGTCTGGAGGGTCTGCTCGCGGAGCGTGGGGCCGGCGGGCGTCGGGGCCTGGCCCGCCACGGCGGGGAGGAAGCCGACCTGGCCGGCGACCTGGAGGATGTTCCCCTTCTTCACGCCGTGCGAGAACTTCGCGGGCGGCGTGGTGTGGGTGGAGGGGGTGAGGGCGGTCTTCTCGGTCATGGCTGATCAGGCTTTCTTGGGTCGGGTGGTGCCGGAGTACTCCCGGCTGATGGTCTCGGCGGTGCGCCGGACCAGTGGGAGCAGGGTGAGGAGTTCCTCGGCCGTGACGACCACATTGGGTGCGGACACCGACATGGCCGCGACGACCCGCCCGTCCGCGCCGCGAATGGGGGCGCCGATGCAGTTGATGGACTCCTCGTGGCCACCGAGGTCGGTGGCCCATCCCTGTTCGCGGACGACGGCGAGCTCCTTGAGGAACGCGGCGGCGTTGGGCGTCGAACGGGACGTGTACATGGGGTAGTCGAGCTTCTCGGCGATGACGCGCCGCTCGGGCTCGGTGAGGTCGGCCAGCAGCAGCTTGGCCACGGCCGCGACGGTGATCGCGACGGGCTTGCCGATCCGTGAGTACATCCGGACCGGGTAGCGGCTCTCGACCTTGTCGATGTAGAGGACTTCCTGCTCCTCGTACACGGCGAGGTGGACGGTGTGCCCGCACCGGTCGTTCAACGCGACCAGGTGGGAGTGGGCGATCTCGCGTACGTCGAGGTTCTCGACGGCCTCCTGGGCGAGCGCGAAGAGCCGGGCGCCGAGGCGGTAGCGCTGGTCCTCCTGCCGGTAGACCAGGCCGTGCTCGTGGAGCGTACGCAGCAGACGCAGCGCCGTGGACTTGTGGACGCCGAGCCGCTCGGCGACCTGGCCGAGGTCTGCGGGTCCCTGGGCGAGCAGCGGCAGGATGCTGAGTGCCCGGTCGACGGTCTGGCTCATGGTGTGCGTACCTCCTCGGGAGCCCGGTCGGCTGCGGTCCAGCCGGGGCCGAGACGAAGTCTCCCCCAGGCGTCGTCGTCGAGGGCCGCGAGGCGGTCGGCGTGGTCGCGGGCGGGCGGGTCGGTGAGGTCGCCGGGGACGGTGAGGACGGCGGCGGCCATGAGGTGCCCGTGCCGGACCCGGTCCCGCACGGGCAGCCCGCGCAGGGTGGCGGAGAGGAACCCGGCGGCGAACGCGTCTCCGGCCCCGACGGCGGCCACGACGTCGACGCGGAGGGCGGGGACGAGAGTGACGGTGTCGGCGGCGAACGCAGCGCCTCCGGAGGCGTTCTCGGCCCCTCCGGCACCCGACGAGCGGGCCCCGCCGCCCTCCGTGGAGCGCGAGGCCGGGGCATTTTCAGCCCCTCCGGCGATGGAGGAGCGGGGTCCGGGGCGGAGCCCCGAGGCGAACACCGTCGCGCCCGCGCTCCCCCGCTTCACGACGACCACGGCCGGCTCCGGCAGCGCCGCCCGGATCGCCTCCGCGCCGACGATCCCCCACGCCTCCTCCGCCTCGTCCTCGCCGACGAACACGAGGTCGGAGCGGCGGGCCAGCTCCAGCAGCACGGAGGCGTCGCCGCCCCGCCACAGATGCGGCCGGTGGTTCACGTCGAACGACACCAACGGGCGCCCCGGCCGCGCGGCCGTGAGGTCCCGCAGCAGCGCCAGGCAGTCGGCGGACAGCGCGGCCGTGATCCCGGACAGGTGCAGGACGCGGCCCGCGAGGAGGTCCTCGTACGGCACGTTGTCCGGGGACATCGCGGAGGCGGCGGACCCGGCCCGGTAGTAGGCGACCTCGTGGGTGTCGGTCCCGCGATCCGTGGCCGTACGGAAGTAGATGCCGGTCGGGCGCACCGGATCCCGGCGGACGGCCGAGGTGTCGACCCCGTACGACGCGATCGTCTCGACGAGGTGGTCGCCGAAGCCGTCCGCGCCGACCCGGCCGACCCAGGCCGCCCGGTGCCCGGCGGCGGCGAGCGCGCAGGCCACGTTGGACTCGGCGCCGCCGATCCCGCGCCCGAAGGAGGGCACGTCGGCGAGGCGGCCGGGCTGCGAGGGCAGGAACGTCACCATGGACTCACCGAGACAGACGACATCGGTGCTCGCGGCGGCGTCGGCCGTGCCTGCTGCGGGTCCGGACACTGGAGGGCTCCTCGCTGATCGGCGTGCGGGCCGGTGGTCACCATTGACCGGGCATCGGCTCGGATGTTAGACAGCGTTGAGCGATATACGCAATGGGTGTTGCATATGTTGCAACGAACTTCGAGGAGCTCCCCTTGACAGCCGAACGCGCCGGACGCCCCACCGGCCACACCGCCTCCCCCACGCCTTCCGCCCCCGGCGTCTCCCCCGCGTCCCTGGCGTCCGGCCTCGCCGACGAACGCGTCGACCACCGCTTCAAGGCCCTGCCGCCGGACGCGGAGGGCCTGACGGTCGGGGCGCTGGCCGCCGAACGCCGCAACCTCTTCACCGGCGGGTTCACCACCCCCGTCCTCGCCCTCTCCGCCGAGTCGGTGGCCCACAACCTCGACCTCCTGGAGACGTACGCCGAGCGTCACGGCCTCGCGTTCGCCCCGCACGGCAAGACGTCCATGTCCCCGCAGCTCTTCGTGGACCAGCTGAAGCGCGGCGCGTGGGGCATCACGGCGGCCGTGCCGCACCAGGCCCGGGTCTACCGGGCGTACGGCATCGGGCGGATCTTCCTCGCCAACGAGCTGGTCGACGCCGTCGCCCTGCGCTGGCTGGCCGGCGAGATGACGGCCGATCCGGAGTTCCGCTTCGTCTGTTACGTCGACTCCGTGCGCGGCGTCGAGCTGATGGAGGCGGCCCTCGGCTCGGCGGGCGCCACCCGCCCGGTCGACGTGGTCGTGGAGCTGGGCGCGGGCGAGGGCGCGCGCACCGGGGCCCGCACGGAGGCCGACTGCGCGGCGGTGGCCGACGCGGTGGCGGCGGCCGGTTCGCTGCGGCTGGTGGGCGTCGCCGGGTACGAGGGCGAGGTGCCGGACGCCGACCCGGAGCGGGTACGGGAGTGGCTGCGGCGGCTCGTCGGGCTCGCGGCCGACTTCGACGCGGCCGGCCGGTTCTCCGGCGCCGAGGAGATCGTCGTCAGCGCGGGCGGCAGCGCCTGGTTCGACGCGGTCGCGGACGTCTTCACGGAGATCCCCGAACTGAGCGCCCCGGTCCTGAAGTTGCTCCGCTCGGGTGCGTACGTCTCGCACGACGACGGGCACTACAAGCACCTCACCCCGTTCAACCGCGTCCCCGAGGAAGGTGCACTGGAGCCCGCCTTCCGCCTCTGGGCGCAGGTCGTCTCCCGCCCCTCCGGTGAGCAGGCGTTCCTGAACGCGGGCAAGCGCGACGCGGCGTACGACCTCGATCTGCCCGAGGCGCAGGTGGTCCGCTCCGGCCGGGACGGCTCGGTCAGGACCGCCACCGGGGTCACCGTCACCGGCCTCTCCGACCAGCACACCTGGGTGCGCACGGAGGGGGGCACGGAGCTGGAGGTGGGCGACTGGGTCGGCATGGGTCTCTCGCACCCCTGCACCAGCTTCGACAAGTGGCAGCTGATCCCGCTGGTCACGGCGGACGGCACGGTCACCGACTACATCCGCACGTTCTTCTAGATCCGTGGGCCCGAGACATCCCCGCCCCCTCCCCGATCGGAAAGGCGACCCATGGACCTGGTCCTGCGTGACGCGCTCGTCGTCGACGGCACCGGCGCGCCCTCCTACCGCGCCGATGTGGCCCTCGACGGCGGCCGCATAGCCGCGATCCATCCCGAGGGCTCCGCCGGCCCCCGCCCCACCGCCACCCGGGCCGTGGACGCGGACGGCCTCGCGCTCGCCCCCGGCTTCATCGACATGCACGCCCACAGCGACCTGGCGCTGCTGCGCGACCCCGACCACAGCGCGAAGGCCGCGCAGGGCGTCACCCTGGAGGTGCTGGGCCAGGACGGGCTGTCGTACGCCCCGGCCGACGACCGCACCCTCGCCGAGGTCCGGCGCTCCATCACCGGCTGGAACGGCGACGGGAGCGACATCGACTTCGACTGGCGCACCGTCGGCGGCTATCTGGACCGCCTCGACCGGAACTTCGGCGGCCAGGGCATCGCCGTGAACGCCGCCTACCTCATCCCGCAGGGCACGGTCCGGATGTACGCGGTGGGCTGGGACGACCGGCCCGCCACCGACGCCGAACTGGCCCGGATGAAGGAGCTGGTGGACCAGGGCATGCGGGAGGGTGCGGTCGGCATGTCCTCGGGCCTCACCTACACGCCCGGGATGTACGCGGACGACGCCGAACTCACCGAGCTGTGCCGGGTGGTGGCCCGCCACGGCGGCTACTACTGCCCGCACCACCGCAGTTACGGGGCCGGTGCGCTGGAGGCGTACGAGGAGATGGTGCGGCTCACCCGGAGCGCCGGCTGCGCCCTCCATCTCGCCCACGCCACCATGAACTTCGGCGTGAACAAGGGCAGGGCGCCGGATCTCCTCGCCCTGCTCGACGGGGCGCTCGCCGCCGGGGCCGACATCTCGCTCGACACCTACCCGTACACCCCGGGCTGCACCACGCTGGTGGCCATGCTGCCGAGTTGGGTGAGCGAGGGCGGGCCGGACGCGATCCTCGCGCGGCTCGCGGACGCGGAGAGCGCGGAGCGGATCCGGCACCACCTGGAGGAGCTGGGCTCGGACGGCTGCCACGGCGTGCCGATCGAGTGGGACACCATCGAGATCTCCGGCGTCGGCGCACCGCACCTGGCCGAGTACGTGGGGCGCACGGTGGCGGAGTCGGCGGCGCTGCGGGGCGAGGAGCCCTGGGTGACCGCCCGGCGGCTCCTCACCGAGGACCGGCTCGGGACGACGATCCTCCAGCATGTGGGCCATGAGGAGAACGTCCAGCAGATCATGCGGCACCCGGTGCACACCGGAGGCAGCGACGGCATCCTCCAGGGCGACAAGCCGCACCCCCGGGCGTACGGCACGTTCCCGCAGTATCTCGGGCGGTACGTCCGGGAGTTGGGCATCCTCTCGCTGGAGGAGTGCGTCGCCCGTCTGACCTCGCGCCCGGCCGCCCGGCTGCGGCTCGCCGACCGGGGCCTGGTGCGCGAGGGCTACCGCGCGGACCTGGTGCTGTTCGACCCGGAGACGGTGGCGGCGGGCTCCACGTTCGAGGAGCCGCGCGTCCTCCCGGTCGGCATCCCGCATGTGCTGGTCGACGGCCGTTTCGTCATCGAGGACGGCAGGCGGACCTCGGTGCTGGCGGGCCGGGCGGTCCGGGGAGCGGGTGCCGGGGCGGGGGCCGTCTGAGGGCTCTTCGCGAAGCCTACGAGGCGTCCGCCGCGCGTTCCGCCGCCCAGGCGAGGTCCTCCTCGGTGGGGGCGTCGTCCTGGGTGAGCGCGCGCCGCCAGTAGCCGCTGAACTCGACGGCGGCCTTGGGCAGTCGGCGCTCCTCCACCAGATGGCGGCGGAGCGCCCGGACCGCGGAGGACTCGCCCGCCACCCAGGCCGCGTCCACCCCGTCGAGCGCCGGTCCGGCCTCCCGCACCGCCGCCGGCAGCGAGTCGCCCCGGTCCCGGTGCACCCACCGGACCTCGGACCCACCGGCGGCGGACGGCAGCTCCCGCTCCTCCCCCGCGTCCGCCACCTCGGCGAGGACCACGGCCCCGGTTCCGGCGGGCAGCGCCTCCAGCACCGTGGCGATCGCCGGGAGCGCCGTCTCGTCCCCGGCGAGGAGCATCCGCCGGGCGACGGGCAGCGGCCGGGCGTAGAGGGAGGACGGGCCGACCATGCCGAGGACGTCGCCGGCCCGGGCCGCCGCACCCCAGCGGGACGCGGGGCCGCCGGCGCCGTGGAGCACGAAGTCCACAGTCATCACGTTGCGTTCGCGGTCGTAGGCGCGGACGGTGAAGCTGCGCATCCAGGGCCGCTCCGCCTCCGGGATCGCGAGGAGCGCCTCATACCAGCGCATGCCGTACGGGTCGTCCTCGGCCGGCTCCGGCAGCCGGGGCACGGTCTGCCCGGCGCGCGGCAGGCAGAGCTTCAGCTGCTGGTCGGGACGGTCCTCCAGCAGGCCGGGCAGTTCGTCGGCGGTGAAGCCGATCCTCGCCGTCCCGGGGGTGATCCGCTCGACGTCCGTGACCCGCACCCAGTTGACCGGCAGTGCCTGGCTCATCGTGCCCGACCTCTCTCCCACGCTGATAACTTACGGCGTAATGAGTTACCCCCCGGACGTTACTTTACGTCGTAAGGAGTCGCAAGTGGTGGTCTTCGCCGGACAGGGCGACCCGCGCCGTTCCCTCTCCCTCCTGTGGCGCGCGGACACCCCGCCCCCCACGCGCGGCGGCCCGGGCCCCAAGCCCCGGCTGAGCGTCGACGCGATCGTGACGGCCGCCGTGGCGCTCGCGGACGAGGAGGGGATGGGGGCTCTGTCGATGCGCGCGGTCGGCGACCGCCTCGGGCGCACGGCGATGGCGCTCTACACCTACGTCCCCGGCAAGAGCGAGCTGCTGGACCTGATGTACGACGCCGTCCACGCCGAACTCCCCGCCGCCGGGCCGGAGCCGGCGGACTGGCGGGCGGCGCTCACCGCCTGGGCCGGGGAGATCCTGGAGTTCTACGTCCGGCACCCCTGGGTGCTCCAGGTCTCGCAGGCGCGCCCGGTGCTGGGGCCGCACGAGTACGCGGGCCTGGACACGCTGGTCGTCCTGTTGCGGGCGACCGGCCTGGAGGCGGGGTCGCTGCGGCGGCTGGTGGGGACCCTGTACCCGTATCTACGGGGGTCGGCGCAGGTGGTGGCCGACGCACGGCTGGCCGCGGCGGCGACCGGGAGCTCCGACGAGGAGTGGTGGGCGGCGCGCTCGGCGGCCCTGGCGGAGCTCGTCCCCGACTTCGCGGAGCGCTTCCCCGCCGTGAGCCGGCTGGAGGCGGACGGGCCGGTGGAGCCGTACCCGGCCGCGGGAGAGGGCGCGGAGGCCGTGCCGTATCCGGAGCGGGAGGCCCGGGAGGCGTTCCGGGTGGGGCTCGGGGTGCTGCTGGACGGGATCGAGGCGGCGCGCGCCCGGCGGCCCCGGTAGTGGTCGGGGCCGCCGGGCACGCGCCGGAATCACCGTTGGCCACTGCCGTTGCCCCGGTTACGGCCTGGGCAGCGCACAGCCCTCGCGGGTGAGGTCGATCGCGCTGCCGGCCCCTATGCACGGGACCATGTTGTACGTCTGCTGGGCGTAGTTGATGCCCTCGCGGACGGTCACCTCGCCGTTCTCGTCGACCTCGCACGGGTTGTTGTCCGTGCACTCCTGGCCGCTCTCGTTACCGGTGTTGTTGACGGCGACCACCTTGCCGGTGGCGTCGTCGATCACCGGCGAGCCGGACGTACCGCCGATGGTCCGGCACTCCGGGGTGTAGCGGACCGAGTCCTTCCAGGTCCACCGGCCCTCCTTGAGCTGGTGGACGAAGCCGTCGATGTCGCAGCTGTAGGTGCGCTTCCAGTAGCCGGAGGCGACCGTGATGGCGGTGCCCGCCGTCGGGTGGGCGGTCTCCAGCTCCAGCGCCCGGATGCCGTAGCGGCCCTCGATCTGCTGGTAGGTGCTGGTGAGTTCGTAGAGCGAGAGATCGGTGTCGGTCATGGTGCCGTACGCGATCTTGCTCGCCTTCAAGGTGCCGACACCTCTGCCCGAGGCGTTGAGCAGGGTGAACGTCCGGGAGGACGGCTGGTCGACCACGACCTCGCCGGGGCCCGGGAAGCCGGACTCCATGCAGTGCCCGTTGGAGAGCACGAGGGCGGGGTCGGTGGGGGCGGCGTCGGGGGTACGGACGACGGAGCCCGAACAGTTGCTGAGCGCGACGGTCCCGGCGAAGGTCACAGCCTTCGCGGCGGGGTCGGCCTGGGGCGCGGCTTCCTGTGCCCGCGGCGCGGGTGCGGCTGCGGCGACGGGCGCGGCACCCGCTCCCAGGAGCAGGGCAGCGAGAAGCGCACCGGCGAGAGGCTTGTTCATGTGGGGGGTCCCCTCCAGTGGTGCCAAGGGCCGGAGATCTTCCGGCTTTTGACATGCGCATGTTGGCGCAGATGTCAGGCCATCACAAGGGGACCCCTCACCAAGGGCCGGTTCCGGCCGCGGCCACGGCGTTCGCTACCTCAGCCCCACCACGGCCTCGGGAGCGGCCCCGCCGCGGGCCCCGGCGCCGACTCCGGCCTCGAACGCCACACCAGCCCCCGCGCCGACTCCGGCCTCGAACGCCACACCGGCCCCCGCGCCGACTCCGGCCTCGAACGCGACACCGACCCCCGCGTCGACCACCCCATCGGCTCCGGCCTCCTCCGCGCCGCGACAGACGTGGTCGCGCCCCCACTGCGCCAGCGGTCCCAGCGCGGCGTTCAGCGAGAGGCCCAGGGGGGTGAGCGAGTACTCCACGCGCGGCGGCACTTCGGCATACACCTCGCGGTGCACGATGCCGTCGTCCTCCAACTCCTTGAGATGGGAGCTGAGCACCTTCTCGGTCACCCCGGTCACGGTCCGGCGCAGCTCACCGAAGCGGCAGGTCCGCTCGTTCAACGCCCACAGGATGAGCACCTTCCACTTGCCGCCGATCACGTCGATCGCCGCGTCGATCCCGCAGACGAAAGCCCCCGGCCTTCGTACGATCCGCATCGTCCGCCCTCCCCTGCCTGGTCGCCGACCGCGAGCCGACCACCACTCCACGTGGGCACTTGCCACCCCCCGGCACCTTCGACCAGCCTAAACGGCACGTCCGACAACCATGCCGATTCCGCTCGGCCCGCCTCAGACCCGCGCCTCCGCCGCCTCCGCCGCCTTCGCGTACGTCACCGCTTGGAGCAGCGTCAGCCCGGGTTCGGCCCGGCGCAGGATCTTGATGGCCGCCACGGAGTCCGCCGGCCCCTGGTGTCCGGCGGCGGCGAGCCGCTGCCGCACCCACCGGCCGCGCAGCTCCTCGTCCGGGCGCGCGGCGGCGTCCTCGGCCACGAGGAGGGCGCGCTCCAGTCCGGGGCGCTCGGAGTCGGTGGCGGTCTCCAGCGCACGCCGGAGCCCGGCGACGACATCGGGGGCGTCTCGGAGGACGAGTGCGGCGAGGGGCTGGGGCTTCCGGAACATGCTCATGTGATCACCGCTACCCGGCCCCGCCCGGGTCTCACCCGAGTTGAGCAAGATCTGAGCGAGCCACGCCTCCCGCCACCTGCGTGGACCCGGGTCTCGGCCCTGGGACCGAGGCCGTGCGGTCACGCACTTCGGTCCGTGGTCGGAGGCGTGCCCGCGCCCCGGCTGCGTACGGTCGGCGTATGACTCTCGACCTCGACGCGTACTTCGCCCGTATCGGCTGGACCGGAAAGCCTCGCCCCACGCTGGAGGTTCTGCGGTCCCTGCACCGCGCCCATCTGACCGGCATCCCGTTCGAGAACCTGGAGGCCGTCCTCGGCTCCGCCCCGTCGCTGGCAGTCGACGACCTGGAGGCGAAGCTCGTGCGCGGCGGGCGCGGCGGGTACTGCTACGAGCACAACACCCTCTTCTCCGCCGTGCTGAGGCAGATCGGCTTCTCCGTGACGCCGCTGACGGCCCGAGTGGTGCTGGGCGCCGCGCCGGGCGACGTCCGGCCCCGTACGCACATGCTGATGCGGGTGGATGTGGCGGGCGAGCCGCACCCGTATCTGGCGGATGTCGGGTTCGGGGCGGCCGGCGCCCTGCTGGAGCCGATCGAGCTGGTGGAGGGCGCCGAGCTGTCCGACGTGCCGCGCCGCCACCGACTGGTCCACGCGCCGCACCACGGCCCGCTGCCGCTGTGGGAGCTCCAGAACGGCCAGGGCGGGTCGTGGGAGCCGCAGTACGACTTCACCCTGGACCCGTACGAGAAGCCGGACTACGAGGTGATCAACTGGTTCATCGCGACGCACCCGCGCTCGCCGTTCCGGCAGGCGGTGTACGCGCAGCGCACCCGGATCGGCTCCCACCTCGCGCTGTCGGGGCTCGACCTGGTGGAGACGGCCGACGACGGCACGATTCAGGAGCGGCGGCTGAAGGACGGCGACGAGGCGCTGCGTGTCCTGGCGGACGACTTCGGCATCCGGCTCCCGGAGGGCGTCCGGCTGCCGGAGTGACGAACCCCGGCGGCCGGAACGGGCACGCCGGTACGCGTCGGGTGTGGGGACGGCCTGGACGACAGGCGCCGGAAGGGGCACGCCGGTACGCGTCGGATGTGGGGACGGCCGGGACGACAGGCGCCGGAAGGGGCACGCCGGCCCGCCGTGCTCGGCACAGGGACCCGGTACGGGCACCCGCGTGGCGCATCTCACCCGCTCCGGCCGCCCACGCCCCGTTTCCAAGCCGCGACGCCGCCCCGACCGGGCGATCCCACGGTCCGGGGCGGCGGCGGGCATGGCGATGGAAGTCGGGGCGGGGCGGGGAGGCGCCCCGGAGGGAGTACGCCGGGAGCAATCCCCGCGCACCTCGCGAAACGCCGCCGTAAGCTCGCGGACATGCAGGTCATCCAGTCCACGAAGCTCTCCAACGTCTGTTACGAGATCCGGGGTCCCGTGCTGGAGGAGGCGATGCGGCTGGAAGCGGCCGGTCAGCGCATCCTCAAGCTGAACACGGGCAACCCCGCCGCGTTCGGGTTCGAGTGCCCGCCGGAGATCCTCGAGGACATCCTGCGCAATGTCGCGGGCGCGCACGGTTACGGCGACGCGAAGGGCCTGCTGTCCGCGCGCCGTGCGGTGATGCAGCACTACCAGACCAAGGGCATCGAACTCGACGTCGAGGACATCTACCTGGGCAACGGCGTCTCCGAGCTGATCCAGATGTCGATGCAGGCGCTGCTGGACGACGGCGACGAGGTGCTCGTACCGGCTCCCGACTATCCGCTGTGGACCGCGTCGGTCTCGCTGGCGGGCGGGACGGCCGTGCACTACCGGTGCGACGAGCAGGCCGACTGGATGCCGGACCTCGCGGACGTCGAGCGGAAGATCACCGACCGCACCAAGGCCCTGGTGATCATCAACCCGAACAACCCGACCGGCGCCGTGTACGACGACGAGATGCTGCGCGGTCTCACCGAGATCGCCCGGCGGCACAACCTGATCGTCTGCTCCGACGAGATCTACGACCGGATCCTCTACGACGGCGCGACCCACACCCCGACGGCGGCGCTGGCCCCGGACCTCATGGTGCTGACCTTCAACGGGCTCTCCAAGAACTACCGGGTGGCCGGCTACCGCTCCGGCTGGATGGCCGTCTGCGGACCGAAGGCGCACGCCACCTCGTACATCGAGGGGCTGACGATCCTCGCCAACATGCGGCTCTGCGCCAACATGCCCTCGCAGCACGCGGTGGCGACCGCGCTCGGCGGGCGGCAGTCGATCCAGGACCTGGTGCTGCCGGGCGGCCGGATCCTGGAGCAGCGGGATGCGGCGTACGACCTGCTGACCTCGATCCCCGGGGTGACCTGTGTGAAGCCGAAGGGGGCGCTGTATCTCTTCCCCCGGCTCGACCCCAGGGTCTACAAGATCAAGGACGACCGGCAGATGGTGCTGGACCTGCTGCGGGCCGAGAAGATCATGGTCGTGCAGGGCACCGGCTTCAACTGGCCCGAGCCCGATCACTTCCGGATCGTCACGCTGCCGACGGTCGAGGACCTGACCGACGCGGTGACCCGGATCGGCACCTTCCTGGACGGCTACGGACAGCCGTAGCCGGTCAGGGACAGCCCTGGCCGGTCAGGGAGAGCCGTAGCCGGTTACGGACAGCCGTAGTCGGTTACGGACAGCCCTGGATCCATCACGCTTCCGGATCGAGCACAACTTTAGACTCATTCCAATGTAGGATGGTTCCACGCACCATCGGGAGGCCATCCATGTACGAGCCGATCCGCAGCCCCTCGGTCCACACCCCGGCCGACGGAGCGGACTTTCCGCACCGCAGCCGCGAGGAGGAGCTGGACATCCAGCTCGCCGGGCACCTGGCCGCCCTCCTCGCGGTCACCGACGAGCTGGGCCTCACCGGGCCGGGCGACCGGATCGCCGAGCAGGTGGCCCGGCTGCGCGGCGCCCCGCCCGCCCGGCACGCCGGTCTGACCGACGCCGCCCCCGCGGTCCTCCACCGCCGCGCCCACGCCCTCGCCGGCCGCGCCCTGCTGGTGGCGGCGTCCCGCGCCGACACGACCGCCGCCATCCTCTCCGCGATACGGATGGACGCCCACACGGCGGCCCTCGCCGACCCCGCCCTCTCCGGGCAGCTGGTCGGCGCCCACTGACGGCCCCGGTCCGCGTGCCGTCGAGGCGCGCGGACCGGGCGCCACGCCCCCCGCCCCGCCGGGGCCGTTGCGTTCTGGGATGACCCCTTCATCTTCCGTCCACCCAACTCGGCCCGGAATGTGGGTTTCCGCGAGCACGCTGCGCGGGTGAGACGCATCGTGGGAATCGTCCTGGCGGTCGTGCTGATCGCCGGTGTGGCAGCGGCCGTCGCCCTGGGCCGCGACAACGGGGACAGCGGCACCGCCGCGAAGACCGTGCGCGGAGTGATCGGGTCGGAGAAGGCCGAGTTCTTCGCCGACCCCGACACCGTGAAGGCCCTCGCGGCCAAGGGATTCACCGTTCGGACGGAGACCTCCGGGTCCTGGGCGATGGACCGACTGCCCCTGAAGGGCCACGACTTCGCCTTCCCCGGCTCCAAGGCCCCGGCCGATGAGCTGCGTCGGGGAGCCGACGCCCAGGGCGGCCCGCTGCGGCCGTTCTACTCGCCGCTCGTCGTGGTGGCCCATCGCAACGCGGCCGAGGTCCTCGCGGACAACGGACTGGCCCGGCTGCGGGCCGCCGACGGGTCGAAGTTCACCACGCAGGGGACACTGCTCATGGGCCCCTACCTCGCGGCGGCCGAGGACGACCGGACCTGGCAGCAGCTCAAGGGAGCTTCCGGGCATGCCGAGTTGAGCGGCACGGTGTTCATCACGAGCACCGACCCCGTCACCTCCAACTCCGGCGCGCTCTACCTCGCCGCCGCCTCGTACGTCGCCGACGGCGGCCGGGTCGCCGCGGACGCGAAGGCCGTGGAGCGCACCGCACCCCTCATGCGCAAGCTCGTCCAGGTGCAGGGCGCGCAGCAGACGAGCAGCGACGCGCCGTTCCGCGACTTCATCAGCGGAGTGGGCAACCCTCTCGTACTGGTCTACGAGTCGCAGGTGGCCTCCCTCCTGATGAGCAGTCAGCGACAGGAGATCGGCGACCTCGTCGTCCTCTACCCGGACACCACGGTCTCCAGCGACCACACCCTCGTACCGCTGACGGACCACGGCCGCGAGCTCGGCGAGCTGCTGTCCACCGACCCCGGACTGCGGAAGCTGGCGGTACGGCACGGTTTCCGACCCCAGGGTGCGGCGGCCGAGTTCATCACCGCGACCGCGGATCACACCGCCTACATCGACCAGCGGCTGACCGGCGTGCGCCAGGCGCCCGTGCCCACCGCGGAGGTGTTGCGCTCGATGGCACGGAGGGCTCGCGGCTGACGACGCTCCCCGCCCCGTCCCCGCGGCCCGCCCGCACCCGCCCGGTTCCCGCGGCCCCGCCCGCACTCGGCCACCCGGCCCGCGCCCGCACCAAGCCACCTGTTCCCGCGGTCCCCGGCAGCCGGGCCTGTTCCCGGCTCCGGACCCGCACTCGCAGCCCAGGAGACCGCCCCATGCCCCAGGACGCCGGAGCCCGGAACGCCGGGCCCCAGGACGCCGGAGCCCAGCACCCCGGGCCCCAGGACCCTCGACAGCCGTACGACCCGCCGACCACCCCGCTCGTGCTCAGCCCGCCCGCACCCGTCGCACCCGTCCGCGCCGAGCAGGCCGCCGGGCTCGTCCCGGTCGACGAGGCCGTCCGCGCCGGCCTGGTCCGGCGTGCCGAGGAGTACGTCGAGGGCCTCGCCGGGCTCGACGCCCGCTCCCCCGAATTCGGCGCCCGGGTCGGCGAGATCGCCGCGCTCGGGCAGGGCGACATCCGCGGTGCCGCCCAGCAGTCCAACCGGATGCTGGACCGCACCGTCCGCGCGCTCGCCTCCGGCGAGGGTGACGCCCCGGCCCGGGTGGGGGCCTCGCTGGTCGAGCTGCGCCGCACGGTGGAGGACCTCGATCCGCGCGACACCCCGGGACGCGGGGCCCGCCGGCTGCTGTCCCGGCTGCCGGGCGGGCGCCGGCTGCGCGACCACGTCGCGAAGTACGCCTCCGCCAGGGGGACCCTCGACCGGATCGTCGGATCGCTCCGCGGCGGCCAGGACGAACTGCGCCGCGACAACGCCGCGTTGCACACCGAGCGCACCCGCCTCTGGGAGTCCATGGGCAAGCTCCAGGAGTACGCGGTGCTCACCGAGGCCCTCGACGGCGTGGTGGAACGGCGCGTCGCGGAGGCCGAGGCGGCGGGCGATCCGGTGCGGGCGGACGCGCTGCGGGCCGACGTCCTCTTTCCCGTGCGGCAGAAGCACCAGGACCTGCTGACCCAGATCGCGGTCTGCGCCCAGGGGTACCTGGCGATGGACGTCGTGCGGCGCAACAACGACGAGCTGATCAAGGGCGTCGACCGGGCGGCCACCACCACCGTGTCCGCGCTGCGGATCGCGGTGATGCTGTCCTCGGCTCTGGAGAACCAGCGGCGGGTCACCGAGCAGGTGCAGGTGCTCCGGTCGACGACCGAGGACCTCATCCGGGGCAACGCGGAGATGCTCGCCACGCAGAGCGGGGAGATCCAGCGCATCGCGGCCGACCCCGCGGTCGGCGTCGAGACCCTGCGCACCGCGTTCGGGCAGATCTACGCGACGCTCGACGCCATCGACACGTACAAGGCGCGGGCGACCGGGGCCATGGCGGCCACCGTGGAGTCGCTCACCGCCGAACTCCAGGAGGCCGGAGCCCGGCTGGAACGCAGCCGAGCGACGGATGCAGCGCTGGACGGGGGCCACTCATGAACAGCCGCGCGACGGATCCGGCACTGGACGGGGCCGCACATGAACAGCCGCACGACGGACGCAGCACCGGACGGGGACCGCACATGAACAGCCGCCCGAGGAAGGGCTCCCCGGTCCGGCGCGTGCTCCTCCCGCTGCTGGCCGCGGCCCTGATCGCCCCGCTCGCCGCCTGCACGACGGACCGGGACGACGGGCGGGGCACCGGCCGGGGCGGCGGCGACGGGCAGCCCCGGACGGGGACCGTCCGCGTGCTGGCCTCCAGCGAACTCAGCGACATGGGGCCCCTGTTGGAGAAGGCGCGCGAGGCGACGGGGATCACCGTGCGGCCCACCTGGGCGGGCACGCTGGACGCCGTGGAGCGCCTGGCGTCCGGAAAGGCGGACGGCGCGTTCGACGCGGTGTGGCTGTCGTCCAACGACTATCTGCGGCTCGACCCGGAGGCCGCCCGCCGGATCGCCTCCGAGACCCCGCTGATGGCCTCCCCGGTCGCGCTCGGGGTGCGGCCCGAGACGGTACGGCGGCTCGGCTGGGATGCCGGGGCGGTCAGCTGGGCGCAGGTCCACCGGGCCGTCTCGGCGGGGGACCTCACGTACGGGATGACCGACCCGAGCCGCTCCAACTCCGGGTTCGCCGCGCTGATCTCGGTGGCGTCCGGGCTCTCCGGCGCGCAGGCGGCGCTCACCGACGCCGACGTCCGCGAGGCCGGGCCGAAGCTGAAGGAGTTCTTCGCCGGGCAGCGGCTCACCTCCGGCTCCTCGGGGTGGCTGGCCTCCGCGTACGCCCGGCGCTCCACGGTGGACGCGCTGATCAACTACGAGTCGGTTCTGCTGTCCCTGAACCGGGACAGCGGCGCCGGGCTGACGGTGATCCGCCCCCGCGACGGGGTGGTGACCGCCGACTACCCGCTGAGCACCCTCGCCGGGGCCACGCCCGACGCCCGGGACGCCGTGCGGACCCTGACCGAGCACTTCCGGTCCACCGCCGTGCAGCGGGAGATCACCGCGCTGACGCTGCGCCGGCCGGTCGTCGCCGGCGCGCGCCCCGCCGATCCGCTCTCCCCCGAGCAGCGCCGCGAACTGCCGTTCCCCGGTACGCGGTCGGTCGCCGACGGGCTGCTGTCCTCGTACGAGCACCGGCTGCGGCGGCCGTCGCGGACCGTGTACGTACTGGACACCTCCGGGTCGATGGCGGGCGCGCGGCTGGCCCGGCTGAAGTCCGCGCTCAACGGGCTGACCGCCGGCTTCCGGGAGCGCGAACAGGTCACGCTGCTGCCGTTCGGGTCCACCGTCAAACAGGTCCGTACGCACACCGTCGACCCGGCGGACCCGAAGGCGGGCCCGGCGGCGATCCGGGCGGACTCCGCGGCGCTGACCGCCGAGGGGGACACCGCGATCTACTCGTCCCTCGCCGCCGCCTACGACCACCTCGGCCCGGACACCGAGTCCGCGTTCACCTCCATCGTGCTGATGACGGACGGCGAGAACACGGCGGGCCGGTCGGCGGCGGAGTTCGCGGCGTTCTACCGGGCGCTGCCCGCCGCCCGCCAGGTCACCCCGGTGTTCCCGGTCGTGTTCGGCGACTCCGACCGCTCGGAGCTGAAGGCGATCGCCTCGCTGACCGGCGGCCGGCTCTTCGACGGGACGAAGGAGAAGGGTCCCGGTTCGCTGGACGCGGCGTTCGAGGAGATCCGTGGCTACCAGTAGAAGCCGGGGCCGAGGCCGGTCCGTGGCAGCCCGAGTCGTCGGCTATCTGGAGTCGGCCCGGAATCTGACCGGCGGCGCCGCGGCCCTCGTCGGTCTCGCCCTCACCTTCGCCGGGTTCGCCGGGGCGTACTGGCCGGTGGTCGTCGGTGGGTTGTACGGGGCGGGTGCGCTGCTCGCCCCGCCGCCCCGGCCGCCCGCCCCCGCGTTCGAGGACCCCTCGTCCCGGCTGGACGAACTGCGGGCCGACCTGGTGACCCTGCGGGCGTATCTGGACCGGGTGGACCTGCCGGCCGCCGCGACGGAACGGCTCACCGCGCTGACCGGCCTGCTGGACGGGCTGCTCGCCCCCGGCTGGGCCTCGGAGGCGCTGGCGGAGGACCCGGAGGGCGTGCACGTGGTGGCGCGGGCGGTGCGCCGGGACGTTCCGGAGTCCGTCGACGCGTATCTGCGGACCCGGTGGTGGACGCGGCTCGCGCCGGGCGCGCGGGCTCCGGAGGAGGAGCTGGAGCGGCAGGTGGCGCTGCTGCACGGGGAGGCGCAGGGGCTGGTGGACGGGTTGCGGGAGGCGGAGGAGCTGCGCCAGCGGTCCCACACCAAGTACCTGGAGGACCGGGGCGGGGGCGGTCTGCGGCGCACGCCTCCCGCGGAGACGGGGCGGCCCCCGGAACCGTGAGGGGGTTCCGGGGGCCGGGAGGGTTGTCCTTGGTCGGGGACGGCCCTCCGGGGCTGTCGGCACGAGCTGCGAGCTACGGGCTGCGAGCTACGGGCTGCGAGCTACGACAGGCCCCGTACCGCGGCGGGTCGTTCGGCCCCACAGGTCAGGGCGGATGTCCGACGGACCCGGCCGCGGGGTTCGGCGGGAGCGCGGGGCTCAGCCCAGGCGCTTCACCAGGGCGTGGTACTCGTCCCACAGCTCCTTGGGGGTGTGGTCGCCGAAGGTGTTGAGGTGCTCGGGGACCAGGGCGGCCTCCTCGCGCCAGACCTCCTTGTCGACCGTGAGGAGGAAGTCGAGGTCGGCCTCGGAGAGGTCCAGGCCCTCGGTGTCGAGCGCGCCCTTGGCCGGCAGGATGCCGATCGGGGACGCGACGCCCTCGCCCTTGCCCTCCAGGCGCTCCACGATCCACTTCAGGACGCGGCTGTTCTCGCCGAAGCCGGGCCAGACGAACTTGCCCGCGTCGTTCTTGCGGAACCAGTTGACGTAGTAGATCTTCGGGAGCTTCGACTGGTCGGCCTTGTCGGCGCCCACCTTGACCCAGTGGTTCATGTAGTCGCCCATGTTGTAGCCGCAGAACGGCAGCATGGCGAACGGGTCGCGGCGCAGCTCGCCGACCTTGCCCTCGGCGGCGGCGGTCTTCTCGGAGGCGACGTTGGCCCCGAGGAAGACGCCGTGCTGCCAGTCGAAGGACTCGGTGACCAGCGGGACGGCGGAGGCGCGGCGGCCGCCGAAGAGGATCGCGGAGATCGGCACGCCCTTGGGGTCCTCCCACTCGGGCGCGATGATCGGGCACTGTCCGGCGGGGACGGTGAAGCGGGCGTTGGGGTGGGCGGCGGGCGTGCCGGACTCGGGGGTCCAGTCGTTGCCCTTCCAGTCGGTGAGGTGCGCGGGTGCCTCCTCGGTCATGCCCTCCCACCAGACGTCGCCGTCGTCGGTGAGCGCCACGTTGGTGAAGACGGAGTTGCCCCACATGGTCTTCATGGCGTTGGCGTTGGTGTGCTCGCCGGTACCGGGCGCGACGCCGAAGAAGCCGGCCTCGGGGTTGATCGCGTAGAGGCGGCCGTCCTCACCGAACCGCATCCAGGCGATGTCGTCGCCGATGGTCTCCACGGTCCAGCCGGGGATGGTCGGCTCCAGCATGGCGAGGTTGGTCTTGCCGCAGGCCGAGGGGAAAGCTGCGGCAATGTACTTGGGGGCCTCGGCCTCACCGCGCGGCGGCGTGAGCTTCAGAATGAGCATGTGCTCGGCGAGCCAGCCCTCGTCGCGGGCCATGACGGAGGCGATGCGCAGGGCGTAGCACTTCTTGCCGAGCAGGGCGTTGCCGCCGTAGCCGGAGCCGTACGACCAGATCTCGCGGTCCTCGGGGAAGTGCGAGATGTACTTGGTGGTGTTGCAGGGCCACGGAACGTCCTCCTGGCCGTCGGCCAGGGGAGCGCCCAGGGTGTGGACGGCCTTCACGAAGAAGCCGTCGGTGCCCAGCTCGTCCAGGACGGCCTGGCCCATGCGGGTCATGGTGCGCATGGAGACGGCGACGTACGCGGAGTCGGTGATCTCGACGCCGATCGCGGAGAGCGGCGAGCCGACGGGCCCCATGCAGAAGGGCACGACGTACATGGTGCGGCCACGCATGGACCCACGGAAGACACCGTCCGCACCGGTGAAGACGGCCCGCATCTCGGCGGGGTCCTTCCAGTGGTTGGTCGGACCCGCGTCCTTCTCCTCCTTGGAGCAGATGAACGTACGGTCCTCGACGCGGGCGACATCGTTCGGGTCGGACGCGGCGTAGTACGAGTTGGGCCGCTTGATCTCGTCCAGCTTGGTGAACGTGCCCTTGGCCACGAGCTCCCCGCACAGGCGCTCGTACTCGGCCTCGGAACCGTCGCACCAGACCACCCGGTCCGGCTGGGTGATCGCTGCGATCTCGTCGACCCAGGAGACCAGCTCCTGGTGGTGGGTGGGGACAGTGAGGGGAGCCGCGATGTCGCGCGCCACGATCGCTCCTAGTTGAGGGTGTCAGTTGTCGAGGGGCCCCGTGGGGGCTGCGACCCGGATGCTTCGTACCCTTCGAATTCCCCTGGCGCTCATCCGGTGCCGACTGCACTCATTTGATCATCCGACCGTTGCGCCCATATGTCCAGGGGGGCTCACACGTGAGCATCGCCACTCATTTGCGCCCCAAATCCACTACTTACGGTGGCGTAGGTAGCATGCGGATATGACTGACGACGCCGCTAGCTCCACGCCCCCGGGCCCCGTCGTACTCGACCCCGTCCCCGTCAAACCGCGCATGCGCGGCTGGCTGCACGCCGGAATGTTCCCGGCGGTGGTGATCGCCGGGATCACCCTGATCGCCCTGACCGACAGCACGATGGGCCGGATCGCCTGCGGCGTCTACATCCTCAGCGCCTGCCTGCTGTTCGGTGTCAGCGCGGTCTACCACCGCGGCACCTGGGGGCCGCGCGGCGAGGCGGTGCTCCGCCGCCTGGACCACGCGAACATCTTCCTGATCATCGCGGGCACCTACACCCCGCTGACGCTGCTCCTGCTCCCCGAGTCCACCGCCCGGCCCCTGCTGTGGGCGGTCTGGGCGGCCGCGGCGGCGGGCATCGCGTTCCGGGTGTTCTGGGTCGGCGCGCCGCGCTGGCTCTACACCCCGTGCTACATCGCGATGGGCTGGGCGGCGGTCTTCTTCCTGCCCGACTTCCTGCGGACCGGCGGCATCGCGGTCCTGGTCCTCGTCGTGGTCGGCGGGCTGCTGTACAGCGCGGGCGGCGTGATCTACGGAATCAAGAAGCCGAACCCGTCGCCGCGCTGGTTCGGCTTCCACGAGGTCTTCCACTCACTGACGCTGGCGGCGTTCATCGCGCACTACGTGGGCATCTCGATGGTGGCGTACCAGCACGGATGAGCACCGAGGGGTTACGCACGAGGGGCCGGCCGCACGAGACGACCGGCCCCTCACCCCTGTGCGGCCCTCACCCGCCGAGCTTGGCCGCCAACTCCCCCGCGTCCGTCGTCGGCGCGTCGCACACGAAGTGCCGGCAGACGTACGCGGTCGGCTCCCCGCCCACCGGCGGCCGGTCCACCAGCAGCGGGAACTCGGCCCCGGCCCCCGGGCCCTCCCCCACGGCGACGACCGCGCCCGGGGCCCGCCCCAGCAGCGCCGTACGGTGCAGCTCTCCGCCGACCGGCCCGGCGACGGCGACCTCACGGGGCCCGTCCAGCAGCGCCTCGGCCACCGCGAGGCCCCAGCCGACGAACCGGGGCACGCGCGGCCCCAGCGCCTTCACCACACCGAGCGCACCCTCGGCAGCCGTCCGATGGGCCTCCGACCCGGTGTACGCGGCGTACGAGAGCAGCGCGCCGGCCGCCGCGGTCCACCCGGACGGGGTGGCGCTGTCCGTCGGATCCTGCGGCCGGCGGATCAGCTGCTCGGCGTCATGAGCCGTGTCGTACAGCTGCCCGCCCTCGCCGGTGAACTGCTCCAGCACGATGTCCAGCAGGAACCCGGCGAACTCCAGCCAGGCGCCCTCCCCGGTCACCGCCGCCAGCGCGAGGAAGCCCTCGGCGACATCGGCGTAGTCCTCCAGCACCCCGGCGTTGTCGCCGGCGCGCCCGTCCTTGGACGTGCGGGTCAGCCGGGCCACCTCGCCCAGGTGTACGCGGACCAGCAGATCGGCGGCCTCGGTGGCCCGCTCCACCAGGTCGGGCCGGTCGAAGTACGCCCCGGTCTCCGCCAGGGCCGCGATGGCGAGCCCGTTCCAGGCGGCGACCACCTTGTCGTCCAGCCCCGGGCGCGGCCGCTCCGCGCGGGCCGCCAGCAGCCGGGCCCGTACGTCCGCGAGCCGGGCCGCGTCCACGGGCCCCGTGTCCCCCGGCAGCCGGAGCACGGAGGAGCCCTCCTCGAACGTCCCTTCCTCCGTCACCCCGAAGT
Organism: Streptomyces sp. NPDC017520; assembly: GCF_044329855.1. Taxonomy (NCBI): domain Bacteria; kingdom Bacillati; phylum Actinomycetota; class Actinomycetes; order Kitasatosporales; family Streptomycetaceae; genus Streptomyces; species Streptomyces sp. NPDC017520. The sequence continues at coordinate 117,183 of NZ_JBIRKB010000017.1, forward strand.
ACGCGGCGGCGAACGCGGCGTCGTCCTCGCCCAGGGCCTCGCGGAGCTGGGCGGGCGTCCACACGTAGAAGGCGCCCTCGACGTGCTTGCCGTCGGCGTCCTCGCTGTCCGCGTCCAGCGCGGAGGCGAAGCCGCCCTCGGCGGTCCGCAGCTCCCGCACCATGAAGTCGGCGGTCTCCAGGGCGATCCGCCGGGCCTCGTCCGACCCGGTGGTACGCCACAGATGGGCGTACACGCGGCAGAGCAGCGCGTTGTCGTACAGCATCTTCTCGAAGTGCGGCACGATCCACTCCCGGTCCACGGAGTAGCGCGCGAAGCCTCCGCCGAGCTGGTCGTAGATCCCGCCCCGGGCCATCGCCGAACAGGTGTCGGCGGCCATCTGGAGCGCCCCCTCCGACCCCGTACGGGCGTAGTGCCGCAGCAGGAACTCCACCGCCATGGACGGCGGGAACTTGGGCGCGCCCCCGAACCCGCCGTGCTGTTCGTCGTACTCCCGGGTCAGCCCGAGCAGCGCCTGCGCGGTCTCCTGCTCCCCCGGCACCCCGTCACCGCCGTGCACGAGCGAACGCCCCGCCAGATCCGCGACGATCCGCCCGGCGACCTCGGCGACCTCCTCGCGCCGGTCGGTCCAGGCGGCCGCCACGCCTTCCAGGACCTGCTGGAAGGAGGGCGAGCCGTGCCGGGCCTCGGGCGGGAAGTAGGTCCCGAAGTAGAAGGGTTCGGCGTCCGGCGTGAGGAAGACGGTCATCGGCCACCCGCCGTGCCCGGTGGCCGCCTGGACGGCCTCCATGTAGACGGCGTCGACGTCGGGCCGCTCCTCCCGGTCGACCTTCACCGGCACGAAGTGCTCATTCAGGTAGGCGGCGACGGTCTCGTCCTCGAACGACTCGTGCGCCATCACGTGACACCAGTGGCAGCTGGCGTACCCGACGCTGAGCAGCACGGGCAGATCCCGTTCTCTGGCCGCCTCGAACGCCTCGGGCGACCAGGGCCACCAGTCGACGGGATTGTCGGCGTGCTGGCGGAGGTACGGGGAGGTGGTCTGCGCAAGTCGGTTGGCCATGGTCCCAATCCTCGCGCACCCGCCTCCGCGACACCCGCGCGCCACGGAGACCATCGACCTCAGACGCATCCGCCCCGAACACGTGCTTCTGGTCGTCGAGGTAGTTTCGCCCGGCTCGGAGACGACGGATACGACCTGTTGCACGCGGTCCCCGCCATGGAAGCGCCGTCACCACGCAGGTGTGATCCCGCGTGTGGGCGCGCCGCGACGCAGGGGGTGAACGAGAGCGGTGCGCTCCTCGCCGGGCCGCAGAATTCCGCAACGCCAAGGAGCCTGCTTCTGCGATGATCGGGCGGTCTTGAGGCAGAACCAACCCGGGGGAAGACACTGATGACTGATTCCACGCAGGGCGGCGGTACGGACGAACCTCTGGGGCGAGCCTCCTATCTGTTCGAAGGAAGACGGGTACTGGTCTCCGACCTCGTCGACGCCGGACTGCTGAACGCGGGCACACAGCTCGCCTTCCGGCAAAGGCGATCCAAAGAGACGCACCTCGCCCGGGTGACCGCGGACGGCAGGATCGAGCTGGGAGACGGACGCAGGTTCAAATCCCCTTCCACTGCGGCCGCGGCTGCCACCGGGCGGGGCCCCTATGACGGATGGACCGCCTGGGAACTGGAGGACGGTACCCTGCTGGACGTTCTCAGACAGAATCTCCTGGACTCGGTGGCGGAGCCGCCTCTTCCCGGCGGCCCCGCGGTGGACGGCTCCGCAGGTCCGCACGCCCGGCTGAAGGAGGCCCGGAAGCAGGCCGACGCGGACAGTCCTGTCGCCCTCACCGTCCGCGATCTGCTGGGCTGGTGGGGAGCATCCCGACGCGGCTATCTGGTCAGCGAGCAGATAGCCGCCGAGCTGGCCAACCACGGGCTGTCCACCGTGCCGGACTTCGCCGCGGTGGGCATCGACGACCGGGTCACGTTGACCGGGCCCCCCGTGGCCCTCGCGGGCGTGGAGGAAGAGGAGGAAACGCCCGAGCAGGAGGCGACGGCGGAGAAGGAGACCCCGAGGACGACCCGTGCGACGGGGTCGGCGGCCTCCGGCGACGAGGAGGGAGAGGGTGAACCGATCCAGGGTCAGACGGTCGGTAACCTGCCCTCGGCGCTCAGGGGCGTGGTGTCGGTGACCTCATCCGCGAGCTTCGAGGAAGTCTTCACCAAGATGCAGCTCAACGGGTACTCGCAACTGCCCGTGCTGAACGGAACGCGGAACCTCCAGGGGGCCGTCACCTGGGAATCCGTCGCCCTGGCCCGTCACACGGACAGCGGGGCTCCGTTCACCCGAGCCATCACCAAAGCCCACGCCGTCAGCTATGCCGATCACTTGATCGACGTCCTTCCCTACTTGGAGCAGCACGGCTTCCTCCTGGTGCGGGACCAGACGAACCAGATCGCCGGGATCATCACGATCGCCGACGTGGCAGCCGAATACGGAGCCACCGCCCGGCCGTTCCTGCTCATCGGTGATCTCGATCGGCAGCTGCGTCGGATCATCTCGGAGGGCCTCGTCCTTGCGGAGGTGATCAAGCTCTGCGACCCGGACGGACTCCGCGGCCTCACTTCCTTCGGTCAGATGTCCTACGGCGACTACCAACGGGTGCTGAGCAATGAGAAGCAGTGGAACACGCTCGGCTGGCCGCTGGACCGCAGGTCCTTCACGGCCCACCTCGATGAACTGCGGTTGGTTCGAAATGAGTTGATGCACTTCAACGACAAGGACAAGGTCGGCGACGACGCGATTCCCAAGCTCCGTCACATGATCGAGCTGCTGCGCAACTACGGGGGATGAGGCTGGGCGGTCGGCCGCTCCGGGGCGCCCCAGCCCTCTGCGAGGACTTCGTGTCCGCGAGCCCCCTACCGCGCTTGCCGTCAAGGGGTCCGAACGAGCGCGACGATCCCGAGGACCAGCCCCGGCGCGGAAAGGCCGGAGGCCCCGGAGTCAGGAAGGACGGTCGCCAGTCGACCACCCTCCTACTGCCCCGGCCTCCCGGCACGGGCTCGCGGCCCGACCACCGCGCTCGCGAACCGGCTCGACGTCCTCTCCGTCGACCTCCGCTCGGTGTCGAGAGCCCTCACGGAGTTCGACGAGCGCTGGGACGTCGACGGCGACGAGGACGCGTCCGGGGGCGTGGGGGAGGCCCGGCTCGCCCTGGGGCTGCCGGTGGAGGACGAGGAGGAGGGCGACGGCGAGCAGCAGAGGTGCGGCGCCGGCCCACGGCTTGACTCTCCCCTTGCCCGGCACCCCTCGCGCCGGAGCGCCCCACGCAGGACACTTGACCCCGACGCTCGGTATCCGACGCTTGCTATCCGACGCTCCGGAAACCGAGGTCCGGAGCGCGGCACTCGGAGGGGGACGCATATGCGGGACAGCCATCGGGCGGAAGCCGAGAGGCTGTTGGTGCGCGCCGTGGAGGAGGAGACGCGGCGCACCGGCGGACGGACCGATGCCGGTGCGCTGATGTCGCGGGCGCGGGCCGCGCTCGACACCATGGCCGCCGGCGCGGGTGAGGAGTACGCCGCGTACACGCGGGCGCTGGACGCGGTGGCGGCAGGAGAGCGCCCGCTGTCGGAGCGCTTCAGCAGAGCGACGCTCGGAACGCCGCTGCTGGTGACGGGAGTTGCCGCAGCCGCCGCGTTCGGCGCGGATCTGGCGCTCGGTGCGACCACCGGCCTGGCGCTCGGCGCGGGCGCGGCCGTCGCGGTGGCCGGCACGGCGACGACCGTGGCGAGGGCGACCGCCTCGCACTGGCCGGCCGCGCACCGCCGCGCCGGAGCGGCCGGACAGCCGGGCGGGGCGGAGCAGTTGCGGCTCCAGTGGCTGACCGCCCTGGAGGTACGGGGCATCCGCCCGTACCTGGACCAGCAGCGCATGCTGACCCCCGCCGCGCGCACCCCGAAGAAGCAGACCGCCCCGGTGGGGCGGCAGTTGCGCGGCGGGGACCGCAGCGCGGCGGCCCGCACCCGGGTGGTGCTGGAGCAGTCCTTCGGGCATCTCCCCACAGCGGAGGGGCCGTTCACCGGGCGGCGGGCCGAGCTGGCGCGGATCGCCCAGTGGGTGCACGCGGCTCGCGCCTCGACGCGGACCCGGCCGACGGTCGTCGTGCTGCACGGTGAGCCGGGGGCGGGACGTACGGCGCTCGCGGTGCGGGCCGCCCATGCGCTCAAGGACCAGTTCCGGGGTGCGTGCGTGGTCGATCTGCGCGGCCAGGTCGCCGGCGAGAGCCCGCTGCCGACCCGGGACGCCCTGCGGCACCTGCTGAACCGGCTGGGCGCGCCGCGCGAGCAGCTGCTGTTCAGGGAAGGCGCTTCGGCCGAGCAGCAGGTGCGGCGGCTCTCCGAGCTGTACCACCAGCACCTCACCGGGACGCCGGTCACGATCGTGCTCGACGACGCCACGGACGCCGGGCAGGTCCGCACCCTGGTGCCGGAGCGCTCGGACAGCCTGGTGATCGTCACCGCCCGGGAGCCGCTGGAGCTGCCCGCGGACCTGCCGGCCTGGGTGCACCACCTGCCGGTCGGCCCGCTGGACGCGGCGGGTGCGGAGGAGCTGCTGCGCGAGGTCGCCGAGGAGGAGGAGACCGGGCCGTACGACTACCCGTCCACGGACGCCGTCGTGGAGCTGTGCGGCGGGCTGCCGCTGGCGCTGCGGGTGGCCGGTTCCGCGCTCGGGGCCCGTAGCCGGCACACGCTGGCGGAGGACCTGGGGGCGGCAGGGCCGCCCCCAGGCGCTTACGGTCCGGTCGACCCGGTGGAGCGGGCCCTGTGGCTGCGCTACACGGACCAGGGCGAGCAGGCCCGGCGGCTGCTGCGGCGGCTCGCGCTGGCGGGCCGGGCGAGCCTGGGGGCGGCAGCGGCGGCGGCGCTGCTCGCGGCGGACGAGCAGGAGGCGGAGCGGCTGCTCACCGTGCTGACCCGGGCGGGGCTGCTCACCCGCGTACGGGGGTCGCGCTACCGGCTGCACGATCTGGTGCGGGCGTTCGCGCTGGCCCGGCTGGTGGACGAGGAGGTGCCGGCCGAGCGGGCGGCGGCTCAGGAGCGGCTGCTGACGAACTACGCGGAGCTGGCCGACGCGGTGATCCGGATGGTCGACGGGAAGATGTCGACGCGGGCCGGGCAGTTCGGCTCGCACGGTTTCGGTTCGCTGGACTCGGCGCTGCGCTGGCTGGACGACGAGTCGAGCTTCATCACGGCGGCGCTGCGGCACACGGAGGGCGTCGACCAGGCGACGGTGCTGCATCTGCTGGGCGCCCTGTGCGACTACTGCCTGCTCCGCGGCGACCTGTACCGCCTGGGTGAGATCAGCGAGCTGACGCAGGCCGTGGACCAGGGGCTGCTGGAGCGGTCGGTGCAGTGGCGTACGGGTATCGCGGCCCGGCAGCTCGGCGAGCTGGACAAGGCCCGCACCACGCTGTCCTCGGTCGTCGGGCTGTACCACGAGGCGCAGAACGACGCGGGCGAGGCGCTGGCGCTCCAGTCGTCCGGCGCGCAGGCCGAGGACCGGGCGTGGACGCTGCACGCCCTGGCGGCCGTGGAGCGCGACCGGGGCGAGCTGGCGCGGGCGCTGTCCCTGCTGGCGGACGCGCTGCGGCTGCACCGGGAGGGCGAGTCGCTCCACGGTGAGGCCTGGACGCAGTTCCAGCTGGGGCAGGTGCGGCTGCGGAGCGGCGAGGTCGCCCCGGCCGAGGAGGCGCTGAACACCGCCCTGGAGCTGTACGGGCGCACCCGCGACGGACGCGGCGAGGCGTGGGCGCTCACCCAGCTGGCCCGGGCCCGGCTGCTGGACGGAGATCCGGGGGCCGCCCTGGAGCAGTTGCGCGAGGCGCTGGACCGGCACCGGGACAACGAGGACGCGCGGGGCGAGGCCTGGACCCTGTACTACCTGGGGCAGGCGCTGGAGGAGGAGGGGGACACCGATCAGGCGGTGCGTGAACTGGAGCGGTCCCGCACGATGTTCTCGCGGATGCGGGACGTGTACGGGCTGGCGTGCGCCCGTCACCATTCGGGCCGGGTGACCCGGGACCAGCGGGCCGCGCAGACGGGCAACCTGCGCAATTCCGGGTTCGCCCGGCAGCTGCTGATGGACGCGCGGGCCGACTTCCGGCGGATCAAGGTGCCGTACGGGGAGGCGTGGGCGTGCGTGGAGCTGGCGTTGATCGACGCGGGCAACGGGCGTGCGCCGCAGGCGCTGGCGCTGTGCGGTGAGGCGGCGGAGCTGTTCGCCTCGTACGGGGACGCGCGGGGCGGCGACTGGGCCCGGTTCCTGCGCTGCACTCTGCTGCCGTACGCCTCGCCCGGGGGCAGCGAGGTGGGCACGGTGGTGGCGCAGCAGGAGCTGGCCGAGCTGATCGAGGGCCGGCACCCGGCGCGGGACGGCAAGCTGGAGCAGTCGGCGGCGGCGTTCGCGGTGGCCCTGGAGCGGGGCGTGGACCTGGAGGACGGCTGGCAGGCGTGGCGGCTCGGGCTGACCCCGACCCGCGCCGCCGGCCAGATCATGGGCGTCACGTTGGAGCCGGCCCGGCCTTGACGACACGCCCGCCAGAACACGGCCGTGACGACGGGGCGGTCGTGACCGGGCGGACCTGCGCGGGCGGATCTGCGCGGGCGGACCTGGGCGGACGGACCTGGGCGGACGGACCTGGGCGGACGGACCTGGGCGGACGGACCTGGGCGGACGGACCTGGGCAGACGGACCTGCGCGGACGCCGGAGACCGGCGCCCGTTCGGTCACGGGCCGACGGGCGTCCGGCACCGGGGCCGGACGCCCTTCCCGTACGCGCGGCTCCGGCGCGGGTTACTTCCGGGGTGCGGCCGCCCCGTCGGCGGCGGGCTCGGCGGCCACCGCGTCCGGGTCCGGGGCCTCCTCGAAGTCGACCTTGCCCATGTGGCGGTTCATCGACTTCATCAGGGCCCACACGCCGACGGCCAGCGCCGCGAAGACGAGGAAGCCGAGGACGCCGGGGGTGACCTTGTTCTTGTCGAGCTCTTCGGCGGCGAGCGGGACGAGGTGCGTCAGTGCCTGGGTCGCGTACATATCAGGCATTGTCGCGGATGCCCGCGAAGAGGTCGCTCTCGGGGAGGGAGGTATCGACCAGAGACTTCGCCAGCTCGTACTCCTCGGTGGGCCACACCTCGCGCTGGATGTCCATCGGGACCCGGAACCAGCCGCCCTCGGGGTCGATCTGCGTGGCGTGCGCGATGAGCGCCTTGTCGCGGATCTCGTAGAACTCGTCGCAGGGAACGTGCGTGGTCAGCGTGCGTTCCACGCGCTCGAACTCCTCCCAGCGCTCCAGCCACTCGCCGTACGGGGACTCCAGGCCCCGGGCGAGGAGCGCCTCGTGCAGGGCGACGGTGCGCGGCCGGTTGAAGCCCTGGTTGTAGTAGAGCTTCTTCGGCTCCCAGACGGGGCCGAACTCGTCCTCCGGGAACCGCTCCGCGTCGGCCGCACCGTCGAACGCGATCATCGAGATCGTGTGCGTCATGATGTGGTCGGGGTGCGGGTAGCCGCCGTTCTCGTCGTACGTGGTGATGACCTGCGGCCGGAACGCGCGGATCTTCGCCACCAGGCGCCCCGCGGCGGCCTCGGGGTCCTCCAGGGCGAAGCAGCCCTCGGGCAGCGGCGGCAGCGGGTCGCCCTCGGGCAGCCCCGAGTCGACGAAACCGAGCCACTCCTGCTGGACGCCCAGGATCTCCCTGGCCTCGTCCATCTCCTTCTTGCGCACCTCGTGGATGTTCTTCTCGATGTACGCGTCGCCCTGGAGCTTCGGGTTGAGGATGGAGCCGCGCTCGCCTCCCGTGCAGGTCACGACCAGCACGTCCACCCCCTCGGACACGTACTTGGCCATGGTGGCCGCGCCCTTGCTCGACTCGTCGTCGGGGTGGGCGTGAACGGCCATCAGTCGCAGCTGCTCAGTCAAAGCTCGATCCTCAGTCATTGGTCGCTCTGGTCGATCATGGGTCGGTCAGGTCGGTCCGGGTCGCTGTCGAAGCCGGTCCGGGTCTCTGTCTCAAGAGGTGCCGTGCCCGCGCGGTATCGGTGTGGGGCGCGGTCGGACGCCGGGCGGGCGGCTTCTATAGTGACTGAACGAGGGGCCGGAAAATTCCTCGATGCCCGGTCCGGAGGGAACGATCATGACGACGGTTCGCGAGGCCCTGCCCGAGGGGCGGTACGGCCGGACCGAGGATCAGCGCGCGGACCGCAAGCTGAGGATCGTCGGATCGGTCCTGGGCGTCGCCCTGCTCGGCGTGATCGGCTGGATCGGCTTCGACTACGTCGGCGGCCAGGGCATCAGCGCCGAGATGATCAAGTTCAAGGTCGTCTCCGACGCCCGGGCCGATGTCCACCTGGAGGTCCGCAAGGACCGCGAGGGCCACGGCTACTGCGTGGTGCGGGCGCTCAGCGAGGACGGCTCCGAGGTGGGCCGCAAGGAGGTCCGCTTCGACCGGGCCGAGGACCGGATCGACGAGGTCGTGACCGTGGTGACCCGGTCCAGGGCGACCGCGGTCGAGCCGATGGGCTGCACCGCCGACGACGGCCCGACCGGCTGAACCCCACCACACCCCCTGTGACCTGCGACGATACGGGTCACATCAACCGTATGAGGGGTGTGGCGCTTTACCTTCTCCCCCTTTTCCTGCGGAATTGTTAGGCTCGTGGTTTCGCCCACCCGCAGAGGCACATGCTTCTGGGTAGGGCGATGCTTTGTATTCCCAGCACTTCCCAGCACCGACGAGGAGCACCTGTGACCCAGACCAGCGAAAACGTCACCTGGCTCACGCAGGAGGCGTACAACCAGCTCAAGGCCGAGCTGGAGCACCTGTCTGGTCCCGCGCGCACGGAGATCGCCGTCAAGATCGCGGCGGCCCGTGAGGAGGGTGACCTCCGGGAGAACGGCGGGTACCACGCGGCCAAGGAGGAGCAGGGCAAGATGGAGCTGCGGGTGCGCCAGCTGACCCAGCTCCTGGAACACGCGAAGGTCGGCGAGGCGCCGGCCGACGACGGCGTGGTCGAGCCCGGCATGGTCGTCACGATCGCCTTCGACGGCGATGAGAGCGACACGCTGACCTTCCTGCTCGCCTCCCGTGAGTACGCCAGCACGGAGATCGAGACGTACTCCCCGCAGTCCCCGCTCGGCCTCGGTGTGAACGGCAAGCGCACGGGCGACGACGCGGACTACGAGCTGCCGAACGGCAAGACGGCCTCGGTGAAGATCCTGGCGGCGAAGCCCTACAGCGGCTGATCCGGCCGCATCACGACGCACACAACGCACGGGAGCCCCGGCCACGGACGGCCGGGGCTCCCGTGCGTCGTGTGCGTCGTACGGGCGGAGCTCCCGTGCGTCGTGTGCGTCGTACGGGCGGGGCTCCCCCGCGTCGTGTGCGCCGTACGGCCCGGGCTCCCTGCCCCGCCGTCCACACGCGGGCCGTTCCCGCGGACGGGTCAGGAGCAGTCGCCGGTGCGGCCGAGGGTCTTCTCGGGCGTCACGCCGGGGCGGGTCCACTGCGGGGTGGGACGGCTGGCCGGGCCCCAGCTCGCGGCCCCGTCCGCGTCGGTGCGCCAGTACCAGCAGACCTGGCCGCCCTCGCCCGGATAGCCGTCGCGGACGCTGCCGATCGCCGGCCGGCCATCGGGCCGGTCCTCCCACGCCTCGCCACGGCCGTAGGGCGTCAGGTCGAGCAGGCCGAAGGAGCCGTTGGCCGCCTCGATGCCGCGGCCTGTCGTGGAGTAGGTGAGGAACACGCGCCCGCCGTCGCGCAGGAAGCAGGCGAGGTGTCCCATCTCGCCGCCGATCGGCGCGTCCAGGCCCCGCACCGAGTACCAGGGCTGGGTGTAGCCCATGAACGCGGTGAAGGCGGCCACCTCTTCCCGGGTTCCCGTGGTCAGGACGGCGAACGAGACGCCCCGGGCGTTGAGGTAGACGGCGTCCTTCATGTGCCAGACCGCGTCGGTGCAACCCTCGCACTGGCCCTGGTGCGGTGCGCCGTCGTACCACATGTGCTGGTAGACGACGAGCTCCCGGCGGCCCTCGAAGAGGTCCAGGAACGGGACCGGGCCCTCGGCTCCGACGACCTCGGCCGTCCCGTCGACCTCCACCATCGGCAGCCGGCGGCGGGCCGCGGCGAGCGCGTCGCCCTGGCGGGTGTGGGCCTTCTCGCGGACCAGGAGCTCGTCCCGGGCGGCCTGCCAGGTGGCCAGGTCGACGACGGGCGGGGCGCCGGGCAGACCGGTGGCCGGGGCGTCCGGTGTGCTGGCCATGGTTACCTCCGTGGGGTCGCGTGGCGGGCGTCAGACGGCGGCCGAGCGGTACTTGCGGACCGCCAGGGTGCGGAAGACCACGATGATCAGGACGGACCAGATGGCCGAGGCGAGGATCGGGTGCTCCATCGGCCAGGCCCCGGTGACGGACTTCGGCACGCCCGGCATCGTGTTCCCGAAGAGCTCGCGGGCCCCGGCCACCGTGGCGCTGAAGGGGTTCCACTCGGCGACGTGCTGGAGGAACGTGGGCATGCCGGTGACCGGCACGAAGGCGTTCGAGATGAACGTCAGCGGGAACAGCCAGATCAGGCCGCCGGAGGTCGCCGCCTCCGGGGTGCGCACGGACAGGCCGATCAGCGCTCCGATCCAGGAGAACGCGTAGCCGAGCAGGAGCAGCAGCAGGAAGCCGCAGAGCACCTTGCCGAGGTTCTCGTGGGTGCGCCAGCCGACGATCAGGGCGACTCCCGCGAGCACGACGAGGGTGAGCGTGGTCTGGACGAGGTCGGCGAGCGTCCGTCCGGTGAGGACCGCGCCCCGGGCCATGGGCAGCGACCGGAAGCGGTCGATGAGCCCCTTGTGCATGTCGTCGGCGATGCCGGCGCCGGCGCCCGCGGTGGCGAAGGTGACGGTCTGGGCGAAGATGCCCGCCATCAGAAACTCCCTGTACAGCTGCGGGTCGGTCGAGCCGCCGATGCTGATGGAACCGCCGAAGACGTAGGTGAAGAGCACCACGAACATGATCGGCTGGATCAGCCCGAAGATCACCATCTCGGGGATCCGGGTCATCCGGATCAGATTCCGCTTGGCGACGACGAGGGAGTCCTTCACGGACTGCGTGATGCCCCCGGCGGGGCGGGGGACCAACGAGGGGGCGTCCTTGGCGGTCGCGCTCACCGGGTGTCCTCCTTGCTCCGGGAGCCGCGGGAACGTTCCGCTTCCGCTCCGTCGGGCTCCTCGTCCCCGTTCTCGCGCACCTCGGCCGCGTGGCCGGTGAGGGAGAGGAAGACGTCGTCCAGGGTGGGCCTGCGCAGGGCGATGTCGTCGATCTCCACGCCCTGGGCGTCCAGGTCGCGGATGATCTCGGCCAGCAGCTTGGCCCCGCCGCTGACCGGGGCGGTCAGTTTGCGGGAGAGCTGGGCGACGGCGACCTCGCCCTTGCCGAGGGCGGTCAGGACGGACCGGGCGCGCTCGATCTCGTCCGGGCGGTGCACGACGACCTCGACGCGCTCGCCACCGGTGCGGGCCTTGAGCTGGTCGGAGGTGCCGCGGGCGATGACCTTGCCGTGGTCGATGACGCAGATGTCGTGGGCGAGGCGGTCGGCCTCCTCCAGATACTGCGTGGTCAGCAGCAAGGTCGTGCCGCCCGCCACCAGGTCCTCGATCACGTCCCAGAGCTGCTGCCGGTTGCGCGGGTCGAGGCCGGTCGTCGGCTCGTCCATGAACATCACGGGCGGCGACACGACGAGCGCCGCCGCGAGGTCGAGGCGCCGGCGCATACCGCCGGAGTACGTCTTGGCGGTGCGGTCGGCGGCGTCGCCGAGGTTGAACCGGTCCAGCAGGACGCCTGCCCGGGCCTTCGCGTCCCGGGCGCTCAGCTGGTAGAGCTGCCCGACCATCTGGAGGTTCTCCCGGCCGGTCAGATACTCGTCGACCGCGGCGAACTGTCCGGAGAGCCCGATCGAACGGCGTACCTCGTTGGGCTTCTTCAGTACGTCGATCCCGGCCACGGACGCCGTGCCGCTGTCCGGGCGCAAGAGTGTGGTCAGCACCCGTACGGCGGTGGTCTTGCCCGCGCCGTTGGGGCCGAGCAGTCCGAGGACCGTGCCCTCGGGGACGTCGAGGTCAACGCCGTCGAGGGCACGTACGTCACCGAAGGTCTTCACCAGACCTTCGGCGTGGATCGCACCTGGCATGGAGGGGCTCCCCCGTCACTCGCGGATGGTGATGGTGTCGCCGGTGGCGGCCTTCCGGTCCGATCCTAGGATCGGCGGGCCGCCACCGCCCGGTGAACGGGCGTATTGCCGGGCCCCCGGCGCGCGATGGGTCCGCCCGTGCGGCCTCCTCAGCCCATCACCCGGAAGCCCTCGGCCCGCAGCGCCGCCTCGACCTCCGCGCAGTGCTGCGGCCCCTTGGTCTCCAGGTGCAGGTCGACCTCCGCCTCGGTCAGGCCGAGGCGCGGGTCGGTGCGCACGTGGCTGATGTCGAGGACGTTGGCGTCGGCGACGGTCAGCGCGGCCAGCAGGGCGGCCAGCGCCCCCGGGCGGTCGGTGAGGCGCAGCCGCAGGCTCAGGTAGCGGCCCGCGGCGGACATCCCGTGCCGCAGGATGCGCTGCATCAGCAACGGGTCGACGTTGCCGCCGGACAGCACGGCCACCACCGGCCCCCGGAAGGCCTTCGGATCGCTGAGCAGCGCCGCCACCGGGCTGGCCCCGGCCGGTTCGACGACCAGCTTGGCCCGCTCCAGGCAGAGCAGCAGGGCACTGGACAGCTCGTCCTCGCTGACCGTGCGGACCTCGTCGACCAGCTCCTCGATCAACCGGTACGGTACGTCGCCGGGCCGGCCCACCTTGATGCCGTCGGCCATCGTGGCCGGGGAGTCGAGGGAGACGGGGTGCCCGGCGGCCAGCGACGGCGGGTAGCAGGCGGCCCCCTCGGCCTGGACGCCGATGATCCGGACGTCGGGGCGCAGGGCCTTCACCGCGACGGCGACCCCTGCGGCGAACCCGCCGCCGCCGATGCCGATGACGATCGTGCGGACCTCGGGGCACTGCTCCAGGATCTCCAGCCCGACGGTGCCCTGGCCCGCGATGATGTCGGGGTGGTCGAAGGGGTGGATGAAGACCGCGCCGGTCTCCTCCGCGTACCGCTGGGCGGCGGCGAGGGTCTCGTCGACGACCTGGCCGTGCAGCCGCACCTCGGCCCCGTACTCCCGGGTCGCGGCGACCTTGGGCAGGGGCGCCCCGACGGGCATGAAGACCGTGGAGCGTACGCCGAGGAGCGACGAGGCCAGGGCCACGCCCTGGGCGTGGTTCCCGGCGCTGGCGGCGACCACCCCGGCCGCCCGTTCCACCGGGGTGAGGCCGGAGATCCGGACGTAGGCGCCGCGCAGTTTGAAGGAGCCGGTGCGCTGGAGGTTCTCGCACTTGAGGTGCACCGGGGAGCCGACCAGCTCGGTCAGATGACGGCTGCCCTCCAGGGCGGTCACCCGCGCCACCCCGGACAGCATCTTCTGCGCGCCCCGGACGTCGTCGAGGATCAGGGCCGGGTGGCGGGCGGTCGCGCGGAAGCTCATGACCGCAAGTCTTGCAGCTCCGACCGGGCGCGGCAGACTTGTCTCATGGCGGCCTGCGGTGGTGTCCGCAGGTTTGTGCGGCACTGGTACGCGTTGCCCCGGGGCCGCGTACTCTGTCCCCCACCCATCCGACACCGCACGAAGAGAGCCCCCGGCCATGCCCCCTCAGGACATGACGACTGCTGCGTCTCCTTCCGGGGGCGCCGCCCCCGAACACCCGGGCCCCGACCGCCTGCTGGACTCGCTCCAGCACCAGGTGGCGGTCTTCGCCCGCCGTGCCGAGCAGACCCGCCTCGGCGGTGTCGGCCAGGTCCGCAACTCGATGGACCGGGCGGCGTACCTGCTGCTGAACCGGCTGGACCGGGAAGGTCCGATGGGCGTCAAGGCGCTGGCGGCCGGGATGGGCATCGACTCCTCGACGGTGACGCGGCAGGTCGCGCCGCTCGTCGACACCGGTCTGGTGAAACGCACGTCGCATCCGGAGGACGGCCGGGCCGTCGTGCTCCAGCTCTCGCCGCGCGGTCAGGCCCGGCTGGAAGAGGTCCGGGCCTCGCGGCGCGAGCTGATGTCCCAGGTGACGGACGGCTGGTCGCAGGAGGAGCGGGACACGTTCTGCGCCCTGCTCACCCGTTTCAACGGGTCGTTGGCCGCCCGGCAGGCCGCGTACCAGCCGCCGCAGTCCGACTGACGGGGGCGCGGGCGGCGGTCAGCCCCGGGGGTCACGCCGGCCAGGTGCCCGTGACGCGCCTGGTCACCTGGGCACCCGAGCGTTCGACGGCGGCCTTGACCACGGAGAAGACCGCCCCCTGTACGGCGGCGGCGAGAAGGATCTGTCCCCAGGGGCGACCCTCGTCGAGAGCGTCGGGCGCGTCGCCCTCGCCCTCGATGAGCTTCCACGTCTGCCTGAAGGCGGCGCCCGCGATCATCCCGCTGACAGCGCCCAGGACCAGGCCGACCGGCTTGTAGGCGATCTTGGCCCCCTTCATCGGGTGCGTCCACGGCTGCGGCGTACCAGCAGGAAGGCGACCAGCAGGGCGCTGCCCGCGAGGAGCGGGGCGCGGTGGGCGCGGACAGCCGTCGCGGCTCGCTCCGCCCTTTCCCTCAGCGGTTCGGGAGCCTTCACCGCCGCGTACTGGCCGGCGCGCGCCGTGCGCTCACGCAGCTGCGCGGTGACCCGCGCGGTCTCTTCCAGCACGGCGTCGGGTGTCCCGTCCTTCACCCGCTGCGCGGCCTGCTCCGTCAGGTGGCGCATACGGCCGGATGCCGTCCCTGCCTTCACGGCGGCCCGCTCCTTCACCAGGGCGGCCTTGTTCTTCGCCTGCCCCCTGAGGTCGGCCTTGGCCGCGAGCGCCTCGACGGTCTGCCCGAGCCTGTCGCGCGTTCGCTCCACCTGTTCGCGCAGTTCCTCAGGGGTGGGCGTGCCCGTGTCGTCCTGCGATGCGTCGTTCATCGGTGTGCCTTCTCCATCGGTGTGCCGTCTCCTTCGGTGTGCCTTCTCCTTTGGGGCCGGAGCCGGGGCCGAGGCCGGGGCCCGTGGCGCCCGCGGGTGACTCAGCGCCTGCGGGAGCCGCCGATCCGGCTTCCGGCGCCCACGCCCGCGACGTGCAGGGCGAGGAGCACGAGGCCGAGCAGCATCACATTGCCCGACGCGAACACGTCGTTGGTGGAAATGCCGGCGGCGTTGATGAGGAACGCGACGAAGAACAGTACTGCGGCTGCTATACCCAGCATGGGAGTTACTCCTTCGATTCGTGTCGTCCGTGTGCCCGGCATCGGGAAAGGCAAGCCTCGATACGGAACAGCCCTGAGCGTAGGAGTCAGTCAACGAGGCCCGCGGGCCGGCCTGGTGCAGGTTGCTCGGATTCCCTGAAATCGGGGTGGAAAACAACTGGTTGTGCGGGCGTATGCCGGATGGTCCGGGGCACGAGGCTGATCAACGGTTGCTGAGGCAGAGGGTGGATCGCCGGGACGGGAGCGAGAGAGCGACCGGTTTCGGCAGCGCCGCCCTGAATACGTTTATTCCTTGTCCATACGAACGAAGGAGTTTTCCATGAGCGAGAACTTGTGGGGCTACCAGCCGCATGTCGGCCACACCGCCGGTACTGATCTGATCGGCTACAAGGTCGAGGCGACGGACGGCAGCATCGGCAAGGTCGACAAACACTCCGACGATGTCACGTCCTCGTATCTGGTGGTCGACACCGGCGTATGGATTTTCGGCAAGCACGTTCTGCTCCCGGCGGGCACGGTGAGCCGGATCGACAGCGACGAGAAGAAGGTCTACATCGACCTCACCAAGGACCAGGTCAAGGACTCTCCGGAATTCGACAAGGACAAGCACATCGGCGACACGGAATTCCACCGCACGACCGGCGAGTACTACGGCCGCCACCGCCGCGTCTGACGCGACGCCCGGGAAATCGGCGGGCGGGGCGGGAAGGCATGATGCCTCCCTCCCCGCCCGCCGTTTCGTTGGTACGCCACCGCACGGAGTCCTCCGTGCGGTGCCCGGGTGAGTTCGGGGGCCCGGCCCCTCCCTGGCGTGTTTCCCCGCACCCGCCGCGTCCGGGCTCTTGACCGGGGCGGGGCGCCGGGGCTCGTATGTGGTCCATGGCAGAGCGGGCTACCCACCGGGACCGGCTCCGCGCCCTGGAGTTCGAGGCCTTCGTGGCGGGCGCGGGCGGACGTCTGCTGCACACGGCGACGCTGCTCACCGGCGAACCGTCGCAGCCGCCGGGCGCGTACGCGCGGGCCGAGCGGCTGCTGCACGCGGCGCTCGTCCGTACGTACGCAGGCTGGGACGGGCTGCGCGGCGGTGACCCCTACGACCTGGCCCGCCGGGAGCTGGCGCTCCGGTTCGCCCGGGAGGCCCGGCGACATCAGCGGCCGCGCGGCGGTCCGCTGGACCGGCTGTCCCCGATCGAACGGCTCGTCCTCGTCCTTCGGCTGTACGAGGAGGTCGGCGAGGAGCAGACGGCGGCGTTGCTCGGGCTGCCGGGCGACCGGGTCCGCGCGGTGTGCGCCCGGGCGGCGGCGGCGCTGCGCGCGCCGAGGCGTGGCGCCGGTCCGGGGCCGGCGTCCGCACACCGTACGGCCGGGCCGCGGCCGGCCCCGAGCTCCCGGGCCACGCCGTGAGCGGCGACCGCCGGGACCCGCGCGAGGAGCGGATCCGCCGGATGCTGGACGGCCCGCACCCGGTTCTGCCGCCGGACCTGGCCATGCGGGCGGTCCGGCACGGCGGGCGGCGGCTGCGGCTGCGCCGGGCGGTGCGGCGGACGGCGCTCTGGCTGGCGGCCGTGGCGCTCGTGGTGTTCCTCGTCTGGGCCGGGGTCGAGCAGCCGTGGGAGACCGAGCCCGCGCAGGTCACTCCCCCGTTGGAGGGCTGGTGAGCCCGGAGGGCGGGAGAGCCGGCGCCTGGGCGTGAGGGCGAGCGCCTGGGCGTGAGGGCAAACGCCTGGACGTGACGGCGAGCGCCTGGGCATAAGGGCAAACGCCCGGGCGGGACGGCAAACGCCTGGGCATGAGGGCAAGCGCCTGGGCACGACGGCGAGCGCCCGGGCGTGAGGGGCGCCCGCCCGTTCCGGCGGGCGTCCCTTTCACCTCTGCCGGGTCAGCCCAGCGCCTGGGTGAGGTCGGCGATCAGGTCGTCGCCGTTCTCGATGCCGACGGAGAGCCGCACCAGGTCGGCCGGAACCTCCAGCAGGGAGCCCGCGACGGAGGCGTGCGTCATCCGCCCCGGGTGCTCGATCAGCGACTCCACTCCGCCGAGGGACTCGCCGAGCGTGAAGAGCTTCGCCCGGTCGCAGACCTCGACCGCCGCCTCCTCGCCGCCGGCGACGCGGAAGGACACCATGCCGCCGAAGGCCTTCATCTGCTTGGCGGCGACCTCGTGGCCGGGGTGTTCGGGCAGGCCCGGGTAGAGGACCTGGGAGACCTTGGGGTGCCGGGTCAGCAGGTCGGCGACCTTGGTGGCGTTCTCGGTGTGCCGGTCCATGCGGACGGCGAGGGTCTTGATGCCGCGCAGCACGAGCCAGGCGTCGAAGGGTCCGGCGACCGCGCCCATGGCGTTCTGGTGGTACGCCAGTTCCTCGGCGAGTTCCGGGTCGCTGACGACGAGCGCGCCGCCGACGACGTCGGAGTGGCCGCCCATGTACTTGGTGGTGGAGTGCACGACGACGTCCGCGCCGAGCGCGAGGGGCTGCTGGAGGTAGGGCGAGGCGAAGGTGTTGTCGACGACGAGGCGGACCCCGGCCTGCCGTGCGACCTGCGCCACGGCGGCGATGTCGGTGATGCCGAGCAGCGGGTTGGACGGGGTCTCCACCCAGATCGCCTTGGTGCGCGGGGTGAGCGCGTCCCGTACGGCGGCCACGTCCGAGGTGTCGGCCACGGAGAACTCCACGCCCCACCGCGAGGCGACCTTCGCGAACAGCCGGAACGTGCCGCCGTAGGCGTCGTTCGGGATGACCACGTGATCGCCGGGGGTCAGCAGCGTACGCAGGAGGCAGTCCTCGGCGGCGAGGCCGGAGGCGAAGGCGAGGCCTCGGCGCCCGCCTTCGAGGGCCGCGAGGTTCTCCTCCAGGGCGGTGCGGGTCGGATTGGCGCTACGGCTGTACTCGTAGCCGCCACGCAGTCCGCCCACGCCGTCCTGCTTGTACGTGGAGACCTGGTAGATCGGCGGAACCACCGCGCCGGTGAGGGGGTCGGCGGTGTTCCCCGCGTGGATGGCGAGGGTTTCGAAGCTGTGCTGGTCGCTCATGAGGCCGAGCGTAGTTCGTGGCGAGGGCCCGTACCGGCCACTTGCCGCTCCGGGGACAATGGGGTCATGGAGATCTTGTTGTTCCTGCTCGCGATGTGCCTGTTCGCGGCGGTCATCGGCCCCTGGGTCATGCGTCGCCGGGGCGGTATCCGCCAGGTCGCCCCCGGTTCGCCGGACGCCGCCGACCCGGACACGTACGGCTTCGCCCGCCAGGAGGAGCTGGACGTCCGGATGCCCGGACCCGACCAGGACCTCCTGGACGTGCTCGACGTCGTCCAGGGCACCCAGGACTGGCGGGCCGCCGCCCAGTTGCTCGCCGGGACGCCGAAGGAGGGCGAGGTGCGCTGGCAGCGGATCCAGGCCTTCGCGGGAGCGGCCTCGCTGGAGCTGGCGCGGCGGCCCGGGGAGGGCGGCGCGTGGCTGCGGAACTGGCGCGCGGAGTCCCCGAAGGACGCGGGCGGTGCGGCGGTGCACGCGGAGTTCCTGGTGCAGCAGGCGTGGCGGTCCTCGGCGGCGGGGAGCGACGACTTCCGGATCATCCTGGAGGAGGCCCGTACGGTCTGCGGCGAGGCGGCCCTCCTCGCGCCGGGCGACCCCGTCCCGTACATCGTCGAGCTGGCGGTGGCCCGGGGGCTGGGCTACACCCCCGAGCAGTTCGACCAGCTCTGGGCGAAGATCATCGACCGGGCTCCGGCCCACATGGGCGCGCACATCGCCGCGCTGCACTTCCACTCCGAGCGGTGGCACGGCTCCCGCAAGGACGCCGACACCTTCGCCACGGCCGCGGCCGCCCGCGCCCCGCAGGGTTCGCTGCTGGCCGCGCTGCCACTGTTCGCGGTGTACGAGCACCTGCCGGAGGTCAACCTCGTGCAGGGCTTCTACCGGGGCCAGGTGGTCACCAAGGCGGTCGAGGGCGCGATGTTCGCGGTGCACGCGGCCCGCCCGGACGACCCGATGCTGGCCCATGTCCGCCACCTCCTGGTGCTGTTCCTGGTGCACATGGAGCGCTGGTCGGAGGCGATGCACCAGCTGATCCGGATCGACGGCCACGTGGGCGCGCTGCCGTGGACGGCGGACGCGGACCCGGCCGCGCAGTACGCGGTCTACCGGGCGCTGGCGGTCGCCGGCTACGAGGCGAACGGCGGCAGCCCGGCGACGCTGCCGCACTGACCGCTTCCGTACGGGATCACGGCCCGGACGCGGGGGCCCGGCCGACCGCCGTGGTCACCAGCGCACCGGCCACGAGAGCCGCGCCCGTCACCATGACCGCCGTGATGCCGATACGGTCCGCGACCAGCCCGCCGGCCAGCGCCCCGAGCGCGATGGCGCCGTTGAACACCGCGACGAAGAGCGAGGAGGCCGCCTCACGGGCGTCGGGCGCGGCGAGCAGCACCCAGGTCTGGGTGGCCACCGAGACACCGCCGTAGCCGAGGCCCCAGACCGCCATCAGTACGGCCGCGAGGGCCGGGGAGCCGCCCAGCCACGGCAGAGCGGCCAGGGTGAGCGCCAGGACCGTGCCGATCACCAGCAGCGTCGTGCGCGGTGTGTGGGCTGCTCCGGCCCCGGCGAGGAAGTTCCCGGCCACGCCGGCGATCCCGTACACCAGGAGCAGAGCGCCGATCGTGCCCGCGCCGACGCCGGAGACGTCCTCCAGGACCGGTCTGACGTAGGTGTACGCGGCGAAGTGCCCGGTGACCAGGAAGCCGACGACGAGGAGACCGGTTCGCAGCCGGGGGTCGCGGGCCAGCCGCAGCACCCCGCCGAGCGGAACCGCCCGCTCGGCGGGCAGCCGGGGCAGCAGGAGCGCCGCCGCGACCAGCACCACGGCCCCGAGCGCGGCGGCCGCCAGGAACGCGGCGCGCCAGCCCGCGAGGGCGCCGAGGTACGTCCCGGCCGGGACGCCCAGGACGGACGCCACGGCGATGCCGCTGAAGACCAGGGAGGTGGCGGCGCCGGCGGACTTCGCCGGGACCAGGCGCACCGCGAGCCCGGCCGCGACGGCCCAGACGCCGCCCATGCCGACGCCGACCAGCACGCGGGCGACGACCATGGTCCCGAAGTCCGGCGCCCAGGCCGCACCGAGGTTGCCGGCGGCCAGCACCGCAACCAGCGCGCACAGCGCCGTACGCCGGTCGGCGCGGCCGAGCAGCGGGACGAGGGCGGGGGCCGAGAGGGCCGCGACGAGACCGGTGATGGTGAGCGTCAGACCGGCCACGCCCTCCGGGACGCCGAGCGAACGGCCCATCGGCGTGAGCAGCCCGACGGGCAGCATCTCGGACGTGACCACCGTGAACGTGCCGAGCGCGAGGGCCACCACCCCCGGCCAGCCGTTGGGCACGGGCGCCGGCCGGACGGCCGGGGCGGTCGGGGATTCGTGAGCCTGTGTCATGCCTCCAGCCAACCGGGGGCGGTGGGCGGGAACAACGGCCGGACTCTCATCCTTCTATGAGCTGCACTCATCGGTCCGGACCAGGGAGGCGGGGCGCCCATGAGCAATCCGGAGATCCGGGAGCTGGAGGCCTTCCTCGCGCTGGCCGAGGAGCTCCACTTCGGCCGCGCCGGGGAGCGCCTCTACCTCTCGCAGAGCCGGATCAGCCAACTGCTGCGAGCCCTGGAGAGCCGGATCGGCGGCCGGCTGGTCGACCGCACGAGCCGCCGGGTCCGGCTCACCCCGCTCGGCGAACAGCTCCACACGGGTCTGCGCCCCGCCTTCGACGCGATCGTCACGACGATCGACGAGGTACGGGAGGTGGCTCGGGGTCTGGGGGGCGTGTTCCGGGTCGGCTTCCAGGGCACGGCGAACGACCCGTTCCTGCGGGCGGTCACTTCCTTCCGGGACGGGCATCCCGACTGCGCCGCCGAGATCGTGGAGATCCCGCTCTCCGATCCGTTCGGCGCGGTGCACCGGGGCGAGGTGGACGCGGCGGTGGTGCTGCTGCCGGTCCGGGACGACGCGCTGGTGATCGGTCCGGTCTTCTCGGTCCGGCCGCTCACCCTCGCCGTCTTCGACCGGCACCCGTACGCGCGCCGCACCGCCATCGACGCGGAGGAGCTGGCGGGCTGCCCGCTCATCGGCGTCTCCGGGGCGGCCCCGGAGTACTGGCGGCTGGTCCAGGCCCCGGTCGTCACGCCCGGCGGCCGCGCGATCCCGGCCGGGCCCGCGGTGAGCAGCCTCCAGGAGGGGTTGGCCCTGGTGCGGGCGGGCCGGGGCGCGATGCTGCTGTGCGACCCGACGGCGGACTACTACGGCAGTCACGCGGTGGCCTTCGTCCCGGTGACCGGCCTCCCGGACTCCTCGCTCGCGCTGGTGTGGCACCGGAACCACGAGACGGCCCGAACCCGTGGTTTCGCACGGGCGCTGGCGGACGTCGCCGGTGCCGCCGGGTGAGCGGCGACCGCCCGGAATCCCGGCGGCCGCTCCCGTGTTGTACGTACCGAACACCGACCCCCGGAGGAGCCCCCGCATGTTCCTGAACCACCGCACCCCCGAGCTCCCCACCCCGGAGCAGGCCCTGCGCGGCCGCCCCGTCCCCGAATTCACCGTCCCCTCCCGCCACACGGTCCTCGGCAACCCGCTGGTGGGCCCGTATCCGGAAGGCCTGGAGGTGGCGGACTTCGCGCTGGGCTGTTTCTGGGGTGCGGAGCGGAAGTTCTGGCAGACGGAGGGTGTCTGGACGACGCTCGTCGGCTACCAGGGCGGCTACACCGAGAACCCTTCGTACGAGGAGGCCTGCTCGGGCCTGACCGGGCACACGGAGGCGGTACGCGTGGTCTTCGACCCGGCCGTCGTCCCGTACACGGAGCTGCTGAAGCTCTTCTGGGAGTCGCACAACCCGACCCAGGGCTTCCGCCAGGGCAACGACGTGGGCACCCAGTACCGCTCCGCGATCTACACCCACTCCCCCGCCCAGGCCACGGCCGCCGACGCCTCCCGCGAGGCGTACCAGAAGGTCCTGACGGCGTCGGGCCACAAGGAGATCACGACGGAGATCCTCCCGGCCGAGGGCCGCCCGTTCTGGCCGGCGGAGGCGTACCACCAGCAGTACCTGGACAAGAACCCGGGCGGCTACTGCGGCATCGGCGGCACGGGGGTCTCCTGCCCGATCGGCGTGGCCCCGGTCGAGGGCTGATCCAGGGACTCACTCCTCCGCCGTCCCCTGGCCGAGCATCGCCGGAAGCAGCCGCCGCAGCAGCGTGACGAACAGGGCGTCCCGGTCGCCCGGCGGTGCGCCGGCCGAGGTGAGGGCGGCGAGGAGGTGCGGGTGGCGGCCCTCGGCGGCGACGGCGGCCAGGTGGGCCGCCTGGGCGGACCGGTCGTCGCCGCCCGTCGCGCCGGTCGCACGGCGGGCGAAGAGAACGGCCAGGGCGCCCAGGAGGCCGATGGCCTCCAGCTTCGCTCCGGCGGTGCCTGGCGCGGGCGCCAGGATCCCGAGCGCGTGGTCGAGGTAGTCGATCGCGTGCGGGCCCAGCACCTCGCCCCGCCGGTCGTTCAGGTCGGCCAGCCAAGGGTGCCGGATGTGCGCGTCCCTGGACTGGAGGGCCAGGCCGACGAGATCGTCCAGCCAGTCACCGCCCGTGGCGCCGGAGAGGTCCAGTTCGCCCGCGACCGCGTCCGCCATGAGGTCCAGCAGCTCGTCCCGGCTCCCCACGTAGCGGTAGAGCGAGGCCGGCCCCGTACCCAGCCGTTGCGCGAGCGCGCGCATCGACACGGCCGACAGGCCCTCCGCGTCGGCGAGGGCGAGGGCCGCCGCCGTGATCTGGTGGCGGCTCCGTTCGGGTGCGGGGCCACGCGTACCCCGCTCGGGGCGTGACCAGACGGTCGTCGGCCGGGTCTCGCGATCAGCCACGGTCCGCCACCTTCCCTCAGGGCCCCTGTCCGGGCTCCGGAACTGGCTGTAGTCTAATACCGCGAACGCCGTTCGCAGTATTGCTGCCCCCGGAGGAGCCCGCCATGACCTGGACCGAACGCCGCTTCGCCCGCAACGGTGCGGTCGAGCTCGCCTACGACCGCCTCCAGGAGGGCGCGCACGGCGAACCGCTGCTCCTGGTGATGGGTCTCGCGGTCTCCCGGCACTGGTGGCCCGGGGAGCTGTGCGCGGCCTTCGCCGACGCCGGCTTCGCCGTCGCCCGCTACGACCAGCGGGACGCGGGCGAGTCCACCCGGCTGCCCAAACGCACCGCCGGGGGCAACCCCTTCGCCGCCCTGGCCGCCGGCCGCGGCGCGGCCTATACCGCCGAGGACATGGCCGACGACGCCGTCGCGGTCATGGACGCGCTCGGCTGGGAGTCGGCCCACGTCTTCGGGCACTCACTGGGCGGCGTCGTCGCCCAGCGCGTCGCCCTGCGCCACCCGGGCCGGGTGCGCACGGTCACCTCGTCCGCCGCGCTCCCCAGCGATGTGGGCGGGCTGGGAGCCTTCCGTCATCTGCGGCTCGGCACGCTCGCGAAGTTCGCCCGCATCAAGCCCGCCCTGGGCCGGGAGGAGCGGATCGCGACCGGGCTCGCGGTGGCCCGGCTCGTCGCCTCGCCCGGCTACCCGTTCGACGAGGCGGAGGCCCTGGAGCGGATCACCGCCGACGTGGACACCGGCATCGCCGACCCGGACGCCCAGTCCCGCCAGGTCGGGGCGTCCTGGCACGGCCCGTCCCTGGCCGAACTGCGCGCCCCCGCACTGGTGTTGCACGGCACGGACGACCCGCTGCTCAAGCCCTCCGCGGGCCGGGCCACCGCCGCGGCGATCCCCGGCGCCCGGCTCGTCCTCCAGCCCGGCGTCGGCCACGACATCCCGCGCGAGCGGCACACCGCCGTCGCCGCCGAGGTACGGGCACTCGCGGACCGGGCCGCCCGGACCGGCGACCGTCCGTGACGGCCCCCCGGGCCCGACGGGCTCCGCGTACCGGCCCTCCCTCGGTTCAGGCGGGCGCACGCAACGCTTTCGGGGGCAGGCGGCCGCGTAACGCCCTCTCGGGTCAGGCGGCCAGCAGCAGCACGCCACCCGTCGGGCCCGACGGGCGCATCGCACCGGCCGAACCCGCCGGGCCGGTCGACCGCACGGACCGCCGGCCGCCGGCCGCACTCGACCCGAGCGAACGCGGCCGGGACCGTGCGGCCGTAAGGCTGACCAGCCGCTCCCCCGCAAGCGCCAGGACGTCGGCAAGGCTCAGGCCGAGCGCCTGGGCCGCGGCGGCCAGCACCTCCGAGGAGGCCTCCTTGAGACCTCGCTCCACCTCGGAGAGATACGGCATGGAGATCCGGGCCGCCTCGGCGACGTCCTTCAACGTCCGCCCCTGGGCTTGCCGTTCGCGGCGCAGCACCTCCCCGACGAGGTCGCGCCAGAGCGGCTCCCGGGGGAGAGCCGGAGCGGCCGCCGGGAGCGGGCGCAGAGGGATCACGTCGGCCTGGTTCGTCGCTCGGATGCTCACCGTCCCCAGCCTAGGAGCGTGACGCCGCCCCGGCACGGGTCGCGCGTTGCGCTCCGGGCGGATCTGCTGGTGGCGAAGTCGCGTGACAGATGACCGGCTCCGGGGACGGCCGGTCCCGAGAGAGGACGGCGGTTCGAGGAGACCATGCGCGCTCACCCGCCGACGGCGACGGCGGTTCGACGCCGGTAGTAGGCAATCGCGAGAACAATGGTGATGGGCCCCCAAGCGGCGAGGGGGGTGCCGACCACCATCGCCAGCGCGTCCCAGGCGCCGTTGGCGTACCCGACGGAGTCGACGACGCCGTACAGGGTGAGATCGCGACCGCCGCCCAGCGGGACGGCGGTGAACAGAAAGGTGAGGATCAGGCCGCCGAGGACGGCGGGGACGACGGCCGCCATCGGCCGGACGCGTCTGCCGCCGATGAACGGTATCCAGGCGGGCGCCACCTCTCCCCAGCCCCGGACCAGCCCGATGGTCAGGATCGCGACCACTTCCGTCAGCACGCTGAGCCCGAGCACGTACGGGATGCTCAGCCAGTAGGCCGGAAGGCTGCCGTCCTGAGCCTCCTGCCCCATCGTGTAGTGCACGGCGAAGGGCAGCCGCCACACGCACGCCGGCAGCAGAAGCAGCGGTAACGCGTAGGCCAGGCGCATCGCCCAGCGAGGAACGGGCCGCTCGGTGTCATCGACGGACGGGGGCCGGTGCAGGATCTTCAGCGTCATGACTCCACCCTCGGGGAGCAGGTACGCCATGGAATCCCCCGAGCGAGCCAATCCGCTCCCCCGCCCGGGGGAGACCGCACCTGGCGGCCTCACCCTGGCGGCGCAGCGGTTGCGGCGGCGACCACACCGGCACCGGCGCCTCACCCCGTACGGTCAGATCAGACCCTGCGCCAGCATCGCGTCCGCGACCAGCTCGAAGCCCGCGATGTTCGCGCCCACCACGTAGTTGCCGGGGCTGCCGTACCGCTCGGCGGTCGTGTAGCAGGAGTCGTGGATGTGCCGCATGATCTCGGCGAGCCGCTCCTCGGTGTGGGAGAAGGTCCACGAGTCCCGGGACGCGTTCTGCTGCATCTCCAGCGCGCTCGTCGCGACCCCGCCCGCGTTGGCCGCCTTGCCGGGGGCGAAGGCGACGCCCGCCTCCTGGAACACCCGGACCGCCTCCGGGGTGGTGGGCATGTTGGCGCCCTCCGCGACCGCCTTGACCCCGTTGCGCACGAGGGTCAGCGCGTCGGCCTCGTGGAGTTCGTTCTGCGTGGCACAGGGCAGGGCCACGTCCACGGGGACCGACCACACCCCCGTACCGGGGACGAACCGGGCGTGCGCACCGCGCCGTTCGGCGTACTCCGAGACCCGGCCCCGGCCGGCCTCCTTGATCTCCTTGAGGAGGGCGAGGTCGATGCCCTTCTCGTCGACGACGTAGCCGCTGGAGTCCGAGCAGGTCACCACGGTCGCGCCGAGCTGCTGGGCCTTCTCGACCGCGTAGATGGCCACGTTGCCGGAGCCGGAGACCGCGACGGTCTGGCCCTCCAGCGACTCGCCACGGCTGCGCAGCATCTCGGCGGTGAACAGGACCGTGCCGTAGCCGGTGGCCTCCGTACGGGCCTGTGCGCCGCCCCAGCCGAGGCCCTTGCCGGTGAGGACTCCGGATTCGTAACGGTTGGTGATCCGCTTGTACTGGCCGAAGAGGTAGCCGATCTCTCGGCCGCCCACGCCGATGTCACCGGCCGGGACGTCGGTGTACTCCCCCAGGTGACGGTGGAGTTCGGTCATGAAGGACTGGCAGAACCGCATGATCTCGGCGTCGGACCGCCCCTTGGGGTCGAAGTCCGCGCCGCCCTTGCCGCCGCCGATGGGCATGCCGGTGAGGGCGTTCTTGAAGATCTGCTCGAAGCCGAGGAACTTCACGATGCCGAGGTTGACCGACGGGTGGAAGCGCAGCCCGCCCTTGTAGGGGCCGAGCGAGCTGGAGAACTCCACCCGGAAGCCGCGGTTGACGTGGATGTCGCCGGAGTCGTCCGACCACGGCACGCGGAAGATCAGCTGGCGCTCGGGCTCGCACACGCGCTCGATGATGCGCGCGTCGATGAACTCGGGGCGCTGGGTCAGCACCGGTCCGAGCGTCTCCAGGACCTCACGGACCGCCTGGTGGAACTCCTTCTCACCCTGGTTGCGGCGCAGGATCTCGGCGTAGAGCGGCTCGATGACGCGGGCCGCGGCATCGTGCGTGCGGGTGGAGTCGGGCGAGTCGGGGATGACCGGCATCTGATCAAGACCTTCCGTGGTCGGCTCGTGCGCGTCGACGCCCCCGCCCCGGGGAGCGCCACCGGTCCGCCTCCCCCGCCGGAGCCCCGTGGACTCCCTCCCGGGAGGACCACGCGGCCGGCGCCCGGCAGGGTGATAGGCAGGACCGTCGTACGATCCGATTGTCCCGTGCGGCCCGATGATCTTCGAGGACCATCCATATATTGGCCATGATCAGCCGTTTTGATCAGCGCCCGGGCCGCCGCGCAGGGCCCGGAACAGGCCCGGTCCAGCGTTCCGGCGGCCCGCGCGGCCCGGCCCCGCTGCCCCCGCCACACCCCTCCGAGTGGCCAAGGTCACATTCCGGATCGGCTCTCGCGGGGGCCTCGCAGCACCCAGAGCCCGGCGCCGGAGGCGAGCACGACCACGCCCGAGACGACACTCAGAGCCGTTTCGAGGCCGTCCTTGTCGACCGCGAAACCGAGGAAGACGTTGGCGAGCAGCGCGGCGGACAGGACGAGCCAGAGCAAGGACTTCATGACGGGATGCCTCCGTGTTCGGTGATGCGTCCAGCCTGTCGGCAGGGGCGCGCCGCGAGGAGGGAGCGGGCCCCCGTATCGGGGTGCAGCAGGCTGCACCCCGCCCCCGCGAGCAAGCGGGCGGGGCCGGGGTCGGGGCCGGGGTCGAGGTCGAGGTCGAGGTCGAGGTCGAGGTCGAGCGGGATCATGGCCCGGGCCGCCGGAAAGGCGCGCGTGCGGCCTGTGGGCGGCAACCGTAATGGCCCCGTGAAAACAACGCCGGGGCAGCGGAGTTACCCGTCAGGAACGAGGACACCTCGGCTGACGATCAGTCATGATGCCCCCATGACGAAGCCGCGGGGGCGTCGGCGAGGGCAGCCTCCTGACGCATTACGGGCGCTGTACGGCGTACGCCGGGCCGGGGTCGGCGCCGCTCGGCCCCGGCCGGCCCCGCCCGCGACAGCGGGCCGGTCGCCGCGCGGGGACACGATTCCCCGGGCGGCGTATCCGGCGTACGCCCGCTCGGCGTACCCCGCCCCCGCGCCCCGGGGGCAGCCGCGTGTCCCCAAGGGCACGGGCGACATGCGGCGCTACCTGGCGATCGGCCTCGACAGCTACCTGTGCCTGCTCGCCGTCGGACTCCTGGTGCGGTCCTGCCTCAACTCTGGCGGGACGGGGCACGCGGTCGCCCTGCTGGTCGTCCAGTTGGTCACGCTGTCGTTCGCCAACCAGGTGCTGCTGACGATGGCCGTCCGGGCGAGCGCCGGAAAGCTGATCATGGGGGTCCGGGTGATCCGGCTGCCCGACGCGGGGAGGCCGGGATTCCGCCTGCTGGTACGGCGCTGGCTGTACGGGCTCCTCTGGCTGCCGAGCCGCCCCTGGCACCTGCTCCGCGGCCCGGCGGCAGCCGACGCCCCCGAGAGGCCCCCGGGCCGTCACTCCGAGGCGCCGGAGGACCTCGCGGGCGTGCGTCAGGTCCGGCACAGCGATCTGCGGTCGTACCGGGCGGCGATGCGGGGGCGTACGGACTGAGCCCGCTCCGTCGAGCTCTCGGGTGGGAAGGCTCCCCCTCAGCGCCAGTCGCCGGTGATCCAGGCGACCAGGCGGGGGTGGGCCGTGTACGGGTCGCACTCGACGATCGTGCTGCTGATGACGAAATCGTAGGTGACGACCTGCCCGACGTCGCGGGCCGTTCGGGCGAAGCCGTCGGAGAAGTCCCCGGGTTCCCCGATCGTCATCGGCTCGTCGAACGCGGCCGGCGGTTCGTCGTGGCAGCCGACATGAGGGAGAGGCTGGCCGAGGTACCAGCCGCAGACGAAGACGGCGTACAGGGCGGCGGTGGCGCCCAGGTGGCGCGGAGTCAACCAGGCTATCCAGTGAGACACCTGCCGGAGTGTTCCACTAACCGGGTCCCGGGGACGCGGCGGGTCAGACCCTGGCGGCACGCAGCCGATGCCCGGCCAGCCACCCCTCTGCGTGGGCAACAGCCTCGGCCAGTCCGAACAAGCGGCCCACAGCACCGCCGACTTCTCCGCTGACCACTGCCTTGCCCCTCTCGAAGGCCTCCCCCAGGTCATCGAAGCGGTCGTCGGAGATCGCGGTGTCGCGCACCGTCATCCAACGACGTCCCCGGGCGGTCATGACCGCGAAGGAGTTGTCGACCTTGAGCCCCGGAACTCGGTATTCGGCAAGGTGAAACGCCGTGCACGACGCGAAGTCCGTACCCAGGAGAAGGATGCGCGCTCCGCCTTCTTCGAGCCGCGCCAGTGGGCTGCGTTCACCGAGCCGGCAGTCGAGTGCGTGGCCGTCCACGATGTCGGCGGCGCGCGGACCCACGGCGGCGAAGGACGTCTGCGGATGGCGGCTGCGGAGAGCCCCCGGCCAGGTCCGGACGGTCTCCGGGACCACACCGACGCCAAGGGTGGGTGTGGTGCGCGCGTCGAAGGGCGGCATCGCCGCACGGATGTCCGCCCACCACGCCTCGGGCACGGGCCTGTTCTCCCAGGAGGCCGGATCGGAGTTGTTTCCCGAGTACGTCGGAACAACCAGGGTTCCCTCGTCGCCGAGAACATCGAGCAGTGCCATGACGACGGCAACGGGACCGCCGCAGACCCAGCCGAGCGAGCTGAGGGAGGAGTGCACCAGGAGCGTTTCGCCCGGCCTCAGGCCGAGCGCGCGCAGGTCCGAGGCGAGCGAATCACGCGTACACATCGGGCCGGCCGAGGCTTTGTGAGGCATGGTCGCTCAGTGTCCTGGTCGTAGGGCCACCGCACCACAGGATTTCCGGGCCGTCGTCGTCGCCCGAAGGGCGGCGCACAGCAGCGCCGACCGGGCGCACGTCCTCCTACCGGGCGTACTCGGACGTGTGCCCGGGGCGGCGAGAGTGCGTGCATGGCGCCGCGGGGCAGCGGGAGCTCGACCGGACCTAGCACGCGCTGCCGTCCTCCAACGGCATCAGCGGCCCGGCCGTCGCCGACCGGCGTCGGCGCCAGTACGCGTACGTCAGGATGCCGACCATGGGGCCCCACAGGACCAGAGGGACGTAGGAGGCATAGAAGTAGACGGTCTCCCAGCCGCCGGCCCTGCTCGGGAAGTCGGCCGGCAGCGGATCGCCGTTGGTCTTGGACTGGGTGACCGTGGTGATGATCGCGATGACCGTGAAGACCAGGGTCAGGATCGTCGCCCCGATCGTGGCCGGGACGACCGCGGCGGCCGTCGGTACCCGCCGCCCGCCCCATCCCGGCATCCAGCGCGGGAACACCTCGCCCCAGCGGGCGACCAGCCCGACGGCTGTGAAGGCGAGGACCTCGGAGATGAGGGTGAGGAGGACGACGTAGCCGTCCATCGCCCAGTCCGCGACCGACCCGCCACGCTTGTCCGCGGTGAACAGCACGCCCAGGCGCCAGATCCCGGACGGGAGCACCACCAGCGGCACCGCGTAGGCGACCCGGCGGGCCCAGCGCGGCACCCCTGCGGCGGGCTCGTGCGCCGCACGCCACGCCCGAGGCAGGCGGCCCTCGCGGCGTGGCGTGGTTGCTGCTTCGTCGGTGGTCGATGCCGGCCTGGCCTGGAACATCCGCGCTCCTCACGTCGACGCGGGCCGGACCGGCCCGTGCGCTTCGAGACTCGCAGCGGGCGAGGCCGGTCAGGATCGCTCCGCAGACCGAACAACCTCCGCCGGGCGGGCGAGCACGAATCCGGACGCTCCGCCCCGGGGACGACGGGCCACCGCAGGACGACTCGACCGTGCGACCAGGTTCACCGGCGAGGGAGAGGGTCTCGCCGCGTGCCCGTCAGGCGTCGAAACGGCCGCGTGCACTCTCGATGTGACCGAGGTGCTGGTGGGTCCAGCCGCACAGGGCGTCGACCGCGGTGCGCAGGGCCCGGCCCGGCTCGGTGAGGGTGTACTCGACCCGCGGCGGCACGGTGGGGTACACCTTCCGGTCGACCAGGCCATTGCGCTCCAGCATGCGCAGGTTCTGGGTGAGCATCTTGTGGCTGATGCCCTCGACCTCGTTCCGCAGCTCGCTGAAGCGCAGGGTGCGCTCGCCGAGCGCCTCGATGATCAGGAGCGCCCACTTGTTGGCAACGTCCGAGAAGATCTCCCGCGCCAGGGAGTCCGCGCGCCGCAGGTCGGCGTCCTCGGGCAGGCCCTTGAGCAGTTGCTTGGTCACCATGAGGTTCCTCAGTCACCGAAAAGTGCGTTCTTCCAGGTCAGCCGTCACTCTCCTACAGTTTCCGAGTAACTACAAGAGAGCAAAGGGAAGGGCGAGCACCGTGGCCACCATGGATGTCTTCACTTACAACGTGCCGGCCGAGAGCGACTTCGGCTACGCACAGGCGATCAGGTCCGGCGAGCTGATCCACGTCTCCGGACAGCTCTCGTTCGACGAGGCAGGCGAGTTCCTCCACGCGGGCGACTTCGCGGCCCAGCTCAAGCAGACCTACGCCAACACGGACAAGGTCCTGGACCACTACGGCGCCACCCGGAACCAGGTCGTCTCCCAGACCCTGTACGTGGTGAACCTGCGGCAGAATGCCGCGGCGGCGGCGGAGGGCAACCTGGGCTACTTCGGCGACCACCGGCCGGCCAGCACGGTGGTGGGCATCACCGAGCTGACCTTGCCCGGCCAGGTCATCGAAATCAGCTTCGTCATCGACACGAGACTGCCCGCTTGAGGTCTCCGCCTCGTACGGCCCGCGTCCTTACGGGGCTGGACACGGCGTTGCGGGGGCGCCGGACACGCCGAAGGCGGCGGCCCCGGAGGGTTCCGGGGCCGCCGCCTTCGGGCGGGGACGGGGGGGGTGCCGAGAAGCAATGGCGGGGAAGGATCAGGCCTGGGAGCCGGCCGTCCACTCGGCCCAGCTCATGTTCCAGCCGTTGAGGCCGTTGTCCGGGGTGATGGTCTTGTCCGGGGAGTTCTTGACGATGACCACGTCGCCGATGAGGGAGTTGTCGTAGAACCAGGCGCCGGGCGCGCTGGAGTCGTTCGCGCCCTTCACATCGGCGAGGCCCACGCAGCCGTGGCTGGTGTTGGCGTTGCCGAAGATGCCCTTGCCCCAGTAGTTGCCGTGGATGAAGGTGCCCGACGTGGACAGGCGCATGGCGTGCGGCACGTCCTTGATGTCGTACTCGCCCTTGCCGTCGTCATCGGTGAAGCCGACGGTGGCGCCGTTCATCCGGGTCTCCTTGTGCTTCTCGGAGATCACCATCTGACCGTTGTACGTGGGGTTCTCGGGCGAGCCCGCGGAGATCGGGATCGTCTTGAGCGTCTTGCCGTCGCGGGTGACCGTCATCGTCTTGGCCTTGACGTCGACGGTGGAGACCTGGTTGCGGCCGACCTTGAAGGTCACGGTCTTCTGCTGGACGCCGAAGACGCCGTCCGCGCCCTCGACGCCGTCGAGGGCCAGCTTCAGGGTGACGGTGGAGCCGCCCTGCCAGTAGTTCTCCGGGCGCAGATCCAGGCGCTGGGAGTTGAACCAGTGGCCGACGACTTCCTGGCCGCTGCTGGAGGTCACGGTGATGCCGGCCTGGACGGCCTTCTTGTCCGTGATCGCCTTGTTGAAGTTGATCGAGACGGGCATCCCGACGCCGACCGTGGAGCCGTCCTCGGGGGTGAAGTTCCCGATGAAGCTGTTGTCGGGCGAGACGGTGGTGAAGGAGCTGTTCTCGTGGGCCTCGCGGCCCTTGGAGTCGGCCGCCGTGGCGTCGATCTTGTACGTGGTGGACCGCTCCAGCTGGCCCGCGGGCTTCCAGCTGGACCCGTCGGCCGCCAGCGTGCCCTCGACCGGGTCGCCGGCCGCCGTGGTCATGACGACCTTGGTCAGCTTGCCCTTGGCGACGGTGACCTGGGCCGCGTTGTTGATGCTGGCGTTGGTCGCGCCGTTCTTCGGCTTGATCGCTATCTGCGCCTCGGAGGCGTCCGCGGCTGCCGCCTTGTCCACCTCTTGCTGCGACGACTCCGAACTCCCGGTGTTCGTCCTGCCGCCCTTGTCGCCGTCGTCGCTACAGGCAGAAAGCACCAGCACGCCGCCGAGCAGTGCGGACATGGCCATGAGGCCCCTGCGCCGCTTGCTGTCCGTCATCACACGCTTCTCCATCGTCGCCGATTCCCCAGAATCCCCGGACGGGGCCGCCAGGCCGCTATTCCCCGTCAATGTTCCAAGAACACCCGGAAAGGGTGCTCCGTTCCACATCCATGACAGATGTGGGGAACACCACTCATCGACGCGGCCCCGGCAGCGGTGGTTCCCGCGCCCCGGCCTCTCTTTCCGCCGGCGCCCGGCACGGCCCCGGTCCGCCGGTGAGCGGGGCCGGGGCCGGTGTTCTCACAGGTCACGCCCGCTGCGCGGGGGCACCGTCCTCGCCGTCGTCCGTCCCATTGTGCGCGACCGCGTCGCCATACCCCTCCTCCTCGTCCCCGTCCGGCGGCAGGAAGAGGTCCTCGTCGCCGTCGTCCGCGCCGTCCCAGCCCTCCGCGTCGGGGTCGTACTCGATGCCTTCGCTGCTCCAGGAGGCCTGGGCCAGCTCGACCCCGGGCACCTCGCTGACCAGGTCGAAGGGATCGACCAACGAGGCGAGGGCCTCCGCACCGTCTGCCCGGACCGTGGCCTCCGCATGCATCCGCTCCTCGGCCGTGTCGCTCCCGGCCACCGCCGCGACGGGCTCCCCGTACTCGGCGGCGATGGATTCGAGGGCGGTACCGGTCAGGGCGTCGAGGTCGGTGACCTCCAGCACCATCTCCACGCGAAGTCGAACAAACCTGGATGTCTCTTCTGTGCTCATAGGCCGGAGCGTAAGGCCCGGCGGGGCCACGACTTTCCACCGACCCGCTGCTTTGCTTAGCATCGGCCCACGGGGCTAACTCATGGTTGTCGCAAGGGGATCGAATCTGTGTCCGTCGCTCGTCGCACACTGCTGACCGCCACCGCCGCAGGCACGCTGCTGGCCGCTCTCTGGTTCGTCCCGTCGGCCAACGCGACCGGTGAGGACGGCGTTCGGGACACCCCGGCCGCCGCGTCCGGCCGAGCCGCCGAACAGCCCGCCGGGAGCCCCGACGACGTCTCCGGCGCGCTCCTCGCCGACACCGGGCCGGGCCCGGACACCACGCCGTATCTCATCGGCGGCACAGCCCTGTTGGGCCTCGGCGCAGGCTTCGTCACGTACTCGGTGCGCCGCGCCGGGTCGGGGGCGCGCCCGGCGCTCTGAGCATTCCGTACGTACACGGGAGGGCTCCCGCGACGATGACGCGGGAGCCCTCTCTTCCGTGCGTACGGGGTCTTCCGTGTGTACGGATCTCCCGTGCGTACGTACGGGGCCGGCTCAGGCCAGCGGGCCCGTGACCGGTTCCACGGCCGCGACCAGGCGCCCCTCCCGTACGAACGTGTCGGCGGCGGCCAGGTCCGGCGCGAGGAAGCGGTCCGGGCCCGGGCCCTCGGCGCCGGCGGCCCGCAGCGCGTCCACGGCCGCCTGCGAGGCGGGGGCGGGGGCCAGGCCCTGCGCGGCGCGGATCTCGACGGCGCGGGTCGCGGCGTACAGCTCGACGGCGACGATCCGGGCCAGATTGTCCACGGCCGTACGGAGTTTGCGTGCGGCGGACCAGCCCATGGAGACGTGGTCCTCCTGCATCGCGGAGGACGGGATGGAGTCGGCGGATGCGGGGACCGCGAGCCGCTTCATCTCGCTGACCAGGGCGGCCTGGGTGTACTGGGCGATCATCAGGCCCGAGTCGACCCCGGCGTCGTCCGCGAGGAACGGCGGCAGACCGTGCGAGCGGTTCTTGTCGAGCAGGCGGTCGGTGCGGCGTTCGCAGATCGAGCCGAGGTCGGCGGCGACGATCGCGAGGAAGTCCAGGACGTACGCGACGGGCGCGCCGTGGAAGTTGCCGTTGGACTCCACCCTGCCGTCGGGCAGGACCACGGGGTTGTCGACGGACGAGGCCAGCTCGCGGCCCGCGACCACGGCCGCGTGGTCGAGGGTGTCGCGGCCCGCGCCGTTGACCTGGGGGGCGCAGCGCACCGAGTAGGCGTCCTGGACCCGGGGGGCGTCATCCTGGTGGTGGCCCGTCAACCCCGAACCGGCCAGCACCCGCAGCATGTTGTCGGCGCTGACGCCCTGGCCGGGGTGCGGGCGGATGGCGTGCAGCTCGGGGGCGAGGACCTTGTCCGTGCCGAGCAGCGCCTCCAGGGAGAGGGCGGCGGTGATGTCGGCCGAGGTGTAGAGGTTCTTCAGGTCGGCGAGGGCCATGACCAGCATGCCGAGCATGCCGTCGGTGCCGTTGAGGAGGGCCAGGCCCTCCTTCTCGCGGAGCTCGACCGGGGTGATGCCGTGCGCGGCGAGGAGCTCGCCGGCCGGGCGGACGGTGCCGTCGGGGCCCTCCGCGTCGCCCTCGCCCATCAGGGTGAGCGCGCAGTGCGAGAGCGGGGCGAGGTCGCCGGAGCAGCCGAGCGAGCCGTATTCGTGGACGACGGGCGTGATGCCCGCGTTCAGTACGTCGGCCATGGTCTGCGCGACCTCGGGGCGCACGCCGGTGTGGCCCGAGGCGACCGTCTTCAGCCGGAGGAACATCAGCGCGCGGACGACCTCGCGCTCGACGCGGGGGCCCATGCCGGCCGCGTGGGAGCGGACGATGTTGCGCTGGAGCTGCGCCCGCAGTTCCGGGCCGATGTGGCGGCTGGCGAGGGCGCCGAAGCCGGTGGAGACGCCGTAGACCGGCTCGGGCTTGGCCGCGAGCGCGTCCACGATGAGACGGGAGGCGGCCAGGGCCTCCACGGCGGCGGCGGAGAGCTCGACCCGGGCGCCGTGGCGGGCCACGGCGACGACGTCCTCGGCGGTGGTTCCGGACGTCCCCACCACAACAGTGTGCATATCCATATTCAGCAGCGTACGTATTGAAAGCCTTCATGTCACTAGTGGTGCCGCGCAGGGCCCCTTACGGGACAACGTGAGTACCTGAGCGCCTTGCCCGCCGCGCGCGCTGCCGGGAGGCTGCACCCATGCGTCGATTCCTGCTGCTCGCCCCGTTGTTGCTGTTCGCCGTCTCCGGCTGCGGCGTGCTCCAGTCATCGGAGGGCGAGGCCACGGACTCGGCGCGGGACGTGGCCAGGAAGGCGGGCGAGCGGCTCTACGGTCAGCGTCCGCGCACGTCGGAGGAGGTCGGGTACGTCGCCTCCGGCATCGAGGGGGTGGAGGTACTGCGGGTGAAGGGCACCTCGACCCGCGACGGGGACGGCATCGAGGTGACCGTCCGCACCTCCGGTACGGCGTACCACCAGATGTTCGATCCCGAGCCGGTCACCGTGCGGCGCTGCTTCGCGGTACGGGTGTCGCCGAAGTCCCGGTGGCGCGAGGACCCACGCGACGTGGACTGCCCGGACGGCCCCCCTATGGCCTTCGCCTCGCCGCCCGAACCGCCCGCGCTGCCGTACGAGGAGCTGCGCGCGAAGCTCCCCCGGGTGCCGGAGGGCGGCCGGGTGGACGAGGCCGAGGTGCGCCGGGCGGTCGCCGCGCTGGACCTGGACGAGGCGATCCGGACCGAGGTGAGCGCGGGCGACGACCGGGTCGGTGTCCTCCTGTCGGTGGAGGGCAACGGTCACGACCCGCAGGACTGCGTCCTCGGCCGGGTCAGCCCGGGCGCCACCGAGGTGTGGGGGCCGTCACGGATCCAGCGGATGCGCGGTGAGGGCGGCTGCACCGTCCAGAACGCCCTGGAGCCCATGCCGCCGCCGCACTGAAGACCCGCCGCGCCACCGCAACTCCGGGACCGCCGCGCCACCGCGCCCCGGGACCGTCACGCCCGCGCGCGTCCCGCCCGGCCCGCACGCGGCGGCACACCCGGGATCACGGCCTGTTGCCGCGCAGCCTGCGCCGGTCGTGCGCGGACTTCGGCGGGGAGTCCGCGAGCCGGATGACCTCGCCGTCCCGCCCGGCCACCACGGGCCCCGGCGAGCGGGCGGCCTTGGCCCGGTACTGGGCGGCGTCCGCGAGCCGGAAGAGCCTGCGGGCCGAGCGGACCGGGCCGATCGGGTCACCGGTGGAGGCGACCCCGCAGGCGACCCCGTCGCCCAGCTCGATCACCGCCGCCCGGTCGCACAGCTCGGTGGCGACGCCGACCACCGCGTCGGCCGGGGGGCCCGCCGCCAGCAGGCAGAACTCATCGCCGCCCAGCCGGGCCGCCAGCGCCTCCGGCAGCATCGCCCCGCACAGCGACAGTACGGAGCCGAAACGTTCCAGCAGGCGGTCGCCGACAGCGTGGCCGTGGGTGTCGTTCACCGCCTTGAGGCCGTTCAGATCGCAGACGACAAGGCTGACCACCGTGTCGTCGACACGGTGCCGCTCGACGGCCTCGTCGAGCCGGATGTCGACCGCGCGGCGGTTCGCCAGACCGGTCAGCGGGTCGGTGAAGGCCAGCTTGCGGACCTCCTCCAGGCGCTCGGTCTGGGCGATCCCGGAGGCCACGACGGCGGCGAGCACGGTCGCGAAGTTCGCGTCGGCCCGGTCGAAGACGGGCTGCCCGGCCGGCCGCGCCACATACAGCTCGCCCCACGCCCGGCCGTGCAGCACGATCGGCGCGACCACGCAGCAGCCCCGGCCGCGCCGCCGGAGCGCCGCGACCCGCTGGTGACAGTACGGGCGGGCGCCGCGCGCCGGACCGCCCGCGCCGGGCTGCCCGTCGGCGGTCTCCACCCAGGCGTCCGGCTCACCGCCGCCGGCCCAGCGCTCGTGCAGGAACTCGGTGATCTCCGGGAACTCATGGACCGGGTAGGCCTCCTCCTCGGGGAACTCCTCCTCCCCCTCGGCCCGTTGGCCCGCGTTCACCAGCACCCGCAGCCTGCCCCGGTCCCGCTCCCACACGGAGAGCGCGGCGAAACTGCCGCTCAGCGCCTCGCAGGCGCCCAGCGCCGCCGCCCGCCACGACTCGCGCGGCGTGTAGGCCGCGGCCATGGTCTGCGCAAGCGAAACCACGGCCCGCAGCCGCTCATCGTCACCACCCATCCCCACAGCTTATGTAGATTTGTCCCTTTTTGATCAGTTTGAAGCGTAACTAATTTCAACTATCTTCCGGCAGTGCACTCACTCTGCGTAACGGACATTCCGTTCACTCGCCGGGCCAGTCGGGGCGCCGCTTCTCGTTGAACGCGGCCACCCCCTCCGCCCGGTCCCCGGAGAAGGCCACCGACCGCCAGGCCGCGTCCTCGACCTCCAGGCCCGCCCGCAGATCGAGCCCCTGCCCCAGCCGGAGCGCCTTCTTGGCCGCGCGCAGCCCGACCGGCGAGTTGGCGGCGATCCGGCCGCCCAGCGCGAGGGCCTCCTCGCGGTCCCGGCCCGCCTCGACCAGCTCGTCGACCAGCCCCAGCTCGCGGGCCTCGGCGGCCTCGACGCGGCGGGCGCTGAACACCAGCTCGGCGGCGCGCGCCGCCCCCACCCGGCGCGGCAGCAGCTGCGTACCGCCGCCGCCCGGGATCACGCCCACGGACACCTCGGGCAGTCCGACCACGGCGGTGGCGTCGGCGACGATCACATCGCAGGCGAGGGCGAGTTCGAAGCCGCCACCGAGCGCGAAGCCGTGCACGGCGGCGATCACCGGCATCGGCAGCTCCAGGACCCCGGTGTAGGCGGCGCGGGCGGTGGGCCGCTGACGTACGAGGTCGGCGTCGGTGAAGGAGTTGCGCTCCTTGAGATCCGCGCCCACGCAGAAGGCCCGCTCGTGGCTGGAGGTCAGGACGGTGGCCCGGACGTCCCGGTCGGCGCCGAGTGCGGCGCAGGCGGCGGCGATGGAGCGGGCCATGTCGGTGGAGACGGCGTTCATGGCCTTGGGCCGGTCGAGGACCAGTTCGGCGACGTGGTCCTGCCCCTCGTGCCGTCGCACGACGACGAACTCCCCGTACCGCTGCTCGGACGTGACGGTCATGCTGCACCCCTGTCATGGACGGCCTGTTAACGAGCGTTACCGTCACGGATCCTAGACAGGACGAGCCCGCCCCCGACAGGGCGGGACCGGGACGGGGACGGGGACGTAACGACCGGGACGGAGGCGCGACGACGGAGGCTTGACGGCAGGGGCGCGACGAAGGGGCGTGCCGCGCTCAGGAGCCGGTCTTCCCCCGCCGGGCCAGCAGCCACGGCTCCACCACACCGAGCCCGCGCACCGGGCGCTGCCACATCGGCTGGAGCCCGAAGCGGTACGTCGGCAGCGGCGGCTCGTCGTCGGGCTCGCGGCCCTCCTTCTCGGCGACCCGGGCCCGTTCGGCGGCGGCCGCGACCGCCTCGGCGGCCTGCGCCTCGGATTCCGGGGCGTCGCCGTGCCGGATCAGCTCCTTGGCGAACGCCCCGTCGACCAGGACGGCGTCCTTCGGCGCTATCGAGGTGAGCCGGCTGGCGAGGTTCACCGTGGTGCCGAAGACATCGCCCATCCGGGTGGTGACCGTGCCGAAGGCGATGCCGACGCGCAGGGCGGGCATCGTCTCGTCCTGGGCCATGGCCTCGATCAGCCGGAGCGCTATCTCGGCGGCGGTGCCCGCGTCGTCGGCGGCGAAGAGGACCTCGTCGCCGAGGGTCTTGATGAGCCGGCCGCCGTGCGCGGCGACCAGGTCGGCGGCGGTCGTCTCGAAGGACTCGACCAGTTCGCCGAGCTCCTCCTCCTCGAGGCGCCGGGTCAGCCGGGTGAAGCCGACCAGGTCCGCGAAGCCGACGGCGAGCCGCCGGTCGACCATCTCCTCGTCGTCCGCGGCCTGCACGACCCGGCCGGTGGCGGCGGCGAGCTGGCGCCGCCACACGTAGACGAGGAACTCCTGGAGCTCCGGGAGCAGCAGTTCGACCAGCGGATACGTGACCTCGGTGCGGGTCATGCCGGGCTCGGGCGGCTCGGTCAGCCCCTCCAGGAACGAGTCGATCTGCCACTCGGCCAGCCGGGCGGTGGTCTGCCCGGTGGAGCGGGCGACCTGGATCGCCATCGGCTCGCTGAGCAGCCCCGCCTCGACGAGACCGGCGAGCCGGCGCAGGGCGAGCACGTCGGCCTCGGTGAGCGCCTTGGCCTGGCCGATGTCGGCGAAGCCCATGGCCCGCCAGAACCGGGAGGCCAGGTCCATGGAGACCCCCGCGGTGCGGGCCGCCTGGAAGGGCGTGTAGCGCCGGTCGGCCCCCAGGATCAGCGCTTCGAGGCGGATGGCGAGGGGGTCGTCGGTCGGTTCCACCGTGTGGTCGACCTCGTGGTGGGGTGTGGCGTGGACCGAGGAGTCCGACCCGGGCTCCTCACCCGCGCCGGACGTCGTGTCGCCGACGGTCACCAGCCGCCTCCTGCCCGTTCCCTGCGCACTGCCCTGCCGATCTGTCGCTGGATCGCCTCAACGATACGGCAGGTGTGCCCCAGCTCACGTCCTTGGTTGTCCGTCATCGGTGCGTCGCGCGTGATATCTCAGGCATACGCGGTATCCACCGGTACACCCGCCGGAGGCACTCGGCCGGTCAGGTCAGGCCGCCCGCGGCGCCCCGCAGGTGGACGACGTCCCCGGCCGACACCGGCCGCTGGAGACCGCCCTCTGTGGAGAGGACGAGACGCCCGTCCCCGTCGATCGCGACCGCCTCGCCGACCAGGGACGTCCCCCCCGGCAGCTCCGCCCGCACGGTCCGGTCCAGCGTCGCGCAGCCTGCCGCGTAGGCGGCCTGGAGCCCGCTCGCGGCCGCGTCGCCGTCCGCCGCCTTCCACCGGCCGTACCAGTCCTCCAGCGAGCGCAGGACGGCGCGCAGCAGGGTCTCCCGGTCGGTGGAGACCGCACCGGCGAGCGCCAGCGACCCGGCGGTGGCTGCGGGCAGCTCGTCGGCGCGGAGCGAGACGTTGATGCCCAGGCCGACGACGATGCCGTCCCCGGCGAACTCGCCGAGGATGCCGCCCGTCTTGCGTTCCTCCCCTTCCACCACGACCAGCAGGTCGTTGGGCCACTTCAGCGACATGTCGACACCCGCCGACTTCGCGAGCCCGGTCGCGGCGGCTACCCCGGCGAGCAGCGGCACCCACCCCCACCGCTCCACGGGGACGTCGCCGGGCTCCAGGCAGACCGAGAAGAACAGCCCGGAGCGGGGCGGCGCGGTCCAGGTCCGCTCCAGCCGTCCGCGCCCGGCGGTCTGCTCCTCGGCGACCAGCACCGTGCCTTCGCCCACCGCCCCGCCACGGGCCCGTCCGGCGAGGTCGGTGTTGGTGGATCCGGTGGACTCCACGACCTCCAGCGACGTCCACAGCGCGTCCGGCCGCAGCAGTCCGCGCCGCAGCGCGGTCACGTTGAGGGGCGGCCGGTCGAGGTCCGACCAGCGGTTGCGTGGCGCATCCTGGGGTGTCATGCAACCCAGCCTAGGTGTGGCAAAGGACGCACTGCCTTTCCGGAGGCGCGCCGATACCCTACGAGTCAGTAGCCAGAGCCGGACTGACGGCTGGCCGTCCCCCCGTGACCGGTGCCAGACGTCGTCCCCGTGACCAGGCAGGGAGCCGCCCCCCGATGTCCGAGCCGCTAAGCGACATCCACACCACCGCGGGCAAGCTCGCGGACCTGACGCGCCGCATCGACGAAGCGACGCACGCCGGTTCGGCCCGCGCGGTCGAGAAGCAGCACGCCAAGGGAAAGCTGACGGCCCGTGAGCGGGTCGAGCTGCTGCTGGACGAGGGCTCCTTCGTGGAGCTCGACGAGTTCGCCCGGCACCGCTCCACCAACTTCGGCATCGAGAAGAACCGCCCGTACGGAGACGGTGTCGTCACCGGTTACGGCACGGTCGACGGCCGCCCGGTCTGCGTGTACTCGCAGGACTTCACGATCTTCGGCGGTTCGCTCGGCGAGGTCTACGGCGAGAAGATCGTCAAGGTCATGGACTTCGCGCTGAAGACCGGCTGCCCGGTCATCGGCATCAACGACGGCGGCGGCGCGCGGATCCAGGAAGGCGTCGTCGCGCTCGGCCTGTTCGCCGAGATCTTCCGCCGCAACGTGCACGCCTCCGGGGTGATCCCGCAGATCTCGCTGATCGTCGGCCCGTGCGCGGGCGGTGCGGTCTACTCCCCCGCGATCACCGACTTCACGGTGATGGTCGACCAGACCTCGCACATGTTCATCACCGGTCCCGACGTCATCAAGACGGTCACCGGCGAGGACGTCGGGTTCGAGGAGCTGGGCGGCGCCCGTACGCACAACACCACCTCCGGGGTGGCGCACCACATGGCGGGCGACGAGAAGGACGCCATCGAGTACGTCAAGTCGCTGCTGTCGTACCTCCCGTCGAACAACCTCTCCGAGGCCCCGGTCTTCCCG
Organism: Streptomyces sp. NPDC017520; assembly: GCF_044329855.1. Taxonomy (NCBI): domain Bacteria; kingdom Bacillati; phylum Actinomycetota; class Actinomycetes; order Kitasatosporales; family Streptomycetaceae; genus Streptomyces; species Streptomyces sp. NPDC017520. The sequence continues at coordinate 159,516 of NZ_JBIRKB010000017.1, forward strand.
GAGGAGGCGGACCTCGCCACCACCGACGAGGACCGCGAGCTGGACACGCTCATCCCGGACTCGGCGAACCAGCCGTACGACATGCACACCGCGATCGAGCACGTGCTGGACGACGGCGAGTTCCTGGAGACCCAGGCCCTGTTCGCGCCGAACATCATCACCGGCTTCGGCCGCGTCGAGGGCCACCCGGTCGGCATCGTCGCCAACCAGCCGATGCAGTTCGCCGGCTGCCTGGACATCAACGCCAGCGAGAAGGCGGCGCGCTTCGTCCGCACCTGCGACGCGTTCAACGTCCCCGTCATCACCTTCGTGGACGTGCCGGGCTTCCTGCCGGGCGTGGACCAGGAGTACGGCGGCATCATCCGGCGCGGCGCGAAGCTGATCTACGCCTACGCGGAGGCGACGGTCCCGCTGATCACCGTCATCACCCGCAAGGCCTTCGGCGGAGCGTACGACGTGATGGGCTCCAAGCACCTGGGCGCCGACCTGAACGTCGCCTGGCCGACCGCCCAGATCGCCGTCATGGGCGCCCAGGGCGCGGTGAACATCCTGCACCGCCGCACCATCGCGGCAGCCGACGACCCGGACGCGACGCGGGCCGAGCTCATGACGGACTACGAGGACGCGCTGCTCAACCCGTACGTGGCGGCCGAACGCGGCTACGTCGACGCGGTCATCATGCCGTCCGACACCCGGGCCCATATCGTGAAGGGGCTGCGTCAGCTGCGTACGAAGCGGGAATCCCTGCCTCCGAAGAAGCACGGCAACATCCCGCTCTAGACGCGTTTCGGAAGTCCCGCCTGTGTAGAAAGGTCTGCCCATGATCAAGGTCGTACGGGGCAACCCCACCCCGGAGGAGCTGGCCGCCGCACTGGCGGTGGTCCGGGCGCGCGCCGCGGCGGCGTCCGCCGTCTCGTCCGGCGCTCCGATGCCGCCCGAGCAGTGGTCCGACCCGGGCCGCATCGCCCGCACCGGCAGGCCCCAGCCGGGCCCCCGGGCCTGGGCCCGGACGTACTGGCCGGCCTGAGGCGCGCGCAGCCGCCCCCGTCCGCACGGGGGCGGCTTGTGAGTACCCGTACTCAGGCGTGGGGGCGGGCGGCGCAGCAGTATCGGGAGCATGCTGTGGTCCGATCCCGAGAACAAACCGCCGAAGGAACTGCGCGACGCCCAGGCCATGATGCGCAGAGCGGGCGTCCTGCTGGCGCTGGCGATGATGGTGGCGATGTTCGTCCTCGGCATCCGCTGAGAGGGTGGCGCGGGCCGGGGCGCGTCCGCCCGGTTCGGGGCCGCCCGCCGCCCACCGAGAGCCGGGCCCGTGGCCGCACGTCCCCCGCGCGCCCTTCTACGATGGCCCGCATGACTGATCAGCGCCGTCTCGTGCTCGCCTCCGCCTCCCCCGCCCGTCTCGGTCTGCTGCGACAGGCCGGATTCGCTCCCGAGGTGATCGTCAGCGGGGTGGACGAGGACGCCCTGAGCGCACCGACCCCCGCCGAGCTGGCGCTCGTCCTGGCCCGGGCCAAGGCGGCGACCGTCGCGGAGCGCGCCGAGGCGGCGGGCGCCCTGGTCATCGGCTGCGACTCGGTGCTGGAGCTGGACGGCGAGGCGCTGGGCAAGCCGGCCGACGCCGAGGAGGCCACCGCCCGCTGGAAGTCGATGCGCGGCCGGTCGGGCGTCCTGCGGACCGGGCACAGCGTGATCGACACCGCGTCGGGCCGTACGGCCTCGGCGACGGCGTCCACGGTCGTACGGTTCGGCGAGCCGAGCGACGCCGAGGTCGCCGCCTACGTGGCCTCGGGCGAACCGCTCCATGTCGCGGGGGCGTTCACCCTGGACGGCCGCTCGGCGCCGTTCGTCGACTCCATCGAGGGCGACCACGGCAATGTCATCGGGCTTTCGCTGCCGCTGCTGCGCCGGCTGCTGGGCGAGCTGGACGTCTCCGTCACGGAACTGTGGGTCTGACCGTCACGGAACTGTGGGTCTGACCGTCACGGAACTGTGGGTCTGACCGTCACGGAACTGTGGGTCTGACCGTCACGGAACTGTGGGTCTGACCGTCACGGAACTGTGGGTCTGGCCGTCACGGGGCTGTGGTCCGAGACTTCGGCGGCCCCGCCGACACTTCTAGGCACTGTTTCTCGGATCGCCTGACTTGGGTGGGGTGTTGGGGCCAGGCTGGCTTCATGGGTCGTGGGGATCTGACGAATGCGGAGTGGGAT
>NZ_JBIRKB010000018.1:0-142143 GCF_044329855.1 Streptomyces sp. NPDC017520
AACTCGTCGACTACGGCGTCGTCGGCGACCTCTTCACGGTCGTGCCCCAGCTCACCGAGGAGATCAACACCCGCAAGGGCTGACCCTTCCGGAGAACACCCCGCCCCGGGCCGCACGGTGAACCCCACCGCGCGGCCCGCGGCCGTTCCGGCACCGTCGTCACCGCCGTTCCTCGGCCGGACGTGACGCGGGATCCCGGTCGCCGCGGTCCTGCGCGCCGAGGCCGAACGTGGTGAAGGCGGTGCGTTCGGGCAGCGGGTAGAACTCCTTGCCCGTCAGCGCGTTGATGATGACGGCCGAACGCCAGGCGGCCAGGCCCAGGTCCGGTGCGCCGACGCCGTGCGTGTGCCGTTCGGCGTTCTGCACGAAGACGGAACCAACTGTCTCCGGTGCCAGAACGAGCCGTTGGGCCGCGTCGACCTGCGGACGCCCGGCTTCGTCGCGGACGATGTACGGGTCGAGAGCGGCGAGCAGCGTGTCGACGGGGCGTTCCCGGTATCCGGTGGCGAGGACGACGGCGTCCGTGACGAGCCGGCCCCGCGCCTCCTGCTGGCCGTGTTCGACACCGAGTTCGATGCGCCCTGCCTCGGTGACGGTGGCGTCGGTGACCTCTATGCCGGGGGTGAGGGTCACCTCGGGCCAGCTTCCGCCGAGGCTGCGCCGGTACAGCTCGTCGTGGATGTCCCCGAGCGTCTCCGCGCTGACGCCCTTGTACAGCTGCCACTGGCGGGGCAGGAGCCGGTCCCGGACGGCCTGCGGAAGTCCGTGGAAGTAGCGGGTGTAGTCCGGGGTGAACTGCTCCAGGCCGATCTTGCTGTACTCCATGGGCGCGAAGGCGGGCGTACGGGCCAGCCAGGTCAGCCCCTCCGCGCCCTCGGGGCGGGAGCGCAGCAGGTCCAGCAGGACCTCGGCGCCCGACTGGCCCGAGCCGACGACGGTGATGTGGCGGGCGGCCAGCAGCCGGTTCCGCTGGGAGAGGTAGTCGGCGGAGTGCAGTACGACGGCGGCCGGGTCCTGGACCAGCTCCCGCAGCGGTTCGGGGACGTGAGGAGCCGTGCCGACGCCGAGGGCGAGGTTGCGGGCGTGGGCGAGCCCGGTGGTGAGCGTTTCCCCGTCGGGTCCCAGCCTGGTGAACTCCACGGCGAACGCGTCCTGTCCGGGGTCCCAGGCCACCGTGTCGACCCGGTGGCCGAAGCGGGTGGCGGGGAGCTCGGTACTCACCCAGCGCAGATAGTTGTCGAACTCAGAGCGCTGAATGTGGAGTTGCTCGGCGAAGTAGAACGGGAAGAGCCTGCGGCGGACCTTGAGGTAATTGAGGTAGGACCAGGGGCTGGTGGGCTCGACGAGGCTCACCAGATCCGCCAGGAAGGGCACTTGGAGTGTCGCGCCCTCGATCAGCAGCCCGGGGTGCCAGTGGAAGGCGGCGCGCTGTTCGTGGAAGACGGTGCGCAGCCCGGGGACGCCGTCGGCGAGCGCGGCGAGAGAGAGGTTGAAGGGCCCCGCCCCCACTCCCAGCAGGTCGAGGGGCGGCGTGCGCGGTCCGGGCGTCATCGGGTTCCTCCGGCGGGGGTCGCTGGATCGGTGGGGGGTCGTCCCGGGCGCGTCCTGTGCGTCATGGCGACAGCCTTTCCGCCACGGGGGCATCGGCGTCTTCGGCCACCTCCGCTTCGGCCGCCTCCGCTTCGGCCACCGCACGGTCCGCCGCCGCCGTGACGAGGTCGAGCAGGGGCAACAGGTCGGCGGTGGCCACGTCCGGGTGCAGCAGGGTGGCCTTCAGCCACAGGCGGCGCCGGCCGTCGCCGTCTTCCGCCACCGCGCGGCCGAGGACGGCGCGCCCCTCGGCGAGCAGAGCACGGCGGACAGCGGCGACCACGGCGTCGCCCGCCTCGTCCGGCAGCGCGTCGGCCACCGCGGGGCGGAACAGCACGGTGCTGATCCCGATGTCGCCGGGGCGGCGGCGCAACGCGGGGCGGGCGTCGACGGCCCGGCCGACCTCCTGTGCCGTACGCACGCAGTGCTCCACCAGTTCGCCGAGCCCTCGGCGGCCGAGCGCCCGGAAGGTGACCGCCATCTTCAGGGCGTCGGGGCGCCGGGTGGTGCGGATCGAGCGGCCCAGCAGGTCCGGGAGTCCGGCCTCGGTGTCGTCGTCGGCGTTGAGGTAGTCGGCGCGCAGGGACAGCGGCGCGAGCATCGCGGCGTCCGCGACGGCCAGCACTCCGGCGGCGACCGGCTGCCAGCCGAGTTTGTGCAGGTCGAACGTTACGGAGGCGGCGTGCTCCAGGCCCGCGAGCAGCGGGGCCAGCCGCTCGCTGAACAGCAGCGGACCGCCGTAGGCGGCATCGATGTGGAGCTGGGCCGCGTGCCGCTCGGCGACGCGGGCGATCTCCGGCAGTGGGTCGATGCGCCCCTCGTCGGTGGTGCCTGCGGTGGCGACGACCAGCAGCGGCGCTCCGGCGAGGGCGGCCAGCGCGTCGTCCAGAGCAGCCGGGTCGATCCGGCCGTTGCGGCAGGCTACGACCACGGGGGCGGGCAGACCGAGCATCCACGCGGCGCGGTGGACGCTGTGGTGGGCGTTGGCTCCGGTCACCACCCGGAGGGTGCCGGAGGCTGCCCGCTCCCGGGCGAGGAGCAGGGCGACCAGGTTGGACTCGGTGCCGCCGCTGGTGATGAGGGCGTCGGGGGCGGGGGCCTCCGGGTGGACCAGGCGGGCCAGTGCGGCCGTGGTCAGCTCTTCGATCACCCCGGCGGCGGGCGCCTGGTCCCAGGAGTCCATGGAGGGGTTGAGGGCCGCCCCGGCCAGGTCCGCCGCGACGGCGACGGCGAGCGGCGGGCAGTGCAGATGGGCGACGCAGGCGGGGTCGGCCGGATCGGCGGCCCCTTCCGCGACCGCGCGGACCAGGCCCCCGAGGGCGGCCTCGGGCCCGATGCCCTCCTCCGGCAGGACCGGGGCGCAGAGGGCGAGGGTGTTCCGGGCCACGGCCTCGGGCCCTCCGGCGGGCAGCGGGCCGCCCCGGGCCGGGGCGGCCTTCTCCAGCGCGTCCAGGACGATCGCGGTGAGGGCCCGTAGCCGGACCGGCCCGTGCGCGCCGCCCGCGACGAGGCCCTCCCGCGGACCTCCCGGGCCGGGAGCCGGCTGCGTACCGTCGCTCACACCCCACGCTCCACGGGGAGTTCGCAGGACGGCAGGCCCTGAGCACGCAACATGGCGAAGCCCTTCGGTCGGAGTGCGCGGCGGGTCGTGCGGGTGTGCCGCCCCGCACGGGGCGGCACCGGTCACGGAAAGATCCACAACCGGGTATTCGGTGGTTAGGCTAACCTAACTCCGGCCGTGCGAAGGAATACGTTCCCGCCGTACGGGGCGATCCACCGTGGTCCGAACTACCGTTCCCCCGAGCGTAGTCGGGACGGAGCCGACAGCCCATGCCGGCATGAGCGCAGGCGCCTCCTCCGGCCTGCGCAGACGCGGCGTCGAGCCAGGCCCCGGCCGAGGACGCCCTCTCCGGAGCCGTACGGCCAGGGCCCGGTGCGGGAGTGGTGGTGACCGCTCCCGCACCGGACCCGGATCACGCCGCTTCGGTGGGCAGCTCCTCGGTGAAGTCCAGGGCCAGCCCGTCGACGGTGGCCTTCGCCAGGACCGCCAGCGCTTCGCCGAGCCGCCCGAAGTAGGAGGCGACCAGCAGTCGGGGCCGGTCGGCGTGGCCGCCGAGCTCGCGGTAGGCGCGGGCGGCGGCGAACACCGCGTCCGGCCCCAACTCCGGCACCAAATAGTGGTAGTTGGTGTCGAATCACTTCGTCATCTCCAGCGGGGCGACGTCCTGTGTGCCCCGGGCCATGGCGAAGTAGCCGTCGAGGGCGTCGGCGCCGACGGCCTCGCGGTGCCGCTCGGGGACGGCGCCGACCATGACGCTGGTGTCCAGGACATGGTCGTAGTACGCGAAATCACCGGTCGGCACCTCGGGGGCTCCAGCCTCGGCGAGCTGCTGCCAGGTTCCCCGGCGCAGCTCGGCGGCGGTCTCCCGGAGGGCGTCAGCGTCGACGCGGCCCTTCCCGTAACCCTCGATGACCTTCTTCAGTTCACGGTTCCGGCCCTGGCGGGGGTAGCCGTACACGGTGGCCTGTGCTGCCGCGGCTGCGGGCTTCGCCGTCACGTGACTCTCCTTCGCGAGCGTGTCTGCGGGACAGACCCCGGGACGGGACGCGGACGCGGACGGATGACGCATCGGGCGGAGACCGGGACACGTGGAACCGTGTCCGTCCGCCCGATGGTTACGCCGACCCGCCCACGAGGTCACCGAGATCTCCGCACGCGAACGGGTCGCGTGCGGGAAACGGGCAGGTCTTCGGACTCGCGGGCACGTCTGCCGGGGCAGACACCCAATGACCGTCGCTTCCCAGACCCGGCCGGGCCCAGTGCTGCGGATGGTGACGTGGGGAACGGGTCGGCGGACTGCCCCCGACTCGGGTCGGACTCCGTCGCGGCGGGACACCGCGACGGGCCACGCCCGTTCTCCGCCCGTTCGGCCGTTCGTCAGGCGCGTGCTGACCGCCAGTCAGCTCGGGCGCGTTCACTGGACGTGACAGTGACACAGATGTAACCGAATGGCGTAGCGACTGCGGAACCACCGAGCGTCACAAGCCGTTCTTCTTCCCACTACACGGCCGCCGACCCGCGGCGAGGCCGACCGAGGAAACGGAAAACGCCAGATGAAGAAGACAGTCGGGTGGGCCCAGGACGGCGACGACTGGACGATCACCGTGAACGGCACGCTGTATCGCGCGATCGAACGACCGGCGGACGGCCGGGTGCACAACTACCTGGTGCGGGGCGACGACCTCACCGCCGAATGCCCGAGCCTGGGGCACGGGCTCGGCATGATCAGGGCGCACGAGACCCGGCGCTGAACAACCCTGACACCCGCTGTCGGTCCGACGACGAGGTGCGGAGGCCCTCCCCGCCCGCGCCTCGACGTGGGCCCGTCAGTCATCGGCCGTCAGTCGCCGCCCGCGCCGGGCGGTCGGCTCAGCAGGTAGGTGTCCATGATCCAGCCATGCCGTTCGCGGGCCTCCGCACGCAGCCTGCTGATCCGGCCGGCCATCTCGTCGAGCGGGCCGGAGACCAGGATCTCCTGGGGGGTCCCGATGTAGGCGCCCCAGTGGATCCACCATCCCCTGCCCGTCAGCTGCGTGAAGCTCTCGTGGCCGTCGAGCATCACGACAAGGTCGCAGTCCTCGGGGAATCCCTGGGCGAGACGTCGTCCGGGGGTGATGTGGACGGGGCGGCCGACCCGGTTCAGGGTGACGCGGTGCCGGGCGGCGAGGGCGGAGACACTGCTGATGCCGGGGATCACCTCGTGGCTGAATTCCACCGTTCCGCGGCCCCGGATGTCGTCGAGGATCGCGAGAGTGCTGTCGTACAGGGACGGGTCGCCCCACACGAGGAAGGCTCCGCACTGCCCCGGTGCGAGCTCCTGGGCGATCAGGCGTTCACAGATGTCGGCGCGGCGGTGGCGCCAGTCGTGCACCGCCGAGGTGTAGGGCCCGGTGTCCTGCTGGGTGCGGTCGCGCCACGGGTCCTCGGCCTCGACGACGCGGTAGGGACCGGTCAGGTGTTCGTCGAGGATCTCCCGCCGCAGCCGGGTCAGCGCGTCCTTCTCCTTGCCCTTTCCCAGCACGAAGAAGACGTCGGCCCGGCGCATGGCCTTCACCGCGGCGAGCGTCAGATGGTCGGGGTCGCCGGCGCCCATGCCGATGACGAGGATGTGGCGGGGTGCGTCGCTCATGCCGGCCGATCATGCCAGGGGCGGGCGGGATGAACCGGTCCCGCGCATGCGTTGTAGACGTTTGTGTCCGGCTCACAACGGTGGCCGGGCCCCTAGGGCGGAGGCATGGCTGTGCACGGTGAGTACAAGGTTCCCGGCGGCAAGCTGGTCGTGGTGGACCTGGAGGTAGCGGGCGGGGCGTTGCGGAACGTCCGCGTCGCCGGGGACTTCTTCCTCGAACCCGACGAGGCGATCCTCGCGATCGACGCGGCCCTGGAGGGCGCCCCGGCCAACACCGACACGGCCGGGCTCGCGGCCCGGATCGAGGCGGCGCTGCCCGACTCCACGGTGATGCTCGGACTGAGCGCGGAGGGCGTCGCCGTCGCCGTACGCCGGGCGCTCGCGCAGGCCACGGAGTGGAGCGACTACGACTGGCAGCTGATCCACGAGGCCCCGCAGTCGCCCGCGCTGCACATGGCGCTGGACGAGGTCATCACCGCCGAGGTCGCGGCGGGGCTGCGACCGCCGACGCTGCGGGTCTGGGAGTGGGACTCCCCCGCCGTGATCATCGGCAGCTTCCAGTCGCTGCGCAACGAGGTGGACCCGGCGGGCGTCGAGCGGCACGGCGTGGACGTCGTACGCCGGATCTCCGGCGGCGGCGCGATGTTCGCCGAGCCCAGCTCCACCATCACCTACTCGCTGGCCGTGCCGCAGTCCCTGGTCTCCGGTCTGTCGTTCGCCGACAGCTACGCCTATCTGGACGACTGGGTCCTGGAAGCCCTCGCGGACATGGGCATCAAGGCCTGGTACCAGCCGCTCAACGACATCGCCACCGAGGTCGGCAAGATCGCCGGGGCCGCGCAGAAGCGGATGGTCGGGCCGGACGGCGGGCCGGGAGCCGTGCTGCACCACGTGACCATGGCGTACGACATCGACGCCGACAAGATGCTGGAGGTCCTGCGGATCGGCAAGGAGAAGATGTCCGACAAGGGCACCCGGTCCGCGAAGAAGCGCGTCGACCCGCTGCGGCGGCAGACCGGGCTCCCCCGCCAGACCGTCATCGAGCGCATGATCGAGTCGTTCCGCAAGCGCCATGGGCTCACTGCGGGCAGCGTGACGGACGCCGAGCTGGCGCGCGCCGAGGAGCTCGTACGCACCAAGTTCGGTACGCCGGAGTGGACCGCCCGGGTGCCGTAGGAGGGTGGCCCGGGGTGCCGTGGAAACGTCCCGGATGCGCCCGGGCGGTCAGTCGACGGTCACCACGACGGAGTGCCAGCCGCTCGCACCGTCGGGGACCGTCTTGGTGCGCTCCTCGGTCTGGAGCTCGCCGGTGCCGTCGGTGGCGCGGACGGTCAGGGTGTGACCACCGGGGGTCGCCTTCCAAGGGTAGGACCACTGGCGCCAGGTGTCGACGGTGCTCTGTTCGGCGAGTTGCGCCGGCCGCCAGGGACCGTCGTCCACCCGGACCTCGACCTTCTCGATGCCGCGGTGCTGGGCCCAGGCCACTCCCGCCACCATCACCGTGCCGGCCTCCGGACGCCCGAAGGGCTTGGGGGTGTCGATCCGGGACTGGGTCTTGATCGGGGCCTCGCGCGCCCAGTCGCGCTTCCCCCAGTAGGCGTCGTAGTCGTCGAACGTGGTGAGCTCGATGTCCTCGATCCACTTGCAGGCGGAGACGTACCCGTACAGGCCGGGGACGAGCATCCGGACCGGGAACCCGTTGACGAAGGGCAGCGGTTCGCCGTTCATGCCGACGGCGAGCATCGCGTCCCGGCCGTCCATGACGTCCTCGACGGGGGTGCCGAGCGTCATGCCGTCCACCGAGCGGGCGACGATCTGGTCGGCCTCGCCGCCTCGGGACGGCGGTTTGACGCCCGCCTCCTTCAGCAGGTCGGCCAGGCGCACGCCGATCCACCTGGCGTGACCGATGTAGGGTCCGCCGACCTCGTTGGAGACGCAGCAGAGGGTGATCTCGCGTTCGATCAGAGGGCGTGCCAGCAGATCCTGGTAGGTGAACTCCAGGTCCCGGCGTACGCCCTTGCCGTGGATGCGGAGCCGCCAGGAGTCCGCGTCGACCTTGGGAACCACGAGGGCGGTGTCGACCCGGTAGAAGGAGTCGTTCGGGGTGGTGAAGGGGCTGATGCCGCGGACCCTCAGCTGTGCGCCCGCCGGGATCGGCTGCGCGGGCGAGGCCGGCTTCGGCAGCGTCACGGCCTCGCGGGAGGCGACGGCGTTCTGGCTGCTGCGGCTGTTCAGCGCCCGGCCGAGGGCGCCGGCCGCCGTGGACGCGGCGGCCGCGGCGGTGGCGGCGATCACGAAGCCCCGCCGGTCCCAGCCGGCCTCGTGCTCCTGCACGTCGTCCTGTCCGCTCTCCCGCCCCCGCTCCTGACCGGTGGACCGGTGCGGGCGGGTGAGCCGGCCGATGAGGACGTACAGCAACACGGCCCCGACGACCGCCCCCAGCAGGGACGGCAGCCCGTCCACGAGCCCTGTGGAGTCCGGCCTGCCGACGGCGGCCGCCGCGCCGACCACACCGAAGAGCAGGACGGCTGCGGAGCCGGCCCGCCGGTGCCGCAGCGCCAACAGGCCTACGGCCAGGGCGAGCAGGGCGAGCGTGACGACGATGCCGAGTTGCAGGACGAGCTTGTCGTCCTCGCCGAAGTTCCGGATCGCCCAGTCCTTCACCCCGGCGGGCGTCCGGTCGATGGCCGCTCCGCCGACCGCTGTCACGGGACTCGCCTCGGGCCTGACGGCCGCCGAGACGAGCTCGGCGACGGCCAGCGAGGCGAATCCCGCGAGCAGTCCGCTCAGGGCGGCGAGGGCGCCGCGGGTCAGGGCTTTCCGGCTGATACTCACGGTCGTCATTCGGAGCCCCGTCCCCTGCGGATTGGTCCTTCACCCGTACGGTCTCCGAACGCGAACCGCCCCGGCGGGCGCAGGGCCTGCCGGGGCGGTTCGGTGAGGCGGACGGCTCCGCCTCGCATCAGGTCAGGCGAGGGTCGCGATGGCCTGGTTGAACGTGGCGGACGGGCGCATGACCGCCTCGGCCTTGGCCGGGTCGGGCTGGAAGTAGCCGCCGATCTCGGCCGGGGAGCCCTGCACCGCGATCAGCTCGGCGACGATGGTCTCCTCCTGCTCGGCCAGCGTCTTGGCGAGCGGCGCGAACGCCTCGGCGAGCTTCGCGTCGTCGGTCTGCCGCGCCAGCTCCTGGGCCCAGAACAGGGCCAGGTAGAAGTGGCTGCCGCGGTTGTCGATGCCGCCGAGGCGACGGCTCGGGGACTTGTCCTCGTTGAGGAAGGTGCCCGTCGCCCGGTCCAGGGTGTCGGCGAGGACCTGCGCCCGCGCGTTGTCCGTGGTGGTCGCCAGGTGCTCGAAGCTGACCGCGAGGGCCAGGAACTCGCCCAGGCTGTCCCAGCGCAGGTAGTTCTCCTTGACGAGCTGCTGGACGTGCTTGGGGGCCGAGCCGCCCGCACCGGTCTCGAAGAGACCGCCGCCGTTCATCAGCGGGACGACGGAGAGCATCTTCGCGCTGGTGCCGAGCTCCAGGATCGGGAAGAGGTCCGTGAGGTAGTCGCGGAGTACGTTGCCGGTGACGGAGATGGTGTCCTCGCCGCGGCGGATGCGCTCCAGGGAGAAGGCGGTGGCCTCCTCCGGGGTCTTGATGGAGATGTCCAGGCCGTCGGTGTCGTGGTCGGCGAGGTACGTCTTCACCTTGGCGATCAGGTTGGCGTCGTGCGCGCGGGTCTCGTCCAGCCAGAACACGGCCGGGTTGCCGGTGGCACGGGCGCGGGTGACGGCGAGCTTGACCCAGTCCTGGATCGGCAGGTCCTTGGTCTGGCACATCCGGAAGATGTCGCCGGCGCCGACGGCCTGCTCCAGCACGACCGCGCCGCTCGCGTCGACGACGCGCACGGTGCCGGTGGCGGGGATCTCGAAGGTCTTGTCGTGGCTGCCGTACTCCTCGGCCTTCTGCGCCATCAGACCGACGTTGGGCACGGAGCCCATGGTCGACGGGTCGAAGGCGCCGTTGGCGCGGCAGTCGTCGATGACGACCTGGTAGACACCGGCGTAGCTGCTGTCCGGGAGGACGGCGATGGTGTCGGCCTCGTCGCCGTCCGGACCCCACATGTGACCCGAGGTGCGGATCATGGCGGGCATCGAGGCGTCGACGATGACGTCGCTGGGGACGTGCAGGTTGGTGATGCCCTTGTCGGAGTCGACCATCGCGAGGGCGGGGCCCTCGGCGAGCTCGGCCTCGAAGGACGCCTGGATCTCGGCGCCGACGTCCGGCAGCGATTCCAGGCCCTTGAGGATGCCGCCCAGGCCGTCGTTGGGGGTGAGGCCCGCCGCGGCGAGCTGGTCACCGTACTTGGCGAAGGTGTTCGGGAAGAAGGCGCGGACCGCGTGGCCGAAGATGATCGGGTCGGAGACCTTCATCATGGTGGCCTTGAGGTGCACGGAGAACAGCACGCCCTCCGCCTTGGCGCGGGCGACCTGCGCGGTGAAGAACTCGCGCAGCGCGGCGACGCGCATGACGGCCGCGTCGACGACCTCGCCCTTGAGGACGGGCACGGACTCCCGGAGCACGGTGGTGACGCCGTCGTCACCGTGCAGCTCGATGCGGAGCGAGCCGTCCTCGGCGATGACCGCGGACTTCTCGGTGGAGCGGAAGTCGTCGACGCCCATCGTGGCGACGTTCGTCTTCGAGTCGGCGCTCCAGGCGCCCATGCGGTGCGGGTGGGCCTTGGCGTAGTTCTTGACGGAGGCGGGGGCGCGGCGGTCGGAGTTGCCCTCGCGCAGCACCGGGTTCACGGCGCTGCCCTTGACCTTGTCGTACCGGGCGCGAACGTCCTTGGCCTCGTCCGTCCGCGGGTCGTCCGGGTAGTCCGGAAGCGCGTAGCCCTGCCCCTGGAGCTCGGCGATCGCGGCCTTGAGCTGCGGGATCGACGCCGAGATGTTCGGCAGCTTGATGATGTTCGCGCCGGGCGTCCTGGCCAGCTCGCCGAGCTCGGCGAGAGCGTCATCGATACGCTGCTCGGCCTTGAGGTGCTCCGGGAAACTGGCGATGATCCGGCCCGCGAGGGAGATGTCACGGCGCTCGACCGTGACGCCTGCGGTCGAGGCGTAGGCCTCGACGACGGGCAGGAACGAGTAGGTCGCCAGGGCAGGGGCCTCGTCGGTGTGCGTATAGATGATGGTCGAGTCAGTCACCGGGTGCTCCGCTCCACGTCTGCAACATTGCTTGACATCAAGATATCTCTTCAACGTGCCAGGCTCCACAAGGCCCCCGCGCGGCTTCACACACCGTGGGCGCGTCCGGGTGCCGAGGTCGGGCCCTCGTCGGTCCGCGACCGGGGCTCCACCAGCCCGGACTCATAGGCGAAGACCACGAGCTGGGCCCGGTCGCGGGCGCCGAGCTTGATCATCGCGCGGCTCACATGGGTCTTGGCGGTGAAGGGACTGACCACCATGTGGACGGCGATCTCGTCATTGCTGAGGCCCCGGGCGGCCAACGCGGTGACCTCCCGCTCACGTCGGGTGAGGGACTCCAGTCCGGGGGCGGTGGAGCGGTCCGGAGGGCGGGCGACGAACTCGCCGATCAGCCTGCGGGTGATCGCGGGCGAGAGGAGGGCGTCGCCTGCGGCGGCGACCCTGATCGCCCGGAGCAGTTCGGCGGGCTCGGTGTCCTTCAGGAGGAAGCCCGCGGCTCCGGCACGCAGCGCCTCGAAGACGTAGGCGTCCAGTCCGTAGTTGGTGAGGATGACGACCCGCACCGGGGCCAGGAGGGGATCGGCGGTGATCGCGCGGGTGGCCTCGATCCCGGTCATCACGGGCATGGTGATGTCCAGGAGCGCCACATCGGGCGTCTGCTCGCGGACGAGGTCGAGCCCGGCGCGGCCGTCCGCGGCCTCCCCGACGACCTCGATGTCCTCCTCGGCGTCCAGCAGGGCCCGGAATCCGGCGCGCATCAGTGCCTGGTCGTCGATGATCGCGACGCGCAGGGGGCCGCGCGCGCTCACCGGGCGCTCACGGTGCCGGGCAGCGGAAGGGTGAGTGGAAGTTCCGCGTGGACGGCGAATCCGCCGTCCGGTCGAGGGGCCGCGACCAGGGTGCCGCCGAGCGCCGCGACGCGTTCGCGCATGCCGGTGAGCCCGGTGCCCGGGGTGATGGCGGAGCCGGGCGCGCACGGGCCCTCGTCGAGGACCGCGACGGTGAGGATCCGCTCCGCGTAGCCGATCCGCACGGCGGTCCTCGCCCGGCCCGCGTGCCGGGCGACGTTGGTCAGGGCTTCCTGGACGATGCGGTACGCGGTGCGGTCGACGTCCTCGGGCAGGGTGCGCGCGTCGCCGTCGGTACGGACGGACAGCGTGATCCCGGCCGCCCGGGCGCGTTCGGTCAGCTCCCCGATCCGCGCCAGTCCCGCGCCCGTGGACAGGGGCTCCTCCGGCCCGTCCGTGCGCAGGACCTCCAGCGTGGCGCGCAGTTCGCGCATGGCCTCGCCGCCCGCCTCCTGGATGGCGAGCAGGGCGGGGTCGACGGTGGCCCCGCGCTTGCGGGCGAGGTGGACGGCGACGCCCGCCTGGAGCTTCACGATCGAGATGGAGTGGGTGAGCGAGTCGTGCAACTCGCGGGCGATGCGCAGGCGTTCCTCTCCCGCTCGACGCAACGCCGTCTCCTCGCGGGTACGTTCGGCGTCCAGCGCCCGCTGCTCCGTCTGGTGCAGATAGGCCTGCCAGTTCTTGTCGATCAGTCCGGTGACCGAGGCGCAGAGGAACCAGCCGAGCAGGAGCAGCGCCCGCTCGACGGTCTCCTCCGCGCCGGGCCCGGAGACGGACAGGACACCGGCGTATCCGGCGAGGAAGGCCGCCCCGGCCCCGATGCCGTACGCCCGGTGTCCGCTGCGGGCGGCGGCGTGGACGGCGACGACGACCGGGAAGGCCGCCCAACTGCCGGGCTGGGCATGGACGACGTACCCGAAGAGGCACAGGGCCGTCACCGCGAGGACCGCCCGCGGGGCGCGCCGGTGTCCGGCCAGGGCGAGCGAACCGGTCCCGATGAGCAGCAGGTCGAGGGCGCTCGGCGAGGAGGCCGCCCAGGCCGCCGCGGCGACCGCCGCGGTGATGGCGGCGGCGAGCGCCCCGTCCAGCAGATACGCCCGTCGTGCGCTGTCCCCCTGCATGTGCGGAGCCTAACGCCGGTACGGTGGCGGCCGCGTCCTCCTCGGAGAGGGGCCCGGGACTACTCCCGGGGAAGTAGCCGGGCGTCCGGCCGGCCCGTGCGGAACAGCCCCGACTGCCTTCCCCCGTACGACGCACCGAAGCGCTCACGACCGCCAGTATCCGGGGCATGACCTCACCTTTCCGCTTCACCTCACCCGAACCCGCCGACAGGACGACGGGAACGGCCGCCGCAGTCCACGCCCAGCTGACCCGCGACTTCGGTATCGAAGGCGCTCTGCCGTTCGTCGCGCTGTCCGCCGCGCCCGATCTGATGGCGGGAGCCTGGGCCCTGATGCGGGAGTCCCTGCTGTCTGGCCACGCCTCGCGAACGGAGAAGGAGTTGGTGACGTACGGGGTGTCGCTGGCCAATCGCTGCCCGTTCTGCGTGGGCGCGCACACCCTGCTGCTGTACGCGGGCGGCGACCGGCAACTGGCCGGTTCACTGGCCCGGGGCGAGCGGCCGGCGGACCCGGTCCACGCTCGACTGCTGGCCTGGGGAGCTGACATGCGGGGGCCGTGGCCCTTCGCCGCCGACGACGCACCGGAGTTCGTGGGCTCCGCGCTGGCGTTCCACTTCATCAACCGGATCGTCTCCGCCCTCGTCGACGAGGAGGCGGCGTCCGGCGGCGCTGACCCGGCCGAACTGCTGGACACCGAGGCGGGGCACGCCCTGGTCCGTGCGGTTCGTGCCCGCCCGGAGCCGGGGCTGAGCCTTCCGCTGCTGGGGACCGGGAGCCCGCAGCCGTCCTGGGCCGCGGGCACCCCCGTGGGTGCGGCCTTCGGCGCCCTGCGGGCGGCGGCCCACGCGGGCGCCGGGCTGCTGGACGAGCCGGACGCCGCTTACGTACGGGAATCGGTGGCGGCCTGGGACGGGTTCACGCCGCTGCCGCTGACGGATGACGGGCTGCCGGACCGGGCGGAGCGGCCGGGGGCCAGGCTGGCGCTGCTCGCGGCGCGGGCCCCGTACCGGATGACGACCGAGGACGTGAAGGCCTGGCGGGTACCGCCGTTCACCGATCACTGTCTGGTCCACCTGGTCGCCTTCGGCGCGATGCTGGCCGTGGAACGGGTGGAGGCGGGGCTGGCGTCCCAGGGGTGAGCTCGGGCCGTCAGGCCGGCGGGCGGTGCTCGTACCAGCGCAGGTCGTCCTCCAGTTGGGCGGCGAGCGCGATCAGCCGCTCCTCACTGCGGGAGGGACCCAGGAGCTGGGCGCCGACGGGGAGCCCGGACCGGGTGAAGCCGGCCGGGACGTTCACCCCGGGCCAGCCGAGGACGTTCCACGGCCAGGCGTAGGGGCAGGCGGCCGCCATCGTGAGGTCGGTGCGCCAGGCGCTGAGGCGGTCGAAGGCACCGATCCGGGGCGGCGGCGCGGCCGTGGTCGGGGTGAGCAGCACGTCGAAGCCGGAGGCGTCGAAGAGGGCGCCGATCCTGCGGTGCTGGCGCACTTCACGGGCGCGGGCGGCCCGCACCACCCGCCCGCCCAGCCGCGTCCCGGTCCGCAGGGCGCTGCGGGTGCGCGGGTCGAGCAGGGCCGGTTCGGGGTGGCGGGCGGCGAATTCGGCGATGCCGGCGGTGGCGCGGGGGACGAAGGCGAGGCCGATCAGCCCGTACCGGGGGCGGGCCTCCTCGACGTGGTGGCCGAGCCGGGCGAGGGTCTCGGCGAGCGCGGTGACGGCCCGGCGCACCTCCGGGTCCGGTCCGGCGCCGGTGAGCGTGAGCGGGGGACGCCAGGCGAGGGCGATGCGGAGGCGGCCCGGGTCACGGCGGGCGGCATCGGCGGCACGCACGGCGGGCGGTCGGTGCCAGTCCTCGGGGTGCGCTCCGGCGACGGCGTCCAGGAGCAGCGCCGCGTCGGCGACCGTACGGGCCAGGGTGCCGTTCACGGTGAGGCCCTGGAAGGCGTCGCTGTACGGGTGGACCGAGATGCGCCCACGCTGCGGTTTGATGCCGACGAGGTGCGTCCACGCGGCGGGGATGCGCACGGATCCGGCGCCGTCCGAGCCGAGGGCGGCGGGGACGAGTCCGGCGGCGACGGCCGCGGCCGATCCGCCGGAGGAGCCGCCCGGGGTGTGCGCGGTGTTCCAGGGGTTGCGGGTGGCGCCGAAGGCGGGGCCTTCGGTGAAGGGCCACTGGCCCAGTTCGCAGGAGTTGGTCTTGCCGACGACGACGGCTCCGGCGGCGCGCAGTCGACGGACCGCCTCGCTGTCGGAGGCGGCCGGGGGGCGCTCCCCGTCGCAGCCGAAGTGGGTGGGCAGGCCCGCCACATCGGTGTCGTCCTTGACGGCGACCGGCACGCCGAGGAGCGGCAGCCGCTCCCCCGCCGCGAGCCGCCGGTCGGCCTCCGCGGCGTCGGCGAGAGCCGCCTCGGTGCGCAGGTGGCGGAAGGCGTTGAGCGTGGGCTGCGTCGCCTCGATGCGGGCGAGGGCGTCGGCCACGAGTGCGGTGGAGGTGGTGGCGGCGTCGGCGAGTCGGCGGGCGCTCTCCGCGAGTCCGGGCCCCGGCCCCGGCCCCGGCCCCGGCGGCGGAACGGAGGCGGTGGGGCGGGGGCCGCGTCCGGGTTCCCGTACGGCCGGACCGGTCTGCTCGGTGGGCTTGGCTTCGGTGGGCTCCGCTGAGGACATGGGCGCGCCGCCTCCCTCGTGGTGCGGGCCGACCGGTCGTCCCGGCTGCGCCCACACCTACTTACTGGAGGGTAACGAGAGGAGGCGGCGCGCTCAACCGTTCCGGCCGGAACGGGGGACCCGCGGCTGTCGCCCCGAGGTCACGGACGGACGTGGATCTCGCCGATGCCGGTGCCCAGGCTCCCGCAGTGGGCGGTGGACTGGCCGGACTCACCGGGCCTGAGGGTGACGTGCTCGCCGTCGACGTCCGGGGACCAGCCGCAGACGAGGTGGACCCAGAAGATCTGCGTCTGGCTGCCGTTGTTGCGGCAGAGCGCGAAGCCCGTGTAGTCGTCGATGGCGTGCTTGCCGGTGTCGCAGGAGAGGCCGGGCGGGATCGCGGCCGGGGCGGCGGTCGCGGTCGACGCGGTGACCGGAACCGCCAGCGCTGCCGCCATGGAGGCTGCGGCGACGGCCCGCCGAGCGGACCGGAACCGGTCGCTCCCCGTGAACGGCCTCTTCCCCGTGAACAACTTCATGGTTCTCCCTGACGTGCGTGACGTGATGCGTGACGTGATGCGTTCTTACGGTGATCCCGGGCGGGATCACCACAGCTCTGCCCACCCTCCGTAACGAGAAACGCGTTCACTTCTCACGCTCCGTGCGCGCGCCGGGCGGCTCCCCCGCTCGCGGCGTACGCTCGAATGTGCCGGTTCCCATGGAGCGCACCCCCTGACCGGGGCGTTTTCGAGGAGGCGCTGTGAGCGCACACCGTTGGGCCGCACGTGCGGCGGCAGGGGCCGCGACCGTTGCCCTCACCCTGACGAGTGGCGTGGTCGCGCAGGCCGATGACGACATCGACTCGCTCTCCGCCGAGGAGATCGCCGACCGCTCGCGCGACGCCCTGCTCGATGTGGACTCCCTGCATCTGAGCGCACGCGGCAGCATCGACGGGGCCGGGCCGGATATGCGCCTGGACCTCACGCTGGACCGCGAGGGGAACTGCGCGGGCGGGGTCGACATGGGCGACGACGGTTCGGTGGAGATCGTCAAGCGGGGCGACGACGTCTGGCTGAAGCCGGACGCCGCCTTCTGGAAGAACCAGGTGCCGATCGGCGGCTCCACCTTCGACGCGATCCTCGACGGCCGCTATATGAAGGCCGAGGCCGAAGACCCCCGGCTGCTGAGCGTGACCGAGATCTGCGATCTCGACACCTTCCGCGAGCTGATCACGGACAACGCCGACACCGCCGGCCGGGGCACCCTGACGAAGGGCGAGAGGACCGAGGTGAACGGTGCGCCCGTCGTTCCGGTGACCCGAGCCGAGGGCGACGAGCGCCTGACGGCCTACGTGGCCGCCGAGGGCACGCCGTACCCGGTGCGGATCACCGTGCGCAGCGCCGACGAGGCAGGGACCGTGGACTTCTCCGGATTCGACCGGCCCGTGCCCACGGCCACTCCCTCGGCGGACGAGACGGTGGATGTCACGGCCCTGCTGGGCCGCAGCATCAAACCCGTCTGAGGCAACGTCCAGAACCGCTCCGGTACCCGTACCTGCCGCCGGGCCGCCTCAACGGCGCTCGACCACCGCTCGACCACCGCTCGACCACCGCTCAGCGGAACGACGGAATGATGTCGGAGCCGTACGCGTCGATGGTGCCCTCGCGGTTGTCGTGCATGTCGTAGACGGCGAACTGGTCCACGCCGAGCTCGCGCAGGCGGTGCAGCTTCTCGACATGAGCCTCGGCGGGGCCCAGGAGGCAGAAGCGGTCCACGATCTCGTCGGGGACGAAGGCGGTGTCGGGGTTGTCGGCACGGCCGTGGTGGCCGTAGTCGTAACCCTGCCGGTCCTTGATGTACGCCGTCAGCTCCGCGGGGACCATCGAGGAGTGTTCGCCGTACTTGGAGACGAGGTCGGCGACGTGGTTGCCGACCATGCCGCCGAACCAGCGGCACTGGTCCCGGGCATGAGCCAGGGCCTGCGGGGAGTTGTCCGCGGTGACGTACGCGGGGGCGGCGACGCAGATCGTCAGCGCATCCGGATCGCGGCCCGCGTCGGTGGCGGCCTGCCGGACGGCCTTGATCATCCACTCGGTGAGGAACGGGTCGGCGAGCTGGAGGATGAAGCCGTCGGCCTTCTGCCCGGCCAGGGCCAGGGCCTTGGGCCCGTACGCCGCCATCCACACCGGCAGCTTCCCGTCCTTCACCCAGGGGATCCGGAGCGGCTGCCCCTCGACCGTCGCCTCCCGGCCCTCCGCGAGGTCCCGGATCGCGTCGATCGCCTCGCCGAGACGGGCCAGGGTGTTGGGAGCGCGGCCCGCGACGCGCATGGCGGAGTCGCCGCGCCCGATGCCGCAGACGGTGCGGTTGCCGTACATGTCGTTGAGGGTGGCGAAGGTGGAGGCGGTCACCTCCCAGGTGCGGGTGCCGGGATTGGTGACCATCGGGCCCACGGTCAGCTTCTCCGTGTGCTCCAGGATGCGGCTGTAGATGACGAACGGCTCCTGCCAGAGCACCGCCGAGTCGAAGGTCCACCCGTAACGGAAGCCGTTGCGCTCGGCGCGGCGCATCAGGCCGACGACGGCGGAGGCGGGCGGGTCGGTCTGGAGGACGAGTCCGAAGTCCATGACGGGTTCTCCTAGTCCAGGTACTGACAGGTGGCTCGGGGGGTGTACATGCCGTGTCCGGCGCGACCGGTGAACTTCCGTCCCTCGATGACGGGTTCGCCGCGCGAGAGCACGGTCTCGACCTGTCCGGTGATGCGTTTGCCCTCGTACGCCGAGTAGTCGACGTTCATGTGGTGGGTCTCGGCGGAGAGGGTCTGTTCGGCGGCCGGGTCGTAGATGACGATGTCGGCGTCGGCGCCCGGGGCGATGGTGCCCTTCTTCGGGTAGAGGCCGAACATCCGGGCCGGGGAGGCGCAGGCGATCTCGATCCAGCGGCGGCGGGTGATGTGCCCGTCCACGACGGCCTGGTGCAGCAGGTCCATACGGTGCTCGACGCCCGGCATGCCGTTGGGGATCTTGGAGAAGTCGCCCCGGCCCATCTCCTTCTGGCCCGAGAAGCAGAACGGGCAGTGGTCGGTGGAGACGACCTGGAGTTCGTTGTTGCGCAGGCCCCGCCACAGGGCTTCCTGGTGTTCCTTGGGGCGCAGCGGGGTGGAACAGACGTACTTGGCGCCCTCGAAGTCGGGCTCGGCGAGGTTGTCGGTGGAGAGGAACAGATACTGCGGGCAGGTCTCGCCGAAGACGGGGAGACCCTTGTGGCGGGCGGCGGCGATCTCGGCGACAGCCTCGTCGGCGGAGACGTGGACGACGTAGAGGGGGGATCCGGCGACCCGGGCGAGCTGCACGGCGCGGTGGGTGGCCTCGGCCTCCAGGGCGACCTTGCGGACGTCCCCGTGGTAGCGGGGGTCGGTGTGGCCGGCGGCGAGGGCCTGCTCGACGAGGACGTCGATGGCGATGCCGTTCTCGGCGTGCATCATGATCAGTCCGCCGTTGCCGGAGGCCCTTTGCATGGCGCGCAGGATCTGGCCGTCGTCGCTGTAGAAGACGCCGGGGTAGGCCATGAACAGCTTGAAGGAGGTGACCCCTTCGGAGACGAGGAGGTCCATCTCCTGGAGCGAGGAGGGGTTCACGTCCGCGAGGATCATGTGGAAGGCGTAGTCGATGGCGCAGTTGCCGTCGGCCTTGGCGTACCAGGTGTCGAGCCCTTCGCGCAGCGATCGGCCCACGCTCTGGATCGCGAAGTCGACGATGGTGGTGGTGCCGCCCCAGGCTGCGGCCCGGGTGCCGGTCTCGAAGGTGTCGGCGGCGTATGTCCCGCCGAACGGCATCTCCATGTGGGTGTGCCCGTCGACGCCGCCCGGGATGACGTACTTGCCCGTCGCGTCGATCCGCCGGTCGGCGCTCCAGCTCGCGGCGGCGTCGGTTCCGTGGGCGGCGAGGGCGGCGATCCGGCCGCCCTCGACGAGCACGTCGGCGTGGATCTCGTCGGACGCGGTGATGACCAGACCACCGTGGATGACGGTGCGGCTCATGGGTGTCTCCTTGACTCGGGGCGCCCCCGCCGACCCTCTGGGCGTACGGCCGGGGCCGCCCCGCGCGGTTCGTATACGTACGGACTCCGCCGGGCGGGGCTCAGCCCGCCGCGTGCAGGGCGTCCGCGAGGATCGCCGCGCCTTCCTCGGCCTCGGCGACGGTCAGGGTCAGCGGGGGGGCGATCCTGAGGACGCTGGTGCTGTGGCCGCCGCCCTTGCCGATCAGCAGTCCGCCCGCGCGGGCCGCTTCGAGGACGGCCGCGGCGGCCTCCGGGTCGGCCTCGTCGGTGCCGGGCCTCACCAGTTCGATGCCGATCATCAGGCCCCGGCCGCGCACCTCGCGCACGGCGGGCGATGCGGCGGCGATGGACCGCAGCCGTTCGATGAGGAGCCCGCCGACGCGCCGCGCGTTGCCCTGGAGGTCGCGCTCCAGGAGGTACGAGAGGTTGGCGAGCGACGCGGCCATGGTGACCGGTGAACCGCCGAAGGTGGAGATGGAGTTGGCGTCGAGGCAGTTCATCACCTCGGCCCGGGCCACCACTCCCCCGACCGACATGCCGTTGCCGATGCCCTTGGCGAAGGTGAGGATGTCCGGCGGCCCGTTCTCGGCATGCGCCTGCCAGCCCCAGAAGTGGTCACCGGTACGGCCCCAGCCGGTCTGCACCTCGTCCGAGATCCACAGCACCCCGTGCCGGTCCAGAACCTCCCGGAACGCGGCGAACAGGCCGTCGGGCGGGGAGGTGAAGCCGCCGACGCCCTGGACGGGTTCGGCGATCAGGGCCGCGGGCCGGCGGGTGTGCCCGAGGAGGTCCTCCAGGTCGGCGACGCACGCCTCGATGAACCGCTCGTCGCTCAACTCGGCGTACGGGCCCCGGGTGCGGACGCCGCCGTGGACGTACAGGGTCTGGAGCGGGGACAGACTCGTGGGCGACCAGGCCTGGTTGCCGGTGATGGAGACCGTGGAGAACGACCGGCCGTGGTAGCTGTTGCGCATCGCGAGGATCTGGTTGGAGCGGCGGTACGCCGTGGCGAGCAGCAGGGCGGTGTCGTTGGCCTCGGTGCCGGAGGTGGTGAAGAAGACCCGGGCGTCGGGGATTCCGGAGAGGGCGGCGACCCGTTCGGCCATCTCCACCATGGGGCGGTTGAGGTAGAGGGTGGAGGAGTGGATGATCCGCCCGGCCTGCTCGGCGACCGCCTTGGTCACCTCGGGCAGGGCGTGGGCGGTCATCGTGGTGAGGATGCCGCCGAAGAAGTCCAGGTAGCGGTTGCCGTTCGCGTCCCAGACGTGGCGGCCCTCGCCGTGGGTGAGTTCCAGGGGGTGGCGGTAGTAGAGGGCCAGCCACTCGGGGCTGACGGCGAGATGGCGCTCGTACAGTCCGCTCACGGCTCCACCAGCCCGTCGTAGGCGTCGGGTCGTCGGTCCCGGTAGAAGGCCCACTGGGTGCGGACCTCCTCGATCAGGTCGAAGTCCAGGTCGCGGACGAGGAGTTCCTCCTCCTTGTCGCTGGCCACGTCTCCGACGAACTGGCCGCGCGGGTCGACGAAGTAGCTGGTGCCGTAGAAGTCGTTGTCGCCGTACTCCTCCTGGCCGACCCGGTTGATCGCGGCGACGAAGTACTCGTTGGCGACGGCGGAGGCCGGCTGCTCCAACTGCCAGAGGTGGCTGGAGAGTCCGCGTGAGGTGGCCGACGGGTTGTACACCAACTGAGCTCCGCCGAGTCCGAGTTGACGCCAGCCCTCGGGGAAGTGCCGGTCGTAGCAGATGTACACCCCGACCTTGCCGACGGCGGTGTCGAAGACCGGCCAGCCGGCGTTGCCGGGCTTGAAGTAGTACTTCTCCCAGAACCCCTTGACCTGCGGGATGTGGTGCTTGCGGTACTTGCCGAGGTACGAGCCGTCGGCATCGATCACGGCCGCTGTGTTGTAGTAGAAACCGGACTGCTCGATCTCGAAGACCGGTACGACGATCACCATGCCGGTCTCGCGGGCCAGGTCCCGCATGCGCCGGACGGTCGGGCCGTCGGGGACCGGCTCGGCCCAGCGGTAGTGCTCGGGCTCCTGGACCTGGCAGAAGTAGGGGGCGTTGAACACCTCCTGGAAACCGATGATCTTCGCGCCCTGCCGGGCGGCCTCGCGCGCGTGTTCCTCGTGCTTGGCAATCATGGATTCGGTGTCGCCGGTCCAGGTCGCCTGGACGAGTGCGGCGCGTACGACGTGGGACATGAGCTGCTCCTTCGACGCGGCGTCAGAGAGCCTGCACGCTTTCTCTACGCACGTAGATCGGTGCATGGATGGAGAACGTAAGCCCGTCCGTCCGGCGGGGCAAGACCATCGCCGTGAACCGGCGGAGTCGATCATGTTTCGCACCCGACCGGTCCACAGCGCGCACGGTCCCGGTCCCCAGTGGCGTTCAAGGCCCCCCGGGACGTCGACACGCCCGGGAGCCTCAGAGGCCCGGCACGCCCGCCACCCGCAGCGCGCGCACCAGGTCCCGCTCCCGTTCCACCGACACCTCGCGGGCCGCCGCCAGGAGCAGGGGCAGCAGCCGGGTCGCGCCGGTCCCGGCCAGCTCGGCGGCCTCCTGCGGAGTGCGTACGCGGACGAAGGCGCCGAGCAGGTCCCGCGCCTCCCGCTCCCGGCCGGCGCCGTCCAGGGCGAGCACCGCCTCCGCCACCTCGGCTGCGGGCCGGGCGACGCCCTGGCGCAGCAGGAGCCCGCAGTCCGCCTCACGCCCGGCGACGGCCAGCGCGCCCGCCGCGGCGGCGAATCCGGCGGGCGGCAGCGAGGAGACCTCCCAGAGCAGAGTCGTCCAGTCGGCGGCGAGCCCGGCCCGGTACAGGGCCACCGCGAGCGCCGGCAGCCGGGGCGCGGGCCAGGCCGCGACCTCGCAGAGCACCACGTGCGCCTCGCCGCCGCGGCCCTCGGCACGCAGCCGGATCAGCCGGGCGACGGCCTCGGCGACGGCCTGCCCGGCGGCCGGATGCGGCAGGGCGTCCGGCGCACGGTCCCGCCCGGCAGCGCCCCGGCCCTCGCGCCCCTCCTGTCCCGCGCCACCGCCGAAGCGGGCGCCGCGCGGGGCGGGTTGACCCGAGTGCGAGGGTGCGGGCGGGCCTGGCTGCGGCGAGGGCGCGTAGCCGGCCCCCTCCGACTCCTCATCGACCTCCAGGCCGGCGAACCGGGCTCCGCGCGGCTTGCTGCGCCGGGGAGCGGGTGCGCGGGCGTCGGCCCGGGCCCCGTCCCGGCTTCCGGCCCCTCCGGTACGCGGATGCCCGGCCACCGCGCCCGGAGCCTCGGCACGCGGCTCGGGGTCCCTGAGGGACCAGGCAGGCCCGGCAGGCGACTCGGCGGCCCCTGCGGGCAGGCCGACGGCCCCTGCGGGCAGGCCGACGGCCCCTGCCCGTCCGGGAGCGGCGACGGTCCCTGCGGGCAGGTCGACGGCCCCTGCCGGTCCGGGAGCGGCGACGGGCCCCGTCCCCCGTCCGTCGGAGTCCTCCGCCCGGAACCAGCCCTCGGGGCCCACGGAGGCCGTCACGGCCGCCAGCCGCCCCCGCAGCTCGGCGCGGCGGGCGGTGGCGCGTTCGTGGTCGTCGCGGGCCCAGGCCAGCGCTTCCGGTTCGGCCGGGACCGGACCGCCGGGCCCGGTCCGGCGCAGTCGTTCCGCCGCCCGGTGCTGCTCGCGGACCATCAACTCCAGCCGGTGGGCGAGCTCCTGGCGCCCGCCGGGCCGCCGGTCGTGGGCGGCCGCGGACGCGGAGTAGAGCGCGGCGGCCCGGACCGAGACCTGCTCGGCGAACCGGGCGCCGCGCAGGGCGGCGAGGTCCGCGAGCAACGACTCCACCACGTCCCAGGGCGGGATCTCCGAACCGTCCAGGCAGGACCGCATGCCGACCGGGTCGCGCCGGGTGAAGACCCCGTACCAGCCGCGTCCGGGGTCCAGCCGTGCCACCAGTTCTCGCAGGTACTGCGCGAACGCTCCTACTTCGTAAGCCTGCTGATGCACCGTCATCGTCGCCCTCGCCGACCGTCGACTGGAGCCTTCCAGTCCGGAGGCATTCGACCGCAGGCGTGTTACGGGTCGGCTACGCGCGGCTTTCGGGCACGATGCGGCGGGAGCACGAGGGGCCCGAAGGGGCTCAGAAGGTGATGGCGATCCCGGTGTGCGGGCGCTTGCCGAGCCGGGCGACCGTCGCGGGCCAGTCGACGAGCCAGAACTTCCAGGTGTACTTGCGCGCCAGCAGCTTGCGCGCCGCGCGGGTGCCGTCCTCGTCGAGGAGCTTCGCCGTGCCCTCCGCGCTGGGGGCCCCTTCGGCGATCCTGCCGCGCAGGTCGCAGACGGTGACGACGACTTCGCCGTTGTTGCGCAGCCGCTTGACCTTCCACGAGTCGGAGCGGGTCCAGACGTACAGCACATCGCCCTCGGCGGCGGCCCAGACGGGCGTGGCTACGGGTGTGCCGTTCTTCCGGTACGTGGTCAGGCTGACGTACTCGCTGCGCGCGAAGTCCTGGAGAGTCACGGCGCGACCCTACGCGCCCCGAGGGGCGACCCGCCGGTCAGGGCACGGCCCGGACTACGCGATCAGCGGGACGGCGGCCGGTTCCGGCGCGCAGCGGCCGAGGATCTCGTCCATGGAGAGGCCCAGCGCGCCGGCAAGGGCGGCCACGGTGAAGAAGGCGGGCGTGGGCGCCCGGCCGGTCTCGATCTTCCGGAGGGTCTCCGCGGAGATTCCGGCGCTCGCGGCGACGGCCGCCATGCTGCGCTCCCCGCGCGCCGCGCGGAGCAACGCGCCTAGCCGTTCGCCGCGCAGGCGCTCTTCGGGTGTCAGAGGGGTGCGGACCATGCGCCCATCGTACTACGGAATGCCATTTCTATACCGTCATTACTATACCGGTTCGACCGGTATAGTAATGGGCATGGTGCACATCAAGACGGACACAGACATCGCAGCGATGCGCGAGGCCGGCCGGGTCGTCGCGCAGATGCTGACCCGGGCGCGGGAGGTGGCGGCGGTCGGCGTGACCCCCCGCCGACTGGACGAGGCGGCCCGCGAGGTGCTGAGCGCGGCCGGGGCCTCCTCGCCCTTCCTGAACTACAAGCCGCACTTCGCGCCCACCCCGTTCCCGGCCGTCATCTGCGTCTCGGTCAACGACGCGGTCGTACACGGCATCCCCTCGGCCGATCCCCTGCGCGACGGGGACCTGGTCAGCGTTGACGCGGGGGCCCTCCTCGGCGGCTGGGCCGGTGACTCGGCGATCAGCTTCACCGTGGGCGAGGCCCGCCCCGCCGACACCCGGCTCATCGACACGGCGAACGAGGCCCTGGCCGCCGGGATCGGCGCGGCCGTGGCCGGCAACCGGATCGGCGACATCGCCCACGCGATCGGCACGGTCTGCCGGAAGGCGGGCTACGGCATCCTGGACGGGTACGGCGGCCACGGGATCGGCCGGACCATGCACGAGGACCCGTCCGTGCCGAACGAGGGACGGCCGGGGCGCGGCATGGTGCTGCGGCACGGCATGGTCCTGGCCATCGAGCCCATGCTGATCGGCGGTGGCGGCGACGAGTTCCGCCACGACGAGGACGGCTGGACGCTGCGGACCACCGACGGCAGCCGTGCGTCGCACGCCGAGCACACGGTGGCGATCACAAACGACGGCCCGCGCGTCCTGACCGCGCTGTGAGCCCCTCTACGGACAGCCCTCCTATGAGCGCCCGACGAACTTCCGGGCCAGTTCCGCTCCCCGGTTCCGCGCCCGTGCGCGGCTCTCGATCGGGGAGACACGGGAGTTCTTGAACGCGATGTAGGCGACCCCCGACCCGACGCCTCCGGTCGACGGGTCGGGATCGATGCCCAGGGTCTTCGCCATGGCGTACGACGCCTCCCCGATGATGCCCGTGGGGCCGGTGTCGCCGATCACGCCGTACCGCACCCGGTCCCGGTACACGACCGCCACGACGCTGCCGCCGGTGAGCCCCGACTTCCGGTAGTCCCACACCTTGCTCGGGCCCGGTACGACCACATGGGGGAGCGCGGCCGAGTCCAGGGGTTCGCCGCGGGAGCTCTGGAACGCGGTCTCCGGCAGGAAATGGGGATCGGTCTTCCGGTTGCAGGCCTTCGTCTTCCGGCCGTCGCAGTCGATGTCCATGTCCGCCTTCCAGAAGACGGCGTCCTTGGTGCCGCAGACGGGCACCGTCGCCTTGGGGCTGCCGCTGTCCGTGCGATAGGCGCCTTTCGAGATCCGGGTGCAGGCGCTGATCTCGGCCAGCAGTTCGGCGGCGGTCGCGGCGGTCGTGTCCCCTTCGACGGCGGACGTGCCGGCCGCTTCCGGCTCCTGCCCGCGTCCGTCACCGGCCCTTGGGCCGGTGGCGGACGCGGGCAGGGCCGCCGCTCCGAGGAGCGCGGCGCCGCAGGCGGCGGATGTCAGGGCGAGCATGCGGGTACGCATGGTGCGGAAGGACCCTTTCCGTAGACCGAGGGGCCCCGGTACGGGTCCCCTCGCGGGCACGCCAAGACCGCGGGGCCGGCACCGCGCGCTGTGTCGCGTGATACCGGCCCCGGGGCCCCTGCTTGGTCCGGTCGGCTCAGTGACCGCCGCCCGGATGCACCACCATGGCCGAGCCGCCGCCGCGGCGCACCTTTTCCGCCGCCGCCAGCCAGCGGCCGTCGGGCAGCCGCTGCACGCCGGTTACGGCCCCGATCTCCGGGTTCTGCCTGAAGGCGTGACCGAGCTTCTCCAACTCCGCCCGGACCGGGCTGTTCCACAGGTCCGGCTCGATCTCCGTCGTCGGCGCGTTGCGCTGACTGGCGCGCGGCGCGGCGATCGCGTCGACCAGCGGGAGTCCTCGGTCCAGGTGTCCGGTGAGCGACTGGAGCACGGTCGTGATGATCGTCGCCCCGCCCGGCGAGCCGAGGGCGAGCACCGGCTTGCCGTGCTTCAGCACGATGGTCGGGGAGATCGACGAGCGCGGCCGCTTGCCCGGTCCCGGGAGGTTCGGGTCGTGCACCGCGGGATTGGCGGGCGCGAAGGAGAAGTCGGTCAGTTCGTTGTTGAGCAGGAAGCCGCGGCCGGGCACGGTGATGGCGCTGCCCCCGGTGGACTCGATGGTCAGGGTGTAGGCGACGACGTTGCCCCACTTGTCGGCCGTCGTCAGGTGGGTGGTGTTCTCGCCCTCGAACGTGGTGGGCGCGGCCGTGCCGCCGCTGCCGCACCGCACGGGGTCGCGCGGGTCGCCCGGCGCCAGGGGGCTGGTCAGCGCCTGGTCGTCCCGAATCAAACACTCCCGCGCGTCGGCGAACCGCTGACTCAGCAGTTCCTTCGTGGGAACGTCCTCGAACGCGGGGTCGCCGACCCAGCGTCCCCGGTCGGCGAACGCGATCCGGCTCGCCTCGATCAGGCGGTGGAGGTACTGCACCCGGTCGGCGCGCGAAAGGTCGGTGGACTCCAGGATGTTGAGGGCCTCGCCGACGCTGGTGCCGCCGGACGAGGAGGGTGCCATGCCGTAGACGTCCAGGCCCCGGTAGTTCACCTTCGTGGGGTCCTTGCGCAGGGTCCGGTAGGCGGCGAGGTCCTCACGGGTCAGTTCGCCGGGCCGCACCACCCGGGTGGCGTCCGGGTCGACGGGCGGCCTGCGCACCGTACGGACGATGTCGTCGGCCAACTCGCCCCGGTACAGCTCCCCGACGCCCTTGCGGCCGAGCTTCTCGTACGTACGGGCCAGGTCGGGGTTCTTGAACACGGAGCCGACGGCGGGGAGTTCACCGCCCGGCAGGAACAGCTCGGCGGAGGCCGGGAAGTCGGCGAACCGGGCCTGGTTGGCGGCCGTCTGCGAGCGGAAGGTGCCGTCCACGACGAAGCCGTCCCGGGCCAGACGTTCGGCCGGTTTCAGCAGCGTACGAAGGGACTTGGAGCCCCACGCGTCCAGGGCCCGCTCCCAGGTGGCCGGGGTGCCGGGGGTGCCGACGCCGAGACCGCTGGTCACGCCCTCCTCGAAGGGGATCGGCTTGCCGTTCTCCAGGAAGAGGGAGGAGTCCGCACTGCGGGGCGCGGTCTCGCGGCCGTCGATCGTCCGCACGGTGCGCTTCTTCGCGTCGTAGTGGACGAAGTAGCCACCGCCGCCGATGCCCGCCGAGTACGGCTCGGTCACGCCGAGCGCGGCGGCCGTGGCGACAGCCGCGTCCACCGCGTTGCCACCCTTGCGCAGCACCTCGATCCCGGCGGCCGACGCGTCCGGGTCGACGCTCGCCACCGCTCCCCCGTGGCCCACCGCCACCGGGGACTTAAGCGGCGCGGGACGCGGGGCGGCGGACGGCGCCGAGGCCACCGGGGCGGCGGCTCCCACCGACGCGACCACGGCGAGGACGGCCAACAGCGACGTGTTCCGACCGACGGAACGGCGCATACGTACCTCCAGTCAACGGATCTCCCGCCGCAGGGTAGCCCTGGAGGAGCCGGATCGTCAGGACCGCCTCGAACGGTTACCCGAATGACCGATACCATGCGCGCCCATGACGGACGACGTGCGCAACATCGTGCTGGGCGTGATAGCCGCCGGGATCAGCGCCTCGCTGGGCTGGCTCGCCCGGACCTACCTCTGGCGGCGGGGACTCCGCCGCAAACAGGCCTTCTTCGGACTGCCGGCGAACTCCGAATGCCTGCTCGTCGTCAACCGCTACGCGGGCGCCGAAGGGTCGGTGCACCGTCACGACGCGTTCGCCCTGCTCGAACTCTCCGCCCTCATCAAGGACTGTGCGGCACACGCGCAGATCGTCACGCACGACACGGCCCAGCAGGGGTTCGGGGAGCGCACGGAGTTCTGTGTCGGCGGCCCGACGTCCAATCAGCGGATGGCCGCGCATCTGCGGACCCTGCTCCCCGGGGTGCGGATCAACGTCGAGCAGGACCCGGGCCCCGACCGGGTGGCGTTCCAGATCGGCTCGGAGCGCTACCGGCTGGAGCCGGGGACCTCCGAGTACGTCCTGCTCGCACGTCTGACGGGGAGCCAGGAGGCCCGCCCGGTCTTCCTGTTCTGCGGTCAGCGGGCCATCACCAACCAGGCGGCCACCCGCTACGTCGCGCGCAACTACGAGAAGCTGCGCCGAAAGCACGGGGCCAAGTCGTTCTGCCTGCTGCTGAGAGTCGTCAACTCCGGTGCGTACGGCCCCGATGTGGTCGAGCTGGTCGGCGATGTGACGCGCGAGGCCCAGGCCCCCGTGCCCAGCACGCCCGCATCCCACCGGGCCGGCGGCTGACCGGACCCGCCGTCAGCGGCGCAGCCGCGCTCAGGCCACCGGCGACGCCGAGGGCGCGGATCGCGGCGATCATCTGCGGGTCGTCGGAAAGGGCGGTCGGGCCGGTGTTGAGACGCTCGACCAGGCCGGGGGTGCGGACGGCGGGGTCGGCCGCTGTCTCGCAGCCGCGGAGGAACGCCTGCTCGCCGGTGACCATCAGCCGGCAGGGACGCGGACCGGCGGACCGCGCCCCTACCGGCTGGTCGGGACGCGGACCGCGCCGCCCACCGGCTGGCAGGGGCACCGGACCGCGCGGCCCACGCCGGGCGCGAAACGGGCGGCGGCGAACGCGGCGGCGGCCTCGTCGCGGGCGAGGTCGTTCTCGCTCTGCTGCCACCCGCCGTTGCTGAGGACGGTGTACCAGCGCTGGTGGGCGTGCTGCCCGGCGACGGACGTGCGGCCGGGACCGCGTCCGACCGCTCCTGCCGAGGTCTCGGCACTGCGGCGCGCGCTCCTCCGGCCGAGGTTGCGATGACCGACGGCATTTCGGCCATCCGGGATTCATGCCGCATCCGTGCGGGGCACGGGTCGGTGCATCGCGCACTCGTCATACCGCCCGCAGCTATGCGGAATCCAGCTCGTCTCAAACACGTGCGTTCGAAATTTCCGCGCAGTCGTTGAACTCCCGACAGCGTCCGACCGACGATCCAGGGGGACCAGTAGCTGTGGCCGATGCTCACAAAAGTCAGACCTTCCCGCCTCCTCCCCCACCGCCACCAGCGGAGATCACCTACAGCGGCCAGTACTCCGTGAACCCGCTCGCCAAGGCGTCGTTCCGGCGGATGTGTGCGCAGATCCCGGCCGTGCTGGGGAGGATCGCCCGGTTGTCGTGGCGGACCGACCACCGGGCCGTGCAGCTCCTGGTCGGGTGCCAGGTACTCACGGGTGTTTCGGCGGCCGTCCTGCTGACCGCGACCGCCCGGGCCATGGGCCCCATTCTCGGCCCCGAGCCCTTCGCCGACGGGCTGCACACAGCTCTGCCGGCGCTCCTCGTGGTGGCGTTGGCAGCTGCCCTGGGCCGTACCGCGAGTGCGGTGGCCACCTACGCGGAACGGCGGGTCACTCCCCTGCTCACCTCGCAGATGGACGTCGCACTGGTCGAGGCAGTCTGCAGGGTCGAGGCCGCGGCCTACGCTCAGGACGGATTCTCCGACCGGCAAGAGGCGGCGGAGATGGGGGTGACCCGCACCCACGTCATGGTCACCGACGCCCAGCGCTTCATGTCCGCGCTGATCCGCATGGTCACCGCCGCCGGCGTCCTGTCGGTGCTGCACGTGATGCTGCTGCCGCTACTCCTGCTCGCCGTTCTCCCCGCGGGCATCGGCGCCCTGCTGAACGCCCGGGTCGACTACGAGATCCACTACTCCAACATCAGCGACCGCAACGTACGCGGCATGATGCGCTGGTGGGCGACCACGTCACGGTACGGCGACGAGGTCCGCGCCAACTCGATGACCGACTACCTCGTCTACTGGTACCGGGCCCTGTCCGAGCGGTGCGACCGGCGGACCCTGGCCGCAGCCCCGCGGACCCTGCGCATCGCCCTGCTCTGCTCACTGGCCGGCGGTGTCTTCCTCCTCGCGACCTGGGGCGCCCTCGCGTGGCTCACGGCCCTCGGCCGGATCGAACCCGCCATCACTGCCACGGCCTTCATCGCCGTCCAGACCACGCTCGCCGCCCTCTCCAACCTCGTGATCAACGGGGCCGCCGTCTTCCACACCAGCCTCTACCTGGGCGACATGCAGAATTTCCTCGACGACGCCACCGCCCGCGCGCCGAAGCGCGGCCACCACCAACTCACCGCCCCGGTCGACGAGATCAAGCTCGACGAGGTCGCTTACCAGTACCCCGGGAAGGACAAGCCGGCCGTTGGCGGCGTCTCCCTCACCCTCAAGCGCGGCCAGATCCTCGCGATCGTCGGAGCGAACGGATCGGGCAAATCCACTCTGACCCGGCTGCTCACCGGTATCTACCTCCCCGACAAGGGCAGAGTGACATGGAACGGCACCGACCTCGCCGATGCCGACCCCACGGCCGTCTGGCAGTGCACCGGCCTGGTGCCGCAGATCTTCGCCCAGTGGCCACTGCGGGTCCGCGAGAACGTCACCCTCGGCCAGCCCCGCACCCACGACGACGGACCGGTGTGGGACGCCATCGACGCGGTCGGGCTGCGTGAAGCCATCGACGACCTCCCCTCCGGCCTCGACACCCTCCTCGCCCGGGACATCTTCGGCGGCTCCGAGTTCTCCGGCGGGCAGTGGCAGCGCATTGCCGCCTCCAGAGCCCTCTATCGCAAACCCGAACTGCTGATCCTGGATGAGCCGACCTCGCAGATGGACCCGCGCGGTGAGCATCAGATCTTCGAGCAGATCAAGGCCATCGCCGCCGACCGGATCACCATCGTGGTCACCCACCGCCTGGAGAACACCAAGATCGCCGACCACATCGTCGTGATGGAGCACGGCCGGATCACCGAACAGGGCCGGTATGACGACCTCGTACACGGCGGCGGGACATTTGCGGAGCTTCTGGAACTCTCCCAGGACCGCTGATCACCTCGCTCCTCCCGCCGTACGGCGGGAGGAGCCCACACCAAGGAGGACCCATGCTGCCCCTCGTCGCCGCCGGCGACGGCCGCACCACCCGCCCCCAGGCTGCCCTGCACCCGAGCGCGAGGTGCACTGCACATCACCAGCCTCCCAGCCTGACCGGCGCGGCTCCGTCACACGGAGCCAAGGGCTGTCCCGCAATTCCCGGTGGATCAGCGCGCGGCGTCAGCTGCGGTGCGTCGCAAGGCGGAGGGACGTCCGCATACCGGATGTACGGGGATGTCCCGACAACGCGGCAAGGTGCCGTAGCTGTCGTCGCGCGCCCGCCGGGAATTGCGGGACAGCCCTTGGGCGGCGACTCCAGCTCCTCTCGTCCTTGTGGGAGCTGCGGCGCCGGAATCGCCTCATGACCGGTGCCCGCCACGCGGTGTGGCTCGGTGCCGCCGCGATCATCACCGACCAGATCGGTCGCGTCCTGCTGGTCCACCCCACCTACCGCGAGGACGACCGGTGGCTGCTGCCGGGCGGAGTCGTCGAAGCCGGCGAACACCCACACGACGCCTGCCGGCGCGAGATCACCGAAGAACTGGGCCTGACGGACCTGCCCCTGTCGCGCGTGCTCGCCGTCCACTCCCTCTCACAACACCGCCCGGACACCAGGCCCGGCACGCCCTTCCCCGGAGAGATCCGGTACGTCTTCGACGGCGGAACCCTCACCCCTGACCAGACGAAGGCAATCCGCCTGCCCCGGGAGGAGCTGTCCGAGTTCGGCTTTCTGGAGACCCGGGACGCGGTGCGGCGGCTGCGCCCCGTGGACGGGCGGATCATGCTCGCCGCCTACCGCGCCCGGCTCGGGGGCACCGCCACCGCCCATCTCGCCGACGGCCGGCACGTCCTCGACGTCCCGCCGCTGGATCGCCATGACGTCCACGTCCGCTACCGCCCCATGTGGGACAGCCCGCTCAACCGAGCCCCTGTCCCCGAGCGGCTCCCCGTGCAGCAAGCCTGGTCGTGGTGCTTCGTTCCCGACGGAAGGATCGTCCTCGTCGCCGACCTGGCTCCTCGGGGCGCCCTGCCGATGCTAACTGGAGTGCGCGCGGGTTCCTGAGCAGCCGGAGGCGGACAGTTGATGCGTGTCGGCAGGTCAACGGGGAGTGGAAGACCTGTGGCCTCGCGATTCAGTTTTTTGGTCTAACTACCAGAATCCGAGAGTTGCTCCTGTAACCTCGTGGATCGTGACGGATTCCGGGACTCGCGCGCTGTCCCTGGTGCCGCCCCTTGCTAGCGAGGCACTGGATGAGCCTTCGGTTGTGCGGGGCGGGGATCAGAGGCTGGTCGACGTGCTCTCCTTGCAGCGCCGGTACGCCGGTGGCGCGTCGTTGGAGGACGAACAGGCGTTCTTCATGGACACGCTGGTGGAGTACCAGTGGGCCCGGGACGTGGCGGGGCTGGCCTCCTCGACCCTGGATGCGCTGACGAAGCCGGTCATCGAGGTCTGTGACTACTATCAGCTGATGCCGTGGCGGTTGACCCCGCGGCACGTGGACGCGTACTTCGCGGGGCCGGGCAAACGTCAGGCGCCGACGATCCGTTCCAAGCTGAACAAGATCGACCACTTCTTCGCGTTCTTGGAGCAGCGCTACGCCCACGAGATTTTCCAGCAGTTCGGGGCAGTGGTCGAGTCCCCCATCGATCCGTTCAACCGGCAGGCGCATCGTGGGGACTTCGGGCTGCGGGTGCCACCGTCGGCCCGGGCGACCGGGGAGTTCTTTGCCTCGTGGCGGTCGGATCTACCGAACGCCCGCAAGGAGGTGGTGGCCTGCCGCGATTACGTGATGTCGAAGATGATCTACATCTCGGGAGTGCGGGCGGCCGAGCTGTGTGGGATGAAGATGTGCGATCTGCACTGGGAGTCAGGGGAGTTCGGCCGGTTCCTGGTGCAGGGGAAGGGTGCTCGCGGTTCGGGGCCGAGGCCACGGGAGGCGTACATGTTCGCCGAGGGGCGGGCGTTGATGTGGTGGTACGTCTCCGAGATCCGCGGTCTGTTCGCGGACGACCCCGAACACCCCGAAGCTCCGGTGTGGCCTTCCGAGCGCCTGCCCAAGAGCATCGAGGACCTGAACATGCCGGTGGCGCCGGCGGTGACGTCCTCCACGCTGCGCAAGGCGCTGAAGCGGGCCTCGGCCGCCTACCTGCATGGCCCGGTAAGGCAGTTGTTTCCGCATCTGTTGCGGCATGCGTGCGCCACGCATCGCTACGAGAAGGGGATGAGTCTGTGGGAGGTGCAGAAGTTGCTGGGGCATGAGTGGACCACGACAACGGTTCGCTACATTTTGTCTGCCCAGGGTGACCCGGAGGTCGCCAGTCGGCAGTCGTCGGCGCGGGCCACGCAACGTTTGAGGGTAGACGCGGGGAGTCTGTCGTGAAGTGGAATCTGCGGTGGGCCGCCGCCAAGCAGAACATCTGGCGGCCCAGCGAGCTCCTGCCGCGGTTCGCGGAGTACGGGTTCACGCCGTCGTTGTCGAAGGTGTCGGCGCTGTGGTCGGGCATCCCGGTCACCGTGCGTCTCGACGACCTCGACAAGATGTGCGCCGCACTGGATTGCACGGTAGGCGATCTGATGGAGGCCGATCCCGTCGAGCGGATCATGCCGAGCGCGGAGCAGTCGCAGGAGCGGGCGGTCGGGGACAGCGGCCCGGGGAGCTCGGGACCTCGTCCCGTGCCGCGACGCGGGGCGGGGCGGCCGCGGTCGCTACCACCGAACTGAGCCGTCACGCAGATGGGTGGCAAACCGAATCCACGGACGGATGAGTGCGTAGGCTGCAACGGATGGGGCCGGCTGGCGCAGCCGCCGTACTGTTCGCCCTGCCACCAATGGCGCTCGAAGCGGTACAACCCCGCAGCCGTCTGCCGCCGCTGCGGACGTGACTGGCGTGTCAACGTCGACGGGTTCTGCCGCGCATGCGTCCTGGCCATCACCGGCCACGACGCCGCCTGGTACTACGACCCCGTGGCCGCGGCCAAGCTCCGGGTCGTGACGCAACTCGCCTTGATCGTGCCGGGCATCACGCTGACTGCCGCTCCGTTCGGCACCTATCGGCTGCGCAGCGATGGCCGTTACCATCCGCCGGCCTGGGCTCGTGCCCAACGCCCTGATCCGGTGCGCGACGATCCGCGGATCTGCCCGCCTACCGTGCCCGGCCAACTGTCCCTGTTTGTGCCGCCGTACCGGATGCGTCCTGAGCACGCCGCCGCCATTCTGGACCGGCCCGAGCACGACCTCCCGGACCTAAAGACGGCGTACGGGACACTCAGCTCCCTTATTGACGAGCGCGCGTATTCGGCGGCCTCGCGCAGACTGGCACTGCGGGTGCTGCGTCTGGCTCTGGCGGCCCGCTGTGCGGCCGGCGGCGGGCCGATCGACGATCGTCTGATCAAGGCGCTGCCGGGATCCCGGCCCATCGTGACCGCGGCCCTCGACCGTGCGGGACTCTTGGCCGAAAGGGCCGGCACGTACGCGCTGGAGTCGGCCGAGCGTCGCCGGGCGCGCACTCGCGCCCCGATCTCGTGCACGGGGTGCCAGGCATGGGGCCGCGGATATGGTGGGCTCTGCCGGGGGTGCCGCAACTGGGGGGCTCGGTCTCGCCCCGTCGGGGACTGTGTGCGCTGCGGCGCGGGTCCTGTGCCGTTGCGGGAGGGCTGGTGTTACGGATGTCTGCGCCACCGCGCCTTCCTCGGCCCCGAATACGACCACGTTCCCTGGCGGCAACTGCGTTTCACCGAGAACGCGTTGGACTGGCCCGTCGCGCGGACCAACCCACTCCCAACCGGGGGCAAGCCTGCCAAACGGGCCGTCGAGGTGGGCACGGAGACCCATCGGCGCCAGGCCCTGGCGCCCGATCCTGTGCCGCACGGTCAGCGAGAGCTGTTTCCCGCTGAACGCGACTGGTCCGCTCTGCGCAGGGCCGCTTTTCCGGAGCCACGGCCGGAGGCCGCCCGGCTGCTGACCGTCTTCGACGCCCACGCCCGGGCCCATGCCTGGACGGATGGCGCCCGCAAGGCCGCCGCCCACGTTCTGCGGATCGCGGCCACCTGGCTCGGCACCAGTGTTCCCTTCGCTGAATCCGATCTCCGCGCGATCAGTGCCGCCACAGGCCGCGGCAGCCAGTGCCGCCCTCTCGCGCTAAACGCCTTCCTCGCCGAACGCGGCCTGCTGCTCCCGCAGCCCCGGCCGGCCACGAGCAGCACCGAAACCTTTGTAAAACAGGTAATTGACGGCTATCAGCCCCGGATAGCCGATGAACTCGACTCCTGGGTACGACGGTTGCGCAGCCGCCCCGACCGGCCGCCCACCGACTGGCGCACCCTGCGTCGGTACCTCTTCTACGTCAAGGGGCCGCTCGCCGACTGGGCCCGTCGCTACCAGACCTTGCGCCAGGTCACCGCCGACGACATTCGCTCTGCCGTCACCGCGGTCAAGGGCGACCGCGCCCACGAACGCGCGGTCGCCCTGCGCTCGATCTTTCGCGCCCTGAAACGGGCAAAGCTCATCTTCACCGACCCGACCCGCGGTGTGCGCGTCACCCGCAGCGAACCCCCACCCGTAGCACTGCCCCCTGACCGTCTCGCCGGACTCCTCGACATCACCGACCGGCCCGCGATCCGATTGGCCCTCGCCCTGGTCACCGTGCACGCTCTGAACGGCACCGACCTCGCCCGCCTCACCCTGGGCGACGTGATCTCAGCCCGCGCCCAGCTCCTCGTCCGCCGACCGCACGGCCGCCACACCATCCACCTCGACGAGGTCACCCTCCGGTTCCTGCACACCTGGCTCCGCTACCGCCATCGGCGCTGGCCCCGCACCGTCAACCCGCACCTCTTCGTCACCCGCCAGACCGTCATCCACACCGGCCCCGCCAGCGCGAACTACTTCCCCGCTACCTTCCAGCGGCTCGGCCTGACCCTCAACGGCCTGCGCACCGACCGCATTCTCGACGAGGCCCGCGACACCGCCGACCCCGTCCACCTCGTCCGCGTCTTCGGTATCTCCATATCGACGGCGATGAAGTACGTGAACACCGCTCACCCTCACCGGGCGAGCAACATCCCCCGGTGAGACCCTGCACAGCGTCCTGGGGCGGCTGGATCCCGAGGGGATCGGTGCGGCCTGTTACGACTACCTTCGGCCGCTGCTGTCCGCACCGTCCCGCCGCCTGGAGCCGGTGATGCCCGACGGCGGCACCGAGCGTGAACAGCGACGGGCCCACCGGGAGGCCGCCCGTGCCGAGCCGGTACGAATCCGGCGGCGGGCGATCGCGGTCGACGGCAAGTGCCTGCGCGGCGCCGCCGACCGGACGGCAGCCGGGTCTTCGTCCTGTCCGCCGTCCGTCACGGCGACGGTGTCACGCTCGCCACCCGCGAGATCGGCGCGAAGGCCAACGAGATCCCCGAGTTCTCACCTATTCTCGACCAGATCGACGACGCGGGCCTCGCGGGGACGGTCGTGACAGCCGATGCCCTCCACGCCCAACGCGACCACGCCACCTACCTGCACGAACGCGGTCCCACTACCTGCTGTCGATCAAGAACAACCAGCGCGGCCAGGCCCGTCACCTCCATGCCCTGCCCTGGAAGGACATCCCCGTGATCCACCGCGACGACGCCCGGGGCCACGGCCGTCACGAGCAGCGGCTCGTGCAGGTTGTCACCGTCGAGGGCCTGCTCTTCCCGCACGCGGCCCGGGTCCTGCGGATCCAGCGCCGTCGCCGTCTCTACGGGGCGAAAGAATGGTCCAGCGAGACTGTCTACGCCATCACCGACCTGCCCGCCGAGGAAGCGAACGCAGCCGAGATCGCATCCTGGACTCGCGGGTACTGGACCGTAAAAAACACCGTCCACTGGTGCCGAGACGTCACCTTCAACGGGGACAAGTCCCAGGTCAGGACCCACAACGCGCCCGCCGTACTCGCCGCCCTCCGCGACCTGATCCGCAGCGCGCTCAAGCTCGCCGACGCCGCCGGACGAGCCCACACCGAACGCCCCCGCGTCCTCGCCTTCTGCGGCATCACATGATCAAACCGGATGATCCGGGCACTCGCCGGGGCCCTGGATGTGATACAGCGCTGCGACGAGGATTCTGCTCACCTGCGGTCGTGCCCCCGGCTTACGTGCCGCCCGCACTCGCCGCCCCGTGATGGCGGCGCCGACGCTCGGCACCGCAACGGTTACGGCGCCGCCGATGCTGCGGGCCGAACACGAGGAGCGCGGGGACGACGGGGCCGTGCGGCTTACCCGGCCTCGGGGAACATCGGCACAGCGGTTGGCGCTGAGATTGATCATGGTCGGCTAGCACACCGTCTGAGGGCTCCGCTGGGGTTCGTGGAAAGATCGCCGGGTGGGTGCTGGGGCTGGTTACGGTCCGCTCGTGCCGGTGGAGTTTCTGACTGATGAGCAGGCCGAGGCGTACGGGAAGTTCGCCGAGGAGCCGACCCGCCCTGAGCTGGAGCGGTTCTTCTTCCTGGACGACGTCGACCGGGATCTGATCGCGCTGCGGCGCTCTGCGCACCACCAGCTCGGCTTCGCGCTCCAGATGTGCACGGTGCGCTACATCGGCCGTTTCCTCCCGGACGACCCGCTGGAGGCGCCGTGGCCGGTGGTCGAGCACCTGGCCGCGCAGCTCGGTATCGAGGACCCGTCGGTGGTGAAGCGGTACACCGAGCGGCCGAAGACGGCGTACGAACACGCGTGGGAGATCCGGGACGCCTACGAGTACCACGACTACGACGACGCGGAGTGGTCCCGGCGGTTCCGCACCTTCCTGCACGGGCGGGCGTGGACGCACGCCGAGGGCCCGAAGGCGCTGTTCGACCACGCGGTGGGCTGGCTGCGCCGCAACCGGGTCCTGCTGCCGGGCGTCTCGGTCCTGGCTCGGCAGGTGTCGGAGGTGCGGAAGGTCGCGGACAAGCGGCTGCACGCCACGGTCGCGGGCGCTGCCCGCCGCGCGGACCCGGCGTTGCCTGGAGATTTGGTGGCGACGCTGAAGGCGCCGGAGGGCTCGAGGTTCTCGGAGTTGGAGCGGTTGCGCCGGCCGCCGACGCGGACCACCGGTACGGCGTTCGCCCGTGCGCTGGAGCGGGTGGACGAGATCGGCGCGTTCCAGCTCGGCAGGTTGAAGTTGTCGCAGATCCCGCCGAACCGGATGGCGGCGCTGGCCCGGTACGCGCTGGGGTCGAAGGCGCCGCTGCTGGAGCGGGCGGCGGAGCCGAAGCGCACGGCGATGCTTACCGCGGTGATGCGGCACTTGGAGGCGAAGGCGATCGACGAGGCCCTGGACCTGTTCCAGGTCCTGATGGCCACCCGCCTGCTGAACGCGGCGAAGCGGAAGACGGAGAAGGAGCGGCTGTCCACGCTGCCGCAGCTGGAGAAGGCGTCACGGGTACTCGCGCGGGCGGCGAAGGTGCTGTTCGAGGAGCTGGAGCTGGTTGAGGAGCAGGAGGGGGACATGGACGTGGCGGCGGTGGAGGAGGTCGCCCCGCGCGCGGCGGTGATGAGCGCGGCGG
Source organism: Streptomyces sp. NPDC017520 (assembly GCF_044329855.1). Lineage (NCBI taxonomy): Bacteria > Bacillati > Actinomycetota > Actinomycetes > Kitasatosporales > Streptomycetaceae > Streptomyces > Streptomyces sp. NPDC017520. The sequence continues at coordinate 39,014 of NZ_JBIRKB010000018.1, forward strand.
CCACGGTGGTCGCGCTGGTGCCCGAGGACGAGAACTCGACCGAGGTCGCCATGCGGGCTGCGCTCGCGAACCGGTACGCCACGGTGCGCCCGTTCCTCTCGCTCCTGGGCGAGTCGAAGGCGCTGGACGCGGCGAGTGCCGGAAAGCGGGTCCTGGCCGGGGTCCGGGGCCTGCCGGCGCTGGCGCGGCGGAAGGTGGGGGTCAAGCCGTTGCTGCCGCGCGAGGTGGACGACAAGCTCGTGCCGCCGGCGTGGCGCAAGGCGGTGTACGCCAACCCCGACCTGCCGCAGGGCGCGGTGGACCGGGACGCGTACGTGGTGTGCGTGCTGGAGCAGCTTCACCGGGCCCTGAACAACCGCGATGTCTTCGCCTCCCCGTCGCACCGCTGGTCCAACCCGCGGGCCCGCCTGCTGGACGGGCCCGACTGGGATGCGGTCGAGGAGGACGTCCTGGCGGCCCTGAGCCTGGACATGCCCGTCACCGAGCACCTGGCGGAGCTGGTGCGGGGCTTGGACGCCGGATGGAAGCAGCTCGCCGAACGCCTTCAAGAGGCGGGGCCGGCGGCGAAGGTCTCCATCGAGGTGCAGGACGACGGGCGGGTGAAGCTGAACGCGGACAAGCTCGGTGCGCTCGGCGAGCCGAAGTCCCTGACCTGGCTGCGGGGGCGGGTCGAGAAGATGCTCCCGAAGATCGACCTGCCGGACCTGTTGTTCGAGGTGAACGCCTGGACCGGTTTCCTCGACGCCTTCGTGCACCTCGGGGACGGCACGACCCGGATGAAGGACCTGCCCACCTCGGTGGTCGCGCTGCTGGTCTCCGAGGCGTGCAACATCGGCCTTACCCCGGTGGTCAACCCCGGCTACGAGGCTCTGACCCGGGCCCGGCTCGTGCACGTTGACCAGTACTACCTGCGCGCCGACACCATCGCCGCGGCGAACGCGCGGCTCATCACCGCCCAGGCCGGCATCCCGATCGTGCGCTACTGGGGCGACGGGCTGCTCGCCTCCGTGGACGGGCTGCGCTTCCAAGTGCCGGTGCGCACCATCAACGCCGCTCCGTCGCCGAAGTACTTCGGATTCAAACGGGGCATCACCTGGCTCAACGCCGTCAACGACCAGGTGGCGGGCATCGGGCAGATGGTCGTGCCGGGCACACCGCGCGACTCCCTGCACATCCTGGACGCCCTGTTGAACCTGGACGGCGGCGTGAAGCCGGAGATGGTGGCCACCGACAACGCCTCGTACTCCGACATGGTGTTCGGCCTGTTCAAGATCCTCGGCTACAACTTCAGCCCGCGGTTCCGTGACCTGGACGACCAACGGTTCTGGCGGGCCACGATGCCCGGCGTCGAGACCGGAACGTACGGCGCGGTGGAGGACCTGGCCCGCAACCGCGTGAACCTGAACAAGGTGATCACGCACTGGCCGGACATGCTGAAGGTCGCCGGTTCCCTGGTCACCAACGAGGTCCGCGCCTACGACCTGCTGCGCATGTTCGGACGCGACGGCCGCCCAACCCCGCTGGGCGCGGCGTTCGCCGAGTACGGGCGGATCGCGAAGACCGAGCACCTGCTGCGGTGGTCGACCCAGTCGACGACACCTACCGCCGCCAGATGAACCGGCAGCTCACCGTGCAGGAATCGCGTCACAAACTGGCCCGGGACGTGTGCCACGGCAAGCGCGGCACCATCCACCAGGCGTACCGCGACGGGATGGAGGACCAGCTTGGCGCACTCGGCCTGGTTCTCAACGCCATCGTGCTGTGGACGACGGAGTACATCGACGCCGCCGTCGAACAGCTCCGCGCCGAGGGCCACGAGATCCGGGCCGAGGATGTCGCCCGCCTGTCCCCGCTCAAGCACCGCAACCTGAACCTGCTCGGCCGCTACAGCTTCACCGCCTCCACCCCGGCCGCCGGCGCCCTGCGCCCGCTACGCGACCCGGACGCGCCCGAGCTGGACGAGGACGAAGACGAGTCCGCCGCCGACTGACTAGGGGCATGACCCAGATACGACAGAAATCCGCCGTGGGATGGGCCCCATGTGCGAAGCCACGGTGCAGACCGGCTCAGTGCGTCGTGATGTTGAGGCTGGACGGTCCCTCGGTTGGAGCGCCCACTTCGTTGCTGAAGTGCAGGTTGATGTACTTCTTCATCTGCGTGAGCAGGAGGTCGGCTTCTTCCGCGGACTCGACGTCCTGCAAGAGGGCGTCCAGCCGCTTGCTCAGTGACATGTCACCGTCGGACTGCGCCCGGCCCGGCGTGGAGGCATTGGATTTGTCGGCCATCATCGTTCTCCTGTGTGATGTGTTCTCGGCTGATTGGGAAACTCCGCACCCGCGATGACTGCATGCAGCCGGGTGATCACTATAGGTGGTGATGCTGTCCAGGTACGGCACCCCACCCCCCAACCGCGTCAACGCCCTCAAGCCACAACGGGGTAGCGCCGAGGTAAGCCCAGAAGCCGCCAGAATTTGATCTTGGTCCCGGCTCGATGGCGGACGGGCTGCGGTAGGCGGAACAACGAGGGCCGCACGGTGCGTGCCACGCGGCCCTCGTGACCTCATCGCCGACCGTCAGCAGTGGCGACGCACCCACCCACCGTCGTCGGGCTGTCAGCCTTCCGGGGCAGGCTCCTTCGCGGTGACGGTGACGGTGGCCTTCCACGGGTCAACGTCCTCAGGGCAAACATGGTCTGCGTCGACCGGTTTGCACGAGACGACTGCAATGAGGTCGGCCGTGCCTTCTGCGACAGCCTCGAAGTTGCTGGTTCCGGATTCGTCATCCTCATCCGGCTTGCGCGATGCCAGCACTGCCTCGTCAGAACTCATGGGTGCCTCCCACGTGAACTCCAGGCCGTCCCTCACGACCGGCTGGAGCTTGACGGTCACCTGATCGCCGACGGTGACGTCAAAGGTCTTCCCAGCGTCATCGTTGGACAGATGCACGGGCTGAGGGAGCTCCGAGACCGCTTGGGCATCAGGGAGCGCTACCGGAACGGTGAGCGCGGCGGCCGCGAGCGCGAAAGCGGCGAGCATGGTCTTGCCGAGCATTCGGATTCTCCTTGATTACGTGGCGTATAGGACTAGCTAACCGCCGCCCCGCATCCAGTCCCGATCACCACGGCCCGATTCACCCGGACGGCTGCCCGCCGCCTGGCAGGGGGCCGAATCCCGGTTGAAGAACACCTATCGAGAAGGAATCGCCTCCCGCGCCTGTCTTCAAAGGATCGAATGACGACAGGCAGCCGCGGCGTCCAATGAACCCGTTAAATCAGGGGGTTCGAGGCGGCACGAATCCAATCAGATCCGATGGGGATTTCTGACAGGGTTTGACGACAGATACGGTTCGATCCTCCGTACGGAAGGGACCCTTCGATGGTGAACCTGGTCTACAAGCGGGTCTCGACCGACCGGCAGTCGACGGCCCGGCAGAACCTCGTCCTGGCCGAGGCCGGAATCGAGGACCCGGTCGTCTTCGAGGAGGACCCGGGCACCTCCAGCACCCGGGCACCTCCAGCCGCCTCCATCCCCTCCAGCGGCCGAAGTTCGGCGAGCTGCTGGCATACGCGCGGCCGGGCGACACTGTGCACATCTCCGAGATGTTCCGCCTCGTACGCGGCACCGGGCACATCCTCGACGTGCTCGACGTCCTCCACCACGACCAGGTGGCACTGCGTATCCACGACGGCGCGTTCTCCGCTATGGACCTCACCGCCCGCCACCCGCGCACCGGCGAGCTGCTGTCCACCGTGAAGTTCATGGTGCAGACCCTCGCCGCCGCCGGCGAGCTCCAGCGCGACCTCCAGCGCGAGCTGACCTACGACGGGCTGCGCGCCGCCGAGGCCAAGGGCAACAAGGGCGGCCGCCGCCCCGCCGTGGCGGCCGCGAAGACCAGCAGCGTCCGTGCCGCGTACCTGGAAGGCCGCTCGATCGCCGCCCTCGCCCGCGACCACGACGTCAGCCGCGGCGCGATCCGCACCGCCGTCGCCGACCTCATGCCCGACGACACCGCCGCCGAGGACGACGTCCCGGCACCGGAGCTGCCGGTCACCCTCGACATGCCCGGCAAAGTCGCCGACTACCTGCGCGCCGCCGAACTGGAGCCCGCCGAGCACGAAGCGCTCGACCGGGGGGGGTGACTGTACGACGCGGCCAGGGCTACACCCTGCGCGTCAGCGCCCTCCCCGCCGTGCACCTCGCGCTCCTCGCCCACTGCCAGCCGCTCAACGGCGGCCACGGCGTCCCGGCCCAGCGCAAGGCCCGCCGAGAGTACGAGAACCGGGTCACCGCCATCACCCTGCCCTGACCATGATCGTTCTCACCGCCACCTTGAGGCCGACGGGCGCCGTACGACTGGGACTACCAGCTCTACGCCTATCCGCCGTTCAGGAACCGCTCGACGCGCTTCTCGCCTTCTGAGGGGCCACCCTGCGTGCGGGTATCCCCCACGATGAGGTCGTGGCCGTAGTGCTTGTTTCTCAACGCGCCGCTGATCGCTGATGTTTCGTGTCCGATGGTGTGCAAGGTCGTTGTCCGGGCATGAACAAGATCTTCAGTCGATTCCTGGGCGTCGCGGCCGTTGCGGGCGCCGCCCTTGCCGTTGCCGCGCCCGCCGTGGCCGACACCGGAAAGGAACCCGCCGTGGTCGACCACGAAGACGGCGGCGAGCGCCAGCCGGTGATCCTGAACGACGTTAATCAGGACCAGGTGGACATCCATAGTCCCTTCGACGTGGTCAGGGACACCGTCGCCGACCTCCCGACCCCCAGCTCGGGCGTGCTGGGCCCCGTCGGGGAAACCCAGCCCGGCTTTGCCGTCATGAGCGAGGAGGGGCGGGAGGAGATCGAGGACTGAAGAATCCCCCCTCGGATATGGGGACCCTTGGACGCAGGCGCCTCCAGGCCACAGTCGCGGCCATCAACAGCGCTCTATGGCCAGGTTCCTCGATCTGACTCCGATTGCCCGAGCCCTTCCAGGCTTGCGGTCGGTCGCGATCGCCCTCGGGATGGCGATACCCGAAACCCGGGGACCTCATCTGCGGGTGCGCGAGCGCGACCGCGAGCGCGCCCTGGACCTCACGGGCCTGGACAATCGCACTCCAAGTAATGGCATGATGACTCATCGTGATCATCCACGGGCGGTTGCGCGCCAGCCGTTCTGGGCGGGCCGTCCCGCGCGTGTGGTGCCGAGTTGTCCACACATGAAAGGGGGGCCGCGATGTCCGGCATCCCGGCTGGCAGGTCCTACCGGATCAGGAACCAGCGCAGCAACCTGTATCTGAACGTCAGTGGATTCAGCCCCGATGAGTCCGCGTATGTTGAGCAGTATCGGCTGCAGACCGGCAACAACCGGGCGAGTCAGATCTGGCACGTGTTCCCGCTCGACTACGGCAAGTATCTGTTTGCCAATAAGTCCAGCGGCCTCGTGATGAACGTCAAGTACAACAGCACCGCCCCGTCGACGGTCGTGGAGCAGTTCCGGTTTCAGGCGCCCAACGCGAATCCCGCGCAGCATTGGATGCTGAACAGCAAGCCTGAGGGAGCCTTCGAGGTCGTCAACGACCGAAGCCAGCTGGTGTTGAACGTCTCCGAATGGAGTACTGCCCCCTCGGTCGTCGTTGAGCAGTACACGCGCACTACCGGCCCCATGATCGGGTCGCAGCGGTGGTTCTTCGAGGTCGAGGACGAGTACAAGCCCGTACTTGCTCTCGCCGACCTCGGTGCCGTGGGTCCCGGTCAGATCCATCGGATGACCAGTTACCAGCCGACGCCGTCCGACAAGACCGAGCCGGTTCAGGTCGGGGCGATGGCCTACCCGTTCCCGCTGGTCCGCGACCCTGCCAACGACCGTCGCCGCCAGGCCCGGGAGAACCCCTACTACATTCTGCGCCGGTTCAGCTTCTGGGAGCGGGTTTACTCCTACGAGCACAGCGGAGCCTCGAACTACACCCACACCGATTCGACGACCGTGGGTCTGACGAGAACCGACTCCCAGGCCGTGCAGAAGACCACCGGCATCTCGGTCACATCCAAGGCCGAGCTCGGCTTCAGCGCCGGCCCAGCCGGAGGCGTGAACGGTAGCGCGTCCCTGAGTTCGACCATCAGCCACGAACTGAAGGTCACCACCACCCACGAGGAGGTCAAGACCCACTCCAAGACCGAGGAGTACAAACGGACCTACGAGGCCGGGAAGCGGGTCACCGAAGCGATCTGGTTTCGCAGTGACAAGTACGTCCTGGAGCGCCTCGACGGGTCTGTGGTCATTGACTGGACCACCCGCGAGCCCAACACCTCCATCACCGACGCCTACCCGGCCCAGGGTTAGCAGACCAGCAGCATCCTGGCCTGGGAGCGCGGGGGTGGATCCACGTCGTGGGTACAGACGTCTGCGCTGATCAGGTGAGGCTGGGCGGATCGGATGGATCTTGAACGTGCAGGCGTAGTACCTGTGAGGTGAGCCTGCGGTGATGCGGGAAGATTTGTGGTGGAGGATGAGCGTGCGAGCAAAGGCAGTTCTCGTTTCCCTGTGTGCGACCGTTTCCGTGTTGGGCCTGGCGGGATCTACACAGGCCGCGTCGGGTTACGTCGTGGTCAATTTTGGTGCGGGGGAAAGCGAGTTGCACGAGAACCCGGTGGGTTGCCATAAGTTGCCGGCGTCCGCATATGAGCTGGGGAACTTCACGACCAGCACAGTAACGGTCTACGCCGACCCCCTCTGCCTTGCGCCCCTGGCGGAGGTCGGAGCCGGGGTCCTCGCGCCCGTGGGCGGCGCGGAAGCGTTCTCGGCGTAGCCCGTCTCGGCCGCCCCGCACCACGACGGCCCCTGTCGGACCTGCTGAAACCTGCAGGTCCGACAGGGGCCGTCAGTTTGTAGGGCTGGGTCCGCCTGCGCCGGTGTGCGCGGGCTTCAAGGACGCCACCCTGTCGAGCACCTCCCGTCACGCCCTGAGCCGGCCGTTGCGCGCGCGGCCGCGCCGGATAGGGGCGGGTCAGCCTGTGCCGTATGGGTACGCGGGTGAGGCCCGGGTCTCCTGGAGTACGGCTCGGACCCCCGGGGCTGGCGGCGGCCCTTGCCCCCGGCCCCGGGCACCGCGACGTCCCGCTGGGTGGCGGACTGCGGCGGAGCGTTTCTGCGGTGCACCTTGTCCCCCGGGCGGGTGAGCACGGGGCGCAGGGTTTCACCGGGGACGGGGTGCGGCCGGTAGAACGCCCTGGTGATCAAGAACATCGTGCGCGGATTCAGCGCCCTTTCCCTCGCTCTCGTGCCTCTCCTCTCCGCCCCCGCCGCGCAGGCCACCACTGCTGCCGAGGTGACAACGCTGGCCGACGCGGTCGGCCTGGTGAAGGTCACCGAGGAGGACCGCACCGGCTACACCCGCAGCAAGTTCAAGCACTGGAACGGCAGCGACGACTCAGGCGACGGGTGCAACACCCGCGCAGAGGTCCTCATCGCCGAGGCGGTTGTGGCGCCGACGGTGGAGGCCGGATGCAAGTTGACCGGCGGCGCGCCACCCTGGAATGGCTCACCCAGAACGGCGCCCTCTTCAGCACGGTGGAGGTCGACCCCGAGCAGATCGCGGAGGACTGCTCCACCTCGGTCTCCACCGTGCACGACGCGCTTAAAGAGCGTTTTGTCCTGGCGGGAGTGTTTGGGAACGCAGTGCTGTCGTGGATGATTGCGGGGTGTTGGTCCAGGTGGAAGCGGTGGGGCAGATCGCAGACGGGCGCGCGACCGTTCGGGTCCGCTCGGAGGTGGGTGCCGTCGCGGCGGTGTGGTGCGGCGGTCCGACGGGAGTGGGCCGCGAACATCACGTGGAGTGGACTGTTGAAGAGGACGTGTCCTGGGGCGGCAACACTCGACCGGCCACTTCATTTTCACCCGGGGTGGATGAGGAGGAAGGCGGTCGGATCGTCTTTCGGGGGCGGCTGGGCCTGACGGGCGATGGCGGAGCTACGTTGGAAGTAGCTGGAACCCATATCCTGTTCGACCTCGCCGACCCGCGTCCGTCGACTGCTGTCGATGGAACGTGGGTCGAGATCAGTGTGGAGCGGAACAGCGTCAGCCTGTGGCCCTACCTGCTGTGATTCACAGGAGCCGGCTCTGCGGGTGTTCAGCTGTCGCGCCAGTTGTGAGTTGATTCGCGGGTGAGTCTGCGGCTCATGAGGTCGATCATCGCTATGTTGATCATGGCTTCGGAGCGGTGTGGGTGGGTTTCATAGTCGCGGGCCAGGCGGCGGTGCAGCATCAGCCAGCCGTAGGTGCGCTCCACCGCCCAGCGCTTCGGAATAGGGGTAAATCCCCTGGTCCCGGGTGTGCGTTGGACGATCTCGGCGTCGACGCCGAAGGTGGCAGCGTGCTCGACGAACTGCTTGCGGTAGCCGCCATCCACCCAGACCTTGCGCAGGCCCGGGTGGTCGGCAGCAGCCTGCTCCAGGAGAGTACGGTCGGCGGTGGAGTCTTGGACGCCAGCCGCGGTGACCAGCACCGCCAGCAGCAGGCCGAGGGTGTCGGTGAGGATGCTGCGCTTGCGGCCAACGATCTTCTTGCCCGCGTCGATGCCCTGGCCCCTAGCGGGGACACTCGTGGAGGTCTTGACGCTCTGCGCGTCGATCACGCCGGCGGACGGAGCGGCTTTGCGGCCCTCCTGCCGTCGCACCAGCTCCCTGAGGAGACCGTTCAGCTGGGCGAATACACCGTCCTTCTGCCACTTGGCGAAGTAGCCGTAAACGCTTTGATGCGGCGGGAAGTCGTGCGGGAGGTACGCCCACTGGCAGCCCGTGCGGTCCACATACAAGATCGCGTTCATGATCTCGCGCAGATCATGCCGTGGTGGTCGGCCAAAATCCAGGGCCCGGCCGCGACGTTCGAAGCGCCAGGCGGCCAGCACCGGCTCGATCAACTCCCAGCGGGCATCAGACAGATCACTTGGATACGCGCGACGTTCCGTCATAGCCCGGTCATACCGCCGCCAGGGGGCGTGCGCCCAGGCGTGCATCTTGTCGCGCCGAAGCACGGGACATACCCAGGCGTCGACCATGATCGTTCTCAGCGCCAACCGCTGTACCGATGTTCCCCGGGGCCGTTACCGTGCGGAGGTCGAGCGGGCGGCCAGGTCGGCCGCACCCCTCTGGCCCCGGGCGCCCAAGCTCCGGTACAGCCCCTAGACCTGTTCCGCCCTCAACCCGTGCTTCCAGAACGTGAAGTACGGGGTGACGCCGTCCGAATGGTGGCTCAGCAGACCCACCATGCCGTCCGGGCTCCTGCTCGCACCCGTGTAGAACTCGTACGAGCCGAAGTTGGCGGAGATCTTCTTGGCGTAGGCCGAGGCGCCCTTCTCGAACGCGGTCACTTCGTGCGCGCCGGCGCCGGATGCCGTGAGATACAGCTTCACCGCCTTCATGTAGCCACTGAGTTGCGACTGGTAGCCCGACTTGTCGAAGGTGACCGGCTGCAGCCTGAAGTGGTGCACGAAGCTGTCCACCGCCCCGTCCCCGTCCTCGTCCTCGTCCGACATGCAGCCGACCTGGAAGACGACGTCATCCACGAGTTGCATCGGGAAGCCGTCGCTGACGATGTGGTCGCCAGTGATGATGTCGCTGTAGAGAAGCACTCCGCATTCCTCTCGGTCCATGAGTCCGCGCCACCGGCCCAACTTCGCGTGGGTCCAACATGGTGTGACGCTGCGTCATTATTACATGACGCAGCGCTATCGATGGCGATGCGGGAAGCACGGCAGGGCCGTCAGCGCTTGGGGCGGTCCGACTTCGGGAGCAGGCCCGCTCGTACCGCTCGGGCGTGCGCGCGGGCCTGTTGTTCGGGGAGGGTGGGCGCGGGACGGGCAGGGTTGCCTCGGCAGGCGCGGCACTTGCCGCCCGCAGCGCGGTTGTGGGTCCTGACCTGGGACTTGTCCTCGTTGAAGGTGACGTCTCGGCACCAGTGGACGGTGTTTTCCACGGTCCAGTACCCGCGAGTCCAGGATGCGATCTCGGCTGCGTTCGCTTCCTCGGCGGGCAGGTCGGTGATGGCGTAGACAGTCTCGCTGGACCATTCTTTCGCCCCGTAGAGACGGCGACGGCGCTGGATCCGCAGGACCTGGGCCGCGTGCGGGAAGAGCAGGCCCTCGACGGTGACAACCTGCACGAGCCGCTGCTCGTGACGGCCGTGGCCCCGGGCGTCGTCGCGGTGGATCACGGGGATGTCCTTCCAGGGCATGGCATGGAGGTGACGGGCCTGGCCGCGCTGGTTGTTCTTGATCGTCAGCAGGTAGTGGGCACCGCGTTCGTGCAGGTAGGTGGCATGAGGTACGGGGACAGCGACAGGGGATGATGGAGGATCGAACACGGCACCCTCGTGGATCTTGCAGCGTAGAGAACTCCATGATCCACAGGTGCCGTGTTCACCTGCTTCCGGGGCCCACCACCGAGATCAACACCCCAGACCGGGATGATCCAGGCACTCGCCGGGGCCCTGCCGTTCCCCTCCCTCCAAGTGTGGGATGCCTCGCCCGCAGAAACATTCCTCGTCCGGAGCAGATGGCGAATGCTTCATCAAAGCGGTGTCCCAGGTTGAGCGTTGCGCCCCTGGCGATTCGGCAAACCCGCCATACTTTTCCCGATGGTGCCGCCACTACCGCGCGGGTTCCGCGCATTCACGCTCCAGTTTCCGACGAACCCGCTCGCTTCGCCCGGCGGCACCGTGGAGAAGACGGACACCACGCCCGAGGCCACCCTCCACCGCGAAGCCGCCGAGGAGGCCCAGCTCACCCTGACCGATCCGGTGCGGCTGGGCTGGGTGCTGGACGAGACCGGCGAGGTCTACGGCGGGGTGGGGCCCAACGCCCGGCTCCGCCTCGCCGCCCGGATCGCCGCCATCGGGCCGACCGCCGTCGATCCCGCCACAGGCCGCCCCTTCGCCCGCATGCTCGCCACCCCCGCCCAGGCAGCCGCCCTGCTGGGATGGGGCCCGCCCGGAGAGCGGCAGGCCCGGCTCGCCGCGGAGACGGCGCGCGAGCGATGGGGCCTACCCGCCGCTCGTACCGCCGCCATCGAGGAGATTCCTGCGGAGGGGATGCGGCTGAGCTGAGCTGAGCTGATCGCACGCCCGCCCGCCTCATCCCGCTCCATGTACCTCCGAGGTAGCCCCATGCCGCTGTCGCACGACCACATCCGCACCACCGTCGAGACCTACCTCGCGCACCACCCTCACGAGCGCGAGCAGCTCGGCGCCCTCTTGGACGCCCTCGAACGTCCCACCGACATCGCCAGCCGGTCCACCTTCACCGGGCACGTCACTTGCGGCGCGATCGTCGTCGATCCGCTCGGCCGCGTTCTGCACGTGCTGCACCTGGCAAGCGGCAAGGTCCTCCCCCCTGGCGGACACAGCGAGCCTTCCGATGAGTCCCTGGCAGCAACGGCCCTGCGGGAACTGCACGAGGAGACAGGGATTCCGCCTCAGGCCGTCACGCCGTGGCCCGGCTACGAGACGGTGCCGCTCGACATCGACATCCACGACATGGACGCCCGCCCGGGCAAAGGGGAACCCGGCCACCAGCACTTCGACCTCCGGTTTCTCTTCCGCCTGCACACCGCGACCGCGCCGGCGGTCGTGCTGCAGGAGGACCAGGTCGGCGGCATCGAGTGGCGGTCCGTGGACAGGGTGATCTCCCCCTCCCTGCGGGAGAAGCTGCTCAAGGTCCCGCCGGCAGCGGAGCCGGCGACGGCCAACGCCTCCGTTCTGATCTTCAACGACCGCGGCGAGTACCTGCTCCACCTGCGCGACTACTTCCCCGGCCTGATCCGGGAGCCGGGCATGTGGTCCCTGCTGGGTGGCGGACGAGAATCCCAGGACGCCACCCTGGAACACACCGCGCGGCGTGAGCTGGCTGAGGAAGCCGGCCTCGGCATCGCCGATCTGACCCCGTTCGGCACCGAGTACGCCTCCGACGCCGCCGGCGGAACCGTGCCCATCGCCATCTACGCCGGCCACTGGAACGGTGACCCCCGCGAACTCCGTGTGACGGAAGGGGTGATGCTCGCCTGGTTCGCCCCGGAGGATCTCCACCGCCTCCGCATCACGGACACCACCAGCGGCCTCGTGCGACGCCACTCCGCCAGCCGCCCGACCAGCACCGCGTCCCAGCGCGGACTCGCACCGCAGGAGAAGCGTCGTTACGCTTCACCGCACGGCACGGTCCTCAACGTCATCGGTGTCCATCTCTACCTGGAACGGCCCGACGGAACCGTGCTGCTCGGGCTGCGCCACCCCGACTCTCCGTTCGCGCCGTCCACCTGGCACGTCCTGGCCGGCCACTGCGAGCAGGAGAACGCCGTCACCTGCCTGATCAGAGAGGCACGGGAGGAGGCCGGCCTCGACATCGAGCGCCAGGACGTCGAACTCGTCCACGTCGTCCACCACATCGACCAGGCCGGGGACCGGCCCCGCATGGGCCTGTTCTTCCGTGCCCGCGTCTGGAGCGGCGAGCCGGAGCTACGGGAGCCGGACAAGTGCACTCAGTGGGCGTTCTGGGACCCGGACGCGCTCCCCGACGACCTCGTCCCCTACACCAGGGTGGCCATCGGGAAGATCCAGAACGGGGAGCTGTACAGCGAGACGGGCTGGCCCGCGTGACCGGCACACCGGGCCGCGCACACCGTCGCGTGTCCACTGCGGCTGCGGCCGGCCGTCCGGACACTCGTCTCGTAGTGATCCGAGGCAACTCGGCGTCAGGCAAGTCGAGCGTGGCCCATGGCCTGCGAGATCACCACGGCCGCGGAATCGCGATCGTGAGCCAGGACGTGATCCGCCGGAACGTACTCAGGGAACACGACACCGCTCGCGGCGCCAACATCGCCGTGCTGGGCAGCATCGCACGCGAAGCCTTGAACGCCGGCTTTCACGTGGTGCTCGAAGGGATCCTGTACGCCGACCGCTACAGCCAGATGATCACGTCGCTGGTACGGGACCACCGCGGCGTCTCCAGCTGCTACTACCTGGACGTGCCGTTGGAGACGACGTTTGCCCGACACGCGTCGAAGGCTGATGCCGCTTATCTGGAGCAAGTCACCGACAGCCACCTCGCCTCCTGGTACCGCGAGCTGGATCTGCTGCCCGACGGTCTGGAAACCGTGCTCGCGGCCGACAGCACCCTGCGGGACACCATCGCGCGAATTCTGCGCGAAACCGGCCTGGCGTCTGCCTCGTCCATACCGCCGCCGCCGTGCAAACCGTCGCAGGGAGACTCAATGAACAGTCTGGTGCTGATGTCCGATCCGCGGGTCGCCGCGATCCCGGTGCGCGAGTGCGGGGAGCCGCTCGTCGACGTGCGTGATCACGGATTCCGCGTCGATCCCCGCAAGCAGGACCGGCTGAGCGCGTTCACCCACGTCCGCGAGGGCGTCCTGGCCCGGCTGGAGCACGCCCGCTCGCTCCTGCCCGCAGGCACCGACCTGCTGTTCATCGAGGGCTACCGGCCACTGGCCCTCCAGCAGCGCTACTTCACCTCGTACCGGGACGAGCTGGCCGTCGCTCACCCCGACTGGGGGGCTGAACAACTGCACCACGCCGCCAGCCGGTACGTGTCACCACCGGAGATCGCGCCCCACTCCGCGGGCGCGGCCGTGGACGTGACCCTCGTCGACCAGGACGGCCACGAACTCGACCTCGGTACCCGTGTCAATGCCTCCCCCGAGGAGAGCGACGGTGCCTGCTTCACCCACGCCCCGAACCTCAGCGATCGCGCGCATTACCACCGCACGCTGCTGCTCAACGCCATGGAGGGCGCAGGTTTTACCAACTATGCGACCGAGTTCTGGCACTTCTCGGCAGCGGACCGGTATGACGCGCTCATGCGGCAAGAGCCGCATGCGCTCTACGGAGCGATCGAACTTCCCTAAAGGCTGTCGACATTCTCGTCCGCTTCCACGCCGCCCACCTTCCACGCCGCCCACGCCGATCCGGCAACGCAGGAGCGTGGCCACCACACCCCCGACCCGGTAGTGATCCCAGGACCGCAACGGACGGACCACATCGAAGGGAGGCACGCGTGCCCGACGACACCCAGCAAGCGAATCCAGCTGTCCCGAGCCCGGCGGCCGGAGACGAACCACACGAACACCACATCCACCTGCTCGGGCGCTACTACCGCCAAGTGGAAGCAGGCCGCAAGACGGTCGAGGTGATGGTGGCCGCTCCGCGGAAGCACGCCGTCGCGGTCGGTGACACGGTCGTCTTCCGGGATCGGGACACCGGGCGGGAACTCGATGTCATCGTGCAGCGGATCGCCCCCTACCGCTCCTTCGAGGACCTGCTCAGCTCGGAGAACCCTGCGCGCATCGACCCGGACGCGCCGCCCGGAGAGCTGCTCGCCGTCCTCCGCGGCATCTACCCGCCGGACAGGGAAGCCCTCGGCGTTCTCGCCGTCGCCTTCAGTCACCGCCCCGCACGGCCCGGCCGCCCCATGCCGATGACGCCCCAGGCGTACGCGCAGACCGTCCCCCACCACACGGTGTACGGCTGCCTGTACATCCGCGACGAGCACGACCGGCCGACTGGTGAAGAGGCAGTGTTCCAACCCTGCACTGTTCCTCCCTGCATGCGGTGTTCCTCGCGTTCAGGCCCCCCGGCCCTGCGGCCACGGATAACCAAGCTGCCTGGCGTACTCCGTAGATCCGCCGCAGACTTCGGCTGTCTGACGTGGGTCACCCGCCACGAGTTGCTCTGCAAGTCTCGCGGCCTGACTTTCAGGGTCGTCACTGGAGACGTGAAGCACCATGCGGAACTGCAGCCATGGGCGGTCTTCTCCGATGGCCGAGCGGCCCGGATGGAAGAGGAAGAGGTTGATCTGGTCGGGCTCCCAAAGCCAGGCGGACACACCGCCGAGTTCACATTCCCATCGTGCAAGCCAGCCGGCGTGCTCTCTGAGGTCCAGCTCCAGCAGTCGGGCAACGGTCCGTGCTGGCCACTCCCAGCTGTGGTCCGCAACGGCTCGCTCTACCTCTGTCTGGTACTCCCGAGCATCGAACCAGAACTCAGGCAGGTCGACGTTGTCCTCATCAGGGTTGCGCCACTCGCTCCAGACCACGTGGTCGCCGTCGCGCCGGATGGTCACATAGAGAGCGCCGCAGCACCCTTCGGTGCACGTTGCCTCGGCCAGCCGCACCTCGTGCGGCTCAGGGCCAGCCGTGAGAGGGCCGTCCGGCAGCAAGAGGTACCCGGGATCTTCGCCCGGCCCTTCTGCGAATACATCAGCCAAGATGTCCTCGCTGTCGACCAGCGGTCGGACCTCCACGCTTGCGCCCCTCTGCGGAGGGTCAGGAACGACAATATGGAGGGTGAGGCAACGCTTCCTGGCAGTCATCGAACGATTGTCCGGCCTACCAGCTCGAGGTGTCGCACTGTTTCTCCGGATGGTCCCGTTCACTGGTCTTTCAGAACTTCTCCGGACGACTGCCTCACCCGCAGCACCACGCAGCGTTTGCCGCCTCCTGCTGAACGGCACCGCCGCGCCATCCGTGCCGAGATGTGCCTATGCCTCGTCTTCGCAGGTCACATCCGGTTGTTCTGGCGACTCCGTCTCTCGGGCGGCCAGGTATGCGGCCCAGCTGGCGCTCGCCAGGTGACCCCAGCGGGCCGCGGTGGAGGCGGTGATGCCGAAGAGGTCGCTCACTACGACAGGCGGCAGTTCGGTGACCGCCTCGATCATGGCGGTGTTCCGTGCGCTGAGGATCGGCAGGTGGTGGGCGCGCATCAGGGTCAGGACCGACGCTGCGGTGCGTGGTCTGCTCGGTGGGCGGCCGGGGAAGAGGAACGTGCGGTCGGACACCGGGGCGAGGATGTCGCTGAGCCGCGGCGCGGCGATCTGCCGTTGCACCAGGGTGGCCAGGGTGGGAGGCAGCAGGACTGGGTGTGCGGCGAAGGTGAAGTAGGCCCGGCCGTCGTGGGTGCTGTAGCGGTCGGTGGTGAAGTTGACGACGCGGGTGACCTGCTGCGCGTACAGCCGGACGAACGCTCCGATGATGCGGACCTCCAGGGGGAGCGTGTCGTCGCTGAGGCATCGGCGCAGCTGGTCGAGTTGCTGCTGCTCGGTCAGGAAGCGGGAGGGCCGGCTCCAGGGCTTCTTCGGTGCGGTGAGCCTGGGGGCGGTCAGCCGTCGGGCGATCGCCCAGCGCACGAAGGGGCCCAGGGTGCGGCGCTTGGGCGGATGGGTGGCCAAGAAGAGGTCCAGGTCGTGTTGGGTCGCGGTACGCAGGGTCCGTCCCTGTGCGTCGAGCCAGGTCAGGTAGAGGATGGATGCCTTGATGTCTCTGCGGTCGGCGTGTGCGGCGCCGGCGCTGTAGCGGCCTCGGGCGGCACGTCGACGGGCATCGCGGATGATCTGCCATTCGGCGAACGGCTTGATCACCTGGGCGTGGTGCGGGGCCAGTTGGCTGGTGGTGCGGGCGCACCACAGGCTCAGGCCGGCCAGGTTCTCGTTTCTCCAGGGAAGTGCGCCGGTGGAGACGAGGACTGCCCTGACCCGCTGGACGGCCCCGGTGGGCGGAAGCGCGTCGAGGGTGTGCTGGCTGATCTCGTGGCCCTGCGCGGCGAGCTGGGCCAGGAGGCGCCCACCCCGGGCGCGGATCCAGGCGAGGACCGACCAGGGGTCTTCTGCGTTGCCGAGGGCTTCGGCCAGCGGCTGCAGCTGTTCGGGGACAGTGCCGTCGGGGCCGGAGAGGAGGTGAGTGACGCGGTCACGGGCAACGCACCGGCTGCAGGACTTGTCGGTGTAGATGTCGCCGGGGTAGCCGCAGCGACGGCATCGAAAGTCGATGGAGTCCACTCCGGAGCAGGGACCGCACTGGTCGGTGCCGTCGGGCAGACGGCCGGCCATGATGCGGGTGGTTCCGCAGGTCTCGCACGGTATCGGGTGCCGGCGGCGGTGCTGGTGGCAGCCTCCGCACAAGAGGCCGACGGGGTAGGTGGCTTCGACGGGGCGGTCGCGGCCGCAGTCGGCGCACAGCGCTCGGCGGCGGGGCCGGCAGGCGTTGCAGCGGAACATCGCTCCCTGGCCGTAACCCGCTCGGTGCCGCCCGCACAGGTGGCACCAGCCGACGTGGGCCTGCTGGTAGCAGTCGGCACAGAGGTCGCTCTCGCCATTAAGGGCGCGAGCATGCACAGGGCGGATCTTCCCGCAGCGGCCGCAGGCCCGCCGTGGGGCGTGACGGGCGGCGTAGCAGGGGCGGCACACCGCCCCGACCCCCTGCTGGACCCTGGCTCATTTCGAGACTCTGCCGCAGTGCACGCAGGCCCGCTCCGGCCTCGGGGCGCAGCGTTCACACAGGACGGACCCGTCGCCGCGGCGGGTGTGGACGGGCCGGCTGCGCCCGCAGTAGGCGCAGGTCTCCCACCTGTCGGTGTCCGCCAGGTAGCAGCGCCGGCACACGGCGTCGCGGGTGACGATGCGTTGGATGCGGCCGCAGCGCGAGCATTCCTTGAGCCGACCTCTGGCCGCGCACGTCGGGCAGCACCGTCCCGCCGCGGAGTTGACCCGCAGCAGGACATCGGTCCGACCGCAGACCGCACAGCCCAGGTGCGTGATCTGGGCCCCGTACTCGGCGGCATCCAGTACGCGAAGGAGCCGCAGCAACGCGAGGGGAGCCTGCGGGGAAGGAGAAGTCAGGGCTTGGGGGCGGGACTGGACGTGCGCGGCCAGGGCGTAGACGACCGGAATGCTCTCCCAGGCTTCTGCCTGCTGCAGCAGATCGCGCGCCCGTACCTCCCCGACCTCCGGCCCCAGGGACTGCTGGAGGAAGGCGACCAGCCAGGTCCGGGACTCGGCGAGGGCGTGCTGCCGGGCGGCGCCGCGCCTGCGGGACGGGGTCATGTCGAGGGGCGCCGCACGACAGTGCGCCGCGGCGACGGGGGCGTAGGCCCGGCAGGTTCGCCGGCGGTGCGGCGGACCTGGGCGTTGGCGACCTCGGGTTTGATGAGGTCATTTGGGGGTGCACTGGAGGATGTCGCACAGCGCGGCCAGGGTGTCCATGCTCAGCCGCTGCGGAGCCTGCGTCACGAGCCTGTACACCTGCTCACGCGAAAGGGTGACTCCGCGCTCCGCGAGCAACGGGACCAGGTCCGACGTCTGGAACATCTCCTGCTGGGCCATCACCTGCCGCAGCAACCAGCGATACCCCATCTTCTTGATCATGTCGTCACGTCCCAGTCGCCGCCCAGCCGTTTCCTCATCGCCGCCTCCAACAACGTGTTGCGGTAGTCATTCGACACCGCCGTGTAGATCGCCGTGGTCGAACCGTGGGAGTGCCCGACCTGTTCCTGCACGAACTGCGTCGGATACCCGAACTCGATCAGATGCGTGATGTAGGAGTAGCGAGGACAGTGCAGGTCAAGGGACGGCTCCAGGCCCGCGTCATCCCGTGCCCGGGTGAACGCCTCATTGATGGACCGCGGCGACAAGCGCCCTGCCCGCTCGTTGACCCATATCGCCGGATGCCGGCCGGGCGTGAACAGGGGGCGCAGCTCCGTCAGCCAGTAGTCCCACGTGTCGGTGACCCAGTCGAGCTCCGGCACCGTCAAGACGGTACGGCGCCTTGATGGAGCTCCCTTGGTCGACTTCCCGTAGCGCACGAGCACACTGCCGTAGGTACCGAAGGCGGGCATCTTGGGGTTGCGGCGAAGATCGACCAGATCGACCTTCGAGGACTCTGTGCGGCGGGTGCCGTACCCGTAGATCACTTTCAACACCGCGGCGTCGCGCAAGGCACACAGCGTCCCCTTGCATCCCTGCGAGCGGATCCGCGCCGGACGGGTGTCGGCCGCATCGAACAGCGCCTGGATCTCGTCATACGCAAGAGGGCGTCGGCTTGGATTCGCCTCGAAATCCACGGTGTGAGCGACAGAGTTGCCCTCGTGGAAGACCTCCTGTGGTACCTCGCCGAACCGGTAGGAGCAGATGCGCACCCACTCGTAGCGCGGATCCAGCAGGTACGACACGAACAACGTGATCGTCACCTCGTAACTGCGCGCCGTGGACATCTCCATGCCCTTCGGTTTTCCCGGTCGCGGCGCACGCAGGTGGGAAATGAACGCTTCGCCCTCCTGCGGCGTCCACTGCCAGGGGTAGAGGCCGGTGAACTCCTCCAGCCGGCGGATGAGCCGGAGCCTTGCCCTGATTGTGTCCGACTGGAGGAACTGGGGCGCCTGTTGGTGTGCCCAGCCCTCCAGCATCGCCGTGAACATCGCCGGTACCGGGTCCAAGTGAAGGACGTTCCGAGCAAGTACCAGTCGTGCCGAACCAGGCGCTTCTCCGCTCACGCCGACGTTGTATCAGATGCAACATTGAGGCACCAGGGTCACGCCTCCTGGTCAACTCGGTTGCGGATGATCGGCGTTCGTCGCCGGGACCGCCGTGAACAGGCAGAACGGGTCGGACAGGTCCAGGCGGAGTGTTGCATTCAATGCAATACCTCGCGTTCGGTTCAGCTCCGCTCGGTCTACGGCTCGAGACTCTGGCAGTTTCCGGGCGGCAGCCTCGACGCGCCGGGCGAGGACCCTCTGGAGACCGCCCGGCGCGAGATGGTCGAGGAGACGGGACTCGAACTCGGTCTGGTCGCACTGAAGCTTCTCCTGACGCACTTCCTGCACGCCGGGCCGCGCCTGCCGTTGAACAAGGTGGGGCTCGTCTTCGACGGAGGGCAGCTGACCGCCGACCAGCTCGGCCGAATCCGACTCGATCCCGCCGAGGATGCTGGTAAGTCCGGCTATCAGAACCTGCGGAATGGCCTGCCGGTGAAGGATTCAGTTGCCACACGGGGCGTACATGATCACGGCCATTCCTGCGAGACAGACGAGGGCGCCGGTGACGTCGAAGCGGTCGGGGCGGTATCCGTCGGCGATCATGCCCCAGGCGATGGACCCGGCGACGAAGATTCCGCCGTAAGCAGCCAGGATGCGCCCGAAGTTGTCATCGGTCTGAAAGGTGGCGACGACGCCGTAGAGGCCGAGGGCGATCACTCCGGCGCCGATCCATACCCATCCCTTGTGTTCGCGGATGCCCTGCCAGACCAGCCACGCTCCTCCGATCTCGAACAGCGCGGCGACAACGAACAGGGCGATGGAGCGGGCGACATGCACGGCGGTGATCTCTCTGGCAGGTGGGTAGTGAGGGCGGTTCGGGCGCGGTCAGGAGGCCGTGCCGAACAAGTCGGTGAGGAGTTCGGCGCCGTCCGCAGGTGCGCGAACCTCCAGATGCAGCCGATTGGCTTCGTTCACATGAAGTGGTTCTGGCTCACTTTCCGTGGATGGTCACACTGAGTGACGTTGTCGGACGTGCAGGCTCTTGGGGAACTGCCTGAAAATGATCCGTCCCCAGCGCCGTGGGGCTGATAGTTCGGCTCGTGAATGAAGTAGTGCTCCGGTTGGAGGAGTTACTGTTCCCGTCGATCGCGGAGGTGGCTGTGCTGTCGGTCGATGTGAACGACGAGGTGGTACGCATCGAGGCCCGAAGCACGGTGGCAGGGTCCAGTTGCCCTGGCTGCGGGAGCTGGTCCCAGCGCATTCACAGCTCCTACCTGCGGTTTCCCGCTGATGTGCCCAGCGGCGGCAGACGGGTCGTCCTCTGTCTACGCGTCCGACGGTTCCTCTGCCCGGTTATCTCCTGCGGGCGTCGGACCTTCGCCGAGCAGATAACGGGACTGACTCGTCGATACGGTCGGCGGACCGAGCGACTGCGGTCGACGCTGGCCGCAGTCGGCCTCGCCCTTGCCGGTCGGGCCGGAGCCCGCATGGCGAGAGTCTTCGGCTTGTCCGCCAGCCGCAGCACGGTGCTGCGGCTGGTCGAAGCCCTGCCCGACCCGGAGGTTCCCGCCCCGCGCGTCGTCGGCGTCGATGAGTACGCGACCCGCAAAGGCCGCCACTACAAGACCGTCCTGGTCGACGTCGAAAGCCGACGCCCGGTGGACCTGCTGCCCGACCGGGAAGCCTCCAGCCTGGCCGCTTGGCTCGCGAAGCGGCCAGGGGTCGAGGTGGTCTGCCGCGATCGGGCACCGTTTTTCGCCGAAGGCGCCACCGCCGGGGCGCCCCAGGCGGTGCAAGTTGCGGACAGGTGGCACCTCTGGCACAACCTGAGCGAAGCCGCCGAGCGATGCGTCGCAGACCACCGCGGGTGCCTGCGGGTCCTGGCGCCCGGTCCAGCACAGCCTGCCCCCGAGCCGGAGAAGTTCGAAGACCCGTCCGGCTCGCCGTGGCCTACGGGACATCGCTTCGCCGACCGCACCCGCGCCAAGCACGCCACCGTCCACGAACTGCTGGCCGCCGGGCTCAGCCGGAGGGCGATCGGCCGCCAGCTCCGCATGACCTCGCGCACCGTGAAGCTCTTCGCCGACGCAGCTACCCCGGAGGACCTCTTCCACGGGCAATGGCAGGGCCGACCGTCCAAGCTGGACGCGTTCAAGCCCTACCTGGATGACCGCTGGAACCAGGGCTGCACCAACGCCTGGACGGTATGGGAAGAGATCGTGCCACTCGGCTATCAGGGCAGCTACCAGCGCGTTCGCGCCTACTTCCGGGAGAAACGAACCTCTCCCCGCCCGATCACAGCCCGACCACCGTCACCCCGCGTCGTCGCCGGCTGGATCCTCCGGCGACCCGAGACGCTCCCAGAGATCGACCACCTTCGGCTCAAGGCCGTCCTGGTCCACTGCCCCGAACTCGACGCCCTCACCGGTCACGTCCGATCCTTCGCCCAGATGCTCACCGAGCGCCAAGGAGAACGGCTACCGCAGTGGCTCGACGCCGTCCGGCAAGACGACCTCCCCAGCCTCCACACCCTCGCCGCGGGCATCGAACGTGACCGCGCCGCCGTCATCGCCGGCCTCGCCCTGCCCTGGAGCTCCGGCGTCGTCGAAGGACACGTCAACCGGATCAAGATGCTCAAGCGCCAGATGTTCGGACGGGCCGGCTTCGCTCTGCTGCGGAAGAGGGTTCTTCTGGCCGGCTGACCACAGCCATCCATAGATAGGGTGAGGGGGACGAGAGAAGAGCACGATGGATCCCCGCATACCCCGCTTGCGTCGCAAGCTGGCCGCGATCCCTTTCCAACCACTGCGCAGCCACTCTTTCGGAGAAGAGCAACACAAGTTCTGCCTCGGTCCGAAGGTGGCGGAAGCACGCGTCGTTGCGTTCGAGGCCGAGCACGACATCGTCCTGCCCGACGCCTACCGGCAGTTCCTCACGCACGTCGGCGGCTCTGGCGCGGCACCGTTCTACGGCCTCATGCCGCTGAAGCAGCGTTCCCTGCTGGTCATGAATCCGCGCGGAGAACCAGGGACACCCCGCGGCTTCAGCGCCGCAGGCCCTGAGGCACACGAACGCGACCTCTTCCTGCACATCATCGAGATGGGCTGCACCGACGTATGCGTCATCGCGGTGACCGGTCCCCTCACCGGCCGCGTCCTCATTGGGAACAGTGACGGGTACTGGGGCCCCAACGTCTCCTCCGCCACCGACTTCCTCGACTGGTACGAACGCTGGCTCAACCACATGAGCGCCGGACGCGACAACCGGGCCCTGGAACTCACCTCGCCTCGACTTCGTGCCCATCCAGACCGTCATCGCATGGCCCCGAAGATCTGACCGCCCGTAATCGCTCCACGGAATGTGAACCAGAACCACTACTCGTGAATAAAGCCAGCCGATGGCCGTCGAGATGGATACGTGGCTTCGTTGATCTCTAGGAACAGCGTTTGTCGACCGGTTCTGGAGGCGGTTGGCGATCACGCAGCTCGCGGATGTCGATGACAAATGACCGCACTGTCGTGTCTGGGGGTACAGGCGTCGAAGGCAGAGGGACCACCGACCCGTGCGCCGACTCGACCGTCGAGTACGAGTCTGCCGCGTAGGCAGGGGGCCACTGCCAACTCTTGCGGGATAGAGGGTGACGAGTAGCTGAGAGATGAGAAGGTCGCTGCCGTGATCACGGCAGCGACCTTCTCATCGTCGTTCAGAGCAGTCCGGTGCTCAGCGCGCGGGCAGGGTCACCGTTCCCCAGACGGGCTTGTGGTCCGAGGGCCAGGCGGTCGCTCCAACGGTGCATCCGGACCAGATCCCGGAGGGCGGGGCGAAGAGGTAGTCGAGCTTCGAGTTCCCTGCGGTGCTGCGATTGAGGGGGTCATCGCACTCTTTGTACGTGTGGTAAAGCGGCAGAAGGACCGGCAGGTTGCTGCCCGCCGGCGTCACGGTCGGGGTGGCGTTCAAATCGCCGCCGAAGACGGCCCGGTAACCGTCGTAGTCGACCTTCTCCGCGAGGAAGGCCGCCTGAGCCTTCTGCTGGTTTCGGTCTTCGTCGTCGTAGCCTTTGCCGCCGGTGCTGAAATGGGCCGTGCAGGCCATGACGGCCCAGGACTGGATGGCAGCGCACAGAGCGGTGCGGCGCTCGGTGTTTTGAGGAGAGTCCAGCTCCAAGGCGTTGTACCAGGTGTTCTCGGCGGGCACGGCGATCGCGACGCCATAGGCTCCGCGATTCTTGGCACATGACTTCTGGGCCCAGTGATCGGTTGTGCCTATCTGGTGCTGGATGGGGGCGAAGCGAACGTCCCAGGCGTCCGCTCCACCGTTGAGGTCCGCCTCCAGCTTCTTCTCAAGCGGCTTGGCGAGCTTCTCGCAGAACTCCTGAAGCAGGATCACATCAGCCTTCGCCTGACTGGCCCGGTCCGTGACGGCTTTGGTGAAACTGTCGACCGAGTATGCGTAGATATCGCAGTCGCTGTTGTTGCTGCAGGCGTTCCATGTCAGCACGTTGATCTTGCGTTCCGGCGTGGACGCTGTGGTGGGCGGCGACGAGGCGGAAGGGATCTCGACGAGTTTGAACTGCTCCCAGGAGCCGGGTGTTCCCGTCGCGCGGGCTCGCAGGAGTCCCTCGTCCGAGCCGGTGCTGTTGATCTCGGCGGAGACGTAGTAGTCCTTGGACGTGCCCCCTTCGGTGAAGTTGTACTTCAGGGCATACCAGTCCCCTTGGGGTACTAGTTCGAACCGCTCCCAGTTGCCGATGGCACCGTCTTGACGGGCACGGAGCATGCCCATGTGGGAGCCTGTGTCGTGGAACTCGGCGGACACGTAGAGGCCGTTGGCCTCGGAACGCAGGGCTGCGCGCGAGCCCTTGTCGTTGGTGTGCAGCGTGAAGGTCTCCCACGACCCGAGACTGCCCAGACTTTCGCAGTTCGTCCGGGCACGGAGCTTGCCGGCCTGGTTGCCGGCGTCGTTGATCTCCGCCGAGACGCACATCTTCTTGCCGGCCCTCTCGGTGGCCGCCCTCGACTGGAGCGCGTACTTACGGCCCGCGGACTTCTCCGTGAGGGGGTCACCGGCCTGAGCCGGCGGCGCTATGAACAGCGCGAGCAACGTCATCAGGAACCCGCACAAGACTCCAGTACGGATTGTTCTCATGGTCAAAGGGAGCTCCGCTTCATGTGGATTTTCTGATTTGAACAGGACGAATCATAGGGTCTGTTGATCACCGCACTGGACGCGAACGGTTGGCCGCCGACAGGCACGCTCATTCGGCGGCCACCAGCAAGGTGGCTGCCGTCCGTGGCCCGTTGCTCCTCGCGGGGGACATACCGTGCTGCCGTTGAAGCGACGGTGATGCCGCTCCGGATACCGGGGAACTGCTGCACCGATACTGCCCTGTGCTGCGCCCCTGCTCTGCATGACCAGGGCCTTTCACCAGGAGCATCCCGATGCTGCCCTGGCAAGAACCCCGGCGCCTCCCGAACTCATCAACATCGCCCGACCGTGTTTCTGGGTGCCTCCCAAACCCGTCGACAAGTGACATCGCTACTGCTCGATTAAGCCACTGCCCGATCGGGCAGGGCGTCCAGGTGCTCCAATGCGGAGTGCAGGGAGGCGGTGAAGGCGGTCAGCTCCGCGGTGCGCCGCTCTGCCTCGTCCAGGCGGCCGGCGATCCGAGGCCGGAGATCGGCCTTGACCTCATGGCAGGCGCCGCTCTCCCAGACGCGCAGAAGTTCACCGATCTCCTCAAGCGGCAGGCCGAGGTGCTTGGCTGCGCTGATGAACGCCAGGCGTTCCACGGCGTCCTCGTTGTAGGAGCGATAGCCGGCTGGTGTCCGGTCAGCGGGCAGCAGACCGGCGCTCTCGTAGAAACGCAAGGTGGTGGCCGGTACGCCGCTGCGTTCGGCGAGCTGGGAGATCCGCATGGTTCTCATACTCCCGACGGTAAACCTTCGACCCGGCTCGAAGGTCAAGCCGAGGCGCCTACTGATGTGAGCGGCTCAGGGAATGGTGGTTCAGGGACGGCTGGCTACCTCGGCGGCGTAGGCGTTGTCCTGCCCACCGATGCGCCTCCAGGAGTCGGCGGTGCTCTGGTGAACACCGAGCAGCCGGCTGACCATGACCGCGGGCAGCTCGGAAGCCAGCTCGACGAGGGCAGTGTTGCGGGCCATACGCGGCCGGACGCCGAGCGGATGGAGACGACGGACGAGCTGGCTGCGGCTGAGGTGCTGGGCGGGAAAGCGGCCCGGGAGCAGCCAGCGCTCCCCGGCCGTGTCCGTGGCCATCGCCTGCGCGTGGAGCGTTCGTTCGGATGAAGTCGTCCAGAGGCGGGGGCATCTGGGCTGGGACCTGCCCGAGCCGGAGCAGTACTGCGCTCCGGGTGACCTCCACATGTTCGGTGGTGAGGGCAACGACCCGGGACACATCCTGGGCGAAAAGGAGAGCGAGGAGTCCGGCCGCTTTGTCGGGCACCGGGATCTGCTCGTCGTGGATGAGCCGGTTGACCAGCTGCCAGCGGGTGTCCTGAGCGATGAGCTGGCCGGTGAAGGTGGGGGTGGGGAGTTCGACGGCCAGCTGGCGGGTGTGGCCGTTGCGGCTGGTCCAGACAAGGAAACCGTGTACCCGCGGGCCGCGGGCGGGGTAGTCGTCCAGCCAGGCGTCCAGAAGGCCCTGGGTGCATGTGCTGAGGGCGACGTCCTGGGTGTGGAGCCAGTTGAGCAGCCGGACGACCTGGGTGACGTAGGCACGGACGCCATGCGCTTGTGCCTGGCTGACCGGGCGGCGTCGAGAGAAGCGACGGAGGCGGCGCAGCAGGTGCCAGGTGACGTACGCCTGGAGCACTCTGCGGCTCTCCGGGTCACGGACCTGTGCGGTCCGTGCCGCGAGCCAGCGTTCCAGGGCGGCGAGTTGCTCGTCACGCGCGGGCAGGGTGCCGCCGGCGACGAGGTGCATACGGAGGTTGTCGACCACCTTGGCCGGCCGAAGGTTGTCCAGGGTGTCATGGGTGACCGGGCCGCTTCCGGCTGCCAGGGTGCGCAGCACGGTGAGCCGGGCGGGGCACCGGTTCAGCCAGTACAGCAGGCTGGTGCCCGGCTGCCTCACCAGGGCATTGAAGACCGGCTCGATGCCGGGGCGCATGCGTCCCTGGACGCTGAGTACGTCTCGGAGGCGTGCGCGGGCAGCGCAGTCGGGGCACAGGCCGTAATGGTGCAGACGGGTTACCGTGCCGCACTCGCTGCACGGCTGCTTGCGGGCCGGGTGGTGGCGCCAGCAGGTCGGGCACAGTTCGTCGCCGTTTGGCGCGATGCCGTGGATGCGCAGCGTCCGGCCGCACTGGGCGCAGGGACGGTGGGTGGCGCCGCAGGAGGAGCACAGCGGCTCTCCGTCGGCCGTGCGGTAGCTGACCTGGTTGTCGCGCTGGCAGCCGACGCAGATGGCGCGGGGGCGTCGCTTGCGCGTGCACGGAACGCAGAGGGGGGCGTCGGTGGAGATGTGCAGGCACGGGCGCTGTTCCCCGCAGTCGCTGCAGGTCGCGGTGGGGTACTGGTGGCAGCGGTGGCACAGCGGGCGGCCGTCTTTGCGGGCCTGGATGTAGCGGCGTTCTCCGCACTGAGCGCAGACTTGGTGGACGACTGGGTTGTGTTGTCTGCAGGCGTGGCACAACGGCAGGCCATCGTGGGTGCGGCCCATCACGGGTCGGTCGCGTCCGCACCAGGCGCACGGCTCGGCGCGTGCGGCGGAGCGGCACTCGGCGCAGCAACGGAGCCCGTCATGCGTACGCGGCAGCGGCACTTCCCGGCCGCTGTAGGGGCAGGCCGGGGCCACCAGGTTCACCGCTCCTCGCTCCCGGAGAGCAGCGATGAGGTGCAGTACTTTGGCCGGGCCGTGGGCGCCGTGGCCGGTCAGCAGGTCGGGGCGGTCCTCCAGCGCCCACAGCGGCTTGCGTTGTCGGGCCGTGACCGGCTCAACAGCTCGAACGGCCTCGGTAACCGTCTTCTCGGACAGGTTCGGGCAGATCTGCTGGATGACCCGGCACAGCCCTTCTATCGGATCGGCGCCGTCGTCCGGTGGGTGAGCACGGCAGCGGGGCCGCCCGTCTCGGTCCCGGGTCATGAACTCGGGGCGGCCGCAGACAGCGCAGGGATTTGCCTCGTGACGGCGCCGCCCTTCACAGGTGTTGCAGATGCGGGACGCACTGCCGGGAAGGACGCCGACAAGGCGTCGTGCCTGGCCACAGGCACCGCAGCGCGGCTGCTGTACGTGCACGGCGCCCTGCTCGCGCAGGGCCCGAATGAGCCGTTCGACGATGGTGGGCGACTCCGACCGCCCCTGCGTCAGCCACGACAGGTCCCCCTGGAGGAGCTCGGCGAGCTTCCGACGCTGAGTGCCGCGGGGAAAGGTGGTCCTCACCACGGACCGGATCAGCTCGGAAGGCATGGCCGGTTCGACAGCGACGACCGCCTCCGCGATCACGCCTTCGGGATCGGTGGCACAGCGAGGCAGGGCGGAGGCGTCCACGCGCTACTCCCCCGCGGGCGTGATACGAGCGCGCTTGGGCCGGTACTCGCCGACCCCGGCAGCCGTGCCGTCGCCTCCGGCCGCGGCCGTCTTCCTGCCCGACGCCCGGGTTGCCACCGGTTCGATCAGGTCCTCCATGCGGCACTGGAGGATGTCGAGGAGCGCCATCAGCTTGGTCAGGCTCAGCCGTTCCGGACGCTCCACCACCAGTCGGTAGACCTGGCTGGCCGACAGGTCGATGCCGCGATCAGCCAGCAGGGGCCGCAGGTCGGTGGTGGAGAACATGCCGCGAGTGGCCATGACCTCCCGCAGATGCCATCGGTAGTCCAGCTTCGTCGTCACGTCGTCTCCCTACTGTTCCCGGTGCAGTGCCTTGTCCAGCACCTTGCGCATCATCGTGTTCATGAAGTCCCCGCTCACCCCGGTGTAGAGCGCGGTGGTCGAGGCGTAGCGGTGGCCGACCTGCCGTTGGACGAACGCCGGGTCGGCGCCGTCCTCGATCTGATGGGTGACGTGGCTGTGCCGCAGACAGTGCGGCACGAGATCGGATTCGAGCCCAAGGGCTTCGCGGTACTCCGCGAAGCGGTCCTCGATCTCGCGGCTCTGGAGCCGGCCGCCGCGCTCGGTGGGCCACAGGGCCGTGCCGGCCGCAGCACGGTAGCGGGGTCGGATGTCGGTGACGTGGTCGTCGACCGCCTCCACGGCCCAGGGCATCACGCTCAGGACGGTCCGGCGGCGGGGCGGGGAGCCCTTGGACCGCTTGCCGTATCGGACGTGCAGCGATCCGAACCGGCCCAGCTCCGGCGCTTTCGGATTGCGGTACCAGTCGTTGAGATCCAGCTTCGACGCCTCTGTTCACCGCAGCCCCCAGCCATAGATGACCTTGAACACGGTGGCATCCCGGTATGCGGCCAGAGCACCTTTGCGGCCGAGTCTGATTGCGCGGTCGACCTGATCGTCGGCGTAGTCGAGGAGGAGTTGGATCTCCTCGCGGGTCATCGGCCGCCGACTCGCCTTCCCCTCGTAGTCGACGAGGTGTGCGGCGGTGTTCCACTCGTGGCAGATCTGCACCGGGTGGGTGCCGAAGCGCCGTTCGCACTCCTGGGGCCACTGGTAGTGCGGCGAGGTGATGTAGTCGCAGAACTGGCGAACGGCAACCTGGTAGCCGCGGATCGTCGACTCCGCGCGATGAAGTTCCGCGATCAGGTGCGTCGTCCATTCGTCCATCGCGGCGGCCGACCAGTTCCACGGGTAGGCGCCGGCGAAGTCGTTGAACTGGCGCACTACGCGCAGACGGTCGCTGATCGTCTTCGCCTGCAGACGTCGGCCTCCGCGCTGCTGCCGTGTCCAGCCTTCCAACATCGCGTCGAACACGGCGCCTTCGGGATGCAGCAGCGTCACGCCGTTCAGCAGCACCATGCGGGCGGAGCCCTCGCTCAAGTCCGTCGTCGTCACGCAGCCCTCTTCCTCAGGGTGCGCGAATCATGCATCAGATGACTGATCCACAGCAAGAGTGCAGGTCGCAAGCCTGCATCGCTCACCATCAGGAGGCAAGTTGATGCCGCAGATCCCCAGCTCGGACCGCGCAGATTCACGCATCAAATGCAATTCCCCGGACTCCATCAACACCCGGGCCTGGCATATCTACGGCCAGCGCCAATTGGCCCGTGGCTACACTCCGCCCGTCCCCGACCGGCTCGGCTGGACGCCCTGGGACGGGGTCGGTCCGGGTGTAGAAGCCCTCGGCGACGTCACCGGCCGCCTCGTCCTGGACATCGGGTCCGGAGCCGGCCACCACGCCGTCCATCTCGCCCGGGCTCACGGGGCCCGCGTCACCGGTATCGAGCTGGCCCCAACCCAGCACAAGCGCGCCGTGTCAGCCCACACGAACGTGGACGGCGTGGAGTTCATCCAGGCAGATGTGACCGAGTACCTGACCGGCACCGAACCGTTCGACGCCGCGTACGCGATCGGGACGCTCGCCTTCATCGACCCGCACCGCTCGCTGCCGGCATTGCGCGACGGCCTGTGTCCCGGCGCCCCGCTGATCCTCTCGCTCCTGCACACCGACCTGCACGGCCGCGGTCCGTCCACGGAGGTGGCACCGCGCGAGCAGATGATTCTGCTGCGCGACGACCCGCCCCTGCGCACGCAGATGTGGGTCCTGGCACCACAGTTGTGGGAGGACCTGCTCACCGAGTACGGCTTCCGCGTCGAGACCATCGACCTGCTACCGCACCCCGACGAGAGCGCCATGGTCGTCCAGCAGCTCATCCGCGCCCGGCGCCTGCCCGACCGACCGCCGCACGTCACCAGCGGGCCACGGGGCGCTCAAGCCCCGGCCGCGCACGCGGCCGTCGGGGTCGGAGCGATCCTGCTGAGCGAGCAAGGCATCCTGCTGGGCCGACACCGCCTCGGCACCCTCGAACTGCCTGGCGGCAGCGTGGAGGCCGGCGAGTCATTCGAGGATGCAGTGGTCCGCGAACTCGCCGAGGAGACCGGCCTGGTCGCTCGCGCCGAGGACGTGGGGCTCCTGGGTACGCTCGTCGATCACGTCGCCGGTGTCCTGCGGGTGACCGTCGGCGCGGTCGTCCACCCCTGGCAGGGGCAGCCGACCACGCAGCCGGACGAGAGCATCGGCGGCTGGGAGTGGCACCCGCTCGACCGACTCCCCGAGGACCTGTTCGTATGTAGCGCCCAGATCCTCACCGCCTGGCAGCCCGACCTGCCCATCGACCACCCGTCGGCGTACTTCACTGCCTTCGCCTCAGTCAGGGAGACGGCGCGTTGACACACCAGCTCCTGGGCCTGCCTGACCGCCGCCTGGACGGATCCCTGTCCAACGAGGAGGGAAGGCGGCTCCGCTCCCTCCGATCGTGGAACAGCCGCGTAGCCGGCTTCGTCGCTCCCATGCCTCGGCTGCCCGCCGAAGTCGCTCACCGAACCCCTGCAACCCCAGCTCCCTGGAGGGCGTCGATCGACCGCTCGAACTGCGGATGGGCGACGTACGCCCGGTTCGCACAGGGCATCATCGCCATGGGGATGCCCTTGCCGATGCCTTCGGCGACCACTCCGACGAGCCACTTGTCGGTGATCCCGAGCGCCCGCTGGTTGATCGTGTTGAAGGTCGCCGGTGCGACGACGATCGCGTCCGGCTTCGGCCACACGTCCGGCTGACCGGGCATCCGGTAGTCCCAGCGGACTGGGCGGCCGGTGAGGGCGGCGAGACCGTCGAGGGAGTCGGTGAGCCGGCGCGCCGCCGTGGGAGTGAGACCGAGACATACGTCCCAGCCGTCGGACTGCGCTTCCTCGATGACGCGGGCGATGTCGAAGACGGGCGGTGCCGCGCTGCTGAACAGGTACAGGGTCGTCATGAGGGCCGTCCGATGTATTGGCCCGCAGCGTTGTTGACGCGGGTGATGGGCGGGCGTCCGTGATGTGCATCAGCTCGCCGGGCCGGTCGCGTTCCTAGGTCCTGTCGTCAAACTCCCGCCGTCGCCCGGAGGGCGGCCCTGCGGGGTCAGGTGCGTGCTCTCGGTGTGCCGGGCGCAGGTCCGCGTACTGGACGTACTCGGGCGTGTGCCCGGTGCGGCGAGAGTGCGTGCATGGCGCCGCGGGGCAGGCGGGAGCTTGACGACAGGGCCTAGCGGCGGATCAGGGTGCTGGTCGGACGGTCGATCCAGGACAGCCGGTTCAGGCTGTGGCGGGTCAGGATCCGGTGCACGGTCGAGGCGGGCATTACGGTGGGACACGAAGACCTCCGTGCGGTGAAGACTCGACACCTCCACCACACCGGAGGTCTTCGCCATGATCAAGCCCGGTCGGCGTCAACAATGCTCGTGATCAATACGTCCAGAGACGGGCGGGCGGTCCGGCGGGGACGGAAGGGCCGGAAGACCTGCCCGAAGAACTGCCCCGCCGGAGCTGGCGGGGGCGGCGGCGGGCATGTTCCATGGGCAGTGCCGCTTCGTGGAAGGAACTATCCCGTTGCCCCAGTACGAACGTCCCGCCGGCCGGGCCGCCGACAGGCGCACCCCGACCCCCCGGACGCCCGTTCCCTCCAGCCAGTCCGGCATCCTCGGCCTTCAGCGCTCGTTGGGGAACGCCGCCGTGCTGCGCATGCTCCAGCGGAGCGGACACGCGTACGCCCAGCCCACCATGCAGCGCCAGGTGCAGCGCCAGGTGCAGGGGGGAGGCGCAGCACCGGCACGGTGCCGGGTGCGGGCACCAGCAGGACGTACAGCAGTCCGCCGCGGCTCCTGGGGGGCCGCAGATCCAGCGGCTCGTCTATGACTCCATGGACAACGGCGCGACCGAGGAACTGTTCCTGGAGACCGAGGCGGAGGCTCGCGCGCATTACGAGGGCCGGGGCGTTCCCCAGGAGGTGGTGGACCGGCTGGCGGCGCTGGCGGCGGACGAGGCGTCCGAGGCGGCTGCGGGTGACGTTGACGGTCGCCCCGTCGGTGGGCATGCCGAGGAGTTCGTACAGTTCGCCGGCCCGTGCCGGGGTCACGTCGTGCTGGGCCTGGAGGTCCACCTTCCATCGGGCCAACCGGAGTTCGGGCTGCGTGGGGATGAGCGACGCGGACGCCGCGGCCCTGTACGGACAGGTGCGGGTGGGCGACCCGTTCGAGATGACCAGCGCACAGGCCAAGGGCACGGTCGCCGAGGGCAACGGGTACGGCGCGTGGAACCTCTCGCGGGAGGACTGGGCGGCGAAGAGCGCCCTGGCGTGACCCGGTAGCGCCCGCTCCGGGCCCGGAGCGCGTACGTAGCGCCCCGAGCCCGCAGCACTACTGACACCGCGTCCAACAATCGTTACCTTCACGCAACGCACCCGGTAGTTACCAGCGGTAAACAATCGGGGTTACCGTCGGGTCACTTTGCACCGACACGCGTGAGGAGTGACCCCGTGGCACGTCCGAAACCGGCACCACGCACCATCGCTTCGATCACCACCGCCGTCGTCCTGCTCGCCGGGGCCGCGCTCGGCGCCGCCCCGGCCGCGACGGCGGCCCCCGGCACCGCGCCCACCAGCACGACCGCACAGCGCCTGACGTTCCATGACATCCCCGGCTCCGGGGGCATCACCCTGAAGGGCAACGTCTTCACGCCCGCCGGGGCGGCGGCCGGGACGAAGCATCCGCTGATCGTCTTCCCGACGAGCTGGGCCATGCCGCAGATCGAGTATCTGGCCCAGGCCCAGAAGCTCGCCGACTCCGGTTATGTCGTGGTGAGTTACACCTCGCGCGGCTTCTGGCTCTCGGGCGGGAAGATCGAGGTCGCGGGCCCCCCGGACATCGCGGACGCCTCCGCCGTCATCGACTGGGCACTGGAGCACACCTCCGCCGACCCGGACCGCGTCGGCATGGGCGGCGTCTCCTACGGGGCGGGTATCAGCCTGCTGGCCGCTGGGCACGACCCGCGGATCAAGGCGGTCGCCGCGCTCAGCGGCTGGGCCGACCTGATCGACTCGATCTACAGCGGGCGCACCCAGCACCTCCAGGCCGCCGCTCTGCTCGGCGGCGCGGGCCTGGTCACCGGCCGCCCCGGCGACGAGCTGACACGGACGCTGAAGGACTTCCTCGGCTCCCGCCTGGACAAGGAGCCGGAGATGATCGCCTGGGGGAAGAAGCGCTCCCCCGCCACGTATCTGGACCGGATCAACGCCAACGGCGCGGCGATCATGATGGGCAACGCCTGGGGCGACACCATCTTCCCGCCCAACCAGTACGCCTCGTTCTACGACAAGCTCACCGGTCCCAAGCGGCTGGAGTTCCGCCCGGGCGACCACGCCACCGCCGAGGCCACCGGCCTGCTCGGGCTGCCGAACGACACCTGGACGAGCACCCGTCGCTGGTTCGACCGCTATCTCCGGGGCGAGCGCAACGGCATCGACACCGAGCTTCCCGTCCAGCTCAAATCCCGCACCGACCAGGGGTACGAGGGCTACCCGGACTGGAAGTCCGTGGGCGCGGTGCAGAACCGGATCCCGCTGGACGGCACCAAGAAGGTGTGGGCAGGCGTCGATTCGGGCGCCAACGGTGGCATCGCGATCCTGTCCAACGCGTTGGACCAGTTCCTGAAGCTCCCGCCGACGGTCTCCGTGCCCCTGCTGCCGCGCACGTTCGCGAGCGTGTGGCAGTCGGAGCGGTACGCCACCGAGCAGCGGATCCGGGGGACGTCCGCGCTGCACACCACGGTCACCGCCACGAAGCCGAGCGGCACCCTCGTCGCGTATCTCTACGACGTGGGACCGCTCGGCATCGGCAAACTGGTCAGCAACGCTCCGTACACCTTCCACGGGCAGACGCCGGGCCGGCCGTTCCCCGTCGACCTGGAGCTGTACTCCACGGCCTACGACGTCCCGGCCGGTCACCGGCTCGCCCTGGTGATCGACACCGTCGATCCGCTGTACATCGAGCACAACCCGACCGGCGCGCAGCTGACCTTCTCCTCGCCCGGCACGGACCCGAGTCATCTCTCGGTCCCGCTGCGCGAGAAGTGATCACCGACTGCTGCCGGGCGGGCAGGGCCCGGCTACTGTCCTCCCGGCAGCAGCGTCCCCGGTTCGGCCGGGGCCACCCCCACCGCCTCCGTCTTCGGATTGCGCCGCTGACGACGGGCCACCCAGGTGGCGAACCACGAGAGCAGCATGCACATCCCGATGTAGATCGGAGAGATCACCATCACGACGGGGATGAAGGGAAGATCGTAGTCGAGATTCGACGCGATCAGCTTTCCGGCGTGGAGGAATTCCTCGTAGGTGATCAGATAGCCCAGTGAGGTGTCCTTGAGCGCGACCACCAGCTGACTGATGATGGTCGGCAGCATCGCGCGCACGGCCTGGGGAGCCAGGACGAACGTGGTGACCTGTGTCTTGCGCATGCCGAGCGCGTACGCCGCCTCGCGCTGGCCCCGGTCCACGGAGTTGATCCCGGTGCGGAACACCTCCGCGAGGACGGAGCCGTTGTAGAGCGTCAGCCCGGCGACCAGGGCGGGAAGCGGCTGGACCTTCAGCGCCACGAAGATGAAGAAGATCATCACCAGCACCGGCATGGCCCGGAAGAACTCGACGAGCAGGGTGGCGGTCCAGCGCAGCACCCGGTGTTCCGAGAGCCGGCCGACCGCGAGGACCGCACCGAGGACGAGCGAGAGGACCGCGGCGTACGCGAACGCCTTGAGGGTGTTGCCGAGGCCGCGCAGCAGCAGTTCCTGGATGCCCTTGTACGTGAAGGGCGTCCACTTCTCGGCGGTGAACTGGTCGGTGTCGAAGAGCAGATAGACGATCCAGCCGAACAGCGCCAGGATCACCACGGTCGAGGCGATCCCGTACATCAGGTGCCGTTTGCGGGTCACCGGGCCGGGGATGTCGTAGAGCGCGGTGGCCGCCGGGAGCGTGGGCCTGCGGGTGAGGGTCTTGGTCATCGTGCCACTCCCCAGCGCTTCTCCATCACGTGGAACACCGCGCTGATGGTCAGGGTGATGATCAGGTAGCCGACGGCGATCCAGATGAAGGACCAGATGATGCTGTAGCCCAGCTCGTTGAGCGTCTTGTAGGTGCCGAGGAGTTCGGTGACGCTGAACGCCCCGGCGATCGCGGAGTTCTTCGCCAGCGCGATCAGGGTCGAGCCGACCGGCGGGATCACCGACCGGAACGCCTGCGGCAGCACCACGGTGCTCAGGGTCTGGCCGAAGTTCATACCGAGGCTGCGCGCGGCCTCGCCCTGGCCCTTGGGCACGGTGTTGATGCCGGAGCGCAGCACCTCGCAGATGAAGGCCGAGGTGTAGCAGCCGAGGGCCAGCACGGCGAAGACCTGGAACGGCAGGACGAGCCCGAAGCGGGGCAGGCCGAGCAGGACCGCGAAGAACAGCAGCGTCAGCGGGGTGTTGCGGAGCACGGTGACCCAGACCGTGCCCAGCACCCGGAGGGAGCCGACGGGCGCGACCCGGAAGGACGCCATCAGGAAGCCGAGGACGAGCGCCAGCGCGGAGGCGTAGACGGTCAGCTCGACGGTGCCGAGGAAGCCCTTGCCGTAGAGGGAGAAGTTCTCTGTCAGTACGTCCATGGGTGGGGCCGTCCCCTCAGTTCGCCGGGTAGCGGTCGATGGGCGGCGGGGTCGGCGCGGGCGCTCCGGAGAGCCCCAGCGTCGCTTCGTACGCCTTCTTCCAGTTGCCGTCTCTCTCGTTGGCCTCCAGCGCGTCGTTGAGCGCGTCGCGCAGCGCGTTGTCGTCGCGCGGTACGCCGATGCCGTACGGCTCCTGGGAGAAGGGCTTGCCGACGACCTTCATCTCGTCGGGCGCCTTGGCCGCGAAGCCCAGCAGGATCGCGTCGTCGGTGGTGACGGCGTCGACCTGGAAGGTGAGGAGGTTGTCGACGCAGATCGAGTACGTGTCGTACGCGACGAGCGTCGCCCTCGGGTAGTCGGCGGCGATGCGCTGGTAGGGCGTGGAGCCGGACGCCGAGCAGACGGTCCTGCCCGCCAGGTCCTTGGGCCCGTCGATGTCGTTCTCGTCGGTACGCACCAGCAGGCCCTGGCCCGCCATGTAGTACGGGCCGGCGAAGCCGACGAGCTTCTTGCGCATGTCGTTGATGGTGTAGGTGCCGACGTAGTAGTCGATCTGGCCGTTCTGCAGGGCCGTCTCGCGGTTGGCCGAGGCGATCGTGCGGAAGCGGATCGTCTTCGGGTCGAAGCCGAGCGAGGCCGACATCATGCGGGCGATCTCGATGTCGAACCCGGAGTAGACCCCGCTCGCCGGGTCCTTCTCCCCCAGGTACGGCTGGTCCTCCTTGGCGCCGACCACCAGATGGCCGCGCCTCTTCGCCTTGGTCCAGGTGCGGGAGTCGGGCAGTTCGAAGCCGGTGTCGACCTGGTACACCGGCAGTGCCTCGGCCTTGGGGCCCTTGACCGGCGGGCTGCCGTCCCTGCCGCAGCCGGCGGCGAGTGCGGCGAGCAGGAGACCGGCCACGAGGGCGGCGGCCCTGCCCGTACGCGTGTTCCTCGTGCGCAACATGGAAGCCCCCCTCAGTGCTTGAGGATCTTGGAAAGGAAGTCCTTGGCGCGGTCGCTCGACGGGGACGTGAAGAAGTCCTCCGGGGTGCGGTCCTCGACGACGCAGCCGTCGGACATGAACACCACGCGGTTCGCCGCGGAGCGGGCGAAGCCCATCTCGTGGGTGACCACGACCATGGTCATGCCGTCCCGGGCCAGCTGCTGCATGACCTCCAGCACCTCGTTGATCATCTCCGGGTCGAGCGCCGAGGTGGGCTCGTCGAAGAGGAGCGCCTTGGGGTCCATGGCCAGGGCGCGGGCGATGGCCACGCGCTGCTGCTGGCCGCCGGAGAGCTGGGCGGGGAACTTGTCCGCGTGGGCGGCCAGGCCGACGCGCTCCAGGAGTTCACGGGAGCGCCGATCGGCCTCGTCCTTCTTGCGCCTGCGGACCTTGAGCTGGGCCAGCGAGACATTGTCCAGCACGGTCTTGTGGGCGAAGAGGTTGAACGACTGGAAGACCATGCCGACTTCGGCACGGAGCTGGGCCAGGCCCTTGCCCTCCTCGGGGAGGGGCCTGCCGTCGATCGTGATGCTGCCGGATTCGATCGTCTCCAGCCGGTTGATCGCCCGGCACAGGGTGGATTTTCCTGAGCCGGAGGGGCCGATGACCACCACCACCTCCCCGCGGCCGACGGTGAGATTGATGTCCTGAAGTACGTGCAACTCTCCGAAGTGTTTGTTGACGTCCCTCAGTTCGATCAACGGATCGACGGCCATGCGCTGCCCTACCCACTTGTCGCTGTGTCGAGGTCAGCGCAAACTATCCATCGCGAAAAGGGACTTCGCACCCGACACGCGTAAATGGCGCAAAAGGCTTTTTAACTGGATTAGGTGAGGAGGGCGGGGCCCGCGAGCCCGACCCGATCCGGACGAGAGCCCCTGGCCGCTCAGTTCTCGGCGGATTCCGCGTACACCTGGGACAGCTCGGGACTGCCCGCCATCGCCCAGTCGAGACCGGCCGCGACGACGTCGATCTCCCGCCCGGACTCCAGCCGCACCACGGGCTGACCGCTCGGCCAGACGTCCCACTCCGCGCCCGGAACGGTCCGCACGATCACGGTGCCGAGGTAGAGGCCGGCGTCGTTGCCGAGCCAGGGAAGCTCCTCGGGGTCGTCGCGCCAGCGGGGCGGCAGCTGGTCGAGCGCGGCCAACGAAGCGGGTGTGTCATCGAGTTCGAGTCCGTGCTGCCCCGCCCTGACGCGCAGCAGTTCGCATTCGGCGAGCAGTTCGGCCACACCGTCGGGGTCTGCCTCGACGGCGGCGGCGAGTGCGCCTGAATGCGTACCCCCCTGACGCTTACGCCAGTTGTCCAAGAAAGGGATGTTCATACCACTAGGGTCCCATCCCGGCCAGGTTCCGCACCACAGGGCGCGCGGCGTTCACCGATCCCCCACCCCGCCCCGGCCGGAATCCGAGCAGATATCTAAAGTACGCACATGAGTCCACACGCTTACGTTTCGGAACTGTTCTCGCTGGAAGGCCGGGTGGCGGTGGTCACCGGCGGCAGCTCCGGCATCGGCCGGGGGATCACCGGCGCCCTGGCCCGGGCCGGTGCGGCCGTCGTCGTGGTGGCCCGCCGGGAGGCCGAGTTGCGTGCGACCGTGGACGAGCTGACCGCCGAGGGCTGCCGGGCCGCCTGGGTGAGCGCGGACCTGAGCACCACCGAGGGGGTGCGCACGGGGGCGGACGAGGCCGTGCGGGCTTTCGGGGAGCCGGACATCCTGGTGAACTGCGCCGGGATCAATCTGCGGCCGCCGATGAGCGGGCTGGACGAGGACGTCTGGGACACCACGATGGCGGTGAACCTGAAGGCGCCGTACCTGCTGGGGCATCGGTTCGGGCCCGGCATGGCCGAGCGGGGGTACGGGCGGATCATCCACGTCACGTCGCAGCAGGCGCACCGGGCGTTCGTGAGCAGTGGCGCCTACGGGGTGTCCAAGGGCGGCCTGGAGTCGCTGACCCGCTCCCAGGCCGAGGCGTGGTCGCCGCACGGCGTCACCGTGAACAGCCTGGTGCCCGGGTTCGTGCTGACCCCGTTGAACGCACGCCTCCAGTCGGACCCGGAGAAGGTGGCGTCGCTCGCCGCCCGGACGATGGTCGGCCGGAACGGACTCGCGGAGGACTTCGCGGGGGCCGCGGTGTTCCTGGCGGGGCGCTCCTCGGCGTACGTCACCGGGCAGTCGGTGTTCGTGGACGGCGGGTTCTCGGTGCACTGAGGGGACGGCGGGTGCTCGGTGCACCGAGGGGACGGCGGGTGCTCGGTGCACCGAGGGGACCGCGGGTGCTCGGCACACCGAGGGCCGGTGCGCCCGGGCGGCGGGCTCTCGGTGACCGGCCGTCGGTGCGCCGGGCCCGCCGCCCGTCGTGAGGGGGCTCGGGGCTTCTAGGTCCTGTCGTCAAACTCCCGCCGTCGCCCGAAGGGCGGCCCTGCGGGGTCGGGTGCGTGCTCTCGGTGTGCCGGGCGCAGGTCCGCGTACTGGACGTACTCGGGCGTGTGCCCGGTGCGGCGAGAGTGCGTGCATGGCGCCGCGGGGCAGGCGGGAGTTCGACGACAGGGCCTAGTGCCGGAGGGCCTGCGCCGCCTCGCCCACCGCCCGCTCCACCGCGGCCGAGACGGCCTCCTTGTCCAGACCGAGGCCGGTGAGCACGCCGGAGCCGTCCTCGAACTCCAGCAGGGCCAGCAGGATGTGCTCGGTGCCCACGTGGTTGTGGCCGAGCCGGAGCGCCTCGCGGAAGGTCAGCTCCAGGACCTTCTTGGAGTCCGCGTCGTACGGGATCAGCTCGGCCGCCTCGTCCACGGCGGCGGGCAGCACGGCGGTCGCCGCCGCCCGCACCGCGTCCGCCGTCACGCCCTGCCCGGTGAGGACGCGGGCGGCGACGGCCTCGGGCTCGGCGAGCAGGCCGAGGATCAGGTGGGCGGGGACGATCTCGGCGTGCCGGGCGGCCTGGGCCTCGTTGTGGGAGGCGACCACCACGTTGCGGGCGCGCGGGGTGAAGCGGTTGAAGCCCTCGTTCGGGTCCGGGTCCGAGGAGCCGCCGCCCTTCTTGGGCACGAAGCGCTTCTGGGCGGCCTGGCGGGTGACCCCCATGCTCCGGCCGATGTCGGTCCAGGAGGCGCCGGAGCGCCGGGCCTGGTCCACGAAGTGGCCGATGAGGTGGTCGGCCACGTCTCCGAGGTGGTCGGCGGCGAGCACCGCGCCGGAGAGCTGCTCCAGGGCGTCGTCGTTGGTCTGCTTGATGGCCTCGATCAGATCGTCGAGGCGCACGGACGGGGTGACGGGAAGAGGCTGCGTCATGTGACAACCGTAGGTTGACACCTAGAAAGTGTCAACCTTGAGTTGTCAGTACGGTGCGGCCTCCACCCCCGCGGATCCCGGCTCAGAGGTCGAGGTCGACGACCACCGGGGCGTGGTCCGACGCGCCCTTGCCCTTGCGCTCCTCTCGGTCGACATAGCTGTCCTTGACGGCGGCGGTGAACGCGGCGTTGCCGAAGGTGAGGTCGATCCGCATGCCCTTGTTCTTCGGGAACCTCAGCTCGCGGTAGTCCCAGAAGGTGTAGGCGCGGTCGTACTTGAGGGGGCGGGGCAGGACCTCGCTCAGCCCCTCCGCCTCCAGGGCCGCGAGGGCGGCGCGCTCGGCGGACGTCACATGCGTGGCGCCGGCGAACAGCGCCGGGTCCCAGACGTCCTCGTCGGTCGGGGCCACATTGAAGTCGCCGAGGACCGCGAACGGCAGGGCCTTCGCGGCGTCCGCCGCCACGGCCTTCCGCAGGGCCTCCAGCCAGCGCAGCTTGTACGCGTA
This sequence comes from Streptomyces sp. NPDC017520, assembly GCF_044329855.1. Lineage (NCBI taxonomy): Bacteria > Bacillati > Actinomycetota > Actinomycetes > Kitasatosporales > Streptomycetaceae > Streptomyces > Streptomyces sp. NPDC017520. The sequence continues at coordinate 79,662 of NZ_JBIRKB010000018.1, forward strand.
GTGCTCGTGCGCGACCTCGCGGCCATTGGGCACGTACACCGACCAGAGGCGCAGCGGGCCGCAGGTCGCCGAGATCGCGCGGGGCTCCCGCACCCCGTCGTACTCCGGGCCGTCGGGCAGCCCGGTGACGACGTCGGCGAGGCCGACGCGGGAGAGCAGTGCGACGCCGTTCCACCGGCCGGTGGCGTTGACAGCGGATTCGTACCCCGCCTCGCGCAGGGCTTCGGCGGGGAACTGCTCCGCCGTGCACTTGGTCTCCTGGACGCACAGCACATCGGTGCCGCTGCTCTCCAGCCAGGCCAGAAGCCTCGGCAGCCGGGCGGTGATCGAATTGACGTTATAGGTGGCGATGCGCATGGCAGCCAACCTAGCGGCTCCCACTGACAGTCGCCGGGGGGCTCACAGCTCGGTGACCCCGCCCGGCGCCAGCCGACCGTGGTCCGCGCCGCCCAGGGCCCCGATCTGGTTGTCGTAGATCGGCCGTGCCAGATCGGTCAGCAGGGCGTCGTGGACGTCGATGGCCCGCCGCGGCTTGACCTCGCGCACATAGTCGATGACCTCGGAGATCTTGTTCCAGGGAGCCATGACCGGAAGCAGGAGGGTGTCGACGGGGCGGCCGGGAACGGTGAGCGCGTCGCCGGGGTGGAAGACCGAACCGTCGACGAGGAAGCCGACGTTGGTGACCCTGGGGATGTCCGGGTGGATCACCGCGTGCAGCTCGCCGTGCACGGTGACGTCGAATCCGGCGGCGGAGAACGCGTCCCCGTCGCCCACGGTGTGGACCCGCCCGGGGAACGCGGCCGACAGCTGCTCGGCCACGCTGCGCAGCGTCCAGATCTCGGCCGCCGGATTCGCCTCCAGGCCCGCCCGCAGCCGCGCCTCGTCGAAGTGGTCCGGGTGCTCGTGCGTCACCAGGACGACATCGGCGCCCAGCGCCGCGTCGTCCTCGGAGAAGCCCCCGGGGTCGATGACCAGGACCCGCCCCTCCTTCTCGACGCGGACGCAGGAGTGGGTCTTCTTGGTGAGGGTGAGTGCCCGAGGCGATGCGTTCATGGTTCCATCCTGCTACGCGGGCGGCGTGGTTTCCTCCTGGATCACCTTCTGCGCGACGGCGAACGCGGCTCCGGCGGCCGGGAGTCCGCAGTAGACGGCGGTCTGGAGGAGAACTTCCTTGATCTCGTCGGGCGTCAGGCCGTTGCGCAGGGCGGCGCGGGTGTGCGCGGCCAGGCCCTCCAGATGGCCGGAGGCGACGAGCGCGGTCAGGGTGATGCAGCTGCGGGTGCGGCGGTCCAGGCCGTCCCTGCTCCAGACCTCGCCCCAGGCGTACCGGGTGACCAACTCCTGGAAGTCCTCGGTGAAGCCGTCGGCCGAGGCGTTCACCGCGTCGACATGGGCGTCGCCCAGCACCTCCCGGCGTACCTTCGTGCCCTGCTCGTGCCGGTCGTCCGGCGACGGCGCGGAGGTCTCGGGCTGCGCGGCGGCCGGGGCGATCTCGGCCACCGGGGCGAACGGGGCGGCGGGCGTCGCGGGCCCGGGGACCAGCGGCAGCACGGGGATCGCCGCCGAGGTGTCCTGCTGCCAGGCGGTGGAGAAGTGCATCAGCAGCAGGTCGCTGACGGCGGCGGGCTGCTCGACCGGCGCGAGGTGCGAGGCCCCCGGGACGAGCGCCAGGCGGGCGTCCGGTATACCGGCGACCAGCGTGCGGGCCTCGGCGGGCCCGGTGACCTGGTCCTCCGCCCCGACCAGCACCAGGGTGGGAACACCGATCCGGCCCAGCGCGCCGCGGATGTCGAACGCCGCGAGCGCCTCGCAGGCGGCGATGTAGCAACCGGGGTCGGTGGTGCGGACCATCTGCACGGCCCATTCGACGATGGCGGGCTGCGCGGCGGCGAAGCCGGGGGTGAACCAGCGCTCCGGCGCGGTGCGGGCCATCGGCTCCAGGCCGTTGGTGCGGACGATCACGCCGCGCCGGCGGAACTCGTCGGCCGTGCCGAACCGGGGCGAGGAGGCGATGAGCGCCAGCGAGGCGACCCGGTGCGGGTGGCGCAGGGCCAGGTCGGCGCCGACGGCCCCGCCGATCGAGCAGCCCGCGTAGCCGAAGCGCTGGACGCCGAGCCCGTCCAGCGTCGCGAGCAGCCGGTCGGCCAGATCGGCGACGGACGCGGCGGCGTGCGCGGGGGCGCCGCCGTGGCCGGGAAGGTCGTAGCGGAAGACCCGCCAGTGCTGGGACAGCTCGGGTATCTGGCGGTCCCACATGTGCCACGTCGTGCCCAGCGAGGGCCCGATGACCAGGACCGGGGCGTCCTCGGGCCCGTCGAAGCGGTACTGCATGGATTCTGTCGCCTTCTCACTCACCGTTCCCACACTCCCATATCCCCCGGAGCCGCCGACCGGCGGGGGACAGGGTGCGCGATCGGCCGCGTCGAGCGTTACGGGGATGGAGCGCCGCACACGCCGGCCGCTCCCTTTCACTCACCGGAGAAGAAAGAGAGCTGACCCTACGCGCACGCAAAGATATGCAAATGAACGGCGTTTCTCGTCCACGGGCGGCGACCGGCCCGTGTATCAGTTGACGGATTCCTGACTATCGGAGCTCCACGGAAGAATCCGCCTTCCCGTGACGGAGCAGCGCGGCGCACAGAGCACCGAGACTCAGTACGCACAGAAGAGTCCGAAAGACATTCGCCGGCACCCAGACCGATTTGAAGTCGTCGATCACCGCATGCAGGTTCTGGGCGGACGCGGGGTCGCCGAGCGCCGAGAGGTCCGCGTTGAGGGGAAGATTGACCGCGACGGTGAGGACGAGCGCCAGCAGGTAGCAAACGGCCGCGACGTTCAGTGGCAGGGCCACCGCGCGGCGCTTGCGGCGGAAGGCCACGATCGCGGCGGCGACCGTGAGTCCCAGCGCGGCGAGGAAGACCAGGCCGAACAGCGGGCTGCCGTCGATCGCCGCGTTGAACCGCTGCATGGCCGCCGCGTACGCGGCGTCGTCCAACTCGGCCAGGCCCGGCATCACGGAGATGTCGTACGCGAAGAACAGTCCCGCCATCAGCCCCGTGCAGAGCACCGAAGCCACCAGCAAGGGCACGGTGACGCGGTCGCGGGCGGGCGGAGCGCCGCCGTGCCGGCCCGCCGAGCAGGAGGCGGCGTGGGGAGGATAGTGGCTCATGTCGCGAGTCCTGTCGGTCGGATGGACCACTCCGGATGGTGGCGTACGGTGCGCACGGCAGAACGGTGGCGTACGGTGCGCACGGCAGAACGGAACGTCCGCGCGGTGCGCGTGATCATCCCAGCAGGTACAGGGCCCCGAGGTCCATACCCCACACGCTCACGCGCATACGAGGGCGTCACCTCGGGCGGTCGGGGGACGCGGCCAGGCACTCCTCCAGGAACGTCAGAGCCCGCGCGTGGTAGAGCGGGGCGGTCTGACCGAGGCTGAGGTTGTGCCCGGCCTCCGGCAGACGTTCCACGACGGGGCGGCGCGTGCCCGTGAAGCTGGCGGCCACGGCGGCCAGTTCGTCCCGGTCCAGGCGCCACCAGCCCTCGTAGGCGCCGAAGGTGAGTCGCACGGGGCAGCGGACGTGGGCGGCGGCGGCCGGAAACCGGGCCGGCCACCACCCGGTCTCCTCCTCCTCGGCGGCCGGGACCTCGCGGAGCAGGGCTCGGCCGGCGTGGAAGGTGCCGCGCGGGTAGAGGCGCAGCGGCCCCCAGTTGAGCTCTCCCGCGCCGCCGCCCAAAGTGTCCGGAAAATGGGCGGCGGCCGGTGCGTAGTGCCAGCCGCAGCCGTTGAGGTCGATCCCGACCAGACGATCGGCGGCCGTCGCCCCGGACCAGGGCTCCCCCGCCAGGTGCAGGGCCACCTTGCCACCGTCGGAGTGCCCGAGCAGGAAGAACCCGGCGCCGACGGGGTGCAGTTCGGCGTACTCGGCGAGCGACCGGCGCAGCAGCCGCGCCTGTTCGGCGAGCGGCAGGCCGCGCGGGAGGGCGGCACGGGAGAGGCCGTAACCGGGCCGTTCCACCGCGAGGACGGTGTGGCCGAGCGCGGTGGCGAGGGCGAGCAGCGAGGTGTGCGGGGCGACCGGCCCGGCGAAATAGCCGGGCGACATCGCCCGGCCGTGGATGGCGACGAGCACGGACCTCGGCGCAGTGGAGGCCGGTTCGGCCCGCCAGGCGCCGAGGCGGAGGGGGCCCCGGCCGAGCACGATCTGCTCCACGCCCTCGGGGGCGAGGTCTCTCGGGGCAACGGCCTGCTGGGCTGCGGACTCCGTCGGCGCGGTGTTCACGCGGGCACGCCTTCGGCCTCGTCGACGGGGCCTGCCGGCAGCTCCGGCCCGGCGGGCGTCAGCGTGTCGGCCACGGGGACGGGGTGCGGCAGTCCCGGGGGCGCTTCGACGGTCAGCGGGACCACGGCGCGCCCGGCCGTCCCGGTGTTCGCGGCCAGGTGCGCGTCGAGCTCGGCCAGCCAGGCCTCCACGCTCGGGGCGCGCAGGAGTGAGGTGCCGATGAGCAGCCCCCGATAGCCCTCGGCGAGCAGAGCGGCGGCGGTGGTGGGATCGCTCACCGCACTGGCGCTCACGGGGCAGAGCGTGCCCGCGGCGCGTACGGCGGGCAGCAGCGCGCGGCTGCGGTACAGGTCCCCGGCGCCCCGTTCGCGTGCGGTGATGTCCTTGTTGTTGACCGCGACGACGCAGGTCTGCGGGTCCGGCAGACCGATCGCCTCCTCGGCGCGGGTGATCTCCACGAACGGGGTGAGCCCGTGCGCCTGGCACTCGCGGGCCAGGTCGTGCAGGGACTCCCGGGGCAGCAGCGCGGCGGTCAGCAGGACCGCCGAGACGCCCGAGCGGGCGGCGGTGGCGATCTGGTCGCGCCTGGTCACGAAGTCCTTGAGCAGAACCGGGACGTCCACGCGCGCAGTCACTTCGTGCAGCATGGCGGGCGACCCGCCGAACCACCGACCGGTCACGACGGACACGCACGGGGCTCCGGCCCGCCCGTAGGCAGCGGCGACGTCGCCGGGGGTGCGGCCCCGCAACAGGTCGACGCCGTACGCGTCGCGAGATTTCACTTCCATGATCACGGGGCGCTCCGCGCCGAGGAGCGCGGAGAGAAAGGACTGCGTCATCGGGTCTCTCCTCATGAAGTAGCGGGGTGTTCCCCAGGGAGTGGGGCTGAGGTCGCGGCCCAGGCGCGGTCCAGCACCGCGACCCGGGCGGGGTCGAGCGGACCACCGTCGACACGGGCGGCATGGTCGATGTCGACGCCCCGGAACCCGGGGTGCGCGGCGAAGGCGTGGCCGGAGGCGTCGGCCTCGCTGAGGCCGCCCGCGAGGAGGAACGGCAGGGGCAGGGTCGGCAGCAGTGCCTCCAGTGCCTCGGCCGGCACGCGGTGGCCGGTGCTGCCGACCGCCCCGCCCCGGGTCGCCGCGTCGACGAGGAACAGATCCGCCCCGGCACGGGAGTACGCCTGAAGGAAGGGCCGCTCCACGCACGCCCCGTCGAGGACGTGCACCGCCTTGACCAGCACCGCGTCGGGCAGGGCCGAGCGCAGAGCGGCGACGGCGGCGGGCGTTTGGTAGGCATGGAGCTGGATCCAGCGCACCCGGGCGGCGCGGGCGGCCGAGGCGATCCGGTCGGCGTCGTGCAGGAACGTGACGAGCACGGGCTCGGCCCGGCCCGCGGTGCGGACGGCTTCGGCCAGTTCGGCCAGCTGAGCGCCGGTCAGGTCGCGGGCCCCGTTCTCCACCCCGTACCAGAGGCCGACGAGATCGGCGCGCGCGGCCACGGCGGCCGCCTCCTCGGGGGTGGTGGCGCCGCACACCTTGAGCAGGCGCGGGTGCGGTCCGGTGGTGGCGCTCATCCGCCCAGCCCCAGGGCCGAGGCGACGTGGTTGTACTGGATGTCGTTGGTCCCGGAGTAGAGGGTGCCGGCGACAGCCGCCCGTACCTCCTTCTCCAGGCCGACCTCGGCGAGGTAGCCCGCGCCGCCGAAGACCCGGACCGCGGAGAGGCTGGTGGACAGGGCAGCCTCACTGGCGAGAATCTTGGTGATGGCGAGGTCGGCGGTGATGTCCTCGCCCGCCTCAAGTCGCTCGGCCGTGTCGTAGAGCCACTTGGCGGAGGTCTCGGTGCGGATCTTCATCTCGACCACGCGGTGTGAGACCGCCTGGTAGTCACCGATGGGGCGGCCGAATGCCTTGCGTTCCCGCGCGTAGGCGGCGGTGCGTTCGAGACGGTGGCGCATCTCGCCGAGCTGGACGGTGAAGCCGAAGAGGATCTCGCGCTTCATGACGTGGTCGAGGACGAGCAACCCGCCGCCCACCCGGCCCAGCACCCGCTCGGCGGGGATCCGGCAGCCGTCGAGGTGCAGGGTGGACAGCGGGGCGGTCCGCAGCCCCATCTTGGCGGTCGATCCGCCGACGGACAGCCCGGGGGTGTCCCGGTCCACGAGGAAGGCGGTGGTGCCGAGCGGTCCGCCTTCCGGGCGCGTACGCGCGTAGACGACGAATACGTCGGCGATCGGGCCGTTGCTGACGAATGCCTTGCCACCGGTGAGGACGTAGTGCGTGCCCTCGCGCTCGGCGCGGGTGGTCATCGCCATGGCGTCCGAGCCTCCGTCGGGTTCGGTGATGGCGTGTGCGCCGATCAGCTCGCCCGAGCAGATCGCGGGCAGGTAGCGCTCGCGCAGCGCGTCGCTGCCGAAGGCGGTGAGCGACACGCCGGTGCTGGCCATCGAGGTGGTGGCGCAGAAGTTCAGTCCGGACTCCCGGCAGGTCTCGCCGAGGGTCTCCAGGACATGCAGGGTGGTGAGGAGGGACTGGCCCGCGCCGCCCCATCGCTGGGGGAACGGCAGGCCGAGGACGCCGCTTTCGGCGAGGGACCGCCAGCGGTGCGGTTCGAACGCGGACCGGGCGTCCGCGTCGATGTGTCCTTCGCTCAGGATCTTGCCCCACTGGGCCATGCCGGCGCAGAGCGCCTGCTGATCCGCGTCTCGATTCCTCATGGCGGAGCCTTCCGTACGGGCCGTGCGGGTGGCCTCGGTCGATGACGGGTGGAGGGATGACGGCGGTTCTCCGCCGTCATCAGGTCGGCCGGCGCCCGTGGTTCGGGCGCCCGTCGGGTGAGCGGCCTGCGGCCTGTCGTCAAACTGCCGTCGTCGCCCGACAGATGGCAGTTCGACGAAAGTCAGTAGGCGGAGGAGACGTTCTCGTCCAGGCTGTGGACCTCGTCGCCGCGAAGCGCCGGGGCGAAGACGCAGACCAGACGCAGGTCCTCGTGGGGCGAGGCGATCAGGAAGTGCGGGTCGTTGTTGTCGAGCGAGTAGAGGACGCCCGGCGTCAGCGGATGACTGGTGCCGTCGAGTTCCACCACCTCGCCGGAGCCCTCGATGCAGTAGCACGTCTCCAGGTGGTTGCGGTACTCCAGGCGGGACTTGGTCCCGGCCCGCACCGTGGTGTCGGTGACGCTGTAGCCCAGGCCGTCGGCGTCCAGTATGAATCTGCGGCTGAGTCCGTTGCCCCAGTCAACGGTCTTGACGGTCTCGATGCTTCGGATGAGCACGTGGGTCCTCCTTCGGGCGGACGGTGGCAGGACGGCCGAGTGCGGCTACGAAGGAGCGGTAGCCGTCGACCGGGTCGGACCCTGCCTCCAGGCTCCGTTCCAGCGCGGCCACTCCGGCGGAGCCGACGATCGCCGCGTCCGCGCCGCTCAGGGCGACGGCGGCGAGATCCTCGGCGGTGGACACCCCGAAGCCGACGGCTATCGGGGAGACGGTGAGGTCGCGAAGGCTGCCGACGAAGGGCGCGAGGCCGGCGTGGCCGCCCTCGGGCGTTCCGGCGCCGCTGCGCCCGTAGCGCGCGACCAGGTAGAGGTATCCGGTGGCATGGGTCGCCGCCTCGGCGACCGTGGCCGGTGAGCTGGCCGGGTAGCAGGTGGTGACCTCGGGCAGGCCGGCCGAGCGCAGCGCCTCGTGGTGGGCCGGCCGCAGCCGGGGCGGCAGACCGTGGGCCAGGAGGGCGTCGGCGCCGCAGTCCGCCACGGCGCGGGCGTAGTCGGTGGGCGGGACGGCGCGCAGGCTGTGGCTCCAGTCGGCGAGCACCGCGATCCTCAGCCGCTTCAGCGTCGGTCGTACGGTGGCGACGAAGGCGAGGGTCTCGCGCAGGCCGACGCCCTGTGCCAGCGCCCGGTCGGCGGAGCGGCGCACCACGGGCCCGTCGGTGGGCGAGTCGGGGAAAGGGACGGCCAGTTCCAGGCAGTCGACGTCGGACTCGTCCAGCAGCGCGACGAGATCGGTGAGGACGGGTAACGACGGGTCGCCCGCGTTGAGGAAGACCGCCAGGCCGAGCTCCCCGCGGGCGCGGGCCTCGGCGAAGAAGTCAGCGGCCATGGTCCACCCCCGTCAGCCGCTCCAGCAGGTCGAGCGCCGCCCGTTCGTCGAGCGCCGCGCCCGCCTCGGCGACCGCCTTCGCCCAGTCGTCGCGATGCCCGGACGCCATGGCGAGCGCGGCGGCGTTGAGCTGGAGGGTGGCGCGCAGGGGGCCGCCCGCCCGGCCCGCGAGGACGGTACGGAAGTGGTCTGCGACAGCCTCCCGGGAGACCGGGGCGAGGTCGTCGGGCGATCCGTCGGCGGGCACGAGGTCGCCCGCGCGAAGCGTCAGCGTGCTGCCGTCGGGAAGGTGGATGGTGTTGTCGCAGATGCTGAGGAGTTCGTCCGCGCCGAGCGGGTTGGTGACCAGCCACGTCGTCGGGGCTCCCGGCCGGGCTGCGACGGCGCGCAGAGCGGGCGGAAGTTCGCCTCCGCTGACCCCGGTGACCTGGGCGGACACCGGGACATCCGCGAGGAACGGGCCGACGGTGTTGAGGAACCGGCCGAACACCCGCATGGACGTCGGCACGGCCAGCCGAGCGAGCCGGGCCAGCTGCGCGGGGTAGACGAACGGCCCGGTGAAGGCGATCCCGTGGGCGTCGAGTTGGCCGGACGCCCGGTCCAGTGAGGCGCAGAGCGGGACGCCCAGCCGGTCCAGGAGGTCGATGGATCCGGTGCGCGCGGTGTGGGCGCGTGAGCCGGACTTGAGGACCCGGACCCCGCAGGCCGCGGCGACCAGGGCGGAGGCCGTGGAGAGGTTGACGGTGGGCGGCCCGCCACCGGTGCCCACCACGTTGACGGTGCCGGGCCACGGCGTCGCGGGCCGCGCCGGGCGCCGCCGGTCCAGTGTGTCGAGCAGAGCGAGCAGGCTGTCGGTCTCGGGCAGGGCCGCGGTGAGCGAGGCGAGGAGCGCCACCGCGTCACCGCGGTCCAGTGCGCCGTCTGCCAGCGCCCGCCACAGTGCGTCCCACTGGTCCGGGCCGGCCGGTGCGCGCCGGTCGACGATCGGGACGAGGGCCGGGTGCACGGCTCAGCCGCCCGTGGCGGCGGCGCTCCGGGAGCGCGCGATGTAGGCGTCGATGGCCCTGACGCTGCGGAAGTTGTCGGGGTCGAGGTCGGTGTCGCCGACCGCGAGCCGGAAGTGGTGCTCGACCCAGGCGATCAGCTTGAGGACGCCGAGGCTGTCGAGGGCGCCGTCGGCCAGGAGGTCCAGGTCGTGCGGGAGTTGGGAGGGGGCGAGGTCGGGCAGGAACTCCCGGACGATGTACTCGCTGATCTGGTCGGTGTTGCTCACAGAATGCTCCTTGGCGGGTTGCTCGTACAGGGTCTTGGGGAAGGCTTCGGGCCTGGCGGGGGCCTGGGGCGTGTCCGGCGGATCAGGGCCGGATAGGCCGCGGACCCGGTCAAGATCCGCCGGACACGCCCTAGGACGGGCGGGTCGGACCGGTCATGCGGTGGCGGCGGTGGCGGAAGCGGTCACCGTCGCGAGCGCCCGGCGGTCCACCTTGCCGGTGCCGGTACGCGGCAGGGGCTCGCGTACGGGGATGAGGAGGCCCGGCACCCAGCCGCGGGCCAGCCGGGCGGTGCAGTGCCGTTTGAGGTCGAGGCTGGTGGCGGTGGAAGCGTGCTCCAGCCGGACGACCGCGACCAGGCGGCGGCCCTCGACCGGGTCGGGGACCGTGGTCACCCCGGCCTCCAGCACGTCGGGGTGTTCCAGCAGCACCTGTTCGACCTCACCGGTGTTGACGGCGACGCCCCGGATCTTCACCTGGTGGTCGAGTCGGCCGACGAGCCGGAGGGTGCCGTCGGTGTCCCTCTCGACCAGGTCCCCGGTGCGGAACCACCGGGTGCCCGTGCCGCCGTCCGCCGCCGGGTCCAGGACGAACTTCTCGGCGGCCCGGCGCGGATCGGCGTACCCGGTGCTCTGGAAGGGCGTGGCGACCTCCAGTTCGCCGCGGCCGGGCCCGGTCAGCAGCCGGCCGTCGGAGTCCCGCAGTCGGAGGCGTACGCCCGGGAGGGGGCGACCCAGCGGCATCGGGGTGGTGGCCGGCAGGCGCCGGTCGACCTCGTGGATCAGGCTGTCGTTGGTCTCGGTGCAGCCGTAGATGTTGTACAGCCGGGCGCCGGGGACGAGTTCCGCGAGGTCGGCGAGCACCTGCTCGGGCATCACGTCGCCGGTGAACGCCGCGTGCCGGACGGTCTCCAGCGGGTCGCCGTCCTCCGCGCGGGCCTGGGCGCAGACCAGGGCGTGGAGAAGGGGGACCGCCTGGACCACCTCGACGCGGTGGGTGCGCATCAGGCGGAGCAGCCTGGAGCCGCTGGCCGCCGTCGAGGCGTCCACCAGCACCACCTGGCCTCCGTGCGCGAGGGTGGTCCAGACGTCGAGCAGGCAGAGGTCGAAGTTGAGCGGGGCGTAGTTGAGGACGGGGGTGGACTCGGTGATGCCGAAGGCGTCGGCGGCCCAGCCGGTGAAGGCGTCCACGGCCTTGTGCGGCAGGGGGACGGCCTTGGGGATGCCGGTGGAGCCGGAGGTGGTGAGAACCAGGGCGGTGCCCGGCGGCACCGCTCGCCCACGGCGCTCGCCGCCGTGCGGGGCCGCCGCCGTGACGGTCGGCCCGGTGAGCGCGTACCGGCAGCCGGCCTCGGCCATCACCGCGGCGAGGTGGTCGGACGGCAGGGTGGGTGAAGGCAGCAGCGCGGGGCGTCCCGAGGCCAGGCAGGCGAGGATGGTGGCGACGGTCCCGGGCGACTTGTCGTCGAGCACGGCGAGCGTGGCGCCGACAGGCACGTGTTCGGCGAGGCGGGCCCGGGCCGCGTCGGTCGCGTCGGCCAGTTCCCGGTAGCTGGTGGGTGTGCCGTTCCACCACAGGGCGGGAGCGTCCGGGGTCTTCTCGGCCCAGCGGAGTACGGCGTCGGCGGTCCCTCCGTACCGCTCGGCACTGTTCATCGGCCGGCTCCGGTCGCGGGGCCCAGCCGGAGCCAGCCGCTCTTGACCGCGGCGGCGCCCTGGGAGCGCACGGTGAACGCGACGGTGTCCCCGGCGGCGGAGGGCGTGAGGTCGAGGGTGGTTCCCTCGCCGGGCAGGACCGGGCGGGCGAAGCGCGCGCCGACGGCCAGGACCCGGTCGGCGTCCCCGTCCGCGTAGCGTTCGGCGGCCTCCTCCACTGCGAGCGAGACGAGGCTCATGCCGTGCGCGATGACGTCCGCGTATCCGGCTCGCCGGGCGGCCTGCGGGTCGAGGTGGACCGGGTTGAGGTCACCGGCGACGTGGCCGTAGTCGGCGATCCACTCCCGGTCGATTCCGAGTTCGCGGCTGACCGTGGCGCCGGGCTCCTCCTGGCGGGGCACGGCCGTGGGGACGAGCGTTCCGCGCGGTTCGGGGGCCCGGATGCCGACGAGCAGGATATGGGCGGTGAGCCGGGCCTGTTCGGCGCCGGTCGTCCGGTCGGTGAGCGTGGTGGTCAGGACGAGCCGGGTGCCCTTGGGTTCGGCACGTACCGCGTCCAGCTCGGCGGACGCGTCGAGCGGGACCCCGGCGCGCACCGGGTGGTGCAGCTCGATCTCCTGGGCGAGGTGCACCAGGGTGTACGGGCCGTTCCCGGCGGCGAGACCGGCGACGGTGCGTTCGGCCAGCGGGTGGGTGAGGACGAACGCGGCGAGGGGGCCCGTCCCGGCCCGGTCGGACGCCGGGCGGCCGAGCGCCCGGCGAGTGACGGTGCGGTAGCGGCGGGCGGCGCCCGCGTCGAGGATCGGGGCGGACAGGTCGAGTGCGGATCCGGGCAGGGTCGTCATGCGGGGGTCACCGCCAGACTGCTGTTGTGGCCGCCGAAGCCGAAGGAGTTGGTCAGCGCGGGGCCGGTGGGGACAGGCCGCGGAGTGCCGTGGACCACGTCGATCTCCATCTCGGGTTCCGTCCGGGTGTGGTTGGCGGTGGGCGGCACCGCACCGGCGTTCATCGTCAGCACGGCGACCACGAGTTCGACGGCCCCGGCCGCTCCGATGAGGTGGCCGAGCACGCCTTTGCTGGCGGTGACCGGGGGGCCGTGGGGCCCGAACACCTTGGTCAGGGCGGCGGCTTCGGCTCGGTCGTTGTGCACGGTGGCGGTGCCGTGGGCGTTGACATGGGCGATGTCCGACGGTGTCAGCCCGGCGTCGGCGAGCGCGCCGGACATGGCCTCGGCGGCGAACACTCCGCCGGGGTGAGGGGCCGAGAGGTGGTGGGCGTCGGAGGTCGCGGCGTATCCGGCGATCAGGCCGTGTACCCGGCCGCCCCGGGCCCGTACGTCCGCCGCCCGTTCCAGCACCACGAAGGCGGCGCCCTCGCCCATCACGAATCCGTCCCGGCTCTCGTCGAAGGGCCGGCACGCGGTGGCGGCCTCGGTACGCGTGGAGGCGGCGTTGAGGTTGCCGAACCCGGCGAGGGTGATGGGGGTGAGGGTCGCCTCGCAGCCTCCCGCGATCACCACGTCGGCGCGTTGCTCGCGGAGCATGGCCGCGCCGATCCCGATCGCGTCGGCACCGCTGGCGCAGGTGGTGCTGACGGTGAGCGCCGGCCCGTGCCAGCCCAGTTGGAGGGCGATCTGGGCGGCGGCCGCGTTCGGCATCGTCATCAGGGGCATCAGCGGGCGTACCCCGCCGGGGCCACTCGCCGCGAAGTTGACGGACTCGGCGTCGCTGGTGGTGCGCCCGCCGACGGCGTTGCCGACGACGATGGCGCAGCGGGCGGCGGGCGCCTGAGGCAGCCCGGCGTCGGCGTGGGCGGCCAGCGCGGCGGCGAGCCCGTAGCGGGCGAAGGGATCGAGCCGCTGGGCGGCCTTGCTCGTCAGTGCCTGCTGCCAGGGCAGGCCGTGGCCGGTGAGCTCCGGCACCCGGCATCCGATGCGAATGCGGTGGGCGGCGGTGTCGAAGTGGGTGAGGTCGACCGCGAGGGAGCGGCCTGCCGAGACCGCGTTCCACAGGTCGTCGGTGGTGAGTCCGGCCGGGGTGACGGTGCCGATCCCGCTGATGGCGACGTCCGGCCGGGCGGAGCGTTCCGCCTCGTTGCGCATGGTCCTGCACTTCCTTCCCGTTCGGTGACCGGCCGTCGGCCGTGGACTCGGTGATCCGCGAGCGCATGGGGTGCGCCGCCGGCGGGGCGGTCAGCCCGTCAGCAGGCCGCACTCCCCCGCGGCCTTGAGGAAGGCCTCGGCGGCGAGCTCCACGTCCGCGTCCGTGTGCCGTGCGGTGACGGCGATCCTCAGCCGGGCCAGGTCTCGCGGTACGGCGGGGGTGACCACGGGCAGCCCGATCACGCCCAGTCGGCGTGCGGCGGTGGCCAGGTCGTAGGCCGACTCGTCACTGCCCGCGATGAGCGGGACGACGGCGGTCTCGCTGTCGCCCGTCCGCATGCCGCCCTCGGCGACCAGCTCCCGGAACCGGGCGCCGGACCGCTGAATGCGGGTGACGCGCTCCGGCTCGGCGCGCAGCACGCGCAGCGCCTCCAGGGCGGCACCCGCCGAGGCGGGGGCGAGCGCCGCGGAGAAGAGGAACGGCCGTGCGGCGTATCGAAGATGTCCGATCAGTTCGGCCGAACCGGCGACCCAGCCGCCCATGGAGGGGATGGCCTTGGACAGGGTGCCGAGCTTCACGTCCACCCGCACCTGCCGGTCGAAGTGCTCCTCCACCCCCAGCCCGGTGCGCCCGATGACGCCGAGGGCGTGGGCCTCGTCGGTCATCAGCAGCGCCTCGTGCGCGTCGCAGACCTCGCGGAGGCGGGGCAGCGGCGCGATGTCGCCGTCCATGGAGTAGACGCTGTCGACGATGACCAGGCGGACTCCGCCGGGGGTGGCGGACTCCATGCGGCGGGCCAGGTGGTCGGTGTCGTTGTGCCGAAAGCGGACCACGGTGGCGCCGCTGAGACGGCAGCCGTCGACGATGCTGGCGTGGGCGTACTTGTCGACGAACACGGTGTCGCCCGGACCGACCAGGGCGCCGATCGTGCCGACGTTGGCCGCGTAGCCGGAGCCGAAGACGATGGCCCGCTCCCGCTCGGCGACGGCGGCGACCTCGGCCTCCAGCTCCTCGTGCAGGGGGATGGAGCCGGCGAGGGCCCGCACTCCGTGGTTGCCTGTGCCGTAGCGGTCCGCGGCGGCCCGGGCCGCCGCCACCACGCGCTCGTCACCGGAGAGGCCCAGATAGCTGTAGCCGGACATCATCAGCAGCCGTCGGCCGTCGAGGTCGACGTAGGCCGTGTCGCGCTCGGCGGTGTAGGGGACGAAGCTGTTGCGGCGCTCGGGCTGCCACTCCAGGGAGGCAACCCGGCGCTGCGTCGCTTCCAGTCTCTGCGCGATTCTCCCCCACGCTGCGGATGCCATCGGCCGTCCTCTCATTGGTGACTGCCATTGCACACAGGTGCAACGAATCTGATGCGCCTCGAATTCAACGACCTTCTCGCAATCGAGACGCAACACGGGAGCAAGATCAAACAGTCACCAATCTTTCGGCATGCGCCAGAGTTTCAGATTCACTGCCCGTTAACTTTTGCAACTTTATCGCGCGGTTGACACACACTTCTTTTGAACGAGAATGCTGTTTACTCAGCTGTGGAGAAGATTTGACCAAGCCCGTTCCGGCCCACCGCAGACCTCCCACGGGACCCTCACGTCCGCTCGGTCCGCGAGTTGCGCCCCGGGCCCTGCGCACAGAACCGCACGCACGCCAGAAAGTCGACTTCCGCCATCCATGCCGCCGAAAAAGTCGTCTTAACCTTTCTTGGGGGGATCGACCGTGCTTATCAGGCTTGTCGGCCTTGTCTCCATCGAACATGAATCCGAAACCCCACGGGTCCTGGCCAGCCATCAGGCGCAGATCGCCCTGGCTCGGCTCTGCCTGGAGCGTCCTTCCGGCACAAGCCGGGAGCAACTCGCCGACACCATATGGCCGGATGGCCTGCCCAGCACCTGGGCCTCGGCGTTACGCAGTGTCGTCAGCCGCCTTCGGGCTCTCCTCTCGGAGCGGGAGAGCGCCGAGCCGGCGGTGATCGCACGCGGCGGGCGCTACCTGCTCCAGCTGCCGGAGTACGCCCAGGTAGACGTGGAGCGCGCGGAGCAGGCCGCCTTCACCGCCGCCGGCGCCCACCGCGAGGGCGACCACAGCACCGCGCAGCGGCTCGCCACCACCGCCGTGTCCCTGCTGCGCGGGCCATTCCTCGCCTCCCACGAGAGCGAGTGGGTGGAGTCCGTCCGGCGCCACCTCAAGGAGTTGCGGGTCTCGGCCCTGGAGACCGCGAGCAGTTCCTCGTCCGCACTCGGCGACACCCACCACGCCCTGCGGTACGCGGAGGAGGCGGTGCGTCAGGCGCCGTTCAGGGAGAGCGCCTACCGCTGCCAGATGACCGCTCACCGCCTGGCCGGGAACAGAGCCGAGGCCCTGCGGATATACCAGCAGTTGCGCATCGTCCTCGCCGAGGAGCTGGGATGCGATCCGAGCCCCGAGAGCGAGGCCGCGTACCTGGGCCTGCTGGAGCGGACCCGGCTCCCGGCGCCTCCCGCCCGGGCCGAGCGGGAAGGTTTGTCGACACACCGGCTGAGCTGAACCCGGAACGGCATCGGGGTGGAACGCGGACCGCGTTCCACCCCGATGCCGTTCTGCCGCGGTGCCGGCTCACATGATGGAGACCCCGCTGTCGATGCTGACCACCTGTCCGGTCATGCAGTCCTGGTCGAGGAAGAGGGAGACGCTGCGGGCGACCTCCTCGACCGTGACGAACCGCGGGACCGGCGCCTTGCGCGCCATGTCCGACACGATGCTCTCCGGCAGCTGATCGGTCATGCCGGTGATCATGAACCCGGGTGACAGGGCGTTCACCGTGACCCCGCGCCGGCCGCACTCCGCCGCCAGCGCACGGGTCATCCCCATGACACCTGCCTTGGAGGCGGAGTACGCGGTCTGCCCCGCCGTGGCGATGAAACCCGACGGCGATACCACGTTGACGATCCGGCCCCAGCGCCGCCGCAGCATGTACGGCAGCGCCACCCGACTGGTGTGGAACGATCCCAGCAGGTTGGTACGGATGACCTCGTGCCAGTCGTCCGGGGACTGCATCGCCATCAGGGCGTCCTTGCGGACGGCTCCGTTGTTGACCACCACGTCGATGGGGCCGAGCGCCTCCTCGACCTCCCGGTGGAGCCGCTGGGTCTCCTCCCACGAGCCGACGTCCGCGCCGACGACGACCGAGTCGTTCGTCAGCTTCTCGCTGACCGCCCGGGCCTGGTCGGCCGAGCTGCGGTAGTGGACGGCCACCCGGCAGCCCAGCGCGTCCAGTTCGACCGCCAACGCCTGCCCGAGGCCGCCCGAGGCGCCGGTGACCAGAGCCACCGGCGCCTCGGGCCGCTTGCCCGCTTCCTTTCCTCCGCTCACGCGGCGCCTCCCCAGCGCATCAGGACCGAACCCCAGGTCATGCCCGCCCCGAACCCGGCGAGCAGCACCAGCTCCCCGGCCTTGATCCGATCCGCGTCCAGCGCCTCGGTGAGCGCCAGCGGGATGGAGGCCGACGCGGTGTTGCCGTACCGGTCCAGATTGGTGATCAGGGCCTCCGGGCGCAGTCCCGAGTGCTGCATCACGGAGTTGATGATGCGGATGTTCGCCTGGTGCGGGATGAAGTGATCCACCTCAGTCGGAGAGATCTTGGCGCTCTCCAGCGTCTCGCGCACCGTCCGCACCGTGTAGCGGACGGCGTTGAGGTAGATCTCGTTGCCCTTGATCTGCGCGAAATGGAGCCCCTGCGCGACCGTTTCCGGCGTCGTGGGCATCCGACTTCCGCCCGCTTGGACCTTGAGTGCATCTGCACATGATCCGTCCGCGCCCAGGTTCCAGGCCAGAACGGGATCTTCCGGACCCGGTACGAGCACCACCGCGGCCGCGCCGTCGCCGACGAGGATGGAGAGGTCGCGGTCGGCGGGATTGGCGGTCAGGGTGTGGGTGTCCGAGCCGACGAGGAGGATCGGACGGCGGTCCATGCGCAGGATGCCCATGGCCGCGACCAGCCCGTAGACGAAGCCCGCGCACTCGGAGTTGACGTCCATCGCCCCGCCGCCGATGCCCAGTTCGTGGTGGACGAAGGCGGAGGTGGCGGGGGACGGCTGCTCGGGTGTGGCCGTGGCCACGATCAGGTGGGCGATGTCGGCACCGGTCAGTCCCGCCTTGGCGAGTGCGGCGCGGCCCGCGTCGATGGCCAGGGACGCGGTGGTCTGCCCCGGGTCCACTGCCCGCCGCTCACGGATGCCGCAACGGCTGATGACCCAGTGCTCGTCGACCCCGAAGCGTTCGGCCAGTTCGGTGCTGGTGACGACCCGCTCGGGCAGGGCCTTGCCCCACCCGGCGATGGCGAATCCACTCATGGATCCGCCTCAGGCCTCGGCCGGCTGCGGCGCCAGGTCGACCAGCTTCGCGTACACGTCCCGCATGGTCGTGGTGTCGTCCAGGTCCGCGAAGAGGGACTCGTCGGCGGGGATGTCCGGGTGCTCGTTCTGGAAGTTGTAGAGCCACTCCATCAGGTCCAACGAGTCCACACCCGGGATGTGCCGGATCGGCGCGTCGGACGTCACTTCGGTGGCTCCGGAGACGGCGGCGAGCTGGTCCGAGAGAACCTCGACAGTCGGCAGTGCCATGATTATTCCTCTCTCAACGCGACGTACGGTCGTGTCGGCATGCAAGCCGCTCCTCGCAATCCGTCCGCAACAGAGCGGTCACACGCTGCTGTTGCGGACGGATTGCACAGGTCCGCTTGGCTCCCTCTCAGCACGGTTCAGGACCGGACAGCCGTACTACGCGCTCTGCGCCCGGTCGGCAGAAGCTGCGAGGAGAGGACGAGGATGGCGACGATTGCCTCCCACACCGCGGAGCCGGAGGTGGACGCAGTCCGCCACCACTACGAGGTGGGAAACGAGTTCTACCGTCTGCTGCTGGGTCCCAGCATGATGTACAGCGGCGGCTACTGGCAGGAGGGCGAAGGCCTCACCGAGGCCCTCGACATCGCACAGGAACGCAAGCTCGACACGTTCGCCGAGCTTGCGGAAGCGGCCGGCAAGGGCCGGGTGCTGGACATCGGCTGCGGCTGGGGCACCCTGATGGACCGGCTGACACGGAAGCACGGCGTACGCGAGGCGGTCGGCCTGACGCTGAGCCGCACCCAGGCCGAGTTCATCGCGGGCCTGGACAACCCGGCCCTCACTACCCGGGTGGAGAGCTGGTCGGAGCACAGCGACCCGGGTGCCTACGACGCGGCGTTCTGCGTCAACGCGCTGGAGCACTTCGTACCCTCCAGCCTGTCACCGAAGGAGCGCACCCAGCGCTACCGGTTCTTCTTCGGACAGGTGCACGAAGCACTGGTGCCGGACGGCCGGTTCGTCCTGCACACGATGACCGCCGAGGCCCAGCCGATCGGCCGGAAGATCCTGGCGGACCTGAAGTTCCTCCAGCGT
The DNA here is from genome assembly GCF_044329855.1 of Streptomyces sp. NPDC017520. Classification (NCBI taxonomy): domain Bacteria; kingdom Bacillati; phylum Actinomycetota; class Actinomycetes; order Kitasatosporales; family Streptomycetaceae; genus Streptomyces; species Streptomyces sp. NPDC017520. Next base: position 98,482 of record NZ_JBIRKB010000018.1, read on the forward strand.
TCCGAGTTCGCCGGGATGCACATCCCGCACCTGCACGAGCTGGCGGCCGCCGCGGAGGGTCTGTTCGAGGTCGTGGAACTGGTGAACGAGCGTGAGGCGTTCGCCCGGGCCTGTCGCGCCTGGCTGGTGCTGCTCGCCGAGCGGCGCGAGGAGGCTGTGGCGCTGGAGAGCGAGGAGGTGGTGGCCCGCTTCGAGCGCTACCTGGACATCTTCGCGTACACGCTGGAGGACCGCTTCTTCAACAACTTCCGGCTGACGCTCGCCCGCAAGGGGTGACCGGGATGGCTCAGACACCCCTGGACCCGGCCCGCGATCTGCGGGTGGCGGTGATCGGCAGCGGATTCTCCGGGCTCGGCACCGCTATCCGGCTCATGCAGCAGGGCATCGACGATTTCCTGGTGTTCGAGAGGGCCGACGAGGTCGGCGGCACCTGGCGCGACAACACCTACCCGGGCTGCGCCTGTGACGTGATGTCGCACCTGTACTCCTTCTCGTTCGCGCCGAACCCGAACTGGAAGAGCACCTTCGGCAAGCAGGGGGAACTCTTCGACTACCTGCGCGACTGCGCCGACCGGTTCGGGGTGCGCTCGCGGATCCGCTTCCGACACGAGCTGACCGAGGCGCGCTGGGACGACCTGCGTAAGCGGTGGCTGATCTCCACCACGGGCGGCGACTACACCGCCCGGGTCCTGGTCACCGGCACCGGCTACCTCAGCGAGCCGGCCATCCCCGACATTCCCGGTCTCCCCGAGTTCCGGGGCGAGGTCTTCCACTCCTCCCGGTGGCGCCACGACCTGGACCTCACCGGCCGCCGGGTCGCCGTCATCGGCACGGGGGCGTCCGCCATCCAGTTCGTCCCCGCCATCCAGCCGGAGGTCGGGCAGCTCGACCTCTACCAGCGCACCCCGCCCTGGATCGGCCCGAAGAACGACAAGGCCAACAGCGCCCTCCAGACGAAGCTGCTGGCCTCCGTCCCCGGCTACCAGCGCTTCCGCCGGAACTTCAACATGTGGGGCCGGGAGGTCCTGGCGTTCGTGATGGCGCGCCCGGCCGTCGCCGGGAAGATGCAGAAGATGGCTTCCGACCACCTCAAGAAGAGCGTGCCGGACGAAGCGCTTCGGGCCCGGCTCACCCCGGACTACGTGATGGCCTGCAAACGGCTGCTCTTCTCGAACACGTACTATCCCGCGATCCAGCAGCCCAACGTCGAGCTGGTCACCGACGGCATCTCCAAGGTCACCGCGGACGCGGTGGTCACGGACGACGGCCGGGAGCGCCCGGTGGACACGATCGTGCTCGGAACGGGATTCGAGGCGGTACGCCGCCCGGTCGCCGAACGCGTCATCGGCCGCGACGGCACCAGCCTCAAGGACGCCTGGAGCGAGGGCATGAGCGCCCTGCGCGGCACGGGCGTCGCCGGGTTCCCGAACCTGTTCATGCTCCTCGGGCCGAACACCACCCTGGGCCACTCCTCCCAGGTGATCATGATCGAGGCGCAGATCGCCTATCTCCTCGACGCCCTGCGAACGATGGACAAGCGCGGCCTGGCCAGCGTGGAGGCGCTGCCCGAAGCCCAGCGCGCCTACAACCAGAAGCTCGACCAGCGGCTGGACGGCACCGTGTGGAACGCCGGCAACTGCCGCAGCTGGTATCTCGACGAGCACGGCCGCAACCCGTCCATCTGGCCGACCTACACCTGGCGCTTCCGGCGGGCCACCAGCCGGTTCGACGCCGCCGAGCACCTGCTGAGCACCAGCGAGGACCTGCGCGCGACTGTGCCCACCGCTTCCTGAACGCCGTACGCGTGACCGACGAGACATGGAGTCCCTCCCCGTGAACCTGCACACCCCTTCCCGAAGAGCAGTGCTCGGCACAGTCGGCGCCGCCGCCACGGTGATCGGCTGGAACGCCAGCGCCGGCAGCTGGGCCTGGGCAGCCGACCCGGCTCGCCGACCCGGCGACCGCATCGTGTCCGTACCAGAGCTGGACGGCACACTCACCACGGACACCAGCCAGTTCGGCTCCTACAGCCACGACTTCGGGCGGCTGGTCAACGGCACCGTGCCCTGGGCGGTCCTCACGCCGGGCTCGGTCCAGGACATCGCCAAAATGATCCGCTACGCGCGGTCCAATAAGCTGAAGCTGGCGGTCAACGGCCGCAGCGGTACCGGTGGCGACCTGGAGTCCCACTCCTGCTACGGACAAGCCGCCGTGCCCGGCGGCATCTCGGTCAACGCCCGCGGCATGGCACGCATCCTCTCCACCGGCGGCGACTCCATCACCGTGGAAGCGGGGGCGACCTGGGCGGAGATCACCGACCACCTGCTGCCCCGCGGCCGCACCCTGCCCGCCCTGCCGGACTACCTGCCGCTCTCGGTGGGCGGGACGATCAGTGTCGGGGGCATCGGCCTGACCATGGGCTCCGAGGGTCTCATCGCGGACACCGTGACCTCGATGACCGTGGTGACCGGCACCGGTGAGGTCCTCACCACCTCGAAGACCCTGCGCTCCCGCCTGTTCCACACCGCGCTGGCCGGGGGCGGCCAGGTCGGCGTCATCGTCAGCGTGACGCTGCGGACCGTGCCGGCCGCCGAGCGGGCCACCGTCTTCAGCCTGTTCTACAGCGACGTCACGGCGTTCATGAAGGACTCGGAGATCCTGCTCGCCGACCGCCGCTTCCAGATGCAGGGCGGCGAGATGGTCCGCAAGCCGGACGATTCCGGCTGGCGTTACAAGATCGAGGCGGTCGCCACGTACTCCGGCGGCCGCGTCCCGGACCGGGCGCGACTGCTGTCGGGCCTGGAGGACCTGCGCGCCGAGGCGCACATCGAGGACTACGCGCTGCGCGACTACCTCTTCCGGCTGGACGGCTACGAGGCCTTCCTCAAGGAGGCCGGGCACTGGTTCGAGGCCAAGCCGTGGCTGAGCCTCTTCCTGCCGCGCTCCTCGGCCGCCCGTTTCCTGCGCCTGGTGGAGAGCCAGCTCACCACGGAGAGTCTGGGCGCCGGGGTGCTGCTCACCTACCCGTACCCGACGTCCAAGATCACCGCGCCCATGGCGGTGCAGCCGAGGGACAGGACCGGATACCTCTTCGACCTGCTGCGCTTCCCGAATCCGGGGACCAGCGACGCCGAGGTCGCGCGGATGGTCAAGCAGAACCGCTGGCTGTACGACCGTGCCGTGGAGCTGGGCGCCAAGCGCTACCTCGTCGGAGCGGTGCCGGGCCTGACCGCCTCGGACTGGCGGCGCCACTTCGGCAGTAGCTACGGGGCGCTGTGCGACGCCAAGCGCCGCTTCGACCCCGGCAACGTCCTCACCCCCGGTCAGGGCTTCTTCGGCTGACCGAGCAGGGCCCCGGGCCGCTCCTGCGGGAGCGGCCCTTCCCGTTCATCCCGCAGGAGGAGGAGCAGTGAAGAAGTACGAACTCGTCGACGAGGCCTTGCTCGCCGCCGGTCCTGACGCCGTCTGGGAGGCCCTGCTGGGCGAACTCACGGGCGAGGCTCGGTGGTGGGTGCCCGACAACACCTTCCAACCGGTGGACGGCGTCCCCGACCGGGTCGGCGCTCTGACCCAAGTCACCGTCCACACCAAGGGCGTCGACAAGGGCGGCAAGAAGCTCCGGTTCACCGCGCGCACCACCGTCGTGCAACGGGCGGAGCGGCTGGCGTTGGAGTACGTGGACGGGGCGTTCCGCGGGACCGCGGAGTTCACACTCGCCCCGCTGGAGGACGGCGGCACGCGGCTGGTGATGTCCTTCCGCGCCAGCCCGCAGGGCCAACTCGCCCTCCTGGCAAACCTGGTGGACGTCGGGGCGATGCACACCCGTGCCACCCGTGCGGCGTTCGGCAGGCTCAACCAGCTGCTCGCCATCACCCCGTCCGCCGCTCCGGCCGCCGGGGGGACGCGGTGACGGCGCCCGCCGCCGGTGAGGTCCTCCTCGCCACCGAGGACGGCGGGCAGCTCGCGCTCTCCGTACTGCCCCCGCTGGAACACGGCGGCGAGCGGCTGCCCGCGGTCGTGCTGACGCACGGCTGGGGCGGCAGCCGCCGGGTCTGGAGCCCGGTCGCGGACCGGCTGCTGCGCCGCGGCTTCCCTGTCGTCCTCTACGATCTGCGCGGTCACGGCGCCTCGACCGTGGGCTCCTTCGGTATCAGCTCCGAGGCGATGACCGCCGACCTGGCGAGGGTCGTCGATCACACCGGTGGTGCGCCGATCGTCGTCGGCCACTCCGGGGGCGGGTTCGCGGCGCTGTCGCTGGCGGCCGCCTCCGGGCCGGGTGCCGGCCCGGTGGGGCTGGTGATGGTCGCCTCGGCCGCGCACGACCAGGACACGCCGGAGAAGGAAGCCTCGATGATGGAGGCCCCGCTGTTCTCCTGGGCGCTGCGACGGCCCGCGCTCGGGCGGCTCCTGCTCGGCCAGATGACGGGTACGGCACTGGACCCACGACTCCGCGAGGTCAACCGCCAGGTGTTCGCCAGGACCGCGCCACCGGTGCGCGCCGCCTGCTTCCGGTCGTCCCGGGGCATGGACCTACGGGCGGCGCTGGCCTCCGTCCGTGTCCCGGCCGCCGTGCTGGCCGGAGAGAAGGACAAGGTCATCCGGCCCGAGCTGGGCCGGGAGCTGGCGTCCGCGCTGCCGGGCGCCACTTTCACTCTTCTGCCCGGCGCGGGACATGTTCTGCCGCTGGAGCGTCCGGACGAGGTGGTCGCGGCGGTCCTGCGAGTCGGCGGGGAGGCGGCCGGACAGCCCTGTGGCGTCGAGGCCGTGAAGCGGGCGGGCTCCCGGTGACCGGCGCCGCACACCGCCCGGCCGTCCTCGGTGCGCTCCGGGCGGATCTCCGGCCGTGATCGAACAGGTCCTCCCCGAGGGGGTCGCGCGGGCGGAGGCGTTCGACGACGAGCTGCCCCGCCTGCCCGACCCCCGGGAGCTGGCGCTCCTGCGCGGACGGCCCGAGGCGACCGTCCGCCGCTTTGCCGCCGCGCGATCCTGCGCCCATGACTGCCTGGAACAACTCGCTCTGCCGTACGGCCCGTTGCTGCGCACGGCGGAGGGCGGCCCGGTGTGGCCGTCCGGTGTCGTCGGGAGCATCACGCACTGTGCCGGCTACCGGGGTGCGGTGGCGGCGCGCACCGAGGTGTGGGCGGCGCTCGGCGTGGACGCCGAACGGGCCCTGCCTCTGCCTCCCGGTGTGCTGGACCTCGTGGCGACGGGGCCGGAACGGCGCGGGGTGGCGGAGCTGTCCGGTATCCGTCCCGACGTTCCCTGGGACCGGCTGCTGTTCAGCGCGAAGGAGTCCGTCTACAAGGCCTGGCACCCGGCAACGGCCCGCTGGATCGGGACCCGTGCCATCGAGGTGGCGTTCACCGCCGACGGCCTGTTCACAGCCTCGGTACGTCCGGAGCGCACGCAACCGCCCCCGGCGCGTCGGCGACCCGTCGGCGCGCGCGCGACCAACGCCGGAGGCGGTGTGCCGCATCCGGCGCGAGGCGCGTACCCGTACACCGGCCGCTGGTATGTCGGGGACGGGCTGTTGCTCACGGCCGTGGCCGTGGCGGGCGTCGGGACTCGGATTCCGGAGCCGCCACGGCCGACGGTGCGGCTCAGCGTCTGAGCAACACAGTCCGGCTGTCGGACCCGATGGCCAGGCCCGCCTCCGAGCGCTTGCCCCGGCGGTACTCCTGCGGGCTGACGCCGCGTTCGCGTTTGAACGCGGCGCTCAGCGCGAACGGCCCCGAGTACCCGACCTGTTCGGCGATCCTGGCGACCGACAGATCCGGGTCCCGCAACAGGTCGGAGGCGAGCGTGAGCCGCCACCCGGTCAGGTAGGACATCGGCGGCTCGCCGACCAGCTCGGTGAAGTGACGTGCCAGCTTGGCCCGGGAGACCTCGACGGCGGAGGCGAGCGAGGCGACCGTCCACGGCTCGCTCGGCCGGTCGTGCAGCAGCATCAGCGCCCGGCCGACCACGGGGTCGCTCTGGGCGCGGAACCAGAGCGGCGCCCCCGTGCCGGGCTCGATCAGCCAGGAGCGCAGCACATTGATCAACAGCAGATCCAGCAGCCGGTCCAGGACCACCTCCTGGCCGATGTCCTCCTGGTCCATCTCGGCCGCCAGCATGCCGATCAGTGGCGTCCGGGCGGCCGACGCGGGCTGCACCAGCAGTGCGGGCAGGCTCGACAGCAGCCGGCGCCCCACCTCGTTGGGCGCCTGGTAGGTGCCGCTCAACATCACCGTGGAGCCGGTGCGGTGGGGTTCGCCCCAGGTCCGCACGCCCAGCGACATCGTCTCCGTGACGTCCTCGCCGTCGGTGGTGCTGCATCTCTGCTCGGGGGCGACCGTGACGCCGGGCGACGTGGCCGGGTCGTCGACGAGGGTGTACGGCGCGGGGCCGCGCAGGACGGCGACATCCCCGGCGGCCAGCTTGACCGGTTCGCCGCCTTCGCGGAGCACCCACGCCGACCCGTGCAGCAAGGTGACGAGCGACAGCGGCGCACGGTCCTCGACGCGTAGGCCCCACGGGGGGTTGAACACGGATTTGAGCAGAAATGCTCCCCGGGCCTTGGGACTTCCCAGCAGGCCGCTGAACGCATCCACCACAGTCACCTCATACCGTTTCGCCATCGTGGTCCCGCGGGTCGGCCCGGCTCCGGCCGCCGCCCTCGTGGGGAGGGCCGATCACCGCGCGGACCGGTCCCGGGAGGTCGGTCGTCCTGCCCGGTGCCTCCTGCCAACGGCCCGGAGCGGACGGCGGTTCCCGATTCTCCGCTCGCCACCTCCCCCATCACCGTGTCCGGCCGGCCACCCGCCGCCTGGCCGCGTCACCGAGCAGCGCGAGGGCCCCCAGGCAGGCGGCCGTACGGACGGCGTTGGCGGTCCGCCACGGCCGCTCGTAGGCGGTCCGGGCGGCTCGCACCGCCGCCGACGGTGCCGCGGGAGCGTTCCGGAGCCGACGGTTCAGCGGCAGGTTGACGCCGATGGTCACCGCGATGCTGAGCCCGTAGAGCACCGCGGCGACCCTGGCTCGCCGGGCGGCTTCGCCCTGCTCGGCGCGGCGGAGCCGACGGGCGGCGACACCGGTGGCCACGAACACCCCGAGGAAGAGGGCCCCGAAGGAGGTCCTGTCGTCGAGGGCGTCGTTGGCCCGGCGCATCGCGCTGACGAATCCCTCGTCGTCGCGGCGCGCCAGCGCGGGCATCACGCCGACGTCGAAGGCGAGGTACAGCCCGGCCATCAGACCGGTGCCGACGGTCGCGGCGAGGAGGACGGGTTCGGGACGGGAGGAGGCTGGGCTCATGGTGTCTCTCCGCTCGTTCGGTGGTACGGGCCGCCGGCTCCGGAGGGGCGCGGGTCCGGCTCAGGTGGGTTCCAACAGTCCTGTCACGGAACGGCGGTAGCGCTTCAGGAGCAGCGTGCGGCCGATCAGCCGTACCGGGCCCGGCATCACCCCGTCCGGGTCGGGGAGTCCGTCGAGCAGCCATGGCGGCAGGATCCGCTTGACGCCGAAGGGAGCCGCGGCCAGGACCCGGCGTTCCAGAGCGGTGAACACGTCCGGCGGCACTCGGGCGAAGACCGGGAACGTCAGCTGCTCCTCCTCGTGCAGGTGCTGGTGGAGCACCGAGTCGAACCTGCCGGCGGGGCCGTCCAGCGCCTCGGCCCGGCCCGTCTCCAGGGCCCGGGTCACCCGGAGCATGGAGTCGTCGAGGGCCACGTGGTCCTGGACCATGAGGTGCGATCCGGCGGCGATCTCGGGCGCGTGCTCGATCAGGCCCGGCCAGAGGATCTCGTCCTCGGTACGGTGGTGCCAGTCGACGATGGCGCGGAACTGCCGCCACCACTCCGCGACCGCGGGCACTCCGGCCGGAGTCAACAACGGCACCGCGGCTACCAGTCGGCGGGAGTCACGTCGCAGCGCGAGATGCGTCTGCGCGAATCCGCGGAGGTGGCGGGGCAGCGCGCCCACACCTCTGCCCTCCCACGCCGGCCCGTCCATCGCGTCCCTCTTTTCTCCGGGCGTTCCGGCGCTGCGCTGCCGGACCCCCGACTTGTCAGTATGTGGCGACACGCGGTCGACAGGGCGGTCCGCCGGCCGGCTCCCCGGTCGGCGGACCACCGCTGTGCGGAAGCAGAGCGGTCAGGCGTTCCAGGCCCCGCCTGCCGCCGCCTCCTTGGCGTAGTCCGCGAAGTCCTTGGGCTCCCGCCCGAGCGCTTCGCGGACGCCGTGCACGATGCTGGCGTTGCGGCCGTCGACGATCAGCGTGAAAAGATCGGCGAACTCCTCCGGCTCGCCCAGCTCCCGGAGCGCCGCGCGGTAGTCGTCGGCACTGACCGGGATGTAGGTGACGGTCCGGCCGGTGGCGGCCGACAACTCGCGCGCCACGTCGTCGAAGCTCAGCAGGCGTGGTCCGGACAGCTCGTACGTCTTGCCGATGTGGCGGTCGTCGGTGAGTGCGGCGACCGCGACGTCGGCGATGTCGTCGGCGTCCACGAAGGGCTCGACGGCGTCACCGGTCGGCAGCGCCAGCTCGCCGGAGAGGACCGGGTCGAGGAAGAAGCTCTCGCTGAAGTTCTGGTTGAACCAGTTGCAGCGGACGACGGTCCAGTCGCAACCCGACGCCTTGAGGGCGTCCTCGCTGGCGACCGCCCCTTCCTCGCCCCGGCCGGAGAGGAGCACGAGGCGCTTGACGCCCCGCTCCACCGCGACGGCGGCGAACCGCCCGATGGCCTCCTTGGCGCCGGGGAAGGCCAGGTCCGGGTAGTACGTGACGTAGACCGCGGAGACTCCGTCGAGAGCGGCCTCCCAGGTGCTCTCGTCCTCCCAGACGAAGGGGATCTCGCTGGAGCGCGAGCCGACGCGGGCCGGGCGGCCCAGCGTCTCCAGTCGCTCCACGACGCGCCGCCCGGTCTTGCCGGTGCCGCCGATGACGAGGATGGGCGCTGTGTTCTGTCCATGAATGCTCATGACTTCATTAAAGTCTCCGGAACTCAGACGTTGAATAGCTCACAGACTCAATTTCATTCGCCATCGTCTCATCTCGTCGGCGCTTCACGTAGGCACGGAGGCACGGAGCCGCGACCACGGAACCGGGGCACCGTTTCATCCGGTGACAGCCACGGCGACCAGGACGAATGCGGCGGCGGCCAGCAGTGTGCGCAGGGCGTGCAGAGCGTTCCACCGGCCCTCGAACGCCGTACGAGCGCTCCGCTCGTCACCCCGCCCCTTCGACGACTCCAGGGCGTTGTTCAGCGGGACGTTGCCGCCCGAGGTGACGAGGTGGCCCACCAGCGCACAGACGGCCGCGACGCCCACCAGGGCCGTGTCGCCGCCCACCCGCCCGTCCGGCTCGACGAAGAACGAGGCCACGGGGAAGGCGAGCGACCCGAGGAAGAGAACGAGGAAGAGCGGACCGGGAACCTTCCGGTTCACCGTCCGCATGATCAGGGTGAACGACGCGTCGTCCACCTCCTTGAGAGCGGGCATGACACCCGACAGGAAGGCGAGCATGTATCCGGCGTACAGACCGGTACAGGCGAGGGCGAGGATCTCCAGAACTTCCGGCATAGCGATCATCATCGTCTCCCGGAACGCCTCTTCGCAGGTTGTCTTTGAGACGAGCGGGGGCCGCGCGGCCGATTCTCGGCTACCGGCGGTCCGCGCACTCTGGTACGCCCGCCGGGCGGCGGGGCGTCAAGGGGTCGCCGCCGAGACCACGTACACGACCGGGCTGGCCGGATCGGTCATATTGACGGTGATGTTCTGGGTCGGGCGGGGCTTCTTGTTCTTGTGCGTGGTGCTGGCCCACTCCTCGCCCGGGCCGAAGGACCAGCCGGTGATGTTGATGTCCCGGGAGCTGATGTCGATCGTGTCGGGCTCCAGCGCCGCGCGTCCGGTGCCCACCCCGGTCAGGAAGCGGTCGAGCCCGGCGGAGGTCGTCCGGAACTTCGCGTACATCCGGCTGGCTTTCCAGTTGTTCGTCTCGTAGTACTGGACGCCCTGCCCGTTGCCGGGGATCGGGATCTCGAAGATCCGGCGCTGCATCTTGGAGGGCCAGCCCTCCCGGAGGCCCACGGCGGCCGCCTCGGCCTCCTTGTCCTGGCCCGAGCGGCGGCTCTGACCGGCCGAGATCAGCAGGTAGCCGGCCGGGATGCCGATCAGCAGCACGATGATCGTCGCGGTGATGAAACGCCGCTTGAACACGTGCCGCGGGTCCTCGGGCGGCTTGCCCCCGCCGTCGCCCGGGGACTCCGACTGGTGCGGCACCACGGGGTGCTCGGCTGCGATCATGATCAGGTGGTCCTCAAGGTGCTGCGGTGACGGCGTACTGAAGGGTGGACGCCGGAAGGGGCGGCTGCGGTTCAGTCAGCGGTACGGGTGGCCCGCGTGTTGCGGATGGTGCTCGCCGCCTGGTCGTAGATCTGGGCGTACCGCTCGTACCGCTCGACGCGCCGCCGGTTGGCCCGGCGGAATCGGCGGGCGACCAGCCGGGCCAGGTCCGCGGCGCCGACCATACCCGCCTCGGGGCCGAGCTGTGCCTTCGCGATCCGGGCCTCGGGGCGGTAGCCGCGGCCGGTGAGGTGACGCTTGAAGGCGTCCCTGGCGGGGTTGATCAGCAGGTCGTCGGCGGCGCTGACGCCGCCTCCGATGACGAAGCAGGAGGGGTCGAGCGCCGCGGCCAGATTGGCGATGCCGATGCCGAGCCACTGGCCGATGTCCTGGAGCAGCTCGATGCACATCGCGTCGCCCTCGCGGGCCAGTTCGGTGATGAGCGGCCCGGTGATGTCGGGGATGTTCCCCTTCACCCGGTCCAGCAGGTAGTGCGCGACCGGTGAGTCGGCGGCGGCCAGCTCACGGGCCTCGCGGACCAGGGCGTTGCCGGAGCTGTACTGCTCCCAGCAGCCCCGGTTGCCGCACGGGCAGCGGTGGCCCGAGGGCACGACCTGCATGTGGCCGAACTCACCGGCCACGCCGTACTTGCCGCGCTTGACCTGGCCGTCCTCCAGGATCGCGCCGCCGATGCCCGTACCGAGGGTGATCATGACGAGATGGTCCTCGCCGCGACCCGCCCCGAAGCGCCATTCCGCCCAGGCGGCGGTGTTGGCGTCGTTGTCGACCATGACGGGGACGACCAGGCGGGACGCGATCGCGTCCCGCAGGGGCTCGTCGCGCCAGGCGAGGTGCGGGGCGAACAGCACCTTGGAGCGGTCGGCGTCCACCCAGCCCGCCGCGCCGATGCCCACCGCGTGGACGTCGTGGCGGTCGGAGAGGTCGAGGACCAGTTCGACGATGGTGTCCTCGACGACCTTGGGGCTCTTGGACTTGTCGGGCGTCTCGGTGCGGAGCTGTTCCAGGATGTTGCCGTCGGCGTCGACGACGCCCGCCATGACCTTGGTGCCGCCGATGTCGATCCCGACCGTGGGGACCCGGGGGGCGGAGAGGTGCGAGCGGCGTTCCTTGGTGCCGACGGTCTTGAGGACGGTGGCGCGGGCGGAGCCGCGGTGTGCGAAGTCGCGGTACGTGCTCATCGTCCCTGCGGGGTCTGGGGGGCCGGGCCGCTGTCGCGGCCGGCGGCGGACGGCGCCCGCCGGGCTCGATTCTGCCACTGCCCGGCCCCGGGGGGCCCGTGGGCCGGGTCGGCCGCGCCGGGGCGGTCGCCGCTCAGGGCGTCCCGTCCTTCGCGCCGGGGGCGCCCGGGAGGGTGGGGGCCGGGGTGCGTTCCAGCTCGTGGCTGAGCTCCTCCAGCTCGCTGCCGCCCGCCATCTGCCGGGTCAGCTCGTCCAGCGTGACGTCGTCCTTGGTGTGGCTGCCGGACATGGCGCCGCGCTTGAGGAGGATGAAGCGGTCGCCGACGAGGTGGGCGTGGTGCGGGTTGTGCGTGATGAGGACCACGCCGAGGCCGGCGTCGCGGGCGGCCGCCACGTACTTGAGGACCACGCCGGACTGCTTGACGCCGAGGGCTGCGGTCGGCTCGTCCAGGACCAGGACCTTCGCGCCGAAGTAGACGGCGCGGGCGATGGCCACGCACTGGCGCTCGCCGCCGGACAGGGTGCCGATGGGCTGGTCGACGTCGCGCAGGTCGATGCCCATGCGCAGCAGTTCGGTACGGGTGGTCTCCCGCATCTTCTGGACGTCGAGGCGCTTGAAGGGGCCGAAGCCGACGGTGGGCTCGGAGCCGAGGAAGAAGTTCCGCCAGACCGGCATCAGCGGGACGACGGCGAGGTCCTGGTAGACGGTGGCGATGCCCCGGTCCAGGGCGTCGCGCGGGTTGGCGAGGGTGGTCTCCTCCCCCTCGATCAGGAAGCGTCCGGCGTCGTGCCGGTGCAGCCCCGCGATGATCTTGATGAGGGTGGACTTGCCGGCGCCGTTGTCGCCGAGGACGCAGGTGATCTCACCCGCGTGAACCTCCAGCGAGACGTGCTCCAGGGCCTTGATGTTCCCGTAGAACTTGGACACGTCGTCCAGCTCGACCAGCGGTCCCGCGGTCGCCGCTCCGGCGCGGTCTTCAGGGGTGGCCGTCATGCCGTCGCCTCCGCGCGCTTGCGCACCCACGCGTTGAGCAGGGTGGCCAGGAGCAGCATCGCTCCCAGGAAGAATTTGAACCAGTCCGGGTTCCACTCGGCGTACACGATGCCCTTGCTGGTCATGCCGAAGATGAAGGCGCCGACGGCCGAGCCGATCGCGGAGCCGTAGCCGCCGGTGATCAGACAGCCGCCGATGACGGCGGCGATGATGTACGTCAGCTCGTTGCCGACGCCCTCGCCGGACTGGACGACGTCGTAGCTGAACAGCAGGTGCTGGCCGGAGACCCAGGCGGCGAAGGCGACGCCCAGATAGAGCCCGATCTTGGTGCGGATGACCGGGACGCCGACCGCGCGGGCCGCGTCGGCCTCGCCGCCGACGGCGAAGATCCAGTTGCCGAAGCGGGTACGGAGGAGGATCCAGGTGGCGACGCCGACGAGCGCCGCCCACCACAGGATCGTCACCTTGAACTCGACCCCGCCGAGGGTCAGCGTCGAGGCGAACAGCGCGCGGGCCGAGTCGAAGCCCTCCATGTCGCCGATGCCCTTGGTGGAGACGGTGCCGCTGATCAGCTTGGTGAAGCCGAGGTTCAGACCGGTCAGCATCAGGAACGTGCCGAGCGTGATGATGAAGCTCGGCAGTTTGGTGCGGGTCAGCATGAAGCCGTTGAACGCGCCGATGGCGAGCGTGACCAGCAGCGACACGAAGACGCCGACCCAGACGTTGGCCGTCATCTGGTAGCTGAACATCGAGGAGATCAGCGCGGAGCTGGTCACCATGACCCCGGCGGAGAGGTCGAACTCGCCGCCGATCATCAGCAGCGCGACCGGCGCGGCCATGATGCCGAGGACGGAGGCCGCGTACAGCACGGTGCCGAAGCTGGAGGCCTGGAGGAAGCTGTCGGCGACGATCGCGAAGAAGAGGAAGACGGCCGCCGCGCCGACGACCGAGCCGAGTTCGGGGCGGCCGAGCAGCTTGCGCAGCGGTGAGGTGCGGACGAGCCGCTCGTCCAGCTGGTCGGGGGCGGCGGTGGAGCCGCTCATCGCGTGCCCCGCTTGGTGTAGTCGGCCAGGGCGTCGGCGTCGTCCTTGGTGATGATCTGCGGGCCGGTGAGGACGGGCAGGCCGCCGCCGAGGACGTTGCGGTTGTAGCGGTAGAGCCAGAGCAGGTCGACGGCCTGGTAGCCCTGGAGGTAGGGCTGCTGGTCGACGGCGAAGCCGAGCTTGTCGCTCTGGAGGCCGGTGGCGACCTTGGCGTTGAGGTCGAAGGTGTCGATCTCGGCCTTGCTGCCCGCCGTCTGCTTGGCCTGGACGGCGGCGTCGGCGAAGGGGGCGCCGAGGGTGACGACCGCGTCGATGCTCTTGTCGGACTGGAGCTTGGCCTCGATGGACGCGGTGACGTCGGGCATGTTGGTGCCGTCGACGTACAGGTTCTGCATCGTGCCGTCGAAGGTCTTCTTCGCCCCGGCGCAGCGCTGCTCGTGGCCCACGTTGCCCTGTTCGTGCAGGACGCACAGGGCCTTCTCGCGGTTCCGGCTGTTCAGCTCGTCGCCGACGGCCTCGCCGGCGATCGACTCGTCCTGGCCGATGTGGGTGAGCGCGCCGAATTCCTTGGACTCCGCGGAGCCGGAGTTCACGGTGACGACGGGGATGCCGGCCTTGACGGCCTTGGCGACCACGGCCTTCATGGCGTCCGGCTTGGCCAGCGAGACGATCAGCCCGTCGACCTTCTTGTCGATCGCGGTCTGGACGAGCTGGGCCTGCTGGTTGGCCTCGTCGTTGTGCGAGTAGAGGAAGTTGATGTTGTCCTTGAGGGCCGCCTGCTCGGCACCCTTCTGGACGATGTCCCAGAAGGTGTCGCCGTCGCCCGAGTGGGTGACCATGGCGAAGGTCCAGCGCGGTGTGTTCACCGCGGCCCGCCCCTCGGCCGCGGCGGCCGCGCGCTCCTCGGCGCGCTTGCCGCCGGTGCTGCTGCATCCCGTGAGGGAGGCGCCCAGCACCACTGCCAGCACGGCGCCCATCGCGCGTACCCCTGTCCGAACCCTTGCCACGACGCCGTGCCCTTCTACTGCTGCTCGCTGTGCTGCTTGACGGGGCCGGGGAGTGTACGGTCCCGGCCCGGCTGCCCAAGTATCCCCGAGGCCCGCCCCTAGGTTCCCGCACCCCCAGCCCGTCCGGCGTTTGAGGACGGACCCCTTGCGTGGGTGGGCCCGACGGACACAGGAGCCTGGGGCACAGGACCCACCGAGCGCAACCCGTGTGCACGGGACGGTTCCGTCCTCAAGCGCCGGACGGGCTGGATGAGCTCAGGCACGTACCAGGAGCTGGAACTCGAAGGCGTACCGCTCCGCCCGGTATACGTGCGAGCCGAACTCGACGACCCGGCCGGTGTCGTCGTACGTCGTGCGCTCCATCGTCAGCAACGGAGCGCCCACGGGCTCCGCCAGCACCCGCGCCTGCCGGTCGTCCGCGGCGCGCGCGCCGACGGTCTGGCGGGCACTGTGGAGGGTGACGCCGGACGCCCGCATCAGCCGGTAGAGGCCGGTGGACTCCAGCTCCTCCCTGCGCAGGGGCAGCAGCCCGGGGGGCAGGTGGTTGCGCAGGAGGGCCATCGGTTCGCCGTGGGCGCTGCGCAGCCGTTCGACGAGGTGGACCTCGCTCCCCTCGGCGACGCCGAGCGCGGCGGCGACCTCGGCGGTGGCCGGTTCGGTGGTGTTGCGCAGGACGCTGGTGGCGGGGCGCTGGCCGGCCGCCTCCAGGTCGTCGTAGAGCGAGCTGAGCTCCAGCGGCCGGCGGACCTTGCTGTGCACGACCTGGGTGCCGACTCCCCGGCGGCGGACCATCAGGCCCTTGTCGACGAGCGACTGGATGGCCTGGCGGACGGTCGGCCGGGACAGGCCGAGGCGGGCGGCGAGGTCGATCTCGTTCCCGAGGAGGGTGCCCGGGGCCAGCCGGCCCTGCTCCACGGCGGCCTCCAGCTGCTGTGCCAGCTGGAAGTAGAGCGGCACCGGGCTGGTGCGGTCCACGCTCAGCGGCAGCGGCCGGTCGGATCCATGTGCGGTCACGGGGCGAGCGTAGTTCGCTTGTCCGGACAAAGCCATGGCGTACGGGGGCGGGGAGCCGCCGATCGGTGCGGCCGCCATTTGTCAGGACAAACGCTTGACATGATGACCGGGCGAACGTCACCTTGGGGCCCATGCGCATCGGACTGATCGGAACGGGACGGATCGGCACATTCCATGCGGAGGTGCTGAGCCGTCACCCCGCCGTGGACGCCCTGCTGCTGGCGGACGCGGACCCGGAGCGGGCGGCCGGAGCCGCGGCGCGGACGGGGGCGACAGCGGTCCCGGTGGACGGCCTGTTCGCCGGGGAGGACGCCGCCGGGGGCCCGCCCGACGCCGTGGTGATCTGTTCGGCGACCTCGGCCCATGCCGGGCTCATCGCACGCGCCGCCCGCGCCGGACTGCCCGTCTTCTGCGAGAAGCCGATCGCCCTGGACCTGCCGGGCACCCTCGCCGCGCTCGCGGAGGTCGAGGCGGCGGGCAGCGTCCTCCAGCTCGGCTTCATGCGCCGCTTCGACGCCGGGTACGGCGAGGCCAGGGCCGCCGTACGGGAGGGAAGGCTCGGCCGGCTGCACACCGTGCGCACGGTCACCTCCGACCCGGCCCCGCCGCCCGCCGCCTACCTCCCGCTCTCGGGCGGGCTGTACCGCGACTGCCTGGTCCACGACTTCGACATCCTGCGCTGGGTGACGGGCCGCGAGGTGAGCGAGGTGTACGCCACCGGCTCGGACTCCGGACCCGCGATGTTCCGGGAGGCCGGGGACGTGGACACGGCCACCGCCCTGCTCACCCTCGACGACGGGACGCTCGCCACCGCCACCGCGACCCGGTGCAACGGAGCCGGGTACGACGTACGGATGGAGCTGGCCGGCGAACGGGACCAGATCGCCGTCGGCCTGGATGACCGTACGCCGCTGACCTCGGCCGAGCCCGGTGGTCCCGGCGCACCGGCGAAGCCCTGGCCGGGGTTCCTGGAACGGTTCGCCCCGGCGTACGAGGCGGAACTGGACGCGTTCCTGCGGGTGGCCCGCGGTGAACTGGCCAATCCGTGCGACGGGCGGGACGCCCTGCACGCCCTGCGGATCGCCGAGGCGTGCGAGGTCTCCCGTCGCGAACGACGGCCGGTGGCGATGACGGAGATCCCCGGCGGCTGAACCGGCCGTCACCAGCCGACCGGGAGGACCAGCGGCCCCCGCGGCCTCACCAGCGCACCGGCAGCCCCCGCGCTCCGCGCATCAGCAGACCGGGCAGCCAGTCCAGCTCGCCGCCCGACGGGTCGCGGGCGAGGTCGGGGAAGCGTTCCAGCAGGGCGCCGATCGCTATGCGGGCCTCCATCCGGGCGAGCGGCGCGCCCAGGCAGTAGTGCGCGCCGTGGCCGAAGCCCAGGTGCCCCTGGGGCTCGCGGCGGATGTCGAAGGTGTCCGGGTCGGAGAAGCGGACGGGGTCGCGGTCGGCGGAGGCCAGGGCGACGAGGACCGGCTCGTCGGCACGGATGACGGTGTCGCCGATCGTCACCGGCTCCCGGGCGAAGCGGAAGGTGGCGGTCTCCACCGGTCCGTCGTAGCGCAGCATCTCCTCGACCGCGTTGTCGAGCAGCCCGGGGTCGGCGCGCAGCAGGGCGAGCTGGTCGGGGTGGTCGAGCAGGGCACGGACGCCGTTGGCGATCAGATTGACGGTGGTCTCGTGACCGGCGACCAGCAACAGGAAGGCCATGCCGACCAGTTCGGCGGAGGAGAGGCTCTCGCCGTCCTCCTCCCCTGTCCGGATCAGCCCGCTCAGCAGGTCGTCGCCGGGCGAACGGCGTTTGTTCTCGATGAGTTCGACGAGGTAGGCGCCCATCGCACCGGCCGGGTCGGCGTCCCGCTGCTCCGGGGTGGGGGTGACGATGCCGCTGGAGAGTGTCCGGAAGGCGTCCCGGTCGATGTCCGGGACGCCGAGGAGTTCGCAGATCACGGTCATCGGCAGCGGGAAGGCCAGCGCGTCCACCAGGTCCGCGGAGCCCCGGGGCGCCATGGCGTCGAGGAGGTCGCCGGTGATCTCGGTGACGCGCGGGCGCAGCGCCTCGATGCGCCGGGCGGTGAACTCGCGGCTGACCAGCCGGCGCAGCCGGGTGTGGTGCGGGGCGTCCAGCTCCAGCATGTTGGCGCTGATCACAGCGTCCGACGCCTCCCAGCGTCCGCTGGTCCGCCAGTCCTTGCCGAGCCGCTGGTCGGCGAGAGCGGCGCGGGCCTCCGCGTAACCGACGACCAGCCAGATGCGCTCCATCTCCTCGGTGCGCACGGCGTGCACCGGCCCCTCGGCCCGCAGCTTCGCGTAGTACGGATAGGGGTTCGCGGTGAAGTCCGGCAGGTCGCGCAGATCGAGCACAGCCATGGTGGTCAGCCCCCTCTTCCGGTCAGGTCCGGTCAGCGTAGGCCGCCCCCGCCCTCCGCGTCCGTCCCGTCCGTGTCGAGGAGCCCCGCGTCATGGACCAACAGCGCGATCTGGACACGGTTGTTCAGTTCGAGTTTGGCGAGAATCCTGGAGACGTGGGTCTTGACCGTCGCGACACTGAGGTAGAGGGAGCCCGCGATCTCCGCGTTGGAGCCACCGCGTCCGACGGCGACGGCCACTTCCTTCTCCCGCTCGGCGAGTTGGTCCAATCGCCTGCGTGCACGGTCGGTGCGGCCGGCCCGGTCGTCGTGTCCGCCGCCGGCGGCACGCGCCATCAACTGGCGGGTGACGGCGGGCGAGAGCACCGGGTCGCCGGCGGCGACCCGGCGGACCGAATCGACGATCCGGGCCGGCGGGGTGTCTTTCAGGACGAATCCTGCCGCCCCGGCCCGGATGGCCCGGAGCACCTGTTCGTCCGCGTGGAATGTGGTGAGGACGACGACTTCGGGTGCTCCCGGCCGGCGGCGCAGCCGTTCGGTGGCGGTGAGTCCGTCCATGACCGGCATCCGGATGTCCATCAACACCACGTCCGGGTGCAGTCGTTCGACCAGTTCCTCGACCTCGTCGCCGTCCGCGCCCTCCCCCACGATGTCGATGCCCTCGTCGCCGCCGAGCATCAGGGTCAGTCCGGCCCGGACCAGCGGGTCGTCGTCGACGATCAGCAGCCGGACGGGTGGGGGCGTGGGGGACGCCGGGGAGGTCGGGGACGCCGGGGTGTTCATGACGGCCACCGTAGCCAGCCGGTGAGCGGGCCCCGTACGGCGGGCGTCGCGGTCCCGGTCCTCCGGGCACGCGTCATGGCCACGGGCCTTCGGGAGCACATCACGGCCACGGTCCTCCGGGCACGGGTCACGGTCCCGGGCCTCCGGCGGGGCCCCGCGCCGCCCCGGGGCGTCACGCGGCGGGCCACGGCAGGCGGGCCCGGACCGCGAAGCCGCCGTCCTCCGTCGGGCCGTGCTCCAGCCCACCGCCGGCGAGCGTGGCGCGTTCGGTGAGGCCGATGAGCCCCTGACCCGATCCCGGGACCCGCTCGAAGGGTTCGGTGGGGGCGGGGTTCTCCACCTCGATGGTGAGCCCTTCGCCGGGGCCGCCCGTCACGGTGAGGGAGACCTCGGTGCCGGGCGCGTGCTTGCGTGCGTTGGTCAGACACTCCTGGGCGATCCGGTAGACCGTGCGGCCGGTGGCGGCGGGGGCGTCCTGGGGTTCGGCGACCCGGTTGTCGACGGCGACCTTCATGCCCGCGAGCCGGGACTCGGCGATGAGGGCGTCCAGGGTGGCGAGGGTGGGCTGCGGCCGGTCGCCCTCGTCGGTGTCGCCGGGCCCGCGCAGGACGCCGATGATCTCGCGGAGGTCCTGGAGGGCCTCGTGGGCACTGTCCCGGATGACGCCGGCGGCCCGGGCCACCTCGGCGCCGGGGGCGTCGGGCCGGAATTCGAGGGCCCCGGCGTGCACGCTGAGCAGGGTCAGCCGGTGGGCCAGGACGTCGTGCATCTCGCGGGCGATGGCTTCCCGGGCCAGGCGCTGGGCCTGTTCTGCGCGCAGCGCCGCCTCGGCCTCGGCGCGGCGGGCCCGTTCGCGGAGGGAGAGGACGAGCTGGCGCCGGGAGCGTACGACCATGCCCCAACTGAGCACCAGCAGGATCAGCAGGACCCCGAAAATGGCCGAGGCGAGGAAGCTCGTCGCGGGGTCGGGGCGCAGGAGCGGTTGCAGGGGGGCCACGATCAGCGCGCCCGCGCCGACGATCGCCACCGGTTTGAAGGGGCGGTGCACAGCCAGACTGAAGAGGGCCACCATCAGCGCCCCGGCGGCCACGGGTTCGACGATGCAGACGACGGTCAGTACGGCGGCGAGCCCGACGGGCCAGCGTCGTCGGAGCCAGAGGGCGCAGCAGGCCGCCGCGCCGATCACCGAGTCGACGAAGACGAAGACGTCCGCCGTGGTGTCGTCGGCGTCGATCGCGGCGAGCGTCAGCAGGCCGACGCCCGCGGCACAGAGGAAGGCCGTGATGTCGACGGCCCAGTCCCGGACGGTGCGCCGCGCCCGCGGCCGGTCGCCGGGCAGCTCGGGATCGGCCATGGCCGAGGGGAGCAGCCAGCGGTACTCGGTGCGCGTCATATCGACAAAGTTACGCAGCCGGTAAGCCCGGAGGGGCCCTGCGCGACGAGGGAGCGACCAAAGTCGTGGGACCGGCTACTTTCGGCGCGGCGGACGGGACCGGTGGCCGACGCGGCGGGTGCGGGGCGGGCGGGAGGCTCGGCCCATGAAGAAAATCGTCGAGACGATCGGGTTCCTCGTCTTCGCCCAGGGCGCCGGCGGGCTGCTGTACGAGTGGACGGGCTGGTTCCGGCTGTGGACGGTGGTGCGGCGGATCGACTTCCTCAGCGACCGGGGGCTGTTCGTCAACATCGTGCTGATCGTGGCGGGCGCGGCCGTGATGATCGCCGCGGACTCGATCAAGTCCTGACGGCGGCGATCAGGTCCTTACGGCGGTGAACGCGTCCTGACTGCGGCGATCACGTCCTGACGCCGGCAAACACGTCCTGACGGCGGTGATCAGGTCCGGTCCGCGCCGCGCCGGCCCCACGCGGTGCCCGCCAGGACGAGAACCGCCCCGGCGGCGCCGAGCAGTCCGAGCCGTTCGCCACCGAAGCCGATGCCGACGGCGGCGGCCCACAGCGGTTCCGTACCGAGCAGCAGGCTGACCCGGGACGGCGAGGTGCGGCGTACGGACCACATCTGCACGAAGAACGCGAACAGCGTGCAGAACACCGAGAGGAAGACCAGGCCCGCCCACTCCTGGACGCCGAAGTCCGCCGCCGCGCTCCACGGCGACGCGCCGGTGCCGGGGACGGCGGCGAGCACGGCGAAGACGGCGACCGCGGCCCCGAGCTGGACGGTGGTGAGGGAGAGCGAGTCGGCGTCCTGGACGGCCTTGATCCTGGCCATGGCCAGGACATGGACGGTCCGGGCGAGAGCGGCGAGGAGCATCAGGAGGTCGCCGCCCGAGGGGCTCGTGAACCCGCCGCCCTGGGTCAGCAGGACCACTCCGGCCACGGAGAGCCCGGCCGCGGCGACGAATCCGGCCGACGGGCGCACGCGGGTCACGGCGGCCTCGGCCAACGGCGTGAAGATCATGGTGAGGCTGATGATCAGCCCGGCGTTGGTGGCGGAGGTGTGCACCACCCCGTACGTCTCCAGCAGGAAGATCCCGCTCAGCACCAGGCCCAGCAGTCCCGCGCCCCGCCACTGCGCACCGGTCAGCGCCCGCAGCCTGCGCCATCCGGTGGCCACGAGCACCGGCAGCACGATCGCGAAGCGCAGGACGAGGACGGCGACGACCGTGTGGGCGGTGGTGATGCCCTTGGCGGCGAGGTAGCTGGCGCCCCAGACGGCGGCGACCGCCAGCACGGGCAGATCGGTGGCCCAGGCGCGGCGCGGGGGTGCGAGGGTGGGCACGGCGACAGCGGACACCTGGATCCTCCTGTTGATCTCCACGGAACGTGTTGTGGAGACCTCACCGGCTCGCACGCGGAGCGATCACGCTATCCGCTGGACTCCGGAAAAAGGTACACCTGTCTCAACGCTCGGATCGTCCCGGGGCATTACCCGTGGTCAGCGGCGGTCGAGCCGTTCGGCCGGACGGCGGAGGGTCCTTCGGCCGCGCCACCGCTCCCTAGACTGACGCCTCGATAACTCTGAGGCACGGAGTGGTCACATGACGTCGTTGAGAGCGGACGGGCGGGTCGAGCGGGGGAACCAGACCCGGCAGTTGATCCTGGGGCGGGCGGTGCAGATCGCCTCGGTCGAAGGGCTGGAGGGCCTGTCGCTGGGGCGGCTGGCCACCGAACTGGGGCTGAGCAAGAGCGGAGTGTTCGCCCTGTTCGGCTCGAAGGAGGGGCTCCAGCTGGCCACCGTGCGGGGGGCGGTGGCCATATACGTCGACCATGTGCTGCGCCCCACCCGGTCGGTGCCGCCGGGGCTCGGACGGGTCTGGCGGCTGTGCGAGGCGTGGATCGCGTACTCCCGCGAGCGGGTTTTCCGGGGCGGTTGCTTCTTCTACGCCGCCACCGCCGAGTTCGACGCCCGCGGCGGCAGGGTGCACGACGCCCTGGCGTCCGCGCAGACCGGCTGGGTCACCTTCGTGGAGCAGACGATCGAGGAGGCCAGGTCCGCCGGGGAGCTGGCCGGGGACACCGACGTGTGCCAGCTGGCGTTCGAGGTGATCGCCCTGCTGGAGCTGGCCAACGCCGAGTCGGTGCTCCAGAACAACAACCTCGGCTACGAGAAGGCGGCGCGGGCCATCCTGGTCCGGCTGCGGGCCGCGGCGACGGATCCCGCACTGCTGCCCGCACGGTAGGCGGACCGGGCTGCCGAACCCGGCGGCCGTGGGCGTCCGATACCCGCCGGTGCGCGGGCCCCGGCCCGCGTTTGCTGGGGGATGTCGTCGAAGCGACGGCGTCCCTCAGCAAAGGAACCGGCCATGTCCAGCACCCTGCCCACCCCCGCCCCCACCACCGTTACCACCGGCCTCCAGGCCCGGGCCGCCCTGGTCACCGGGGGCAGCCGGGGCATCGGCGCCGCGATCGCGCTGCGGCTCGCCCAGGACGGCGCGGACGTCGCCGTCACCTATGTCCAGGACGAGGAAGCGGCCCGTGCGGTCGTCGAGAAGATCGAGGGCTTCGGCCGCCGGGGCGTCGCCCTGCGCTGCGACGCGGCGGACGCCGACGCGGGCGCCGAAGCCGTGCACCGGGCGACGGACGCGCTCGGCCGGCTCGACATCCTGGTCAACAACGCCGGCATCGGCGTCCTCGGTCCGATCTCCGCGCTCGCCGGGCCGGAGGTGGACCGGACGCTGGCGGTGAACGTGCGGGCGGTCTTCCTGGCCTGCCGGGCGGCGGCGGAGCGGCTGGCCGACGGTGGCCGCATCGTCTCCGTGGGGACCGCCCTGAGTCGGTACGCGGGCGGGCCGGGCTCCACCCTCTACGCGCTCAGCAAGTCCGCCCTGGTCGGGCTGACCAAGCCGCTCGCCCGGGAGCTGGGGCCGCGCGGCATCACGGTGAACCTGGTCCAGCCCGGGCCCGTGGACACCGATCTCAACCCGGCCGACGGGCCGTTCGCCGAGGGCCAGCGCGCGGCGACGGCCCTGGGCCGCTTCGGCACGACGGAGGAGGTCGCCTCGCTCGTCGCGTACCTCACGAGCGCGGAGGCGGGGTTCATCACGGGCACGGAGCTCGTCGTGGACGGCGGCCACGCGGCCTGAGCGGTCCCCGGCCCGAGCTGCCCCACCGCCCGGCGCACGAGTCTCCCGTACGCCGACCGGAGAGCTCCCCCGTACGCCGACCGGAGAGCTCGCCGTGGGCCGACCGGGTAGCTCTCCCGCCCGCCGACCGGGCAGCTCGCCCGCCGCTCCCCCGGGCGGCTCCCCGGAGCGCTCCCCCCGTCGGCCCCGCCCGGCCTGCCCCCGTCCCGGTCACGCCCCTACGCTGGCCGGGACGGGGGCAGCGACGGGAAGACGGGACCACCACATGTCCGGCACACCGGTTCAGGCGCTCAACGACGGCACGCGACTCCCCGCGGTGGGGCTCGGCACCTATCCGCTGGACGACGCGGCGGCCGAGGAGGCCGTCGCCGGGGCCCTGGAGCTCGGCTACCGGCTGGTCGACACGGCCCTCAACTACGGCAACGAGACCGGCACCGGCCGGGGCGTCGCCCGCAGCGGCGTCCCCCGCGAGGAGGTCCGCCTCACCACGAAGGTGCCCGGACGGCACCACGGGTACGAGGAGACGCTCGCCTCGTTCGAGGAGTCGCGGGCCCGCCTGGGCGTCGAGTACGTGGACCTCTATCTGATCCACTGGCCGCTCCCCCGCCTCGACAGGTACGTGGACAGCTGGAAGGCCATGATCAGGCTCCGCGAGGACGGTCTCGTCCGCTCGATCGGCGTCTCCAACTTCACCGCCGCGCAGCTGGAACGGCTGGAGCGGGAGACGGGCGTGCTGCCCTCGGTGAACCAGATCGAGATGCACCCGCTGCTGCCGCAGGAGGAGTTGCGTGCGGTGCACGCGGCGAAGGGCATCGTCACGGAGAGCTGGAGCCCGCTGGCCCGGGGCCGCGAGGTGCTGGAGGATCCCTCGATCGTGGCGATCGCCGAGGACCACGGGGTGAGCCCCGGGCAGGTGGTGCTGCGCTGGCACACCCAGCTGGGCGCGGTCCCCATCCCGAAGTCGGCGGACCCGGGCCGGCAGCGCGAGAACCTGGATCTGTTCGGGTTCGAGCTGACGGCGCAGGAGCTGACGTCGATCGCGTCCGGGCGGCAGCGGCGGTTCGGCGGCGACCCGGAGTCCCACGAGGAGTTCTAGGCCCTGTCGGCCTGGAGGTCAGCGGTTGCGCGGGGTGACCTCCGCCATCCGGGACCAGCCGGTTCCCTCCACCTCGACGTTGATGATCTCGGGGACCTCGGCCACCAGCTCCGACATCGTCGCGATCGCCGCCTTGAAGTGGTCGGAGTTCACGTGCGCCTCACCCGCCGCCGCGTCGGCGAAGGCCTCCAGCAGGACGAACTCGTTGGGGTTCTCCACACTGTGCGACCAGTCGAAGAAGAGGTTACCGGGCTCGCGCCGGGTGGCGACGGTGAAGCCGTCCAGCCGGCTGAGCCACTCCTCGGGGTCGAGGGCGGTGAACTTGACGGCGATGAAGATCATGGGGGCTCCTGGTCGAGGCGTCGGAAAGTGCGGCTCGCCCGGCCTTCAGGGCCCGCTCACCGCACCTCGACCAGGGTGACACACCCTCACGTAACGGGACCGGCCGGGCGCACCGCGATCCCCCCTGCGACCGCGGTGCGCCAGGTGCCGTCGCGGTCGGGGATCAGCCGCCCAGCTCCCGGTGACGGGCCGCCAGGGCCCTGGCGCCCTCGTCGGTGAGCGATCCGAACAGCCGGAGCCGCGAGATGCCGCCGTCCGGGTAGATGTCGATCCGTACGTGCGTGGCGCGGACGGTGCCGTCCAGGACGAAGCGGTGGTTGGTGTCGGGCTGGAGCCGGGTCCGGGGAAGGGCTTCCGTCCAGTCGCCGTCCTCGCCGTCCCGTACCGAGAGACTCGCCCAGCCCGCGGAGTTGCCCTTGAGGTAGGCGGTGTCGATCTCGACGGCCCGGATCCCGGACTGCGCGGCGAGACGGTAGCTGATCCAGTCGTTGCCCTTGTCTCGCCGGCGGCGGGTCTCCCAGCCGTCGTCCATCTTCCGCGAGCGGCCCGGCTGGATGGTGTTGGTGGCCGGGGAGTAGAAGCGGTCGGAGGCGTCCTCGACCTGGCCGCCGTTCTCCAGGGCCGCCAGGTCGAACGTACCGAGCGCGCCCAGCCAGGCGGGGTCGGGAGCGACCTCCCCGTACACGCGCAGCCGGGCGATCCCGCCGTCCGGGTGCTGGTTGACCCGCAGGTGGGTGAAGCGCTGCTCGGCGTCGACGGCGAACCCGTTGGCCGCGTGGCCGCCGACCGCCGTACGGGGGACGAGCGTCGTCCACTTCACGTCGGGGGCGAGGAGGTCCTCGGGGGACGGGGAGCCGGGCAGTGCGACCGCCTCGACGGAGACCGCCTGCGGGTAGTTGCCGCGGAAGTGGGCGGTGTCCAGGACGATGCCCCGGATGACACCGGGCGCGCCGAGCCGGACGAGGGCCCAGTCGTGGTCGTCGGCGGTGGGGTGCGGTTCGGCGGCGCTGACACCCCGTCGGCGGCGGGTCTCCCAGCCGTCCATGATCTTGCCCTTGTGCCCGAAGTGCTCCGGGTCGAAGACGGCGGGCCCGGGCTTGAGGAGGTTCTCGCGTTCGGCGAAGAACTCGTCGTTGGCGGCGATGACGCCCGCCCCGAGACGGCGGTCGGCCAGGTCGACGAGGTGGGTGAAGGGGAAGTCGGCGGAGCGGTGGTCGGCGTACGGGTCGCCGCCCGCGTAGGGGCTTGCGTCGCCGGTGAAGCGCGGTATCGCGGCGTCCGTCATGGTCAGGGGGTCCTTTCGGGCATGGTCGGGGGCGCGTTCGAGGAGCGGACCGGTGCACTCGGTCAGCGGTCTCGTTCCAGGAGTTCCAGGAGCGGACCGGTCAGCTCGGTGGGCGGTCTCGTACGAAGAGCGGACCGGGGGCTCGGTCAGCGGTCGCGTTCGAGGAGGCGGCCGGTGGGCTCGGCGAGGGCGCCGTCGGAGGCGATGCGGACACCGCGCAGCCAGCTGGAGCGGACCACGCCGTGCAGGGTCTTCCCGGCGTAGGCGGTGACCTGGTTGCGGTGGAAGAGCTCGGCGGGGTCGACGGTGAAGGTCGCGTCGGGGGCGAGGACCGCGAAGTCGGCGTCGCGTCCCGCCTCGATGGCGCCCTTGCGGGTCAGCCCGGCCAGCGCGGCGGGGGCGGCGGACATCCAGCGGGCGACGTCGTCGAGGGAGTGGCCGCGCCTGCGGGCCTCGGTCCAGATGGCGGGCAGGCCGAGCTGGAGGGAGGAGATGCCGCCCCAGGCGGAGGCGAAGTCCGGGGTCTTCAGGTCGGTGGTGCACGGCGAGTGGTCGCTGACGATGCAGTCGATCGTGCCGTCGGCGAGCCCGGCCCAGAGCGCGTCCCGGTTGCCGGCCTCGCGGATCGGCGGGCAGCACTTGAACTCCGTCGCCCCGTCGGGCACTTCCTCGGCGGTGAGGGTGAGGAAGTGCGGGCAGGACTCGACGGTGACGCGGACGCCCTCGCGCTTCGCGGCGGCGATCAGCGGCAGGGCGTCGCTGGAGGAGAGGTGCAGGACGTGGACGCGGGCGTCGAGCCGTTTGGCGTGGGCGATGAGCCCCTCGATCGCCGCGTTCTCGGCGTCGCGCGGCCGGGAGGCCAGGAAGTCCGCGTAGGCGGGTCCGGGGCGTTGCGGGGCATCGGCCAGGTGGTGCGGGTCCTCGGCGTGCACGATGAGCAGCCCGCCGAATCCGGCGATCTCCGCCATGGAGCGGGCCAGCTGCTCCTGGTCCAGCTCCGGGAACTCCTCCACGCCGGAGGGCGACAGGAAGCACTTGAAGCCGAAGACCCCGGCCTCGTACAGCGGGCGCAGGTCCTTGACGTTGGACGGGATAGCGCCGCCCCAGAAGCCGGTGTCGACGTGCGCCTTGGGGGCCGCGACCTGCTGCTTGACCCGCAGGTGCTCGACGGTGGTGGTCGGCGGGAGGGAGTTGAGGGGCATGTCCAGGAGCGTGGTGATCCCGCCCGCGGCGGCCGCCCGGGTAGCGGTGTAGAAGCCTTCCCACGCGGTGCGCCCCGGGTCGTTCACATGGACGTGGGTGTCGACCAGGCCGGGCAGCAGGACGTCGTCGCCGAAGTCCTCCAGGCGGGCGCCCGCGGGCGGCTCGGTGTCGTACGGCAGGACCGCGTCGATCGTCCCGCCGACGACGGCGACCGCCGCCGGGCGGGTCCCCTCGGGGGTGACGACGCGCGTCGAGCGCAGTATCAGGTTCACGTCCGGACCGGACACCTGTGCTCCTTCACTCCAGCAATGATCACAACGGGAATTCAACGAACTGTTGAAGCTTTCGATGGAGTCTTCACTCGGGAATCGCCCTCGTCAAGACCCCGCCTTCCGTCACGGGGCCCACCGGACCACCCCTGCCGCCCGACTGGAGGTTTCCACAAAGTAAAAGTCATATTTCGAACTGCGGAACGTAGCATGGGCCAGGAGGGGCGGTGCCGGGCCGCCCGCACCGACCGTCGGCACCCGGACAAAACAGCCCCTGACCGGCACGGACGCCGACCGGGGAGCTGTGGGCCGATCGGGAACCGCCCGGTAGGCTGCTGCCTTGCCTTCCGCTTCGAAAGGACCGTTGACGTGCCGCCGTCCCACGCCAGCACAGCCGACTCCAAGCCCTCCGGTTCCAGCGGTGGGGTGCAGTCCCTCGAGCGCGCCTTCGATCTGCTGGAGCGGATGGCCGACGCCGGGGGCGAGGTCGGCCTGAGCGAGCTCTCCGCGAGCAGCGGGCTGCCCCTGCCGACCATCCACCGGCTGATGCGCACCCTGGTCGGCTGCGGATACGTGCGCCAGCAGCCCAACCGCCGCTACGCGCTGGGCCCCCGGCTGATCCGGCTCGGTGAGTCCGCCTCCCGGCTGCTGGGCACCTGGGCCCGCCCCTACCTCAGCCGGCTGGTGGAGGAGACGGGCGAGACGGCGAACATGGCGCTGCTGGACGGGGACGAGATCGTGTACGTCGCCCAGGTGCCGTCCAAGCACTCCATGCGCATGTTCACCGAGGTCGGCCGCCGGGTCCTGCCGCACTCCACCGGGGTGGGCAAGGCGCTCCTCGCGCACACCCCCGCCGACGAGGTCCGCGCGCTCCTGGCCCGTACCGGCATGCCGGCCGCCACGGAGAAGACCATCACCACCCCGGAGGGCTTCCTCGACGCCCTGGAGCTGGTGCGCCGCGCCGGGTACGCGGTGGACGACAACGAGCAGGAGATCGGGGTGCGGTGCCTCGCGGTCTCCGTGCCAAACTCCCCCACCTCGGCCGCGATCTCCATCTCGGGACCGGCGGGGCGGGTGACGGAGGCGGCGACGGAGCGGATCGTGCCGATCCTCCAGCAGGTCGCGGGAGAGCTGTCCGACGCGCTGGCGAGCAACGGGAACGCCGGCTGAGACGAGGGGCGGGGGGGGGGGGGGGGGGGGGGGGGGCCCCCCCCCCCCCGCCCCTCGTCTCAGACCCCGGCCGGGACGGTCAGCCGCCCGTCGTCCATCGTCACCGTGCGGTCCATCCGCTCCAGGTGCGCCAGGTCATGGGTGACCAGCACCGTGGCCGTGGCCCGCTCCCGGGTCAGGGCGACCAGCAGGTCGAGCACAGCGGCGCCGCGCTCGTGGTCGAGCGCGCTGGTCGGCTCGTCGACGAGCAGGACCGCCGGCTCGTTCATCAGGGCCCGCGCGATGTTGATCCGCTGGCGCTGCCCGCCCGAGAGCTGGTGCGGACGCCGGTCGGCGCGGTCGGCCAGACCGACCGCGTCCAGCAGTTCCAAGGCCCGGCGGCGGGCGTCCCGAGCGGACCCGCCGGACAGGTGGCGCATCACCTGGAGCTGTTCGGCGGCGGTCAGCGAGGGAAGCAGATTGGGCTGCTGGAACACGATGCCGATGTGCTCCCGGCGCAGAACCGCCCGTCCGGCCCGGCCGAGGCCGGCCGTCGGCGTCCCGGCCACCACGACCTCGCCGGAGTCCGGGGTGACCAGGGTGGCTGCGGCCGCGAGGAGGCTCGACTTGCCCGAGCCGGACGGCCCGACGACCGCGGTGAGCGTGCCCGGGGGCACGTCCAGCGAGACCCGGTCCAGGGCGGTGAGCCGCCCCTCGCCGTCCGGGTAGGTGAGGGTGACGTCGGTCAGGGTGAGCGTCATCGGGCACTCCCGAGTGCGGTGAGCGGGTCGACGGCGGTGATCCGCCGGATGGACAGGGCGGCCCCGAGCGCGCCGAGGGCGATCAGCACGGCGGCCGGGACGAGGACGGTCGCCGCGTCCAGGACGAACGGCACGGCTCCTCGGCCGATCAGGGCTCCGGCCCCGGCGGCCAGGGCGGTGCCCAGTCCCGTACCGAGGGCGAGCATCACCACGGCCTGTCCCAGCGCGTCGCGCAGGAGGTACGGGGTCGACGCGCCGAGCGCCTTCAGCACGGCGACGTCGCCGCTGCGCTGGATCGTCCAGACGGTGAAGAACGCTCCGATGACGAGGGCGGAGATGGCGAAGAGGAAGCCGCGCATCAGTTGCAGCGAACCGTTCTCCGACTGGTAGGAGCCGATGGCCGTGAGGGAGTCGTCGAGCGAGAGCGTGCTGGTGCCCGCCGCCGCGTCCCCCGCCGCGAGATCGACGCCTCCGGTGGTGGTCAGGGCGATCACGGTCGCCTGTTCGGCGGGCCCGCCGCCGTCGTGGCCGATCTGCTGCCAGTCGTCGAGCGAGGTCCAGACGACGGGGGTGTGGCTGTAGGAGACGTCCGTGGCGACGGCGGCGACCACGCGCTCGGTCCGGCCGAGCGCGATCCTGTCGCCCGCCGTGACGTCGAGCTCCTCGGCCGCCTTCTCGGAGAGCACGACCCGCCCCGGGCCGATCCCCGCCGGCCCGAGGGTGCCGTCCGGTTCGACGCCGAAGGCCGAGACGGCGGCACTCCGCTCACCGGCGGCGGTGGCGTTCAGGGTCCGGATGCCGACCGGCTGGGCGGCCTCGACCCCGGGCCGACCGGCCCAGTTCCGCCAGTCGTCCTCCCGGACGGTCGAGTTGGTGAACGACTCCGCCTGCCCGTCGGGGGGTGCGGCGAAGGCCAGGTGGTCGGCGTCCAGACCGGTGACGGCCGAGATGTTCTCCCGGGCCAGGCCGGCGGTCAGGCCGGACAGCAGGCCCACGAGCAGCGTGATCAGCACCACGACCGAGCCCATGAGCGCGAACCGGCCCCTGGCGAAGCGAAGGTCTCTCCATGCGACGAACATGGTTCCAGCGTCGTGCGGCGCGGGCGGGAAAACATCGCGCGGTGGACGGTCCCGGGATCAACCTTTCGATTGACCGGCTCCGGGGAGGCCGCGGCTACGCTGGACGGACCATGGATTCGCGTTCGCACACCCACGTCACGGCAGCCCTGCGACTCTGTCTGCACGCCCTGCTGGTGGGGCTGCTGGCCCTGGTGGTCGTCCGCACGGCGAGCGAGGACGCGCCGCACACCCCGGCCGTCGTGGTGGTGGCGGTGCTGATGGCCGCCCTGTACGCGGCGGGGCCGCTCGCCTCGTCCGTACAGCCGGGAAACCGGGCGGGGGCCGGGTGGCTGGCGGGTCTCGGCGCCCTGTGGGCCGCGCTGCTGGTCCTGTCGCCCGACGCCCTGTGGGTGGCCTTCCCGCTCTACTTCCTCCAGCTGCACATCCTGCCGATGCGGTGGGCGCTGCCCGCCGTCGTGGTCACCGCCGCCGCCGCGATCACCAGCTTCGTCGTGCACCGGCAGGAGATCGAGCCCGGCGCGTTCATCGGGCCGCTGATCGGCGCGGCGGTCGCCGTCGCCACCGTCCTCGGGTACGACGCGCTCTTCCGGGAGAGCGAACGGCGGCGCGAGCTGATCGTGGAGCTGGTCGCCACCCGTGCGGACCTCGCCGAGGCGGAACGCACGGCCGGGACCCTCGCCGAGCGTGAGCGCCTCGCCCGGGAGATCCACGACACGCTGGCCCAGGGCCTGTCCAGCATCCAGCTGCTGCTGCGCGCCGCCGAGCGCTCACTGCCCGAGGACGCTCCCGCCGCCGCGCATGTGCGGGCCGCCCGCGAGGCCGCGCAGGCGAATCTCGCCGAGGCGCGTTCGTTCGTCCGCGCGCTGACGCCGCCGGACCTGGAGCACGGTTCGCTGGCCGCCGCGCTGGAGCGGCTCTGCGCCCGTACGACCGCACCGGACCTGACCGTGCGGTTCGCGGTGAGCGGCACCCCGGTGGAGCTGCCGACGCCGTACGAGGTGGCGCTGCTGCGGACCGCGCAGTCGGCGCTGGCCAACACGGTGCGCCATGCGCGGGCCGGACGGGCGGAGATCACCCTGAGCTACATGGACACCTCGGTGGCGCTGGACGTCGTGGACGACGGGCAGGGCTTTGACCCGTCGGGGGCGCCGGTCCACGAGCGCGGCGACGGCGGCTTCGGGCTGCCGGCGATGCGGGCGCGCGCCGGGTCGCTCGGCGGTGCGCTGAGCGTGGAGTCGGCGCCCGGACAGGGAACGGCGGTGGCGGTCACGCTGCCGCTGCCCGTAGCGGAAGCGGAGCGTGCGGCATGAGCGGGAGTGGGAGTGGGGACGCGATTCGGCTGCTGCTGGCGGACGACCATCCGGTCGTCCGGGCGGGGCTGCGCGCGGTCCTGGACACCGAGCCGGACTTCCGGGTCGCCGGCGAGGCCGCCACCGCGGAGGAGGCCGTCGCCCTGGCGGCGGCGGGCGGCTTCGACGTGGTCCTGATGGACCTCCAGTTCGGTGCGGGCCTGCACGGCTCGGAGGCGACGGCGACGATCACCGCCGCCCCGGAGGGCCCCCGGGTCCTGATCCTGACCACCTACGACTCGGACGCGGACATCCTGGCGGCGGTCGAGGCGGGGGCGAGCGGCTATCTGCTCAAGGACGCGCCGCCGCAGGAGCTGGCGGCGGCGGTGCGCACGGCGGCGGCCGGCCGGTCCGCGCTCGCGCCGTCGGTGGCGCACCGGCTGATGGACCGGATGCGGACGCCGGCCGAGGCGCTGACCCGGCGGGAGCTGGAGGTGCTCCAGCTGGTCGGGGAGGGCCTGTCGAATCTCCAGATCAGCAAGCGGCTGTTCCTGAGCCAGGCGACGGTGAAGTCCCACCTGGTGCACATCTACGCCAAGCTGGGCGTCGACTCCCGTACGTCGGCGGTCGCGGCGGCCACGGCCCGCAGGCTCATCCGCCGCTGAAGCCGGGGCTCGCGTGCCACAGGCCGGACATGCGGAGGCTCACGGGTCAGCCGCGCGGAGGCTCCCCGAAGAGGTCGACCGCGTTGCGCACCTCGCGCAGGGCCGCGGCCACCGCGCTCACCGAGCCGATGGCCCCCGCGATCAGCAGCAGGGAGCGGCGCATGCGGGGGATCTCCGGCACGCCGCTGACGGCCATCGCGTCCAGGGCCGCCAGCTCGTCCTCGGCGATCGGCCGGTCGGGGAATTCGGTCCGGAGCCCGGCCAGTTCGCGGCGGAGCCGGGAGACGGCCATCCGCAGCTCGGCCACCCTCGGGTCCTCGTCGCTGCCGGTCAGCTGCTTCTGCCCCACGCTTCGCAACACAGCACTCCCCCCTCGCACGTCCTTGTGCCGGTGTGACCCCCGAACCCGGGCTGTGGCCAAGTCCCCGGATGTGTCCGCAAGTTAACGCCATGACGGGCAGTGCGCGCCAGCCCACGGAAAGAAATCGGGGTGACCCCTGAGGGTGACATGCGTGTCGCGTGTGCGAAGCGCTCAGTGGTATCCAGTGCCCATGGTCACGGACACGACGACAGGCACGGCTACGGAGAGGACCGCGGACATGACTTCCGCCGCGAGGAACCCCGAGGTCGCGGGCGTACTGCTGGCCGCCGGAGGGGGCCGCCGGCTCGGCGGCCGGCCGAAGGCGCTGCTGGAGCACCGGGGCCGCCCGCTGGTCGAACACGCGGTGCGCTCGCTGCGCGACGGCGGCTGCGGCCCGCTGCACGTGGTGCTGGGCGCGGCGGCGGACGAGGTGCGGGCCCGCGCGGACCTCGCCGGCTGCGCGGTGACGGTGAACCCGGACTGGGAGGAGGGCATGGGTTCCTCGCTCCGGCTGGGCCTGGCCGCCCTGGGCGCGACGGACGCGGACGCGGCGCTCGTCCTTCTGGTCGATCAGCCCGGGATCGGGGCGGAGGCGGTGGCGCGGGTGCGTCTCGCGTACCGTTCGCGGGCGAGTCTGGCGGCCGCCTCGTACGGCGGGGAGCGGGGCCATCCGGTGCTGTTCGGGGCGGACCGGTGGGCGGACATCGCGGCGGGGGCGGTGGGCGACCGGGGCGCGCGGGCCTATCTGCGGGAGCACCGCGATGCGATCACGCTCGTGGAGTGTTCGGATGTGGCCGAGGCGTACGACATCGACACCGCGCAGGATCTGAAGCACCTGGAGTGACCGGACGGCCCCGCCCGCCGTCCACCGCGCGTGGCCGCGTCGGCACGCTGCGCCGCCACCGGTCCGTTTCTGTCGACCCGGAGAATCTCGACATCAACAAACCATTGAACTTCCACCATGAGGAAACTACTATCCACTGGTCAGAAGCCCTCTGAACCTCAGACGGCATCCACGGCCGTATCTCGGAGCCATGGCACGCCGTGCCGTCTCAGGCGACCCGGCGGCCATGAGACGCCGCCGCCCGCTGAAGGAGTGACAGCTCATGTCCGCACCAGCGCCGTCCACGCTGGCCATCGTCGATGCCAAGCCCCTGCCCCGGCAGGAAGAGGTCCTGACCGATGCGGCCCTCGCGTTCGTGGCCGAACTGCACCGGCAGTTCACCCCGCGCCGCAATGAGCTGCTCGCCCGGCGCGGTGAGCGCCGCGCCGAGATCGCCCGCACCTCCACGCTGGACTTCCTGCCCGAGACGGCGGCGGTCCGCGCGGACGACTCCTGGAAGGTCGCACCGGCTCCGGCCGCTCTGAACGACCGCCGGGTGGAGATCACCGGTCCGACCGACCGCAAGATGACCATCAACGCCCTGAACTCGGGCGCCAGGGTCTGGCTCGCCGACTTCGAGGACGCGTCCGCCCCCACGTGGGAGAACGTGGTCCTCGGCCAGCTCAACCTCACCGACGCCTACGAGCGCCGCATCGACTTCACCGACCCGAGGTCGGGCAAGTCGTACGCGCTGAAGTCCGCCGACGAACTCGCCACGGTCGTCATGCGCCCGCGCGGCTGGCACCTGGAGGAGCGCCACCTCCAGCTGGACGGCGCCTCCGTGCCGGGCGCGCTCGTCGACTTCGGCCTCTACTTCTTCCACAACGCGCAGCGCCTGATCGACCTCGGCAAGGGCCCGTACTTCTACCTGCCGAAGACGGAGTCGCACCTGGAGGCGCGTCTCTGGAACGACATCTTCGTCTTCGCCCAGGACTACGTCGGCATCCCGCAGGGCACGGTCCGCGCGACGGTGCTGATCGAGACGATCACCGCCGCGTACGAGATGGAGGAGATCCTCTACGAGCTGCGCGACCACGCCTCCGGGCTCAACGCCGGCCGCTGGGACTACCTCTTCTCCATCGTCAAGAACTTCCGTGACGGCGGGTCCAAGTTCGTCCTCCCGGACCGCAACGCGGTGACGATGACCGCCCCGTTCATGCGGGCGTACACCGAACTCCTGGTCCGCACCTGCCACAAGCGCGGCGCGCACGCGATCGGCGGCATGGCGGCCTTCATCCCCTCGCGCCGCGACGCCGAGGTCAACAAGGTGGCCTTCGAGAAGGTCAAGGCGGACAAGGACCGCGAGGCGCACGACGGCTTCGACGGCTCCTGGGTCGCCCACCCCGACCTGGTGCCGATCGCCCTGGCCTCCTTCGACGCGGTCCTCGGCGACAAGCCCAACCAGAAGGACCGCCTCCGTGAGGACGTCTCGGTGGCCCCGGGCGACCTGATCGCCATCGACACGCTGGACGCCAGCCCGACGTATGACGGCCTGCGCAACGCCGTGGCGGTCGGCATCCGTTACATCGAGGCCTGGCTGCGCGGCCTGGGCGCGGTCGCCATCTTCAACCTGATGGAGGACGCCGCCACCGCGGAGATCTCCCGCTCGCAGATCTGGCAGTGGATCAACGCGGACGTGGTCTTCGAGAACGGCGAACACGCCACGGCGGAGCTGGCCCGCAAGGTCGCCGCCGAGGAACTGGCCGCGATCCGCGAGGAGATCGGCGAGGAGACCTTCACCGCCGGCAAGTGGCAGCAGGCCCACGACCTCCTGCTCCAGGTCTCCCTGGACCAGGACTACGCGGACTTCCTGACGCTGCCGGCGTACGAGCAGCTGCGCTGACCCGTCACGACGTACGAGAACCGCCCCCGGCACCGCACAGCGCCGGGGGCGGTCTCGTACGCGTCGGGGTCAGCCGATGGCGTGGTGCAGCGACAGGTCCCAGCCCTGGTCCGACGCCTTGCCGGAGCCGGAGCCCCACGACCGGGCAGCCAGTCCGGCGTACTCGTTGACGACCACCGGCGCGATGCCCGGATCGAGTTCGACGTCCTGCCCGCTGCGCGCGTCCAGGATCACCGGGCCCGACGAGGTCTCGGCGTAGACCCGGCCGTCCCGGACGGCGGTGACGTCGGGGGCGATGCGACCGGCCGCGCTGTCGGGCAGCTCCCAGAGCACCTTTCCGCTCGATGCGTCAAGGGCGAATACCTCCTTCGGGGCCCGGCTCACCCCGGGGTGCGGGCCGCACACCACGACCGACGTGCCGTCGTAACGGCAGTGCACGGGCCGCTTCTTGTCGGACAGCGGTCGCTGCTTGCCCGTGGCCGCGTCCACGAGGAGCAGTTGACCGGTGGAGCCGATGAGACCGCTGCGCGTCACCTTCGTCGTGATGATCCGGTCGGGTCCCGCGGGCGTCGTCCACTGCGCCTGGAGTTCGGGGTTCATGTGCGCGGTGCGCTCGTGGGTGCGGTCCTGCCACACCGTCTCGCCGCCCTTCATGCTCACAGCCGTCAGCACCTTGTACTGTCCGCCGGCGTCGGACTCCGCGCCCACCGCGTTTCCTCCGGCGACGGTGTACGCCTCGAATCCCGCCTTCTTCCACAGAGTTTTGGGCCGGTCCGGGTCGCTCAGATCGATGCCGATGGTCTCTCTGGCCGAGTTGGATGAGATGGACCGCCGTTCGTGGACGCGCAGCGAGACAGCCACCGTGCCGTCCTGCGCACCCACCACACGTACGGCCGTGGAGCGGCCACGAGGCGTGTCCCGGTACGCGTCCGCCACGAGCGGGATCTCCAGGCGACTGCGCTGCTTGCCGGTGCCGGAGTCGAGCACCAGAAGCTCGATGAGCTCCTGGGAGGCGGTGGTGCCACGGCCCTCCTTGGACACGTGGTAAGCAACGAGGACGAGGGGCGGGCCGTCCGCCCGCTCCAGCGCGAACGGGGCCAGGTCGTCCTTCCGGTCCCTCTCCTGAGCGAACACGCCCCGGTACACGCGCCCGACCGGGTTCTCCGGCCTCAGCGCCGGCCCCGTCGGCTGTCCGGTGGCCACGTCCGTGACCTGGACGTCCTCGACCGTCCGGGTGAAGAGATAGCGCCCGACCAGAGCCGAATTCAGCCAGGGTCCGTACTGGACGATCTGGTCACCCGCAGGCTTCGCGGCGAACTTCACCGGCGCTTCGTGCGCTTTCAGCTCCGGCTCGCCGGCCGGCTCCGATGCTGCGCTCCGGCCGCCCTTGCCGTCCTTCGCGTCGGTGGTGTCCTCTCCTCCGGAACCGCACCCCGACACCGTCAGGAATGCCACAACCAGCAGGCCCACCAGGCCCTTCCGCGCGCTTCGCATCTCCCCGCCCCTCGCCGGTCACACCGGTGATCCACAATAGGCGAAGCCTGCTCAGCGGGACACCCGGCAGCCGGGGCCGTTCACGTCCAGACGGCCCCCAGCGCCACGAACCCGCAGACGAGGGCGAACAGGATCGCCAGCAGCGGCCAGACGAACCGCAGGTACTTGTCGTAGCCGACCTTCGCCAGGGCCACCCCGCCGATGGTGACCGCCGTCGTCGGGACCCAGAGGTTCATCCAGCCGCTCGCCGCCTGCCACGCCGTGACGACCACGGCGCGGGAGACGCCCGCGAAGTCGGCGAGCGGGGCCAGGATCGGCATCGCCAGCGTGGCGTGGCCGGAGGTGGAGGGGATGGGGAAGGCGAGCGGCAGGTTGACGATGAAGACGAAGACCGCGAACAGCGCCGACGAGGTGCCCGAGACCACGCCCTCGATGGAGTGCAGCACGGTGTCGGTGATCTGCGAGTTGTTCATGATGACCGTGACACCGCGCGCGAGGACGATGACCAGGGCCGGCGAGATGAAGTCCGCCGCGCCCTGGATGATCGTCGCGCTCAGCTTCTGCTCGCCGAACCGCGCGACGACGCCCACCAGGACCGCCGCGACCACGAACAGGGCGGCCAGCTGGGGGAAGGACCAGCCGAGTTCGAAGCCGTACGGGGTGGCGTCGGCGTCGCCCGTGAGGGCGCTGGACCACGGGACGACCGAGAAGATCATGAAACTGAAGACCAGGGCGACCAGGACGAGGATGGTCCTGTGGAGCCCGGTCAGCTCCGGGGGTTCCCCCGCGTCCGTCGCGTTGTGCTCGCGGTCGCCTGGCAGGAAGCCGGAGAGCGAGCGCCCGGGGTCCTTGCGGACGCGTCCCGCGTACCGGATGACGTAGCCGATCGTCACGGCCGTCAGGACCACCCACATGATCGCGCGCAGCACGATGCCGTCGCCGAGCGAGATGTCGGCGGCGGAGGACGCGACTCCGGTGGCGAAGGGGTTCACGGTGGAGCAGAGCACGCCGATGCCCGCGCCGAGGATGATCGTGCCGGTGGCCACCATGCGGTCGTAGCCGAGGGCCAGCATCAGCGGGATGATCAGGCCGTAGAAGCCGAGCGTCTCCTCGGCGAACCCCTCGACGGTGCCGAGGAGGGAGAAGACCAGCATCACTCCGGCGATGAGCAGCGCTCCCCGGTCGCGCAGCCGGTACGCGAGGCGGCCGATGCCCCGGTCCAGGGCACCGGTGGCGAACACCACGGTGATGAACGCGCCGATGGCGAGCACGAAGAGGAACACGCCGGCGCTGCCGTACAGTTCGCCGGCCAGGTCCGGGCCGACCTCGCCCGTCTTCGCGTCCTGGACGCCGTAGAGACCGTTGACCGGGGAGAGGAAGAGGTCGTTCAGGCGGTCCACGAAGCTCTGGTCGGAGTCGACCCGGTGGTACGTGCCCTGGACCGGGGCTCCTTCCCCGTCGCGGTCGTACGCCCCGGGCGGGATCAGGAAGGCCAGTCCCCAGACGGCCAGCGTGACGACCCCGAGGATCGTGAGGGCGCTGGGGAAGGCGAACCTCTTCCTGGCCGGGGGCTCTTCCTCCGGGGCCGGCTTCGTGTCGGCCGCGCTGCTCATGCCGTGCTCCGGACCGTCGCGGTCCCCAGCGGGGAACCGAACGGACGCAAGGACTCCGGATGGGTGACCAGGAGGTCCTGGGCCCCGGCGAGGGAGCGCAACTCCTCCCGCGTACGACTGGCACCGGTCCCCGCGTCGCCCTCGACGGGGGTGGGGGCGAAGGGCGGTGAGAGCCCGTCCGTCAGCGCGTAGCCCCGGGTGCTCGGGCCGTCTCCCGGATCCATGGTTCAGCCCCTTCGGTCCACTGGCCTTCCGGGACCAATGGACCATGGGGGGCGGCGCGCCGCACGCCCGGGAAACGGCGGCCGGTCGGGCCTCAGCCCGTCAGGACGACCGTCCGCTGGGCCGAGAAGTCACCCCACTTGCCGTCCGGAAGCTTGGCCCTGAGCTTGACCGAATAGCGGGTGCCCACCGGGTCGGAGAGGTCCAGCCGGTAGGTGGCGCGCCCCTTGGGGGGCGTGCCGCCCCAGACGATGGTGGTGGTCAGCTTGCCGTTCAGATGGAGCTCGTAGGCGGGGATGGCTCCGCCCGTCTCGGGCTGGTCCCAGGACAGGTCGAGGGTGACGGCGGCGCCCTCCTTGCCGATCTCGGCGCTCAGGCCGGTGGGGGCGGTGCTCGCGGGGGCGCCGGGGGCGGACTCGGTGGTGAGGTCGAGCGTGTTGCTGTCGGCCGAGGACTTGTCGGAGGCGTCCCGGGCCCGGACGGTGAAGGTGTAGACGGTCCCCGGGCGCAGCCCCGTGAGCTTCGCCGCGGTCTCGGAGGCCGGGACGCTGTGGATCCGGGAGTCCTCCTGGTAGATGTCGTACGAGGTGACGCCGACGTCGTCCTTGGACTCGCCCCAGGTGAGGGTGGCGGCACGTTTCCCGTCGGCGCTGCCC
This sequence comes from Streptomyces sp. NPDC017520, assembly GCF_044329855.1. Classification (NCBI taxonomy): domain Bacteria; kingdom Bacillati; phylum Actinomycetota; class Actinomycetes; order Kitasatosporales; family Streptomycetaceae; genus Streptomyces; species Streptomyces sp. NPDC017520. The sequence goes on from NZ_JBIRKB010000018.1 coordinate 137,959, forward strand.
GTCAGCTTCGCCGGGACGGTGGGGGGCGTGTCGTCCTTGGGCGGGGTGGCCTGGGTGGTGACGGGGACGGTCTTGCTGGGCGCGGAGAGGTTCCCCGCCGTGTCCTTGGTCCGGACGCTGAAGGTGTAGTCCGTCGAGGCCGTCAGCCCGTTGACGTCGATCATGGTCTTGGTCGCCGGGACGCTCTTGACCTTGGCCTTTCCGCGGTAGATCTCGTATCCGGCGACCTTCTTGTTGTCGGAGGCGCCTTCCCACATGACGTGCACCGAGGTGGAGCTGCTGGCCTGGGCGGTCACGCCCTGGGGGGTGGCGGGAGGCTGCGTGTCGGCTTCGGCGGTGCCACCGCAGGCGGAGAGGAGGGGTGCGAGAAGCAGGGCGGAGCAGGTCAACGCGGCAGAGATGTGGGGGCGTTGCACGGTGGTGCCTTCCATCCGGACAGCAATGGTCCAGACCTGTATGCCATGGCGCGGGGGTCGTCGACAAGAGGGCTGCGAGGAACCATCCGCTATGTGCCGGTGTGCTCCACCGGTCGATGAGTTTTCGGTGGTCGAGAGGTCTTCCCTGTATGGACGCACAGAAGAACCCCGTACCGGACGCCGTCGCTCTCCCTGACCTGGAGCCGGCCGCCCGGCGGATCGTCGCGCTGCTCGGCCGGGTCGACGACAGCCGGCTGGACGGCCCCACCCCCTGCCCCGACTACGCCGTACGGGAGCTGCTCGGCCACCTCACCGGGCTCGCCACCGCCTTCCGCGACGCCGCCCGCAAGGATCTCGGGGCGAGCACCGCCGTCTCCCCGGACGCCGCCCTCCCCGCCCTCGACGACGACTGGCGTGAGGTGCTGCCCCTCCGGCTGGACGAGATGGCGGCGGCCTGGCGCTCGCCCGACGCCTGGACGGGCATGACCCGGGCGGGCGGCGTGGAACTGCCCGGCGAGGTTGCGGGGGCCGTCGCGCTCAACGAACTCGTCGTCCACGGGTGGGATCTCGCACGGTCGACCGGGCAGCCGTACGCGGCAGGGGAGGCCGAACTGCGGTCCTGCGAGGCACTGCTCGCCCCGGCGGAGGACGGCGTGGCAGAGGACGGCTCGGCGGCGGACGGCTCGGCGGCGGACGGCCTGGACGGCCCGGCGGCGGACGGTTCCGACGGCGGCAGCCTCTTCGGGCCGCCGGTCCCGGTGCCGGGCGACGCCTCGCCGCTGGACCGGGTGATCGCTCTCAGCGGCCGGCGTCCGGACTGGCAGCCGGGCAGCTGAGAGGGGGCAGGCCCCCACTCACTCCCGGCGACACGGCGGAAGCCGTGGCGGCCGAGCCGACAGCGGGGCTGCCGGAACCGACGCGGCTGCCGGTGCCCCCGCCGTCATCTGCTCCAGCCTCGGAGAGCGCAGTGGGACCGGTACGGGCTGGAGGCATCCCGCCCGTACCGGTCCCGTGTCAGGCGCGGCGCTCCAGCAGCGCGGCGAAGCACCTCTCGACATCCTCCGCGGGGCCGACCGGGCGCAGGTCCGGGTCGAGTGAGACGAGAAGATCCCGGGCCTCTGTCCAGGGAATTCCGAAGGCCTCCTCCAGGGCCAGAAGCAGACGCAGTGGGGTGAGAGTGAAGTCGTCGGCGCCCCGGAGGTACTCGATCATGGCGATGATCCCCGCGCCTTCCGCCGCCATATCCCCAAGGTCTTCGATCGGCTTGTCCACTGCTCTTCCTCTCGTCTTCTTCGGCTGGTCAGCGGGTGAAGCGGAGGACCGCATTGGTGTAGTTACCAGGCGTGCCCTCCAGCGTGAGCCCTTCCCAGCCTGACGATGTGGGCCGGTGGTCGGCGGGTTGTGCGAAGCGGTGAAGCTCCTGGTAGACGGGTTCACGACCAAGATCACCCGTGTCGGCCAGGAGCTTCGGGTGCTTGTCCACCCATCGGCGATCGATCTGTCCAGTGGCCGTCTGCGCCACCTCGCTGCCGAACTCACGTGCTGGGCGGACAGAGACGACGACCTCGCCCGCGCCTACCGAGAATGGCTCCAGACCGCTTGACGACAGTAGGGGCATCGACGCCGCCGGCGCGTGCGAGCGCTTCTGCCGGTGAGGAGCTCCGTGACGGCCACCCGTCAACTCGTGACCTCTCGCAGCGAAGATTGAGCGTTGTCAACGAAGGTTGGTGACCGCCCGGATTTCTCATCGAAGGTTGGGTGATCGTTTAGGTCTGGCTGTGCGGGGAGACGGTGGGGAAACCAGTAGGCGCATACGGCGATCCTGCGCTGAGTTCCTTGGACCTGGACTTCCTCGACGGCGGTCAGCGTCGTCGTAGCGCTTTGGGCTCCGGGTGGGACGCCTGGTTCGAGGAGGTGCCGCCGGAAGGCGGGTATTCACCTAGAACGGCGGGTCCTCGGCGTGCCCCTCATGATTTTCCCTACTGCTCCCGCCGTTGTTGTCCTCCGCGCCGACGACCAAGTCCGTGCGGGGTCCCCACCGGTGTTCCTGTTCCTCGCGTTGAGCGGTAATACTGGGGATGGCGGCAAGTGCTTCCAGGGGGCGGTTCTGGCGTGCCAGCAGGTGAGCACGGTCTGTGGTGGCGCTGTGTCCGGGGTGTTCCGCGAGCAGGCTGATGGCCTCGTCCAGTCGGCCGTCCTTGGCCAGCAGCCCGGCGATCGTGCGGGCTCGTTCCTCGGCGGCCAGTTCGGGTATTGCTTCGATTTCGGTGATGGCTTCGCGGCAGCGTCCCAGTTCGCCCATCAGCCACCACCGGTTGGACGGAATCCAGTCCCCGCGCTCCGCGACGAACGCCGGGCTGCATTCGTCCAGGAGCTGCAGCGCACGGTCGTGGAGCCCGTTCTCAGCGAGCAGGAGCACTATCCCTTGCAGGGGGCTTTCCCACGGGTCTTCGAAGTCAGGACGCCCCACTGCGATGGCTTCCTCAAAGCGCCCTTGCTCGATGAGGAATTCCATAAGGAACCACTGCTGATTGCTCGGATACTCGGCGGTGGCGATGTGCCTGCGCAGAATCTCCTCCGCATCCTGCGCGCGTCCCGCCGCCGTGAACGCCTTCATCAGAGGTCGGAAGGCTTCGCGCGCGTGGCGGCCCGTGGCCGCTTGCTGCAGTTCCCTGACCCGTCCGTGCCGGGCGAGCAGCTGCGCGTAGGACTCGACGGTGTTCTGCGGGCCGTACCGGCGCGCGGCCACATCGTCGCCGAGCACCCGGATCGCCTCCTCGACCTGCCCCGACCGCTCCAGGACCTCCGCCTGAAGGTCCAACGCCTCCCAGAGCGGGTGGGAACAGCCCCGCGTCTGGTGGTGGCGTGCCTCGTCGGCAAGCGGCGCCAAGAGCTCCAGCACGCGGGCGTCCCTCCCCTGCCCCTCCGTCAGCGTGACCAGGCAGCGCATCGTCCACCGGTCCCGCAGATGCGGTTCGAGAAACGTGATCGCCTCGTCGACACGTCCGCACTTCACCAGGGTTTCGGCGTAGACCTCACACGCGCCCGCCCACGACTCCTCCCCCACGGGACACGTCAACGTCAGTGCCTCCTCCACCCGGCCCCACGCGAGCAGAATGTCCGCACCTGCAGATACGGCGGGCAGCCAGCCGGTCTCCGCGAACGGCTTCATCACCGCCCACGCCCGCTCGAACTCACCCACCGCTTGCAGCGCGCGCACGGCGCCCCGCGCGCAGAACCAGTCACCCCGCTCGGCTGCCGCCCCGACCACCAGGTCCACATGCCCGTGCTCAAGGAGAGAGTCCGCTACCTGCGGAGGGACTCCTCCGTTCCGGTCCGCCTGCCACTCAAGATCATCAATGTTCACCGGGAAAGGGTAGGAGCCACCACTGACAATGCGGCACCTCCCCCGTCGGAAGGTGCCGTATGCCCGGCTGAAGGATCGTTGTAGCGGTGGACAGCAGCTCGGACGTGACCGGATGGCGATCCGTCACGCCTACGCCCTCAGCAATCAACCGGCCTTGGTCGAGGAGACGAACGTCCCCGCCGCGCTGCCGTGTGAACCGGGTCAGATCACGACAAGCCAGCAGCGTGCAGGTCACGGCGTTGTCCGTCGGCCAGCGCGACTCGGAGGATGTTCGGCATGGCGTCCCTCTCCTAGGCGCTGTTTCTCGGATCATGTTCTGAGCCAGATGACGAGGGCTGCGAGCGTGACGGTACCGAGGTAGATGTAAGCGCGCTTCTCGTAGCGGGTAGCGACGGCCCGGAA
>NZ_JBIRKB010000019.1:0-133701 GCF_044329855.1 Streptomyces sp. NPDC017520
CAACACAGCCCACTCGGCATCCGAAAGCTCATGACGACGCACCATGACCAAGATGATCCCTCATCACCTGATCACCTTTGAAGACGATCTCTAGGCCCTGCGGGAGCGCGGCGGCCGCGATCAGCCCTCGCCCTCTCCGCACGCCCTGGCCTCGGCGATCCGGCGCCTGACCGGGGCGTAGTGCTCGCCGAGGGCCTTCAGGAACGCGGTGACGTCGCCCGCGCGGGCCGCGTCCACGATGTCCTGGTGGGCGGCGACGGTCTCGGCCTCGTCGGCGTGCGTGAAGCCCTTCAGATGCGGCGCGACAATCGTGTAGACGTCCCAGAAGGCCATCGACAGCTGACCGATCAGGTCGTTGCCGAGCGGCGCCACGAGCAGCGCGTGGAAGGCGCGGTCCGCCGCGACGAAGCCGTGCCCGTCACCCACACCGGTCTCGCGCATGGTCGCCACCAGGCCGTCCAGCCGGTCCAGCTCCCCTGCGTCCAGCGAGGAGATGATCCGGTCGGCCATGCCCCGCTCGAAGAGCTCGCGCACGTCGACGAGGTCGGCCATCACCTGGAAGTCGTCGTCGGGCGAGAGCAGCCCCCGGAAGGTGAGGCTCTCCACCAGCGCCGACAGGCTCAGCCGGCCGACGTACGTCCCGTGGCCGTGACGGACCTCGACGATGTCGAGGGCGGCGAGGATCTTGACGGCCTCCCGGACGCTGGAGCGGCTGGCGCCGAGCGCCTCGCACAGGGCCGGTTCCGTCGGCAACGGGTCCCCCGGGCGCAGCCGTTCGTCGAGGATGTACCGCTTGATGCCCTCGACGACCTCCTGCCGCAACAGGGTGCGACCGGGTCTCGCGCCGGACATAGGTGAACTCCCCACCTCTTGACCCCTCTCGATTGTCAAGCTACGTTCCCACGCTATCAAGGCATCAGACATCTGACGTCTGATGCTCACGCCGCTCAGGCGTCCCGATAGCCTTCGAAAATCCGTTCTCCACCCATTCCTCACCAACGTCCCTTGGAGGACCCGTGCCCGAGCTGAGGCCAGCCGGCGTCGAGCGCCGCACCTTCCTGCGTTACACCAGTGCCCTCGGCGCGGCAGCCGCCATCACGGCAGGCCTTTCGGCCTGCGGCGGGCCCTCCTCGACCGCCGGCGGAGCGGCCGGAAAGGGCGACGGCAACGGCACCATCGAGGCGGGGCTGTCGTACCCCCTCTCGACCGGATTCGACCCGATGATCACGTCGGGCGCCACCCCGTACGCCGCCAACATGCACATCTTCGAGGGTCTCGTGGATCTCGATCCCACAACACTCGTGGCGCGCCCCGCGCTCGCCACCGAGATGCCGAAGAAGATCAACGCCACGACCTACCGCGCCACCCTGCGCGACGGCGCGACCTTCCACGACGACTCACCGGTCACCGCCGAGGACGTCGTCTTCAGCTTCGAACGCATCCTGGACGAGAAGAACGCGTCGCTGATGGCGCAGTTCGTGCCGTTCATCGACACGGTCACGGCGGTCGACGCGAAGACGGTCGAGTTCAAGCTCCGTCACGCCTTCGCGCTCTTCCCCTCCCGGATAGCCGTGGCACGGATCGTGCCGAAGAAGGTCGTCGAGGCGGACGTCAAGGGCTTCGACGCCAAGCCCGTCGGCTCGGGGCCGTACCGGTTCGTCGAGGCGACCCGCGAGGACAAGATCGTCTTCGAGAAGTACGCGAAGTACAACGGCCCGCACCCGGCCAAGGCCCAGAAGATGGTCTGGCGCCTGATGTCGGACCAGTCGGCCCGCGTCAGCGCCATGGAGTCCGGTCGCGTCCAGGCGATCGAGGACGTCCCGTACATCGACGTCCAGCGGCTCTCCGCCACCACGAAGACCGAGTCCGTGCAGTCCTTCGGCCTCCTCTTCCTGATGTTCAACACGGCCGACAAGCGCTTCGCCGACAAGCGGGTGCGCCAGGCCCTGCACTACGCCCTGGACACCGAGAAGATCATCAAGACCGCGATGGTCGGCAACGCGACGGCCGCCACCGGCTACGTCCCCACCACGCACCCCGACTACCACAAGGCCGCCACCGCCTACCCCCACGACGTGGCGGAGGCGAAGAAGCTGCTGGCCGACGCGGGCGTGGGCAAGCTGAAGTTCACCGTGCTGACCACGGACACCGGCTGGGTCAAGGACATCGCCCCGCTGCTCAAGGAGAGCTGGGCGGCGGCCGGTGTCGAGGCCACCTTGAGCATCGCCCAGTCCGCCGCCCAGTACGCCAAAATCGACGGCGGGAACTTCGAGGTCATGGTGGCCCCGGGCGACCCCTCGGTCTTCGGCAACGACGTCGACCTCCTGATGCGCTGGTTCTACTACGGCTTCTGGCCGGAGAAGCGCTACGGCTGGTCCGGCTCCCCCGCGTACAAGAAGGTCAAGCAGCTCCTCGACAAGGCCGCCCAGGCCGCGGACGAGGCGACGCGCAAGCAGCTGTGGGGCGAGATCACCGACCTGGTCGCCGACGAGGCCGCGCTCTACCCGATCCTTCACCGCAAGCTGCCCACGGCCTGGAACGAGAAGGCCCTGCCCGGCTTCAAGCCGCTGCCCACCACGGGCCTGTCCTTCGTGGGCGTCGGCCGCGCCTGACGTCCGCCCGGTCCGGGCCGCCACCTTCTGGGCCCTGTAGCCACACTGCCGCCTGCCCCCGCAGAGCCGCCCTCCGGGCGACGGCGGCAGTGTGACGACAGGACCCGGGCGGCCCGGACCCGCCCTCCGCCCGATCGCAAGGAACCCGACGATGGTTGCTTTTCTCCGGCTCGCGCTGCGCCGCGTCGCGATGATGCCGGTGATGATTCTCGGCATCGCACTGCTGGTCTTCGTGGTGCTGCAGTTCTCGCCGGCCGACCCGGCCTACAACGCGCTCGGGGAGAGCGCCAGTCCCGAGGCCAGGGAGGCCTTCGCGGAGGCCAACGGGCTCAACGACCCGTTGCCGATCCGCTACGTCGACTTCCTCGGCCAACTGCTCCACTTCGACCTCGGGATGACCGTCCCGCCGAGCCAGCCCGTGATCGACCGGATCACCGCGGCGTTCCCGCTCACCCTCCAACTGACCTTCCTCGGGCTCCTCCTCGCGGTCACGCTCGCCGTGATCGGCGGTGTCCTGGGCGCGATGTACCGCGACCGATGGCCCGACCAGCTCTTCCGCGTGCTGTCCATGGCCGGGGTCGCCATCCCCTCGTTCTGGCTCGGCGTCCTGCTCATCCAGCAGTTCGCGCTGAACACCCGGATCTTCCCGACCGGCGGCTACACCAACCCCGCCGACTCCTTCAGCGGCTGGCTCACCACCATGGCCCTGCCCGCCGTGTCGCTCGCCGTACCGGTCGCGGCGTCGCTCGCCCGGCTCATACGCACCTCGATGGTCGCCGAACTCGACCGCGACTACGTACGCACCGCCCAGGGCAACGGCCTGCCGGTGTTCCTGGTGATCCGCTCGGTGCTGCGCAACGCGCTGGTCACCCCGCTCACCGTGCTCGGCGTCAAGGTCGGCTATCTGCTCAGCGGCGCCGTCGTCATCGAAGCGATCTTCGACCTGCCCGGCATGGGCAAACTCATCCTCGAAGGTGTCACCGGCGGCGACGTCGCCCTGGTCCAGGGCACCGTGCTGACCATCGCCATCGCCTTCCTGGTGGTCAACGTCATCGTCGACCTGCTCTACCTGCTGGTCAATCCGCGCATCAGGACGGTGTGACATGTTCGCCACGGGCCGTCTGGCCAAGAAGCTCTCCCGACCGGGCATCGCCTTCCGCGCCCTGCCGGTCACCTCCCGCGTCGCCCTCGGCGTTCTGGTCGTCGTCATCCTCGGCGCCGTGTTCGCCCCGCTCCTCACCCAGGACCCGCTGACCACCGGCACCCCCGTCCAGGCCCCGGGCGCCGACCACTGGTTCGGCACCGACCGGGCCGGCCGCGACGTCTTCGCCCGCGTGGTGCACGGATCGCGCTACTCGCTGGTCATCGGCCTCGGCGCGACCGCCGTCGCACTGATCGCCGGCGCTGTGCTCGGCTCGATCGCCGCCACCTCGCGCAAGCTCGGCGACGAGTCCGTCATGCGGACGCTCGACGTCGTGATGTCGTTCCCGCCGATCGCGCTCGCGGCCGTCCTGGTCGCCGTGTTCGGCACCAGCGTCCCGGTGATCATCTTCACCATCGCCTTCGTCTACACCCCCTCGCTCGCCCGCGTCGTCCGGGCCAACGTGCTGGCGCAGTACGGCGAGGACTACGTCGCGGCCGAGAAGGTCATCGGCGCCCGGCGCGGGTACATCGTGCTCCGCCACGTCGCCGTCAACTGCATGGCGCCGGTCATGGTGTTCGCCACCGTCATGGTCGCCGAGGCGATCATCTTCGAGGCCAGCCTCTCCTTCATCGGGGCCGGCGTCCAGGACCCCGACCCCAGCTGGGGCAGCGTCCTCGCCTACGGCCGGCAGATCCTCCTGGCCGGCGGCTGGTGGGCCACCTTCTTCCCGGGCCTGGCCCTCCTGGTCACCGTCCTGGCGCTCAACATCCTCTCCGAGGGGCTCACCGACGCCTCCGCCGCGCCGAGGAGCGCCCGCACCTCCCCCGCGCCCACCGCCACCACGGCGCCGGACCCGGTCGAGGCCGCCGCCACCGTCGACATCGACGCCGCCCTCGCCAAGCTCGCCCGGCACATCAACGCCACCGAGCCCACCATCACCCCGGTCCGCGCGGACGCCGAGGAGCTCCTCGTCGTCCGCGACCTGTCGATCCGCTTCCCCGACCGCTACGGCGGCATCCCCGTCGTCGACCGGCTGAACTTCTCCGTCCACGAGGGCGAGACCCTCGGCCTGGTCGGGGAGTCCGGCTGCGGCAAGTCCATCACCAGCCTCGCCGTCATGGGCCTCCTCGCCCGCAACGCCGAGGTCAGCGGCGAGATCCTCTACCGGGGCCGGGACCTGCTGAAGCTCCCGCCGAAGGAGCGCCGCGCCCTGATGGGCCCCGAGATCGCGATGGTCTACCAGGACGCGCTCTCCTCCCTCAACCCCTCCGTGCTCGTCGGCACCCAGCTGAGGCAGCTGACCTCGCGCGGCGGTACGAAAACCCCCGCCGAGCTCCTCGAACTCGTCGGCCTCTCCCCCGAACGCACCCTGCGCAGCTATCCGCACGAACTCTCCGGAGGACAGCGCCAGCGGGTCCTCATCGCCATGGCCCTCTCCCGCAGCCCGCGCCTGCTGATCGCCGACGAGCCGACCACCGCCCTCGACGTCACCGTCCAGGCCCAGGTCGTCGAACTCCTCATCCGGCTCCGCGACGAGCTCGGCTTCGCCATGGTGCTGGTCTCCCACGACCTCGCCCTGGTCGGCGACCTCTCCCACCGGGTCGCCGTGATGTACGCGGGCCGGCTCGCCGAGGTCGGCGACACCCGGTCCGTCCTCACCGGACCCGCCCACCACTACAGCCGCGGCCTCCTCGGCTCCGTCGTCTCCCTGGAGGCCGGCGCGGACCGGCTCCACCAGATCCGGGGCGTCGTGCCCGCGCCCCAGGGCTTCGGCGCGGGGTGCCGCTTCGCCGGGCGCTGCGGGGCCGCCACCGATCTCTGCCGCACCACGACACCCGCGCTCACCCCGCGCGGCACCACGGACGACCACGGCTTCGCCTGCCACCACCCGGCCAGGACGACCGCCGAGGAACTGGAAGGGAGCGCCCTGTGATCAGGCTCGACGGCGTCCACGTACGCCACAAGGCACGCAGCGGCGGGATCTTCTCCCGCGATGCCGTCCACGCGCTCACCGACGCCACGCTGAAGGTCGAACGCGGCGAGATCGTGGGCCTGGTCGGGGAGTCCGGCTGCGGAAAGTCCACGCTCGCCCGCGTGCTGACCGGACTCCAGAAGCCCACCGAGGGCGAGGTCCTCTTCCACGGGCGCGACCTGTGGCAGATGTCGGGCGCCGAGCGGCGCGACGACTTCGGGTCGGCTGTCGGCGTCGTCTTCCAGGACCCCGCGACCGCCCTCAACCCCCGCCTCACGGTCCGGCAGATCCTCCGCGACCCGCTGGACGTGCACCGGCGCGGTACGCGGGAGGCGCGCGAGACCCGGGTGGAGAAGCTGCTCGACCTGGTCGGGCTGCCCGGCCACACCCTCGCCGCCCTGCCCGGGCAGCTCTCCGGGGGCCAGCGCCAGCGCGTCGCCATCGCCCGCGCCCTGGCCCTCGAACCGGAGCTGATCGTCGCCGACGAACCGACGTCCGCGCTCGACGTCTCCGTACGCGCCCAGGTGCTCAACCTCCTGGTCGACCTGCGTGAACGCCTCGGCCTGGGCATGGTGTTCATCAGTCACGACATCCAGACCGTGCGCTATCTCGCCGACCGCATCGCCGTCCTCTACCTCGGCCGCATCGTCGAGGAGGGCCGGGCCGCCGACGTGGCGGGCTCCCCCGGGCACCCGTACACCGAAGCACTGCTCTCCGCCACGCCCAGCCTGCTGGAGGCGACGGAACGCATCGTGCTGACGGGCCCGGTGCCCTCCGCCACCAACCCGCCGACCGGCTGCCCGTTCCGCACCCGCTGCTGGAAGGCCGACGACGCGTGCGCCGAGGTCTTCCCGGTAGCGACGTTCGGCCCGGCCGAACACCGCTGGCACTGCGTCCACCCCCAGAACTCCGTGTCCCCCTCGGGGACCCGGACCTCCGTACCGCCCGCAAGGAGCACCGCATGACCGCCCCCTCCCCCGTGTACTCCGGGGTCATCCCGCCCGTGGTGACCCCGCTCACCGCCGACGGCGAGCTCGACCGCGCCTCTTTGGAACGGGTCGTCGGCCATCTCCTCGACGGCGGGGTCAACGGTCTCTTCGCACTCGGCAGTTCGGGCGAGACGGCCTATCTGACGCCCGGCCGGCAGGATGAGGTCATCGAGGTGATCACCGCGACGGCCGCCGGCCAGGTCCCGGTCCTCGTCGGGGCCATCGAGACCACCACCGACCGGGCCGCCGAGCGGGCCCGCGCCGCGGCCGCCCTGGGCGCCGACGCGGTCGTGGCCACCGCGCCCTTCTACACCCGCACCCATGTCACCGAGATCGACCGCCACTTCCGGGAGCTCGCGGCGGCCGTGGACCTGCCGCTCCTGGCGTACGACGTGCCGGTCTGCGTGCACAGCAAGCTGGACCCGGAACTCCTGCTGCCGCTCGCGGCGGACGGGGTACTCGCCGGGGTGAAGGACTCCAGCGGGGATGACGGCTCGTTCCGGCGCCTCGTCATCGGGGCCCGTGACCTTCCGGGGTTCTCCGTGCTCACGGGCCACGAGCTGGTGGTCGACGCGATGATGCTGAGCGGCGCCGACGGTTCCGTACCCGGCCTGGGCAACGTGGACCCGCACGGCTACGTGCGGCTGCACGAGGCGGCGGTGAAGGGCGACTGGGACACCGCCAGGGCCGAACAGGACCGGCTCGTCGGCCTGTTCGACATCGTCCGCGCGGCCCGCCCCGGCACGGCTTCGGCGACGGCCGCAGGGCTGGGCGCCTTCAAGACGGCCCTGATGCTGCGGGGCGTCATCGACACCAATGTGATGAGCGCGCCGATGCGCCGCCTGGACGAGGCGGAGACGGCGTCGATCGCGGCCTGCCTGGAGCTGGCGGGGCTCTCCCTGGCCCGGTAGTACGAGAGTGCGCCCAGGTGCGGGCGGCGGCCAACCCCTCGGCCCGGGGCGCTTCCGCCCGCACCGCTCCCCTCGGGGGCCCGGCCGACGAGACGGGCGTCCCGACCGTCCCGCACTTCAGCCCTTCCCACCCGATCGGGTGAGCGTCACCGCCCTCCGCCCCCGCCGGATGCACCCCGCCCGGAGCGGTCCGCCGACCGCTCGACGCCCTGCTCCCTCGGCCCCGCACATCGCAATGGGCCCCGCCACCCCACCCAGGCACCCCGAGCATCCCGATATGCCTGATATCGCACTTCGTCTTAGCCTGCTGACACTGCTCGGATAGTCGACAGCCGGCGCCGTCGGCGGAGGGCGAGCTCCCATGGCTGAACCACGTAGGAAGTCCGGACTGCTCGGCGAGTTGTCCGCCGAGTTCGCGGGGACGATGATCCTCATCCTCTTCGGCTGCGGGGTGGTCGCCCAGGTGGCGGCGGGCGGAGCCCTCACGGATCCGGCCGGCGGGCTCGGGGACCATGACAGCATCGCCTGGGCGTGGGGGCTGGGCGTCACGCTCGGCGTCTATGTGGCGGCGCGGCTCAGCGGGGCCCATCTCAATCCCGCGGTGACGCTCTCCCTGGCCGCGTTCAAGGGGTTCCCATGGAGCAAGGTGGCTCCGTACGCGCTGGCGCAGACCGCCGGTGCGTTCGTCGCCGCGCTCCTCGTCCGGTGGAACTACAGCGAGGCGCTGGCGAAGGCCGACCCCGGGCACACCATCAAGACGCAGTCCGTGTTCTCCACCCTGCCGGCCAACGGCAACCCGGCGCTGCCGGTCCACGAGTGGGGAGCGTTCCGCGACCAGGTCATCGGCACCGCGATCCTGTTGCTCCTGATCATGGCCATCACGGACCTGCTGAACACTCCGCCCGGCTCGAACATGGGCCCGTTCATCATCGGCCTGGTCGTGGTCGCGATCGGTATGGCCTGGGGAACCAACGCGGGGTACGCGATCAACCCGGCCCGTGACTTCGGCCCCCGGCTGGCGAGCTTCCTCACCGGCTACGGGGGCGCGTGGCGGGACCAGTACGGGAATCTCTACTTCTGGGTGCCCATCATCGGCCCGCTGGTCGGCGGCCTGCTCGGCGCGGGTCTCTACAAGGCCCTCGTCGGACGCTTTCTGCCGTCCGCCGAACCCGAACCGCCGGGCCGCGTCCCGGCGCCTTCCAAGGACTGACGACACCGGCCGGAGAGGCGACACATCATGGCGGACTTCATCGGCGCGGTGGACCAGGGGACCACCAGCACCCGGTTCATGATCTTCGATCACGGCGGCAACGAGGTCGCCAAGCACCAGCTGGAGCATGAGCAGATCCTGCCCCGCTCCGGCTGGGTGGAGCACGACCCGGTGGAGATCTGGGAGCGCACCAACTCGGTGATCCAGAACGCCCTGCGGCACGGCGGTCTCTCGCCGACGGACCTGAAGGCCATCGGGATCACCAACCAGCGCGAGACCACGGTGGTCTGGGACCCGCGCAACGGGCGGCCCTACTACAACGCCATCGTGTGGCAGGACACCCGTACCGACGCCATCGCGGCGAACCTCGAACGCTCGGGGCAGGGAGAGGTCATCCGCCGCAAGGCCGGGCTGCCACCGGCGACGTACTTCTCCGGCGGCAAGATCCAGTGGATCCTGGAGAACGTCGACGGTGTACGGGAAGCGGCCGAGGCCGGTCACGCGATCTTCGGCAACACGGACGCCTGGGTCCTGTGGAACCTGACCGGCGGCCCGAACGGCGGTATCCACGCCACCGATGTGACCAACGCGAGCCGCACCATGCTGATGGACCTGGAGACCCTCGACTGGGACGAGGAACTCCTGGGCTTCTTCGGCATCCCCCGGGCGATGCTCCCGAAGATCAACCCCTCGTCGCATCCGGAGGCCTACGGCTCCACCCGCACCTCCCGGCCGCTGAGCGCCGCCATTCCCGTCGGGGGCGTCCTCGGTGACCAGCAGGCGGCCACCGTCGGCCAGGTCTGCTTCGCCCCGGGCGAGGCCAAGAACACCTACGGGACCGGCAACTTCCTGCTGCTCAACACCGGCACCGAGCTGGTCCGCTCGGAGCACGGGCTCCTCACCACGGTGGCCTACCAGTTCGGCGACAGTCCGGCGGTCTACGCGCTGGAGGGCTCCATCGCCGTCACCGGCTCCGCGGTGCAGTGGCTGCGCGACCAGATGAAGATCATCAAGTCCGCGCCCGAGAGCGAGGAGCTGGCCCGGAGCGTCGAGGACAACGGCGGCATGTACTTCGTGCCCGCGTTCTCCGGTCTGTTCGCGCCGTACTGGCGGTCCGACGCACGCGGCGCGATCGTCGGCCTGGCCAGGTACAACGACGGCGCCCACCTGGCACGGGCCACGCTGGAAGCCATCTGCTACCAGAGCCGCGACGTGGTCGAGGCCATGGAGCAGGACTCCGGGGTCCATCTCGACGTGCTCAAGGTCGACGGCGGGGTCACCGCCAACGACCTCTGCATGCAGATCCAGTCCGACGTCCTCGGCGTTCCGGTCAGCCGCCCCGTCGTCGCCGAGACGACCGCTCTCGGCGCGGCCTACGCGGCCGGGCTCGCCACCGGCTTCTGGCAGAACACCGACGAGCTGCGCACCCAGTGGCACGAGTCGAAGCGCTGGTCGCCCCAGTGGTCCGAGAAGCAGCGTACGGAGGGCTACGCGGGCTGGAAGAGGGCGGTGGAGCGCACCCTCGACTGGGTGAAGGTCCCCTGACCGCCACCGGCCCCCTGCCGCCGGTCCCCGCCATCGGGTCCCCGCCACCGGTCCCCTGCCGCCGGTCCCCGCCATCGGGTCCCCGCCGCCGCCCCCTGCCGCCGGTCCCCGCCTCGGGGTGGCGGCCCGGGCGCCCTCGCATAGGTTGGCCGTCCCAGCCGACGCACCGCGACGAGGACCGCCCCCATGCGCAGCAGTACCAGGATCCGCCTGATAGAGCCCACCGACGCCGCCCCGATCGCCGCCCACCGGGTGCGGGACGCCGAGGCCTTCCGGCCGTGGGAACCGGCCCAGCCGGCCGACTACTTCACCCCGGAGGGTCAGGCGGAGCGGATCGAGGGCCTGCTCGCCGGATACCGGGCCGGCACCGTCTGGCCGGGCGTGGTGCTCGCCGACGACCAGGTGGTCGGGCAGGTCACCGTGGGCGGCATCCTGCCGCAGCCGCATCTGCGCCGCGGCTCCGTCGGCTACTGGATCGCCTCCGTCGCCCAGAATCAGGGGCATGCCGGGAGCGCCGTCGGGCTCGCGCTCCGGGTGATGACGGACGAACTCGGCCTGCACCGCGCCGAGGCGTCCACCAACCTGGAGAACCTGCCGTCGCAGCGGGTGCTGCGTCGCAACGGGTTCACCCCGTACGGCGTCGCGCACTCGGCGATCTTTCTCGACGGGAGCTGGCGGGACGGGCTGCTGTGGGAGCGGATCCTCGGCGACTGAGCAGGTCACGAGGGCTCGGGCGGAGCGGAACGATCCCCCGGCCGCGCTTGGATGTGAGTCACTAAGTTGATTAGTATGCGTGGCTCGGCCTCCGAACAGCCGGTCGCCCGCCCGGGCCACCGGTGGAGGTGTCGCTGAAACCGCTCTCCCCCAGCGGTACTTGACGGCCCATGGACCGTCGGACAGCGGCCGAGGAAGAAGGAGCCCGCCTCAGTGGCGTCCCACCGTCGTCCCAAGCAGCCCCGTCACGGATACACGTCCGTGCTCACCGCGACCGCGGCGGTGACGGTCGTCCTGTCGGCGCAGTCGGCCTCCGCCGATCCCCTGCCGGACCCGAACAAGAAGGGTGTGCAGGCGCAGGTCGACCGGCTGTACGAGCAGGCCACCCAGGCCACCGAGAAGTACAACGGGGCCAAGGAATCGGCCGGGAAGCTGCAGAAGGAGGCGGACAGCCTCCAGGAGGAGGTCGTCCGCAAGCAGGCGGCGCTCAACGAGCTGCGGCAGCAGCTCGGTTCGGCGGCCACAGCCCAGTATCGCAGCGGTGGCCTCGACCCTTCCCTCCAGCTGCTGCTCTCGGCCGACCCCGACGCCTACCTGGACCAGGCGTCGGGCCTCGACCGGCTCAGCGCCCGGCAGTCGGACACGCTCCAGCGGTTCCTCTCGCAGCAGCGTGCTCTGCAACAGCAGCGCGCTCAGGCCGCGAAGAAGCTCGGCAGTCTCCAGGAGACGCGCAAGGAGCTGGGCAGCAAGAAGAAGGAGATCCAGGGCAAGCTGGCAGAGGCGCAGCGGCTCCTCAACACCCTCACGGCCGAGGAGCGGGCCGAGCGGGTCGCCAAGGAGGAGCGGGCCAACCGGGCGAGCGAGCGGACCGAACTGGCGGCTGAGCAGGGCGGGTTGGGCAACGAGGCCAGCGCGTCCGGTCGTACGGCCGCGGCGTTCGCCGCGGCGAAGAGCAGGGTCGGCATGCCATACGTATGGGGCGCCACCGGTCCTGGGTCCTTCGACTGCTCCGGCCTGACCTCCTGGGCGTTCCAGCAGGCCGACGTCTCGCTGCCCCGCACGTCGCAGGCCCAGGCCAACGCCGGCACCCGGATCAATTCGATCGGTGCGCTCAAGCCCGGCGACCTCGTCATCATGCGCACCGACCTGAGCCATGTGGGCTTCTACGCCGGGAACGGGCAGATACTCCACGCGCCGAAGCCCGGCGCCCAGGTGCGGTACGAGTCGATGGCCCGCAGCGGGATGCCGTTCATGTGGGGCGTACGGATCTGAGGCCGCCGGCCGGTCCGCGGCGGCCGGCGGAGGTCACCCGAGTCCGGCGTGGCAGGTCAGTAGTACGGGGAGGACGGGCGTGATCAGAGCGCCCGTGCCGACCGCGCAGCGCAGGGCGGGATGCGCGCGGTGCGCCGGGGCCAGCACGCGCCGGAGGCGGACCAGCACCGTCCGGCCGCCCGCCGCCAGGGCGCCGTTCGGCGCCTCACCGGCCGCCAGGGTGAACATGGCGGCGGCCAGCGCGCCGCGCGGGCAGCGGCGCAGGGCGTGGTCGTCGGCGGCCATCTCCAGCAGCAGCGGTATCTGCTGCTGGAGATGGCGGGCGAGCGGCACGCCGGGGAAGACGCGGGTGAAGGCGTGGGCGGCTGCGAGGACGAGGTGGTGGCGGCCGCGGATGTGGGCCCGCTCGTGTTCGACGACGGCGTCGAGTTCGCCGCCGGACAGGAGGGTGACGGCCCCGCTGCTGAGGACGATCCTCGGGTGGCGGCCGGGCAGGCAGTAGGCGGCCGCCTCGGCGTGCTCCACCACGGTGGCCCGCGAACAGGCCGAACGGCGGCCGACCTTGTCCAGGATCTCGCGATGCCGGGCGCGGGCCGCGTACGCCCGCCCGGTGTGGTCGGCGAAGCCGGCGAGGTGGGCGGCGACCAGGACGGCGACCGCGGCGAGCCCCAGGCCCGGCAGGAGGCCGCCGCCGGACGGGCCGAGGCCCAGGGCCGAGCGGCAGGAGTAGAGGATGCCGTGCAGGTGGGCGTCCGGGGTGGTGAGGTGCAGGGCGGCCAGCGCGACGCAGACGGAGAAGGAGGCCGCCAGCGCGAACCACACGGCGACCGCCAGCAGCGGAGACCGCTGGGGCCAGCTGCTGCGGAGCAGTGCGCGCGGGGCCAGGACGCCGACGGCCGCGGCGTAACCGAGGAAGAAGGGGGCGGCGTTCAGAGCTCGCCGCCGCGGCCCGTCGCGCGCAGCGCCTCGCGGAGCGCGGCGACTTCCTCCTCCGTCATCCGCTCCACGAAGTGCACGAGCGCCGCCGAGCGGTCCCGGCTCGTTCCCAGGGCGTCCTCCATCAGGGCGGCGGAGTAGGCCTCGCGACTGCGGACCGGCGTGTAGAGCCACGCCTGCCCCTGCTTCCGCCGGGTCAGCCAGCCCTTGTTGTAGAGGATGGTGGCCACGGTCATCACCGTCGTGTAGGCGGCCGGGCGGCGGAGGTTGATGTCGTCGACCACCTCACGGACCGTCGCCGGCCTGTCCCACTTCCACAGGCAGTCCATGATTTCGGCTTCGAGCTCTCCGAGCGGTCGCATTCCCCGTCCTCTGATTCCATGCGCCTCCGCGCGCCCGGGAAGCATAGTGGGTTCACGCTCCGCCCACCTCCGACGGCCGCGACGGACCGCGGCGGCCGACAGTCGCGCCCGGCACCGCGGAGCCAGTTCTCGTTCCTCGCGGGTGACGTGTTCGGCAAGGCCGACGTCGTCTACGACAAGCACCTGGCCGCCTACGACAAGCGGATCGGCGAGGTGAAGAAGGCGATCAAGCCGCCGGCCGGCCCCGTGTCCTTCCTCGCCCTCACCTGCGACGGCACCGCCTACGGTCTGGTGGAGAGCGTGGGCCTGCCCTCCGAGCTGAAGAAGGTCGGCATCGAGCCGGCGCCGGTCTTCGCGGAGGGCGGTTCCAAGGTGTACGGGCAGGGCGGCGACATGTTCGAGTTGTCGACCGAGAAGGTGGGCCAGGCGATCACCCAGCCGTCCGTGTTCGTAAGAGGCTCCGACGGCGACACCACGGACGGACGTCAGGGCGGCGCTCCCCGCCCAGTTGCCGCACGGCATCGGGTGGACGCCCGCCGAACACCGGCTGACCCGCGACTACAGCCCCGGCGGGTGGACATCGGGCGGGAGAGCTCCACCTCGACTTCGTGGTGCACGGGGAAGGCCCTCCTCGTCGGGGACGAGACGGCGCTGCCCGCGATCGGCAGCTTCCTCGGCGAACGTCCCGTCGACGCCCCCGCGCACATCCTGGTCACCGAGGGCGGGCGGGAAGCCCCCGGGGTCAGCCCGGCCTCGGCGGTCTCTGCCCGTCGAAGGCGAAGAGGGTGTTCGTGGCCGCGGCCACGAACACCGCGCGCCCCGCGACGGTCACGCGGGAGCTCGCGTCCTGCTCGCCCGTCAGACCGTCGACCCGGGGGTCGGTGGCCCACAGCGGTCTGCCGTCCTTCGGCGACAACGCGACGACCCGGCCGGTGGCCGAGCTGAAATACAGCGCGCCGGCTCCCGCCGCGGGGCCCGAAGCGCCCTCCACGCCCGTCTGACGCGACCACTTTCTACGCCCGGTCGCGGAGTCGAGTGCCGTGACGAGACCGGCCTGCCCGCTCACGTAGACCGTGCCGTCCGCCATGCCGGACGTGCCCTCGTACACCCTGTCGAACCGTGCGTACCTGACCTTCCGCGTGGCCGGGTCGAACCGCGCCACTCCGTCGTACCCCGCCGACGCCGTTCCCTCGTAGTGCTTCGAGAGGAGGACGAGCCCGCCTCGGGCGGCGCCCACCGGCACGACGGGGCCGTCGACCGTGACGGGCCTGCCCAGAGTCCCGGAGGGGAGGGCCAGCACACGCAGGGTGGGCCGGCGCACCTGGAGGTCGTCCACCTCCGTGTCGGCCGCGCACATCGCGAGGAGCCGCGGCCGGAGCGGGACGGGGGCGCACTGGGTGCCGGCGGGGAACGGTGTCGTCCAGAGGACGTCACCGCTGTGGGCGTCCCGGGCCTCGAAGCGGGAGTTGGAGGCGTCGACCGTCACCACGGCGGCGCCGACCACGACGGCGTCCATGGTCCGGCCCGTGACAGCCGTCGACTGGGCGCCGGACGGTGCGGACCACAGCTCCCGGCCGCTGTCGGCGTCGAGGGCCACCACCTCGCTACGAGGGCCCTCGGGGTCGTCCTGGGCGGCGAAGCGGTAGCCGAGCACCGTGTCGTCGGTGGCGCCCACCAGATGCATGCCCTGGACGGGGACGCCCGGACTCTTCGCCGTCCACACCCGGGACCCGTCGTGGGCCCTGATACGGGTCGCGACGACGCCGCCGCCCCCGCAGAACAACGCGTCGCCCCGCGCGACGCACCGCAGTTCGTCGGGGATGTCCTCGCGCCCGCCCGGCACGGTGGCGCGCCACGGCGCGAAGCCGTCCGGAAGCGCGCCCGCCGGTACCGCGGTGCTCTGCCCCGTGCCCGCGCCACCAGGGCTCGTGCCGCCTCCGCTCCCGGCGAAGCCGCCCGTCGTCAGCGCGGCGACTCCGCCGCCGATCGCCGCCACCGCGACCGCCGCCGCGAGCACGGGCCGCCAACGGCGGCGCAGACGGCCGCCGACCGGGGCGCCGGCGCTTCCGGTGCCAGGGTCCGGGGCGCTCCGCGCCGGGGTGCCCCCCGTCGCGAGGTGAGCTTGCGTGTTCATGTCGCGGGTGCGGCCCGCACCCGGACCGCCGGTCCTGGCCCCGCCGAGTTCGGCGGGCAGGTCCCGCAGCAGCACGAGGAGCTCGTCCGCCGAGGGGCGCCCCTCGGGCTCCTTGCCCAGGCACGGTTCGACGACCGCCCGCAGAGCCTCCGGAACGGCGTCCAACGACGGTTCCTCGTGCACGACCTGATAGGCCGTCATGTAGGGGCTGTCCGCGTCGAAGGGCCCATGTCCCGTCGCCGCGTACACCAGGAGTGTCCCCAGGGAGAAGACGTCGGACCGCGGGCCCACACCACGCGGCGCCTGCAACTGCTCGGGCGACATGAAGGGCGGCGTACCGATGACCCGCCCGGTCATCGTCAGCGTCTGCTGGTCCACCGCGCGCGAGATGCCGAAGTCGATGACGCGCGGCCCCTCGGGCGAGAGCACGACGTTGGATGGTTTCAGATCGCGGTGGACGACTCCCACCCGATGGATGTCGCGCAGTGCCTCCGCCAGCCCGATGGCGAGCCGCCTCAGCTCCGCGCCGTCCAGCGGGCCCCCCTCGGCGATGCGCTGCGTGAGCGTGGGCCCCTCGATGTAGGTCGTCGCCATCCACGGCTGCTCGGCCTCGGGGGCGGCGTCGACCACGGCGGCGGTGAACGCGCCGCTCACCCGTCGCGCGGCCGCCACCTCCTGCCGAAACCGGATGCGGAACTCGTCGTCCCCCGCGAACTGCTGGTGGATCAGCTTGATCGCGACCGGCCGCCCCGAGCTCGTACGGGACAGGAAGACCGTGCCCATGCCACCCGAACCGAGCCGCGCCTCCAGCGGATAACCGCCGATCTCGACCGGATCACCTCCGCGCAGCGACACTCTTCCCGACCTCCCGTCCCCCGTGCGTTCTCTGCCACCACGGGCCCGTTCACCTGTGCTGCGTCCAAACTAGTCGCAGGCCGGTACGGCAGAGCAAAGCGGGTGACGCTCGGGAAAGGACATTCCAGCCCCGCCCGGAACCTTCGGGCAACTCGATGGCGATATCCGATCGCCCGGCTTTCACCTGAGGACCCGCAATCTGTCAGCACGGCCCGCTGAGGCGTTCCGCCCTGCTTCGTCGAGCTCTCGCCCTCGTCGTCCACGCGCCGCCGAGGGCTGTCCCGGCTCACCCGGGGCGGTCGGCTTCCGGCGCATAGTGCTGGGGAAGGCCGCGCCGGTCCTCGGGCGGCAGGTTACGGGGCGGTGTCTCCACCGGGCCCGACGCCGGGCGGCCCCGTTCGCGGTCCCAGCCCGCCCGGGCGCGCGGGTGGAAGCGGCGGCGCTCGGGAACGCGTTGCCAGGCGTGGTGCACCAGCCGGCCCAGGAGGCTGAGCAGCCGTTCGTCGTGGGGTGTCCAGCGAAGTCCGAGCCGTTCACGCACGGCCTGCGGATACATGCCGACCGTGATCCACAGGGTCAGCCGGACGATCGGGACGCGGGCGAGGGCCCACAGCGGGGACGGCAGCAGCCGCAGGAGGGGCGGCTTGGCGATGCGGCGCATGTTCAGCACGTCTCGTGTGGGCCGATTGTCCTCCAGGACGTCGGCGCACATGTGGTCCCAGTACCGTTGGAACTCCTCCCAGGTGCGGGGGACGGGCTTCATCGACAGGCCGTACAGCGCGTACCAGCGGACGTGCTCGTCGAAGAGTGTGTGCCGCTGCGCTTCGGTGAGGCCGCCGCCGAACCGCTCGGCCACCTGCACGGTCAGCATGAAGAACGTGGCGTGCGCCCAGTAGAACGTGCCGGGGTTGAGCGCGTGGTAGGGCCGGCCGCGCTCGTCCACCCCGCTGATCGAGGCGTGGTAGCCGCGCACCTCACGGGCTGTCCGGACGGCGAGCGGGCCGTCGTAGACCACTCCCCCGATGGGGTACAGCGAGCGGAAGAGGCGCTCCCAGCGCTCCTCGAAGAAGCGCGAGTGCTCGGCGACGCCCGCGCCCAGCTCGGGGTGCATGTTCTGCATCGATCCGGCCCAGGGGGCCAGGAGGAGGCCTCTCCAGTCGCCGAACCAGCGCCAGGTGAGGGTGTCGGGGCCGAGAGGCTCGGCAGGTCTCGGGGCGGTGGGGTCCGGCCCGTGGGCTGACGGTGTCACGTGTACCTCCGCTGAGGGATTCCGGTGCGGGGCCGCGCTGTTCGGGACGCCGCACGTGGCGCAGTTCATGGCGCTGCTCGTGACGGTGCGATGTGGGTTCGTCCTGGCAGTTGCACCGAGGGCAATCTGAGGACATCTGTCGTCAGGTTAAAATGTGCGGACACCTGT
The DNA here is from genome assembly GCF_044329855.1 of Streptomyces sp. NPDC017520. Taxonomy (NCBI): domain Bacteria; kingdom Bacillati; phylum Actinomycetota; class Actinomycetes; order Kitasatosporales; family Streptomycetaceae; genus Streptomyces; species Streptomyces sp. NPDC017520. The sequence goes on from NZ_JBIRKB010000019.1 coordinate 18,074, forward strand.
CGTCAATTGTTCGACGAGTAACGGAGGCAGTGAAGTTGGCGGAGCGGAGCTGGGGCGGGACCACGCTCGCCGATCGTCGTGCCGCCCGCCGGCAGGTCCTGCTGGATGCCGCCGAGCGCCTGGCGGGCGAGGAGGGATGCGCGGCCGTCACGGTCCGATCCGTCTGCAGGGAGGCCCGCCTGACGGACCGCTACTTCTACGAGAGCTTCACCGGCCGCGACGATCTGCTCCTCGCCGCCTTCGAGCGGGTCGCCGATGAGGCCAGGGGCGCCCTGGAGGACGCCGTGGCGCTCAGCGACCCGCAGCGCGACATCCGGGCCAGGGCCGTGGTGTCCGCCTTCGTCGCCCTCGTCCTGGACGCGCCGCACAAAGGCCGCCTGCTGCTTCTGGAGCCCTTCGCCGACCCGGCTCTCGGGGCCCACAGCCACCGGCTCATGCCCGTGTTCACCGACCTCGTCGGTGGCCAGCTCACCGGGACCGGCGACGACATCGACCGCCGCATGGCCGCGCACGCCCTGGTCGGCGGCCTGGCGAACCTCTTCGCCGGGTGGCTGCACGGCACGCTCGACGTGCCGCGCGAGCGACTGGAGTCGCACTGCGTGGAACTGGTGCTCGCGGCGACCTCGCGGGAGTAGCCGCCCCTCCCCGCGAGCGGCGGGGAACACCGCACCGCCACGCGAGCCGAACACGGCGAAGATGTGTCAACGACCTTCTCAGAAGGTTTCCCGCTCACTACGGTGAGGGACCCATGAGTCCCCCCATCGCCCCCGTGGGCTGGAGTCGCTGGCTGGTGCCGCCCGCCGCCCTCTCGATCCACCTCTCCATCGGCCAGGCCTACGCCTGGTCCGTGTTCAAGCCGCCGCTGGAGGACGCGCTCGGCCTGAGCGGCACGCAGAGCGCGCTGCCCTTCCAGCTCGGCATCGTCATGCTCGGGCTCTCCGCCGCCTTCGGCGGCACGCTCGTCGAGCGCCGCGGGCCTCGCTGGGCCATGACCGTCGCCCTCGTCTGCTTCTCCTCCGGGTTCCTGCTCTCCGCGCTCGGCGCCGCGACCGGCCAGTTCTGGCTGATCGTCCTCGGGTACGGCTTCGTCGGAGGCATCGGGCTCGGCATCGGCTACATCTCGCCCGTGTCGACGCTCATCAAGTGGTTCCCCGACCGTCCGGGCATGGCCACCGGCATCGCCATCATGGGGTTCGGCGGCGGCGCGCTGATCGCCTCGCCCTGGTCGGCGCAGATGCTGGAGTCCTTCGGCGGCGACAACTCCGGCATCGCGCTCGCCTTCCTCGTCCACGGACTGGTCTATGCCGTCTTCATGCTGCTCGGCGTGGCGCTGGTACGGGTCCCGCGCCCGCGCGTCGAGGAACGGACGAGCGGGCGTCCCCCGACGCCGGACGGGCCGCAGGTGTCGGCGCGCCAGGCGCTGCGCACTCCGCAGTTCTGGCTGCTGTGGGTCGTGCTCTGCATGAACGTCACCGCGGGCATCGGCATCCTGGAGAAGGCCGCTCCGATGATCACGGACTTCTTCGCGGACACCTCCACTCCCGTGTCGGTGACAGCCGCCGCCGGGTTCGTCGCCCTGCTGTCCGCGGCCAACATGGCCGGCCGTATCGGCTGGTCCTCCGCCTCCGACCTGATCGGGCGGAAGAACATCTACCGCGTCTATCTCGGCGCGGGCACGCTCATGTACGCGCTGATCGCGGTGGTGGGAAGCTCCTCCAAGCCCCTGTTCGTCCTGTGCGCGCTGGTCATCCTCTCCTTCTACGGCGGCGGCTTCGCCACGATTCCCGCCTACCTCAAAGATCTTTTCGGGACCTATCAGGTCGGCGCGATCCATGGACGTCTGCTCACCGCCTGGTCCACCGCAGGTGTCCTCGGGCCACTGATCGTGAACTGGATCGCCGACCGCCAGGAGGAGGCGGGGAAGCACGGCGCAGATCTGTACGGGACGTCCCTCTTCATCATGATGGCTCTGCTCGCCGTCGGCTTCGTGGCCAATGAACTGGTCCGCCCCGTGCACCCGTCCCACCACCTCGACACCGCGTCGGCGGAGAAGGGAGCGCCCCGTGAACGACGACAGCGGGCAGAGTCCGCCTGAGGTGAGGGACCGGCGGCCCCTGATCGTCCTCACCTGGCTGTGGGTGGGCGCTCCGCTCGCCTACGGGCTGTACGAACTGGTGCGCAAGGCAGCGCAGTTGTTCACCGGCTGACCCCGGGGCGCCCCGGGTCACCCCACCAGGTCCGGGGCGCGCAGCAGCTCGGCCGGGATGCCCCAGGCCTCGACGAGGCCACCCGCCAGGGGCCGGACCTTGCGGCAGAGGTCGTTCACCTCACGGGTGATCGCCTTGGAACGCTGGACGGTCAGCCGGCCGTGCTCCATGAACCACGCCCGGTCCGCCTCGATCGTCGACAGGGCGAACAGGTCGCACAGCAGGCCCAGCGCGACCTTGTTGCCGCTCTCGGGCAGCGCGCGCACCTTGTCGACGAACGCCTCCAGCACCAGCCGCTCCACGTGTGCGCGGGCGACGGCGATGACGTGGTCCTGCACCTGTGAGAAGACGGTGCCGGGGTCGCGCTTCTGGTCGATGCCTCGCTTGAGCCTGCGGGCCGCCCCGGCGAGCATGTGCTCCTCGCGGTAGCGGACCATGGCGAGCTGGTACTCCGAGTCGAGCAGTCCCGCCTCCTGGTCCCACTCGTCTCCCCCGGGCAGCAGGTCGCGCACCCGTTCGAGCAGTTTGTGGGCTGACGTCTTCTCGATGACCGTCTCGACGGCGAGGCTGGTGACGTAGCGGACCATGCCGAGCTGGTCCAGGTCCTCGAACTCGCTCGCGTGGTCGGTGAGCAGGCCCTTGGCGACGAGTTGCAGCAGAACGTGGTTGTCGCCCTCGAAGGTGGTGAAGACGTCGCTGTCGCCCTTCAGGGCGGCGAACCGGTTCACGCTGAGATAGCCGGCGCCACCGCAGGCCTCGCGGCACTCCTGGATCACCCGTGTGGCGTGCCAGGTGCCGAGCGCCTTGGTCCCCGCGGCCCGTGACTCCAGCCGGCGCCGCGCACCCGGGTCGTCCTCGATGCCGGAGAAGACCTCGTGCAGCTGTGTGCGGACGACGTCCTGCGCGAAGTGCAGCGCGTAGGTACGCGCGATGAGCGGCAGCAGGCGACGCTGGTGCAGTCCGTAGTCGAGGAGCAGTTGCTCCTCCCCACGGGATTCCCGGGAGCCGGCCGAGAACTGTCTGCGCCGCAACGCGTACTTCGTGGCGATCGCGAGGGCGACCTTGGCGGTGGAGACTCCCGCGCCGCCGACGCTGACCCGGCCCTGCACCAGGGTGCCGAGCATGGTGAAGAAGCGGCGGTCGGGGTTGTCGATCGCGCTCCGGTAGACGCCTTCCGGGGTGACGTCGGCGAAGCGGTTGAGCAGCGCTTCCCGGGGCACCCGCACACCGTCGAACCGGATGCGCCCGTTGTCCACGCCGTTGAGGCCCATCTTTCGGCCGTCGTCCTCGATGCGGACTCCGGGCGCCACCTCGCCGCCGGTCCGGATGGGCACGACGAACGCGTGCACGCCCTCGGCGGTCCCGCCCACCTCCAGCTGGGCGAAGACGACGGCCAGTTCGCCGTGGCGGGCCGCGTTGCCGATGTAATCCTTGCGCCCCTGGTCGCCCTCGGTGGTGATGACGAACTCCCGGCCGTCGACGTCGTACCGTGCGACGGTGCCGAGCGCCTGCACGTTGGAGCCGTGTCCGGTCTCGGTCATCGCGAAGCAGCCCATCAGCTTCCCGGTGATCAGGTCGGGCAGGTAGGCGTCGTGGTGGCGTTCGGTGCCCAGGTGCAGGATCGCTCCCCCGAAGAGACCGAACTGCACGCCGACCTTCACCAGGACCGACAGGTCGCCGAAGGCGAGCGTCTCGAACGCGGCGACGGAGGCCCCGACGTCGCCGCCGCCGCCGTACCTCTTCGGGAACCCCATGCCGGTCTGGCCCGTGGCCGCCATCTCGACGACACGTTCGCGCACCCGCTCGCGGAAGGCGTCGATGTCGAGCTCGTCGGCCTCGTCGAGAACCGGGGCGTGCGTCACCAGGTTGGCCCGGACCAGGTCGCGGACCTCGGCGTACTCGCCGTCGAGCACCTCGGTCAGCGCCCGGACGTCGAGTTCCGGCCGCACGTATCCGCCGGGAGCGGTGGCTGCTTCGTCAGTGGTCATACCGCTTCGCTACCCGGCCCGAGGACGATCAAGCGGGTCGGTCGGCGTATGGCCCACCGATGCCCCGGGGGCCCCTGACGGCCCCGCTCGGGCCGGGCGAGGCGGCCGCGGGGGCTCAGGAGCCCGCCCTGCGCTTGTTCCAGACGTCGAAGCCGACCGCGGCGAGGAGCGCCAGGCCCTTGATGACCTGCTGCCAGTCGGTGCCGATGCCGACCAGGTTCATCCCGTTGTTGAGCACGCCGAGGACCAGGCCGCCGATGACGGCGCCGAGCACCGTTCCGACGCCGCCGCTCATCGAGGCTCCTCCGATGAAGGCCGCGGCGATGGCCTCCAGCTCGAAGTTGATGCCCGCCTTGGGCGAGGCCGCGTTGAAGCGCGCCGCGAACACCAGCCCGGCCAGGGCAGCCAGCATCCCCATGTTCAGGAAGACCGCGAAGGTCACCTTGCGGTCCTTGACGCCCGACAGCTTGGCCGCGGGGAGGTTGCCGCCGATGGCGTAGACGTGCCGCCCCACCACCACGTTGCGCATCACATAGCCGAAGCAGACCAGCAGAACGGCGAGGACCAGCAGGACGACGGGGGCGCCCTTGTAGCTGGCGAGCAGGAGTGTGGTGGCTGTGATGGCCGCGACCAGGGCCACGAGTTTCAGGACGAACAGGTTCTTCGGCAGGGGTGCCAGGTCGAATTCCGCCTGCCGGCTCCGGTTGCGGATCTCCTGGTTGACCACCAGGGCGATCACGCCGAGACCGAGCAGGAGGGTCAGGTTGTGGTAGTTGGTGACGGGGCCGACCTCCGGCAGGAAGCCGTTCGCCACCTTCTGCAGCCCTTCGGGGAAGGGGCCCAGGGTCTGCCCCCGCAGGAAGATCTCGGTCAGTCCCCGGAACAGCAGCATGCCGGCCAGGGTGACGATGAACGACGGTATGCCGACGTATGCGATGAAGAAGCCCTGGACCGCCCCCGCGGCCGCGCCGATGAGCAGGGTCACCACCACGGCGAGCGGCCAGGAGAGGTGGTGTTCCACCATCAGCACCGCCGCGACCGCGCCGACCAGGGCCGTCAGTGATCCCACGGAGAGGTCGATGTGGCCGGAGATGATGACGATCATCATGCCGATGGCGAGAATGAGGATGTAACTGTTCTGCAGGACGAGGTTGGAGACGTTGCGCGGCAGGAGCAGGTCGCCACCCGTCCATATCTGGAAGAGCAGCACGATGAGTCCCAGCGCGAACAGCATCCCGTACTGCCGGCTGTTGCGCCGGACGCTGTCCACCAGCAGGCGCCCCACCGCCGGCGGGGCGGCCCGTCGCTGCCCGCCGTCGGTGGCGGCCGGAGGGGTCGGGCCGAGGTCAGTGCTCATCGGGGAGTCCTTCGTGGGGTGCGGGGTGCCGGGGCGCGGGGACGGCGGTGTCGTGCGTCATGTAGCGCATGAGCAGTTCCTGGTCGGCTTCGGCGCGGGAGCTCTCGCCGGTGACCCGGCCGGCGGCCATGGTGTAGACGCGGTCGCACATGCCCAGGAGTTCGGGCAGTTCGGACGAGATCATCAGGACCGCTCTGCCTTCGGCGGCGAGCCGGTCGATCACCGTGTAGATCTCGTACTTGGCGCCGACGTCGACGCCTCGGGTCGGTTCGTCCAGGATGAGGACCTCGGGTCCCGCGAGGATCCACTTGGCCAGGACGACCTTCTGCTGGTTGCCGCCGGACAGCCGCCCCACCTGTTCCTGGAGATGGCGGGTCCGGATGTTCATGGTGCGGCGGAAGCCCTCGGCGAGGACGCGTTCCCGGTGGCTGTCGACCACCCCGCGCCGGGCCAGCCGGGGCAGCGAGGCGAGGGAGATGTTCCTGCTGACGGAGTCCTGGAGGTTCAGGCCGTAGTGCTTGCGGTCCTCCGTCACATAGGCGATGCCCGCCTCGACGGCCTCCGGCACGGTACGGGTCCGGGCCTCGGCCCCGTCGCGGAGCACCGTTCCGGAGAGGTATCTGCCGTACGAACGGCCGAAGACGCTCATGGCGAGTTCGGTGCGGCCCGCGCCCATCAGCCCGGCGATGCCCACGATCTCGCCGCGCTCCACCCGTAGCGACACCCCGTCGACCACCTTCCGCTGGTGGTCGACGGGGTGGCCCACGGTCCAGTCGCGGATCTCCAGGGCCGGTGCGGGAGCGGGCGGCCCCGTGCGGGGGGTTCGGCCGGGGAACCGGTTGTCGAGGCTGCGGCCCACCATGGAGCGGATGATGCGCTCCTCCGTGGTCTCCGGAGCGGCGAGGTCGAGGGTCTCCACAGTGCGGCCGTCGCGGAGGACGGTGACGGAGTCGGCGACCCTCGCGATCTCGTTGAGCTTGTGCGAGATGATGATCGAGGTGATGCCCTGACTCTTCAACTCACGTATCAAATCCAGCAGTTGACTGCTGTCCTCGTCATTCAGCGCGGCGGTCGGCTCGTCGAGGATCAACAGTCCGACGTCCTTGGCCAGCGCCTTGGCGATCTCGACGAGCTGCTGCTTGCTCACGCCGAGGTCGGCGACCCTCGTCTGCGGATGCTCGTCCAGCCCGACCCTGCGCAGGAGTTCGGCGGCCCGGCGCAGCGTCTTCGGCCAGGCGATGACGCCGCGCCGGGCGGACTCGTGGCCCAGGAAGATGTTCTCGGCGATCGAGAGCTGGGGCACCAGGGCCAGTTCCTGATGGATGATCACGATGCCGCGCCGCTCGCTGGCGCGAATGTCGCGGAACCGGCACTCCTCGCCCTCGTAGCGGATCTCGCCCGCGTAACTGCCGTGCGGATGGACGCCGGAGAGGACCTTCATCAGCGTGGACTTGCCCGCCCCGTTCTCACCGCACAGCGCGTGGACCTCGCCGCGTCCGACGCGCAGGTTCACCTCGCTCAGCGCCTTCACGCCGGGGAACGTCTTGCTGATGGACCGCATGTCGAGCACGAGGTCGTCGACCGCGCCCTCTCCCGGTGCTCCGCCGGGCGCCGGGGCCTCCGTCGTCACCGCAGGTCCTCGGCCTTCAGGTAGCCGGACTCCACCAGCACGGCGCGGTAGTTGCTCTTGTCCACACTGACGGGCGGCAGCAGGTGGGCCGGGACGACCTTCTCGCCGTTGTCGTACGTCGTGGTGTCGTTGGTCTCGGGCTTCTTCCCGTCCAGGACCGCTCCGACCATGTCGGATGCCACCTGGGCGAGTGCGCGGGTGTCCTTGTAGACCGTCTGGGTCTGCTCGCCCGCGATGATCGACTTCACCGACGCGGCCTCCGCGTCCTGCCCGGTGACCACCGGCAGGGGCTTGGCGGCGCTGCCGTAGTCGTCGGACTTGAGGGCCGACAGGATGCCGATGGAGATGCCGTCGTACGGCGAGAGAACCGCGTCGACCCGTGCGGCGGAGTACGAGGAGGTGAGGAGGTCGTCCATCCGCTTCTGGGCGGTGCCGCCGTCCCAGCGCAGCGTGGTGACCTGGTTGAGGCGGGTCTGCCCGGAGCGGACGACGAGGCGCTTGTCGTCGATGTAGGGCTTGAGCACCTTCATGGCGCCGTTGAAGAAGTACTTGGTGTTGTTGTCGTCGTTCGACCCCGCGAACAGCTCGATGTTGAAGGGGCCCTTGTCCGACTGCTCCTTCAGGGCGAGCTTGTCGACGATGTAGTCCGCCTGGAGCTCCCCGACCTTCTCGTTGTCGAAGGAGGCGTAGTAGTCGACGTGGGGGGAACCGAGGATCAGCCGGTCGTAGGAGATGACGGGGATGTCGGCGTCGGCGGCCTGCTGGAGGACGTTGGAGAGGGCCTCTCCGTTGATCGCGGCGATGACGAGAGCGTCCACCCCCTGGGTGATCATGTTCTCGATCTGGGAGACCTGCTGGTCGGGGTCGTCCTCGCCGTACTGGAGGGTGGTGCGGAAGCCGGCCTCCTTGAGGCTCGTCGTCATGTTCCGGCCGTCTGCTATCCAGCGCTCGGACGACTTGGTGGGCATCGCGATGCCGATGGTCCTGGCACCCTCGCCGGACTTCTCGCGGCTTCCGCCCTCGCTGTTCTGACCGCAGGCGGACAGCAGCAGGGCACAGGCGGCCGTGGCGGCGAGGATCGATGGAGCGGCTCGTCGATTCGTCATGATTGTTACCTGGCATTCCCGTCGTTGGAGTGGCGTCGGGGCGGCGCCGGGACAGCGTGAGGGCAGCTTCGGGGCGACGGCAGGCGGGCGCTCCTCCGCCACGGCGCGGGCGCCGTCGACAGGGGAGCAGCCCACCGGACACTGGATTGTTAGCGCTCACACATGTCGGGGGCAAGAGGCGTTAAGCTGTTTCTCGAATTCGAGGTGGGCCCGTCGCCCTCGCGGAGCGTCCCGCGGCCGGGCCGCGGCCGTCGTCCGGAGGAAGCAAGGCATGACCCGCCCCATGGAGGCCCTCCGCCCACCGACGATGGCGGACGTCGCCCGGGAGGCGGGGGTCTCGCACCAGACCGTCTCCCGCGTGCTCAGCGGCCACCCCAACGTCCGGGCCACCACCCGGGAGCAGGTGACGGCCGCGATCGAGCGGCTCGGCTACCGCCGCAACTCCGCGGCCCGCGCGCTGGTCACCCGGCGTTCGCGGACGCTCGGCGTGATCGCGGTGGACCCGACGCTCTACGGTCCGGCGAGCACGTTGGCGGGTCTCCAGGAGGCCGCCCGCGACGAGGGCTACCTGGTCTCGACCGTCACCCTGCGCAGCGGCGGCGGCCACGCCCTGGAGGACGCGCTCGACCACCTGGCGGCCTGGGGTGTCGAGGGTGCCGTCGCCATCACCCCCCAGCGTTCCAGCGTGCGCGCGCTGGCGCGGCTCACGCCGCCCTTTCCCGTCGTCACGGTGGAGGGAAGCCACGGGCTCGACATCCCCGGCGTCTCCCTCGACCAGGAGCTGGGCGCCCGCCTCGTCACCGAGCACCTCCTCGCCACCGGCCACGAGACCGTCTGGCACGTGGCCGGCCCCGAGGACTGGCTGGAGAGCGCCGCGCGCACCGAGGGCTGGCGCGCCGTCCTGGAGGAGCACGGGATCCGCCCGCCCCGCGTGCTGCGGGGCGACTGGAGCCCCCTGTCCGGCTACCACGCGGGGCAGGAACTGGCGGGGCTGACCCTGGCCCGGCGCGGCTCGACCCCGGTGACGGCGGCCTTCGTCGCCAATGACCAGATGGCGCTGGGGGTCCTGCGCGCGCTCCGGGAGGCGGGCATCCGCACCCCGCGGCAGGTGGCCGTCGCGGGCTTCGACGACATCCCCGAGGCGGGGTTCTTCCCTCCCCCGCTGACCACCGTGCGCCAGGACTTCACCGCCATCGGCCGCAGGAGCATCCAGTTGCTGCTGGAGCACATCGAGGGCACCGCCGCCGGCGTGGAGCACATCGTGGTGGAGCCGCAGCTGATCGTCCGGGCGAGCACCCGGTCGCAGGACGACGCCTGAGCCGCCCCGACGACGGCACCCGGCGGCAGGACGACGTCCGCGCCGGCACCGCCCCGGGACGCGACCCCTGGCCGGCACCCGGCGGACCCAGCCCCTGCACGGTGTCCGGGCGGGCCCGTCGGCGGCGCCCGGCCGGACGGCCGGAGGCCGGGCAGCACACCGGGGGCGAGGCGCCCCGCGGCGCGCGAGAGGCCCGCCCTCTTGCCCAAACCGATTGTTAGCGCTAACAATCAGGGGCGGTGACGCTCCCCGCACCCACTCCCGCAGCAGAGAGTCTCGCTCGTGACCCCTCAGCCCGATCCCCCCGGCAGCCCACTCGGCCACGCCCCCGGCGCCTGCACCGTCGGAGTCGACTTCGGCACGCTCTCCGCACGTGCCGTCGTGGTCCGTGTCCGCGACGGCGCGGAACTGGGATCCGCCGTGCACACCTACCGCAACGGCGTCATCGACCGGAGCCTGCCGGGCTCGGACGCCCCGTTGCCCCCGGACTGGGCCCTCCAGGACCCGCGTGACTGGCGGGAGGCGCTCCGCACCGCCGTGCCGGACGCGCTCGCGGCGGCCGGTGTCGACCCCGCCCGGGTCATCGCCATCGGTACCGCCTTCACCTCCTGCACGGTGCTGCCGACGACGGCGGACGGCGTCCCGCTGGCCGAGCAGCCGGCCTGGGCGGACCACCCCCACGCGTGGCCGAAGCTCTGGAAGCACCACGCCGCCCAGGACCAGGCCGACCGCATCAACGCCCTGGCGCACCAGCGCCGCGAGCCCTGGATCGGACGGTACGGCGGCCGGATCTCCGCGGAGTGGCAGTACGCGAAGGCGCTCCAGGTGCTGGAGGAGGATCCGCGGGTGTACGCCGCCTGCGCCCGCTGGATCGAGGCGGCCGACTGGATCGTCTGGCAGCTGACCGGCGCCGAGTCGCGCAACTCCTGCACCGCGGGCTACAAGGGCATCCACCAGGACGGCGCCTACCCCTCGCCCGCGTATCTCGCCGGACTCCACCCGGACTTCGCGGACTTCCCCGTCACCCGCCTCGAACACCCGCTGCTCCCCCTCGGTTCCCGCGCCGGCACGCTGACTCCCGGAGCGGCGGCCCTCACGGGACTCAGACCGGGCACACCGGTCGCGGTGGGCAACGTCGACGCCCACGTCACGGCGCCCGCCGCCGGGGCGGTGGAGAACGGCCACCTGCTCGCCATCATGGGCACCTCCACCTGTCACGTCGTCAACAGCGAGGACCTGGCCGACGTCCCTGGAATCTGCGGGGTGGTCGACGGAGGCATCGTCGCGGGCGCGTACGGCTACGAGGCGGGGCAGAGCGGGGTGGGCGACATCTTCGCCTGGTGGCTGCGCCAGGGCGTCCCCGACGACTACCGCGCCGCCGCCGAAGCCGCCGGCGAGGATCTGCACGAGCACCTGACCCGGCTCAGCGACCGGCAGCCGGTCGGAGGCCACGGCCTGATCGCACTGGACTGGATGAACGGCAACCGCTCCACGCTCGTCGACCACCACCTCTCCGGAGTCCTCGTCGGTCTCACGCTCGACACCCGCCCCGAGGACGTCTACCGCGCCCTGCTGGAGGCGACCGCCTTCGGCACCCGGGTCATCGTCGAGGCACTGGAGGAACACGGGGTGCCCGTGGAGGAGTTCATCGCGGCGGGCGGGCTCAAGAAGAACCCGCTGCTCATGCGGATCTACGCCGACGTCCTGCGCCGCCCCGTGTCGCTCGCCGTCTCCGACCAGGGCCCCGCACTCGGTTCCGCCATCCACGCGGCGGTGGCGGCCGGCGCCTACCCGGACGTCCGCGCGGCCGCCGCCCGGATGGGAAGCGTCGAGCGGAACGCGTATCTCCCCGACCCGGACAACGCCGATGTCTACGACCTTCTCTTCGCCGAATACCGCGCGTTGCACGACCACTTCGGCTCCGGCTCCGACCTCTTGCTGCACCGGCTGCGCAGGCTCCGCAACCGGGTCAGGGCCGCCCGGCCGGAGCACTGACCCCGTCGCACCCCCCACGTCCCCGGACGTGGAGGGCGCACCGAGCACCGAGCACCGCACCCCGCACCCGCACCCGCACCCGCACCCGCACCCGACAAAGGAGCACCCCGTCATGCCCCTCGCCCCCACCGACAGCGAAGTGTGGTTCCTGACGGGCAGCCAGTCGCTCTACGGCGAGGACACCCTCGCCCAGGTGGCCGCCCAGTCCCGGCACATATGCGAGCTGATCGGCGCCGATGCCGGGCCCGCCGCACGGATCGTGTGGAAGCCCGTGCTGACGGAGGCGGACGCGATCCGCCGGATGTGCCTGGACGCCGAGGCGGACGACCGCTGCATCGGCCTCATCGCCTGGATGCACACCTTCTCCCCCGCCAAGATGTGGATCAGCGGCCTCGGTTCGCTGCGGAAACCCCTCCTTCACCTCCACACCCAGGCGAACCGGGGGCTCCCCTGGTCCACGATCGACATGGACTTCATGAACCTGAACCAAGCGGCCCACGGGGACCGCGAGTTCGGCCACATCCAGTCCCGCCTCGGTGTCGCCCGCAAGACCGTGGCGGGGCACGTCTCCTCGCCCGACGTGGCCGACCGCATCGCCGCCTGGACACGTGCCGCCGTCGGTCGGGCCGAGTTCGCGCGGCTGCGCCTCGCCCGCTTCGGGGACAACATGCGGGACGTCGCGGTCACCGAAGGGGACAAGGTCGAGGCCCAGTTCAGGTTCGGCACCTCCGTCAACACCTACGGCGTCAACGAGTTGGTGGAAGCCGTGGACGCCGTGGAGAACAGCGCCGTCCTGGCCCTCACCCGGGAGTACGCGGACCGCTACACGCTCGCTCCCGAGCTGCGCCCCGGCAAAGAACGCCACGAGTCCCTGCGGTACGCGGCCCGCATCGAGGCCGGACTGCGCGGTTTCCTCACCGCAGGGGGCTTCGGCGCCTTCACCACCAACTTCGAAGACCTGGGCGGGCTCCGGCAGCTGCCCGGTCTCGCGGTACAGCGCCTGATGGCCGACGGATACGGATTCGGAGGCGAGGGCGACTGGAAGACCTCGGCTCTGCTGCGCGCCACGAAGGCCATGGCGCACGGGCTGCCGGGGGGCACCTCATTCATGGAGGACTACACCTACGACCTCGCTCCGGACAGCGGCCTCATCCTGGGGGCCCACATGCTGGAGGTATGCCCGTCCCTCACCACCGCGACGCCCTCCTGCGAAGTCCACCCGCTGAGCATCGGCGGCCGTGAGGACCCGGTCCGCCTGGTGTTCGACGCTGCCCCGGGCCCCGGTGTCGTCGTCGGGCTGGCCGACATGGGATCCCGCTTCCGGCTGGTCGCCAACCGGATCGACGTCGTGGGCCCGCCCGAACCGCTGCCGCTGCTGCCCGTGGCCCGCGCGGTCTGGCGCCCGGAGCCCGACCTGCGTACCTCCACCGAGGCGTGGCTGACCGCCGGCGCTCCGCACCACACGGTCCTCACCACGGCCCTGGGCCGCGAGGAGTTCGAGGACCTGGCCGACATGCTCGCCCTGGAGCTCGCCTTCATCGACTCGGACACCACCGTACGCCGGTTCGCTCAGGAGCTCCGCTGGAACCAGGCCTACCACCGGCTGGCCGACGCCCTGTGAACGGTCCCGCCCGAGCGACCGCTCCCCCACATCAGCCAGGAGGCCCCTCCATGTCCCGCTCCGCCTTCGCGTCACTGCGCGGCGAGGTCCTCTCCGCCAACCTGCGCATCCCCCTGTCGGGCCTGGCCACCCTGACCTGGGGCAACGTGAGCGGGGTGGACCGGGAGGCCGGTGTGTTCGTCATCAAGCCCTCGGGGGTGCCCTACGACCGGCTCCGCGAGGACCATCTCGTCGTCGTCTCACTGGAGGACGGCCGGGTGGTCGAGGGGGACCTGCGCCCCTCGACGGACACCGAGACGCACCGGAGCCTGTACCGGGCCTTCCCATCGACGGGCGGGATCACCCACACCCACTCCCCGCACGCCGTGGCCTTCGCGCAGGCCCGCCGCCCGATCCCGGTGCTCGGCACCACGCACGCGGACACCTTCGACGGCCCGGTGCCGGTCACCGAGCCGCTCAGCGCCGAACAGTGCGCGGTCGACTACGAGTTCAACACCGGACAGGTCATCGTGGAGCTGCTCGAAGGCGACGACGAGCGCGCCCAAACCGTGCCCGCCGCACTCGTGGCCCACCACGGCCCCTTCACCTGGGGAGCGGACGCCCATGCGTCACTGGAGCACGCCGTCATCTGCGAGGCCGTCGCGGAGATGGCGCTGCACACGCTCTCCCTGGGGGCCGTGCGGCCGCCCCAGCACCTGTTGGACCGTCATTTCACCCGCAAGCACGGCGCGGGGGCCTACTACGGCAACCCCGGAAGCGTGTGAGCCTCGCGCAGGGGCCGCACGCACGGAAGCTCCAGGATCGGTTCGTGAACGGGCGTCACCCTACAGAGGAGGAGCCCGCGACAGATCGGGGCGGGTCGCCGGTTCGCGGGTGCCCGCCCCCCTCCGGGACGCGCTCCCGGCGAGCCCGGTCAAGGGGGAACAGAAGGCGAACGGCGCGCCGCGGGGGGCGTGAGCGCGTCGGATCAGTGCCCCCTTCGCCATCCCGCGCGCCCTGCCGGGTGCCGTGCGGCGCCGCGAGGATGAGCCGACCGCACCAGATCCCCGCTGCTCCGCGCTCCCGCCGTCCGGCGGGTGAACACGCGGTGGAAGGAATCCACGTTGCTGCTTCTCATCTCCCCGGACGGCGTCCAGGAAGCTCTCGCGTGTGCGAAGGCGGCGGAACACCTCGACATCGTCGATGTCAAGAAGCCCGACGAGGGGTCACTCGGCGCGAACTTCCCCTGGGTCATCAGGGAGATCCGCGGAGTGGTCCCCGCGGACAAGCCGGTGTCCGCCACCGTCGGAGACGTGCCGTACAAGCCCGGCACGGTGGCCCAGGCGGCGCTCGGCGCGGCTGTCTCCGGAGCCACCTACATCAAGGTCGGCCTCTACGGATGCACGACGCCCGACCAGGCCATCGACGTCATGCGGGGGGTCGTCCGGGCCGTGAAGGACTTCCGGCCCGACGCGTTCGTCGTCGCCTCGGGCTACGCGGACGCCCACCGGATCGGCTGCGTCAACCCGCTCGCGCTGCCCGACATCGCCCGCCGCTCAGGAGCCGACGCGGCCATGCTGGACACCGCGATCAAGGACGGGACCCGGCTGTTCGACCACGTGCCGCCCGAGGCCTGCGCGGAGTTCGTGCGGCTGGCCCACGGGGCCGGTCTGCTCGCCGCCCTGGCGGGCAGCGTCAAGGCGGCGGACCTCGCCACGCTGACCCGTATCGGAACGGACATCGTGGGCGTGCGCGGGGCGGTCTGCGAAGGGGGCGACCGCGACACCGGCAGGATCCAGCCGCGGCTGGTGGCCGCCTTCCGGGCGGAGATGGACCGGCACGCCCGGGAGTTCGCGGCCACCCCGGCCGCGAGCTGACCGCCGGCGTGGAGCCGCAGCCGCACCGCCCCGGTCCCGCACCCCTCGGTGAGCGTTTCACCGTCCTCGACCCGGCGACGGGCGAGCCTTTCGACGAGGCCCCCGACCAGCAGGCGAAGGAGCTGGACGCGGTGGTCGGCCGCGCCCGGGAGGCCTGGCCGGGCTGGCGGGCCGACCCGGCCGGCCGCACCGCCGCCCTGCTCGCGTCGGCCGACGCCGTGGAGGCGGCCGGGGCGGACCTCGCTCCCCTGCTCACCCGTGAGCAGGGCAAACCACTGGCCGAGTCGTGCGCGGAGGTCGCCCGCACGGCGGCCCGCCTGCGCTACTTCGCCGAGTGCGTCCCCGAGCCCCGTACGATCACCGACGGCCGGGCGGTGCACAGCGAGGTCCGCTGGCGGTCGCTGGGGCCCGTCGCCGCCATCGTCCCGTGGAACTTCCCGCTCCAGCTCGCCTCCGCGAAGTTCGCGCCCGCGCTCGCCGCGGGCAACACGGTGGTGCTCAAGCCGTCCCCGTTCACGCCGCTGGCCACCCGGCTGCTCGGATCCGTCCTGTCCGCCGCCCTCCCCGAGGGCGTGCTGACGGTCGTCACCGGGCGTGAACCCCTCGGCGCCTGCCTCGCGTCGCACCCGGGGATCCGCCATGTGACCTTCACCGGTTCGGTCACCGCCGGGCGGTCCGTCGCGGTGGGGGCGGCGTCCGGCCTCGCCCGGGTCACCCTGGAGCTGGGTGGCAACGACGCCGCCGTCCTGCTGGACGACGTGGACGTGGAGCGGATCGCGGACCGGCTGTTCTGGGCGGCGTTCCGCAACTGCGGGCAGGTCTGCATGGCGGTCAAGCGCGTCTACGCCCCGGCCCGGCTCCACTCGCGGGTGGTCGAGGCCCTCGCGGAGCGAGCGAAGAGCGTGGTCGTCGGCGCCGGTCTCGACCGGGCCACGGAGCTGGGGCCGCTCAACAACGCCGCCCAACTGGCCCGGGTGGAGCGCTACACGGCCAGGGCCCTGGCGGACGGGGCCCGGGCTGTGGCCGGTGGCCACCGACTGGACCGGCCGGGCTACTTCTACGCCCCGACGGTCCTGGCCGATGTCCGGCCCGACAGCCCGGTGGTGACGGAGGAACAGTTCGGTCCGGTCCTGCCGGTACTGCCCTACGGAAGCCTCGACGAAGCCGTGGAGGCGGCCAACGCCACCCGCTTCGGACTCGGCGGCTCGGTCTGGGGGACCGACCTGGACCGGGCCGAGGCGGTCGCCGACCGGTTGGAGTGCGGGACGGCGTGGATCAACCACCACGCCGAGCTCTCCCTCGCCCAGCCCTTCGCCGGTGCCAAGGAGAGCGGCGTCGGCGTCGCGGGCGGGCCGTGGGGACTGTACGGGAACCTGAGACCGTTCGTCGTCCACCGTCCCCGGGAGGTCTGACGATGAGGTTCGGCGCGGCGGTACTGCGCGGTTACGAGGCCCCGTTCGCCGTCGAGGAGGTGATCCTGGACGCGGGGCCGGCCGACGGCGAGATCCTGGTCCGCATCGCGGGCTGCGGACTGTGCCGGACCGATCTCGCCGTCCGCCGCTCGGCGGGCCGCTCTCCGCTGCCCGCGGTGCTCGGCCACGAGGGGGCCGGGGTGGTCGTGGAGACGGGTGGCCCGGACACCGGCCTGACCCCCGGTGACCATGTGGTGCTGAGCTTCGACTCCTGCGGGCGGTGCCGGAGCTGCCTGGGAGGGTCCCCCGCCTACTGCGACCGGTTCGCCGCGCTCAACCTCTTCGGGGGGCGTGCCGAGAGCGCGGCCCGGTTCACCGACGGGGCCGGGGAGGCGCTGGCGCCCCGGTGGTTCGGCCAGTCAGCGTTCGCCGAGTACGCGATGGTCCCGGCCCGCAACGCGGTGCCCGTCGACGCCTCCCTCCCCCTCGAACTGCTCGGCCCGCTCGGCTGCGGCTTCCTCACCGGCGCCGGGGCGGTGATCAACTCTTTCGGCGTCGGCCCCGGTGACACCGTCGCGGTCTTCGGCGCCGGGGCGGTGGGCCTGGCCGCGGTCATGGCGGCCACCGCCGCCGGGGCCCTCGTCGTGGCGGTCGACAGGCACCCGGAACGACTGGCCCGGGCCGAGCGGTTCCGTGCGGTCCCGCTGGACGCCGCCTCGGCCGGCCTTCCCGGCCGCGTCCAGCGGCTGACCGACGGCGGCGCCCAGTACGCGCTGGACACCACGGGTTCCGCCCGGTTGATCAACGACGCGCTCCGGTCGCTGCGCCCGACCGGTCACCTGGGTCTGGTGGCACGGCTGCACACCCATCTGCCGCTCGAACCGGGGGCCCTGGACCGGGGCCGGAAGATCTCCCACATCTGCGAGGGGGACGCGGTCCCGGCGCTGCTGATCCCCCGGCTGACCGGGCTGTGGCAGGCCGGGCGGTTCCCCTTCGACCAGCTGATCCGCACGTACCCGCTGGCCGACATCAACGAGGCCGAACGTGACTGCGACGCGGGCCTTGTGGTGAAGCCGGTCCTCATTCCGTAGCGCAGCGCGCCTTCCGGAAGCACGTGGATTCCGGCGGGGCAAGGGCCACCGATGTACGAGGCGTTCTCCGCGCAGCCGACTCCCCCGAGACCCCGGCGGCTTCCCGCCGGCTTTCTCTTCGCTCTGCTCGCTGTTCGTCGTCTCCAACAACCCCAAGGGAGTGCACATGGCCGACACGGCGCACCGGAACGACGGTGTGGAGGGTGTGGCGGGAGGGGTCGGTGCGACCGCTCTCCTGGTCGCCGCGGCGCGGGCCATCGAGACACATCGCCCCGACAGCCTGGCGCAGGACGTCTTCGCGGAGCACTTCGTGCTCGGGGCCCCGGCATCCAAGGGCTGGCCGGTCCACCCGCGGGAGGTCCCGGACGGGGACCGGAACCCGCTGTGGGGGCGGTTCGCCCGGTACTTCGGGCTGCGGACACGGGTCCTCGACGACTTTCTCCTCCGGTCGGTGCACGCGGGGAACGCCCGCCAGGTGGTCCTTCTCGGGGCGGGGCTGGACTCGCGTGCGTACCGGCTCGCCTGGCCTCCCGGCTGTGTGGTCTTCGAGATCGACCGGGCGGAGGTCCTGGCGTTCAAGCACCAGGTGCTGGGGGGTCTTTCGGCCACCCCGAAGGCGGCACGCGTACCGGTCCCGATGGATCTGCGCGCCGACTGGGCCGGCGCCCTGCCCGGCGCCGGCTTCGACCCCGCCGCGCCGAGCGTCTGGCTGGTCGAGGGCCTCCTGTTCTATCTGCCGCCCGCCGCCGAGACGTATCTCGTCGACACGGTGGACCGGCTGAGTGCGGGGGGAAGCGCGCTGGCCTTCGAGGTCAAGCTCGACAGGGATCTGCTGGAGTACCGCGACAGCCCGCTCTACACGGCCACGCACCAGCAGATCGGCATCGACCTGCTGGACCTGTTCGACAGGAGCCCGCGGCCCGACTCCGCGGGGAAGCTGACGGACACGGGCTGGTCCACCTCGGTCCACACCCCCTTCGACTTCACCCGGCTGCACGGACGCGGCCCGCTGCCCGAGCCGAACGACGCGCTGGCGGGCAACCGTTGGGTCTTCGCGGACAAGCCCCGGCGGTAGACACCGGCCGTGTGCCCCGCGGACGGAACCCTCGTGAAGCTGCTCGTGGCCGCCGATTCCGAGAGAATCCGAGGATCGAGCGAAGGGAAGAACGATGGGTTTCTCCGACGAGCGGGAGCGGCTTCTGCGCGCACCGGGACAAGACCTCGAACGAGCTCGGCGGAGCCCGGGGGCCTGGCCCGATCTGGCCTTCACCGCGGACCGCACCGCCGGAGGCCGGGTGATCGACCGCGGCAAGGCGGCCAGGCGGAGCGTTCTGTGGGCACTCCAATACGATCGTCGCCCTCAGGACCTGGGGCTCCTGCGGTTTCTCCTCCAGCAGGAGACCACGTTCTACCGGGAGCTCGTCCCCTGGGGACTGGCATCGGACCTGACGCTGGCGGGCTTCCTGGTCGCCGAGCACCGGCAGTCGGAGGACATATGGCTGCACTGGTCCGCCAAGAACATCAGCTTCGACACGGCTCTCGGATATCACCTCTACCACCTGCTGACCGGAGGCATCGCCGCCGCCCTGGACACCGTGCGCGCGAGCGCCCACCCCGACCGTGGCCGCATTCTGGACGACATCACGTCGGACCGACACACCGACGCCGCCGTCGAGCGGTGGCTCGACGAACAACGTGCGCGGTTCCCCTCCGACCCGGCGGAGGAGAGCCTCCGGTCATGGGCCCACCACGCGGCGGGCCAGGGCGAGCGGGAAGCATCCCGCCTGTTCATGACCGCGTGGGCGGCAGGCGAGCCACGCACCGAGAGCACACTCAACACGCTCCAGTTTCATCTGGCCCGACTCGGCTACCTCACCGAAGCGGTGGCGGTACAGCGAGAGGTCCTCGCGGTCAGCGACGCTCCGCCGGAGGCGACGGCGTTCGACCTGCTCACGCTCGGCCGACTGCAACGACAGGCAGGCGACGCTTCGGGCGCGTGGACAACACTCGAAGAGACGCGGGACGTCTGCCCGCCGACAAGCGGGGGATGCGCGCGGGGCTGTGGCGGCACTTCGTCAAGGAGTGCTTCCTCGTCGTCGCGCAGACACCGGACGACGCCGCGGCTCGTCGTCGACTCGCGGTGAGTGACGAGCACCTGCGCGGGATTCCCAGGCTCTGGATGGACGGAGTCCTCGACGCCGCACTCGCGGCCGCCGAACACCTCGGGGATCCGCGGGCACTCGACCGCTACCGTACGTTGCGGCTGGCCGCGGCTCGTGAACGCGAACAGGACATCGCTTAGCCGGCCGCCGTACAGCGTCGGGGCCGCGGGCCGGCTCCGCGTCAGCTCGGCGCGTCGTACACCACCGACCATGGGCGGGGCGGCCCGTCCGGCGGGCGTGGGCCGACGGCGCGGTGCGGCGTCGCCGACCGGTCGCGTGCCAGCACACCGGCCGCGAGCTCCGCGAAGTGCGGTGCGGCCGGGTGGGCGGAACGGCCGGCGGGCCAGGCGCCGGTGGTCCGTCGGGTGAGCGGGCGGCCCGCCAGGGGGCGCCAGAGGACGCGGGGCTCCTTGCGGGCCACCGGGCCCTGGTCGAAGGCGACGCCGTGGCCCGCGTGGACGAGGGCCAGCAGGAACTCGGGGTTGGACGCGTGCCGGACCCGGCCGGGCACGAAGCCCTCGGCACGACAGCAATCGAGGATCCGGTCGTACCAACCGGGAGCCTGGGCGCGAGGGAAGAGCACGAGATCGTGGCCGGACAGTTCGGCGAGCGCCACCTCGGGGAGCCGGGCCAGCGGTGACGTGCGGGGAAGCACGACACCGAACTCCGCGCGCACCTCCGGGCCGAGGCGGAGTTCGGTGGCGTCCACGGGCTGGTGGACGAGGCCGACGTCGAGCCCGCCGGAAGCGAGCAGCCGCAGCTGTTCCTCGGTGGTGATCTCCTGCAGATCGACGGACAGTCCCGGGGAGTGCCCCGCGCAGGCCGAGAGCAGTGCGGAGAGCGTGGAGACCGTGGTGTCGGGAGGGACGCCCGCGCGCAGGGTGCCCAGGCCGCCGTCGCCGGCGCGGCGGGCCAGGGTCCGCAACCGCTCCTCGCGGGCCAGGAGTTCGAGGGCCTCGTCCAGCAGTACCATGCCGGCGGCGGTGAGCCGGACCTGACGCTGCGACCGGTCGAACAGGGCGGCTCCGAGGTCCTTCTCCAGCCTGCGGACCGCCTGGCTGAGGGGTGGCTGGGCCATGCCGAGCCGGTCGGCGGCCCGGCTGAAGTGCAGCTCGTCGGCGACGGCGACGAAGATACGCAGGTGGCGCAAGAGATCCACAGTCAGTGACCTTATGCGAGGGGCGAACCGATGGTCGAGAAGCGGATCCGCGAGGTGTTCTCGGGGGCGGGGGCCGAGGGGTTGTTGCACGCGGTCCCCGTCGAGGCGGGACCGGGCGACGGGGAGGTGACCGTCGGTGCCGACGAGCCCGTCGTGATCGCCTCGGTCTTCAAGGTGCTGCTGGTCCTGGAGTTCGCCCGACAGGTGGCCGCCGGCCAGCTCGACCCGCGTGAGCGGGTGCGGGTGACGGCAGCCGACCGGCTCGGCGGCTGGGGCACGGCGGGCTGTGCGGACGACGTCGAGCTGTCGCTGCGCGATCTGGCGTTCTTCGCGATCTCGGTGAGCGACAACTCGGCGGCCGATCTGCTGCTGGCACGCGTCGGCCTGGACACGGTGCGCCTCCTCGCCGAGGAACTCGGGCTCGACAGGACACGCGTCGTGGGTGGCCCCCGTGACGTACTGGAGTCGATGCTCGCCGAGGTCGGCGCGCGCGACGAGGCGGAGTTCGCCCTCCGGTACCCCGCACTGCCGGACGACCGCAAAAGGCGCCTGGGCGTGCTGGATCCGCTGCGGACCAACGCGAGCACGCCCAGGGACATCACCAGGCTGCTGCGCCTCGTCTGGCGGGACGAGGCAGGTCCGCCGGAAGCGTGTGCCCAGGTACGGGAACTGATGAGCCGTCAGGCATTTCGGCACCGGCTGGTTTCGGGATTTCCCGACGAGGTGACGATCGCGGCCAAGACCGGGACCCTGCCCGGCCTGCACATGGAGGCGGGGGTCGTCCGGTATCCCGACGGCGGCCTCTACGCGGTCGCCGTCTTCGCCCGTACGCGCGAGCTGGCCGCCTCGCGCACGGCGGTGGACGCCGCGATCGGCGCCACGGCCCGGATCGCCGTCGACTTTCTTCGCAGCGAGGTGTTCTGACGTGGTCTCATATGCGTTCGCGTATGAGACCACCCGAATTTCGATCTTGGACGAAGAGGGTCCTGTCCTGATCTCCTGACGCCATGAACGAGGACACAGACGTGCAGCGTCCGCAGCGGCGCATCCAGGCATTCGGCCGACGCTCGGTGCTGCGCGGCGCCGCGATCGGCGCGGCGGCCCCGCTGCTCTCCGCCCCGACCACCACCGCCGCCTCGGCGGATCACGGGGACCCGGCGCCCGGTTCGGTATCCTTCCGGTGGCTGGGCACCTCCGGCTGGCGCATCGACGTCGGCGGCCGGACGGTGCTCTTCGACCCCTACATCACCCGGTTCAGGACCGGCCTGTTCGACGGAGGGCTCAAGCCGGACACGAAGTTGAGGTCCGACCCCGATCTGGTGCGGGAGCACATCGGCCGCCCCGAGATCGTTCTGGTCAGCCACTCGCACTGGGATCACATCGCCGACGTGCCGTATATCGTCAAGTCCACCGGCGCGCGGGTCGTCGGCACCGAGACCACGTTCCATCTGCTGGTCGCGTTCGGGGTCGACCCGGGCCTGATCTCGGTGATGAAGGGCGGGGAGGTCCTGGACTTCGACGGCATCACCGTCCAGGTCGTGCCGAGCCTGCACAGCCGCAACAAGCGGCATTCCTACTTCGCCCCGGGCACCCTGAACGCTCCCCCGGCGGCGCCGCCGAGGACCATCTCCGATCTGCCGGAGGGCGACACCCTGGCCTTCCAGGTGACGGTGGGGAGCGGTCCGTCGGTGTTTCTGATGGGCGCCAGCGACTTCTCCGAGCAAGCCGTACAGGGGCTGAGCCCCGACCTCGCGATGGTCGCCGTCCCGGCCGGCGCCGCTACGTTCCGCTATACGTCCCGGCTGCTGCGCGCCCTGGACCGGCCCGGCGTCGTCGTGCCCGTCCACTGGGACAACTTCGAGCAGCCGCTGAGCGAGCCCCCGCGCCGCGATCCGGTGATGGACCTGAGCGGGTTCGCCGCCCAGGTCCACCGGGAGTCCCCCACGAGCCGGATCGTCGTCCCGGACTACCGCACGACGTACGGCGCGGACATGCGCGCCGGCACGTCCACGCCGTAGAGGCCGGACGGATCAGCGGAGTCCGGCGAAGAGGTCCTTCTCGGGCAGGGCCGCGCCGGTGGGGTCCTGGACGCGTACGAAGGTCTCCGTGCCCATCAGGTCGCCGAACCTCTCCTTGCCCATCTTGAGGAAGAAGATGTTGTCGCCCTGGCTGGCGTGCGCGGCCAGCGCGTCGAACTTCTGGCCGCTGAACGCGGTGGTGTCCACCCAGGTGGTGACCTCGTCGTCGGGGAGGCCGATCTCGGCCGGCGCCGCTGACTCGGCCGGGTCCGGCTCCGGCTGCCGCTCCGGCTCGGCGTCCGGCTGCGGCAGGTCCTCGTGGAACTCGCGCATGGCCTCCCCGAACCGCCGCAGCATCGAGTGGGGCATCGTCGTCCAGTACACCTTCGGCGTCAGCTCGGTCATCTCCAGCGCCGCCATCGTGATGCGGTGGGCCTGGATGTGGTCGGGGTGGCCGTAGAAGCCGTTCTCGTCGTAGGTGACGACGACATCGGGGCGGTAGTGCCGCATGAGTTCCGCGAGTCGGGCGGCGCCCTTCTCCACCGGGGTCTGCCAGAAGGATCCGGGAGCCTCGTTGCTGGGCCAGCCGATCATTCCGGAGTCGGCGTAGTCCAGCGTCTCCAGATCACTGACCCCGAGGACCTCGCAGCTCGTCTCCAGCTCCCGACGGCGCATCGAGGCGACGGCCGCCGGGTCGTGTCCGGGATCGCCCGGCTTGACACCCCCCGGCCCGTCACCGCAGCCGCCGTCGGTACACGTCACGAGAACCGTGCGGATGCCTTCCGCCGCGTACCGCGCCAGGACCCCTCCGGTTCCGGTCGCCTCGTCGTCGGGGTGGGCGTGCACGGCCATGAGAGTCAAGGGCCGGTCGGTCATGAAGGGGTCCTCCCGCAGAGATACGTCGTGGTCCGGGCCGGCGGCGGGCGTGCTACCGCGATCCCAGGGCCCGGAGCCCGACGGGGCGGACGACCCTGCGGCCTCCGTGTCCCCCGCCCGCACGGCGCCGGTCCCTTGAACGGTGCAACCGCGCCGACCGGGCCGGCTGTTCCCGACGGGGCCGGCGATTCTCGTGGTCGCCCATCATGCCGGAGTGGGGCGATCTGGGGTGCCCACGGGACCGCGCCCCGCCTGTGTGCCGCCAGCGACGGACTCGCCGACCCCTGAAGGGCGGCGCCTTTCCGCGACGGCGCACAATGGGCCGGCCAAGAGGCTCCGGCCAGAACCTCGGGAGGGGAAGCGTGACCGAGACAAGCGACACCCGATCCGCCGCCAGTGAAGCGCAAGAGGCGCAGCGGAGCCGACTGCAGCGTCTGATGCGCTACGTCCCTCTGATCGCCCCCGTCCTGCTGTGGGCCGTGCCGTGCTGGGTTCTTCTGCACACCGGCCAGCGGTGGCCGCTCCCGGTCGCCCTGACCGGCACCGCGCTGTTCGTCCTCGGCCTGGCCGGTATGCCGCTCGCGATGGTGCGGGGCCACGGCCGGCGCCAGCGGGACCGGGCGGCGATCGTCGGTGACACGCTGCTGGGCGGCATCTGGGTCCTGTTCACCTGGTCCGTACTGCTCGGCGTCCTGCTACGACTCGCCCTGACCGTGGCTGGTGCGGGTGACGGACAGGACCGGGCGCGCATCGTCACCTGGGCCGTCCTCGGCGTCGCCGCCGTGCTGCTCGCCTGGGGGTACGCCGAGGCCCGCCGCGTGCCGCGGGTGCGCCGTCTCGACGTGCGACTGCCGCGCCTGGGAGCCGGGTTGGACGGAACGCGGGTCGCCCTGATCACCGACACCCACTACGGACCGCTCGACCGGGCCCGCTGGTCGGCGCGGGTCTGCGAGACGGTGAACACCCTGGAGGCCGACCTGGTCTGCCACACCGGCGACATCGCGGACGGCACGGCCGAACGCCGTCGCGCCCAGGCCGCTCCGCTGGGGACCGTGCGGGCGACCCGGGCCCGTGTCTATGTCACCGGGAACCACGAGTACTACAGCGAGGCCCAGGGCTGGGTCGACCTGATGGACGAGCTGGGGTGGGAGCCGCTGCGCAATCGCCATCTGCTGCTCGAACGCGGCGGTGACACGCTCGTGGTCGCCGGCGTCGACGACGTCACCGCCGAGTCCTCCGGACTGGCGGGCCACCGCGCCCACCTCGCCGGTGCCCTCCACGGCGCCGACCCGGACCTGCCCGTGCTCCTCCTCGCCCACCAGCCCAAGTTCGTCGACCGCGCGGCAGCCCACGGCATCGATCTCCAGCTCTCCGGCCACACCCACGGCGGCCAGATCTGGCCCTTCCACTATCTGGTCCGCCTCGACCAGCCGGCCGTCGCCGGACTCAGCCGCCACGGCGCTCGCACCCTCCTCTACACCAGCCGCGGCACCGGCTTCTGGGGCCCGCCCTTCCGCGTCTTCGCCCCGAGCGAGATCACCCTGCTCGTGCTCCGCTCCCCGCAGCCGGCCGACTGACGCGCGGGCGGTCAGGAGCAGGCCGGGCACAGGCCTCGGTAGGTGATCTCCACCGAGCCGACGGCGAACCCGAACCGCTCGGCCTCGGGCAGGTCGCCGAGGGCGTCCCCGGCCGGGTGGACGTCGCGGACCGCGCCGCAGCCGGAGCACACCAGGTGCTGATGGGAGCGGCGCGCGTTCGGGTCGTAGCGCTTGGCCCGGCCGACGGTGGAGACCTCCAGCACCTCGCCGAGCGTGACGAGCTCCCCCAGCGTGTTGTAGACGGTGGCGCGGGAGATCTCGGGCAGCCTCGCGGCGGCCCGCAGATGTACCTCGTCGGCCGTCAGGTGCACATGGTCACCGTCGAGGACCTCCGCGATGACACGCCGCTGCGAGGTCAACCGCCAGCCACGGCCCCGTAGCCGTTGAAGGAGGTCGCTCATCTCGTCACCTGCTCCGCTTCGCGGGGACGCGCGGCCCCGGACGGATCCACGGATCCGACGACGTCACGCCCTGGCCATTATCGTTTTAGCGCACTTCTTGACTTGGACGAAGTCCATCGTAGGATCGATCCCGGCGACATCCAAGAGACAGGAAGACTCCGGTACGGCAGCAGAGAAACGCGGTGGGACACCGTCGGTCGGCCGCGCGGCGCCGACCGAACGCCGTTCTCGTTCGCATCGCCGGGACCGCCCGGTCCCGTCCGTGAGACGTTCGGGCGGGCGCGGCGAGACCCGGCATACCTCGTGCCCCTTCTGCGCGGACCGAATCCTCCTCCCCCGTTCAGCGCCCCACGACCCACCGGGTCCGGAAGGATTGCCATGACCGAGAACCACGAGTCGCATGTCTTTGATCCCGTCACCCCGGATTCGCCCGAGACGGCCGTCCCCGAGGTGCCCGAGGCACAGGCGGGCGGCTGCCCCGTGGCCCACGGCCGCGCGCCGCACCCCACGCAGGGCGGCGGGAACCGCCAGTGGTGGCCGGACCGCCTCAATCTGAAGATCCTCGCCAAGAACCCCGCCGTGGCGAACCCGCTGGGTGCGGACTTCGACTACGCGTCCGCGTTCCGGGCGCTCGACCTGCCCACGGTGAAGCGGGACATCGCCGAGGTGCTCACCACGTCGCAGGACTGGTGGCCGGCCGACTTCGGCAACTACGGGCCTCTGATGATCCGGATGGCCTGGCACAGCGCCGGCACGTATCGCATCAGCGACGGCCGCGGTGGCGCGGGCGCCGGTCAGCAGCGCTTCGCCCCGCTGAACAGCTGGCCGGACAACGGCAACCTGGACAAGGCCCGCCGTCTGCTGTGGCCGGTCAAGAAGAAGTACGGCCAGGCGCTGTCCTGGGCCGACCTGCTGATCCTCACCGGCAACGTCGCCCTGGAGACCATGGGCCTGAAGACCTTCGGCTTCGCCGGCGGCCGCGAGGACGTCTGGGAGTCGGAGGAGGACGTCTACTGGGGTCCCGAGACCACCTGGCTCGACGACGAGCGGTACACCGGCGACCGTGAGCTGGAGAACCCGCTCGGCGCGGTCCAGATGGGCCTCATCTACGTCAACCCCGAGGGTCCCAACGGCAACCCGGACCCGGTCGCCGCCGCCCGCGACATCCGCGAGACGTTCCGCCGGATGGCGATGAACGACGAGGAGACCGTCGCCCTCATCGCCGGTGGCCACACCTTCGGCAAGACGCACGGAGCGGGCCCGGCCGAAAACGTCGGCGCGGACCCCGAGGGAGCCTCGATGGAGGAGCAGGGCCTGGGCTGGCGCAGTTCGTACGGGACGGGCAAGGGCGGGGACGCCATCACCAGTGGTCTGGAGGTGACCTGGACCAGCACCCCGACCACGTGGGGCAACGAGTTCTTCCACAACCTCTTCGCGTACGAGTACGAGCTGACCGAGTCCCCGGCCGGTGCGAAGCAGTGGGTCGCCAAGGACGCGGAGGCGACCATCCCGGACGCTCACGACGCGTCGAGGAAGCACAAGCCGCAGATGCTCACCACCGACCTCTCGCTGCGCTTCGACCCGGCCTACGAGCAGATCTCGCGCCGCTTCCACGAGAACCCGGACCAGTTCGCGGACGCCTTCGCGCGCGCCTGGTACAAGCTGACGCACCGTGACATGGGTCCGATCCAGCGCTACCTGGGCGCCGAGGTGCCGTCCGAGGTGCTGCTGTGGCAGGACCCGCTGCCCGCGCGCACCGCTGAGCCGCTGGACGCCGAGGACATCGCCGCTCTCAAGGAGCAGGTGCTCGCCACGGACCTGACGGTGGCGCAGCTGGTCTCGGCCGCCTGGGCTTCGGCCGCGTCCTTCCGCGGCAGCGACAAGCGCGGCGGCGCCAACGGCGCCCGGGTCCGTCTGGAGCCGCAGCGCGGCTGGGAGGCCAACGACCCGGACGAGCTGGCCCAGGTCCTGCGGGCTCTGGAAGGTATCCAGGAGTCCTTCGGTGCCCAGGGCGGCAAGCAGGTCTCGCTGGCCGACCTGATCGTCCTCGCGGGCAACGCGGCCGTCGAGCAGGCGGCCAAGGACGCCGGCGTCGAGGTGGAGGTGCCGTTCACCGGGGGCCGGGTCGACGCCACGCAGGACCAGACGGACGTCGAGTCCTTCGCCGCCCTGGAGCCCCTGTACGACGGCTTCCGCAACTACGCGGGCAAGGGCAGCCGCCTGCCCGCCGAGTATCTGCTCCTGGACCGGGCCAACCTGCTGACGCTGAGCGCCCCGGAGACCACGGTCCTGGTCGGCGGTCTGCGCGTGCTGGGCGCCAATTCCGGCGGCTCGACCCACGGCGTCCTCACCGACCGCCCGGGCACGCTGACGAACGACTTCTTCGTGAACCTGCTCGATCTGGGCATCACCTGGAAGTCGACGTCGGCGGCGCAGGACGAGTTCGAGGCCCGCGACGCGACCGGCCGGGTCAAGTGGACCGGTACCCGCGCGGACCTGGTCTTCGGCTCCAACTCCGAACTCCGTGCCCTCGCCGAGGTGTACGCGAGCGACGACGCGCGGCAGAAGTTCGTGACGGACTTCGTC
Organism: Streptomyces sp. NPDC017520; assembly: GCF_044329855.1. Lineage (NCBI taxonomy): Bacteria > Bacillati > Actinomycetota > Actinomycetes > Kitasatosporales > Streptomycetaceae > Streptomyces > Streptomyces sp. NPDC017520. The sequence continues at coordinate 46,455 of NZ_JBIRKB010000019.1, forward strand.
GCCGCCTGGAGCAAGGTCATGGACCTCGACCGCTTCGACCTGGTCTGACCGCGCGGTCGGGGCCCGCCGCCTGCTCGGCGCGGCCCCGGCCCCGCGACGCGCCCGGGCTCTGCTCTGCTACCAGCCGGCCTTCACCGCGTTGTAAGCCGTACGGCAATCGGCGTTGGTGGCATCCGCGGCCAGCTTCTCCATGGAGTTGCTCCAGACCTTCTTGGCCACCTTCTCCATCTCACGGGTTGCGGCGGGCACGTTCGGGGCGTGCTTCTTGATCGTCGCCAGGGAGGACCTGGCGAACTTGTTGCACACGGGTCCGGCGGCGTTCCGGTAGCGGGTGTCCAGGTCCGTGGCGACGGCCTGGCCGTTCTGGGTCGCCCAGGTGTTCCAGGCCGCGCACGCCGCTTCGGTGAACACGGCCTGGTCGGCCTCGCTCAGTCCCAGCACCTCGCCCAGCATCGTGTTCTTGGCCTTGTCGGGGACCGTGAAGTCCACGACGGGGAACTTGTCGAGGGTTTCGAGCAGCGCCTCCTGACACGCGGGAGGCAGCGGGGCCGCCTGGGCGGTGGAGGGGGCGGCCAGCGCGGAGACGGACAGGAGTGCCGCGGTGAGGGCGGTGCGCTGGACAGTACGCGAAAGAGTCATGGGGCAGTGCTCCTCGTACGAGAGAGAGTGACGGTCCGGGCGCCGCATCAGCGCCCGACGGCTACAGAACGATCACCGCCTGCGCAGGTCACGGGCCTTTCGGTGAGGCGGACGGTGGCACACAGGGTCGTCGTCCGTCCGTGCGACGAGGGGGCCGTCGGCCGTCCCGCGGCGGCGGCCGCGAGGGGACGGAACCTCTCCCCCACATCCCGGTGAGAGCGCGTTCCGGGTCCGTCGGCGGAAGACCAGGAAGCCGGCCGTCGCGGCGCCGACGAGCCAGAGGCACTGGATCAACAGCCCCCGGACGGCCGACGCGTCGGAGAAGGCCGCGGCCATGCTCGCCTGCACGGCTCCGTACGTGGGGAGGAAGCGCACGACTGCGCTGTCGGATCCGGAGCTGGAGAGGGGATTCTGCAGGGCGACGTCGAGGACGCTGATCATCAGGATGGCGAACATGCCCTCGACCTCTCGGCGGAGCACCGATCCGAAGACCACGCCCAGCGCGCCGTAGGTCAGAGCCGCGCAGAACAGGGCGGCGGCGAGGAGGAGGGGCTGTCGCGGCGGCCAGGTGAATCCGACGACGACCGTGGCGTACGCGGCGACGGCGACGCAGACCAGCGTGAGGGCGGACAGCTTCGCGAGGACGAGGTGATAGCGAGGGTAGCCCGCCATCGCCAGGCGGCGGTCGAAAGCCCCTCCCGTGAAGGTGGCCGCGAACATCATGAACCCGGCGATCAGGGTGACCGCGTTCAGCGCACCGGTGATCTGGGTGAGGTGGTTGCCGGGCGGGGACAGGATCTCGCCGGTGGCCCGGAGCCGGAACGGGGCCGGCTGACCGGGAATGGTCACGTAGGCGAGGGCGATCCACACGGGGATGTACACGACCACCAGCAGCATCGCGAACCGGTTGCGGGCGTGCCCGGTCAACGCGTATCCGGTCGCCGTGGCGAACAGGAACCAGTGCCGCCTCATGCCGCCGCCCCCGTAGGCCGCTCCTGGCGGTGGAGGCGCCCGTTCTCCAGCCGCCAGAGCAGATCCAGCCGGTCGATGTCGTACGCCAGGTGCGAGACGACCAGCACCGAACGCCCGGCGTCGCGCAGCCTCGTCGCCAGTTCCCAGAAGCGCAGGTAGGTCTCCCAGTCGAAGCCCTGGTAGGGCTCGTCCAGCAGGAGCACGTCCGGGTCGTGCATGAGCGCCAGGGTCAGGTTCAGCTTCTGCCGCGACCCACCGCTGAGCTGGCCCGCACGCCGGTCGAGGTACTCGGTGAAGGCCAGGGTCTCCATCACCTCCTCGGACCGCCGCAGGTCGGCGAGGCCGAACGCGGCCTTGAAGAGGTCGAGATGCTGGCGGACGGTGAAGGAGTCGTCCAGCACCACGGACTGCGGGCAGTAGCCGAACCTGCCGTGGTGCCGCACCGAGCCGCGGTCCGGCCCCAGCTCACCGGAGAGAATCCTCAGCAGCGTCGTCTTGCCGGCGCCGTTCTCCCCGACGATCCCGGCGAGGGTGCCGGGCCGTAGCCGAAGGTCGACTCCCCGGAGAACCGCGTACTGCCCGTAGGAGTGGTGCACATCTTGGACGTCCATTGTCTCGCTCCGTCGTCCCAGGTCTTTCCCGTGCTCGCGGAACCGATCCGCTCGTGCCCAACGAGCCGGCCACGCGGCGGAAACGGCGCCCAAGGCGCGCCCGTTCGCCCGGCGTCAACCCGGTGCACGACGCGTCACGCGTGCGACGGGACTACCGCGGAAACCGCCCCCCGGCGCGGCGGCAGCCCATAGCGTGACCGGGCTCGGAGCGCCCGCGGCGCGGGCCTGGAGCCGTCGTCACGTACCCAAGAGGAAAGGCCGGTCGGCCATGCGGAGAACGTGCGTGATCGGAGCGGGGCCGTCCGGCCTGGCGGCGAGCAAGGTCCTTGCCTCGCGCGGCCTTCCGTTCGACTGCTTCGAGGCGGGGTCGGGCATCGGCGGACTCTGGCGCTACGGCAACGACAACGGTATGTCGGGGGTGTACGCGTCACTGCACGCGAACATCTCCAAGGAGAGCATGTCGTTCTCCTCGCTGGCGATGCCGGAGACCTACCCGGTCTTCCCGCACCACAGCAAGGTCCTCGCCTACCTGGAGCAGTACGCGGCCACGTTCGGTCTGCACCGGCACATCGGATTCGGCACGGAGGTCACCTCCGTACGGCCCCTGGAGGACGGCGGCTGGGAGGTCGTCCGCCGGCGCCGTGGCGAGACGGAGGAGCGGACACAGCGCTACACCGAGGTGGTGGTGGCCAACGGGCACCACTGGGACCCGCGGTTGCCGGACCCCGCCGTACCGGGAGCCGAGACGTTCGAGGGCCCCGCTCTCCACTCGCACGACTACCGCTCCCCCGAGCCGTATGCCGGCCGGCGGGTGCTCGTGATCGGCATGGGCAACTCCGCGTGCGAGATCGCGGCGGAGGTCTCCCGCACGGCGGCGCGGACGTTCCTCTCCGCGCGCGACACGGTGCACGTGTTCCCGAAGATGCTGCTCGGCCGGCCGGCCGACCACTTGGCGGGGAGCCCGCTGGCCTGCCTGCCGCGGTTCCTCAAGGACCCGGCGATGGCGCTTCTCCTGCGGCTGACCCGTGGCGCCCCCGCTCATTACGGGCTTCCCGAACCGGTCCGTGGGCCCCTCGCCGCCCATCCCTCCACGTCGGACGAACTCCTCGTCCAGCTGGCCCGGGGCGCGGTCACCCCCAAACCCGGCGTCAGCTCCTTCGGCCGGGAGACGGCGCTCTTCGCGGACGGCAGCCGCGAGAGCGTGGACGCCGTGGTGTACGCCACCGGGTACGCCATCTCCTTCCCCTTTCTGGCCCCCTCCGTCTTCGCCGCCGCACCGGGCGGTCGCACGGAGCTCTATCTCCGCACGGTGCCGCCCGGGCTCCCCGGGCTCTACTTCATGGGACTCGCCCAACCCGCCGGCGCCGCTTTCCCGTTGCTCGAACCGCAGGCCGAATGGGTCGCCGATTTGATCGAGGGAGCGGTGCGCCTGCCGGAGCCGGCGGAGATGACACGGGCGATCGCCCGCGCGCGGCGACACCACGACAAGGCCTACGCGCCCACCTACCGTCACGGGATCGAGATCGACATCCGCTCCTACCGGCGAGCCCTCCGACGGGAACTCCGGGCAGGCAGGCGTCGAGCCCGCGGTGCGCTCCCGCCCGGTCCCGGGGCGAGCTTCCCCGCGCCCGCGGCCGACGCCGTGTGAGCCGCGGGTCCGCTGCGCGCCCGTCCGGTACGGGAGGGCTCCCGCCCGGCTCACACGGGCGTCGAGCTCTCCTCCAGCTCGCCCACGGCCTGCTCCCACAGCTCCGGCAGCAGCTCCCCCAGCGGGAGGGCGCGGTCGGCGACGAAGGACACCTCCGCCCAGTCGCCGAAGAACGACAGCCCCACGGCGAAGAGATGACCCGGCACGAGCAGGGGCAACAGGGCGGTCCCCGTCACCTGCGTCTCCCCCAGGCTCCCCTTGTCGGCGAGCGGCATGGAGGTGGCCATGACGTTGGTGACGCGTGGCGAGAGCATCCTGCGCAGGTACCACTCGGTGGGGCCGTCCGGCATGAAGCGGACCAGGTCCTGAATGGCCTGCCGCCAGGCCTCGCCCCGCAGCTTCCGGGTCGTCGCCATGACCTGATCCAGCCGACGCAGGGGCTCGTCACCGTCCCGGGAACCGTCCGGGTGTTCCGGGACGGTCCGCACGGGCAGTTCGAGCGGCAGGGCGAAGCAGCGGTTTCCCCACGTCTGTTCCTCGTCGGCGCGTCGTGCGTCGACGGGCAGCACGGCCGTCACCCGGGGGAGCGGCACCCCGGCACGGGCCGACCAGACCGACAACGCCCCGGAGAGCGCCGCCAGATGCACGTCGTGGGCCGAACCGCCCCGCCCGGCGCCGATCCGGCGGAGGGCGTCCACCGGTGCCCGGCCCCGCCACAGCCGCCGCTCCCCGGAGGGGACGAAGGCCGCGTCCGGGCGGTGGCCGCGAACGGTCAGGGAGCGGGCCAGGAACCTCGTGGCCAGCCCCACGGCCGCCCCCGCCCGCCTGGGCACCCCGAACGGACGGTCCCGGCCCGGTACCGGGCGCGCCGACGGCTCCCCCTCACCCAGCATGGCCCGGAAGGTCATGGCGGCGGCCGAACCGTCCTGGCAGGCGTGGTGGAAGCGGTAGCAGACGGCGTACGCGTCGGGGTCGTGGCCGTGGACCAGCCAGACCCCCCAGTAGCAGCCGGGGGCGAACGGGGCGTTGAGCGCGGTGTGCAGGGCGGAGTCCCGGGCGTCGGGTCCGTCGGCGACCACCTCGTGCACATGCCGGTCGACGGCGAAGTCCGCGTCCGGCTGCCACCGGGACCGTCGGCCTCCCGCCAGCCGGCTCGTGAGCAGGGGCAGTTCGCCGAGGCGGTATCCCACGTACGCGCGAAGGTCCGCGAGGGCCGGGGGCGGACCACTGAGATACGCGACGCCGCCCGCGTCCCAGCGGACGTCGGGCCGACGGCGCTCCAGCTTGAGGAACGCGCGGTCGACCGCGTGGGTGGGGTGGCGGGGCGAGGGAATCAGCCGATCGGGCCGGGCGGAGCGGTCGGAGGAGGCGGGCAGGGTGGGCTGCTCGGGGTCAGGCATGGGGCTTCAGGGCTCCAATTCGATTCGGGCGCAGTCGCGTTGATGTCAGGAGGGACGGAGAAGCGGTGGGCTGAAAGGCGAGGGCGGCAAGGCGGGGCGGAGGGACGGAGAGGCGGAGGGACGCGAGCGGGCGATGGCAGGAGGCCGTCGGTCTCGGCGAGCCGCCCGGACCCGGCCCCAGCACGCCGTCGGAACCGACCGCTCATCAGGATGACCACCGGACGGGGGTGGGTCCGTGCGGTGTCCGCCCGTCGCTCCTGCCTCAGCGGCCGGATGCGGGTCGGCCCGCGGCCGCCGGCCCGCCCGGCCCCGGGCCCCCGGCGGCTCCCGGTGCCCTTGCCCCGGCGGGTCAGCGGCCCCACGCACCGGCTGCCGCGGCCGGCCTGACGACCCGTTGAGAGGGTGATCCGGGTCCTCGGCGGCGGGTTCCCTCGAAAGAGGGATGGGGCTCCGATCACCACCGTGGAACTCCGGCCGTCTCCGGCCGCCCGCGGGCCGGAGCCGCTCGGCCGACGGCGTTCCGCGCCCCGGGCCGTGCGGAAGCGCACCGGCCGCGCCGCTCCGTACTCCGTTCGGGTGAGCGGGAGGAATCGAGGCGCCTGTCCCGTTCGCCGTCTGCCATTGTGTGCCGTGCGCCGGTGATCACCGGGCTGCGAGGCCCGAGAACCCCTCGCCGGAGGGGCACCGGAGAGCCGGCGAGAACCGGCCGCACCGGATCGGCCGACCGTGCGCGGTGCGATCGTCGTCACGATCCGCGGTGCGGGGCGGCCGGTGACATCCCGCTGCCCCTGCCCTCGCACCCGGCCGCCGCAACGGCGCTACTCCGTCTCCCCCTCCGCACCCGGTCAGGGACCGCCCCTCTCACCGCCCTTGGAGCCACGCTCGTGCACGTCGCACTCACCGGCGCCACCGGATTCCTCGGACTGCGTCTGCTGCGTCGTCTGCTCGCCACGCACCGGTCGGTGACCGTCCTGGCCCATGCCGGGTCGGGGAACGCGCTGCACCGCATCACCCGGTTCTTCGAACTGACAGGCTCACCCGAGGCGTTCCTCGGCCGGCTCCCCGGCCGGCTGCGGGTGGTGGAGACCGACCTGGCGCTGCCACGGCTGGGCCTGTCCGCACGGACGTTCCAGAGGCTGGCCGACGGTCTCGGCGAGATCTGGCACAGCGCGGGCAGCATCAATCTGGAAGGCGACCTACCGCAGCTGCGACCGACCAACGTCGAAGGGACCCGGCACGTACTGGAACTGGCGGCCGCGGGTCGCGGGGCACCCCTGATCCGCCATGTGAGCACCGCGTTCGTGGCCGGTGCACGGCGCACCGGAGTGGCGTACGAGGACGAGCTGGACGCACCCGACGGCTTCGAGAACGCCTACGAGCAGTCCAAGTACGAGGCGGAGCTGCTGGTTCACGGCTGGTCCCGGGAGCACGGCCGTCCGGCCCTGGTCCTGCGGCCGGGCATCCTGGTCACCGACCGGCCGCCGCACCCCGAGCTGCCCTCGCACCCGTTGCAGGTCGTCGAGCGCATTCTGCGCGACGCGCTGGGCGCCGCCGGGTCGGGCGACCGGCTCCGGGTCCGGACGGTGGGACATCCGCACGGCCGGCTGAACCTCTTGCAGGTGGAGCACGCCGCCGACGTCATGGTGCGGCTGGCCGGGCTGACTCCGTCGGGCGGGGTCGACACGTACCACGTCGTCCACGACCGCGATGTGCCCGTACCCACGGTCGTGGACCTCCTGGAGCGGCTGCTCCCGCTCTCCGTCGACCTGGTCTCCGCCAAGCCGGACGCCCCGTCGGCGTTGGAGACGCTGCTCGACTTCTACCCGGGCATGACGGCCTATCTCGCCCATCGGCGACGGTTCGACGACACCCGGGTCAGGACGCGGCTCGGGCCGTCGGCGGCCTCCGCCCCGGTGGGCCTCGACTACCTGTGGTCCGGGCTGGCCCCCCGGGGCGGGGCCCTGCCCCTGTCGCCGGGCGTCCCCCCGGCCCCTCCCCCGTCCGCCCGGTACGCCTGACCAGCAGCCCGACCCACCCCGTTGGAGCCTTCCCGTGTCCGTCCTCACCGCTCTCGGCCCGCCTGCCGCCTCCTTGCCGGTCTTCTCGCCCGAGGGGATCACGGCCCGGGTCCGGCAGATCCGGGAACCCGTGCACATCGTCAGCGGGCCGGACGGCCGGGAGCTGGGGATCGCGACCGGCGCCGCGCCCGCCGGTCCGGTGCTCGGCACGCTGCCGCCGCTGTACCCCGAATGGCTCGGCGGCCGTACCTTCTGCGAGGCGCACGGCGTCCGTTTCCCGTATGTCGCGGGGGAGATGGCGAACGGCATCGCGACCACCGCAATGGTCTCCGCGATGGCCCGGGCGGAGATGATCGGCTTCTTCGGCGCGGGCGGTCTGGCCTACCCCGACGTGGAGCGGGCCGTGCACACACTGGTGCGGGAGCTGGGGTCCCGCTCGAACTGGGGTGTCAATCTCATCCACTCGCCGGCCGAACCGGCACTGGAGTTCCGCGTCGCGGAGCTGCTGCTGCGTCGCGGTGTGCCCCGGGTCTCGGCGTCGGCGTTCATGGAGCTGACCCCGGCGGTCGTCCTGTGCTCGGCGCACGGACTGCGCCGGGGCCCGGACGGCGCCGTCGTCCGGCGTACGCGCCTGCTGGCGAAGGTCTCCCGGCCCGAGGTGGCCGAGAGGTTCCTCTCCCCCGCGCCGCCCGCGCTGCTGGACTCCCTCGTCGCCCGGGGGAAGCTGACCCGCCAGGAGGCGTCTCTGGCGGCCCTGGTGCCGGTGGCCGAGGACATCACCGTGGAGGCGGACAGCGGCGGGCACACCGACAACCGGCCGTTGTCGGTGCTGCTGCCGAGGATCGCCGCGCTGCGTGACGCGCTGTGCCGGCGGTTCGGTTACCGTCGGCCGGTCCGGCTCGGTGCGGCCGGCGGTCTCGGCACACCGGACGCGGTGGCCGCCGCCTTCTCCCTCGGCGCCTCCTATGTGGTCGTCGGGTCGGTGAACCAGACGGCCGTCGAGGCGGGCCTGTCCGACGCGGCCAAGGCGATGCTCTGCGACGCGGACGTCTCCGATGTGGCCATGGCGCCGGCGGCCGACATGTTCGAGCTGGGTGTGAAGCTCCAAGTGCTCTCCCGGGGGACGATGTTCGCCCAGCGGGCGGCTCGGCTCCATGCGGCGTACCGGGCCCATGGGTCGCTGGAGGAGATCCCGTCCGCGCTGCGCGCCACCATCGAACGCGACGTGCTGCGCGCCCCGTTCGACGAGATCTGGCGGCAGGCTCGCGCGTTCTGGGAGCAGCGCGATCCCGCGGAGATCACCCGTGCGGAGGCCGACCCGAAGCACCGTATGGCCCTGGTCTTCCGCTGGTACCTGGGCAGTTCCAGCCGGTGGGCGATCACCGGGGAGGAGTCGCGGCGGGCGGATTTCCAGATCTGGTGCGGGCCGGCGATGGGCGCGTTCAACCGGTGGGTGGCGGGCTCGTTCCTGGCCGATCCGGCGCACCGGTCCGTGGTGTGGATCGGACTCAACCTGCTGGAGGGCGCCGCCGTGCTCACGCGCGCCCATCAACTGCGCACGTACGGCGTTCCCTTGCCGGCCGAGGCGTTCACCTACGCGCCGTGCGAGCTGGCGTGAGCGGCCTCGGCGCCACCGGGGCGTCGGTACCGACCGTACGGCCCCGAGGAGAGAGCATGTCCGACCCCGACCCCCGCCAGCTCCCCATCGCCGTGGTCGGCGTGGGGGCCCTGGTGCCCGGCGCCACGGACGCGGCGGGCTACTGGCGGATCGTCACCGGTGGCCGCGACCTGATCACCGAGGTGCCCGCCGCCCGCTGGCGCGCGGAGGACCACTACGATCCGGATCCGGCCGCCCCCGACAAGACATACGCCCGCCGGGGCGCGTTCCTCCCGGAGGTGGACTTCGATCCCCTGGCCTATGGGGTGCCGCCCGCCAATCTGCCGGCGACGGACACCTCCCAACTGCTCGCCCTGATGGTCGCCGACCAGGTGCTGACGGATGCCGGCGGTCCGGCCGGGGTGGACCGCGACCGGACCGGCGTCGTCCTCGGCGCGGCGGCTCTCGAACTCCTTCCGCACATGTACGGGCGTACCCAACGCCCCGCATGGCTCGCGGGGCTGCGGGAGAGCGGAGTCGACGAGACCGAGGCGCAAGCCGTGTGCGATCGCATCGCGGCCCGTTTCGAGCCGTGGCGCGAATCGACCTTCCCCGGGCTGCTCGGCAACGTCGTCGCGGGCCGGATCGCCAACCGGTTCGATCTGCACGGCATCAACCACACCACCGACGCCGCCTGTGCCAGCTCGCTCGCGGCGCTGTCGACGGCCGTCGGTGAACTGTCCCTGGGCCGGGCCGACCTGGTGATCAGCGGTGGCGTGGACACCGGGAACGACATCGGCATGTTCCTGTGCTTCTCCAAGACGCCCGCGCTGTCCCCCACCGGCGACTGCCGGCCGTTCTCGGCCGCGGCGGACGGCACCATGCTCGGCGAAGCGGTCGTCATGTACGCGCTGAAGCGGTTGTCCGACGCCGAGCGTGACGGCGACCGGATCCACGCGGTGATCCGGGGTATCGGCACCTCGTCCGACGGCAGGAGCACGGCGATCTACGCCCCGCTGCCCGAGGGCCAGGAACGGGCCCTTCGACGCGCCTACGAGGGAGCCGGCTACGGGCCGGAGACCGTGGAGCTGGTCGAGGCGCACGGGACCGGCACCAAGGCCGGAGACAGCGCCGAACTGGCGGCTCTGCGTGCGGTGTTCGGTGCGCCGGGTCGCCCGGACGGGCAGTGGTGCGCGATCGGTTCGGTCAAGTCGCAGATCGGCCACACCAAGTGCGCCGCGGGCGCGGCGGGCCTGCTCAAGGCGGTCATGTCCCTGCACCACCAGGTGCTGCCGCCGACGGTCAAGGTGGAGCGGCCGAATCCGGCGGCCGCCACCCCGGACGGCCCGTTCTACGTCAACACCGAGACCCGCCCGTGGGTCCGGCCGGCCGGCCATCCGCGGCGGGCGGCGGTGTCGAGTTTCGGTTTCGGCGGGAGCAACTTCCACGTCACGCTGGAGGAGTACGCGCCCTCGGGCGGCCCGGGGCGCCCGGCCCTGCGCCACCGCACGGCGCCGAGCGAGCTCGTCCTGTTCGGTGGCGACTCCCCGTCGGACCTGACGGCGCCCCGGACTGACGACGATCGTCCGCTGGCCGCGCTGGCACGGGAGAGCCAGGCCGTCTTCTCCCCCTCCGCCCGGGTGCGGCTGGCCGTCGTCGCCACCGACGCCGAGGAGCTGCGGGAGAAGTACGCGCAGGCGCTCGCACTGATCCGGCGGTGCCCCGACGCGGCGTTCTCGACGCCCACCGGGGTCCAGTACGCGTACGGGGAGGCCGCGCCCGGCCGTATCGGTTTCCTGTTCCCCGGACAGGGGTCCCAGTACGTCGGGATGGGAGCCGGTCTCGCGATGCTGGCGCCGGCCGCCCAGGCCGTGTGGGACCGGCTGGGCGGCACCCGTTTCGACGGGCGGCCCCTGCACCGGGTCGTGTTCCCGCCGCCCGCTTTCACCGACGGGGAACGCGCCGCCCGGCGGACCCTGCTGGACGCCACCGAGTGGGCGCAGCCCGCGCTGGCGGTGCACGCGCTGGCCCTGCTGGAAGTGGTGCGGGGGCTGGGGCTGCGGCCGGACTGCGTGGCGGGCCACAGCTTCGGCGAGCTGGTGGCGCTGACGTGCGCGGGCGCTCTGGACGCGGAGTCCCTGGTGGGGCTGGCCCGTCGCCGCGGCGAGCTGATGCGGGACGCGGCGGACGCCCCGGGCGCGATGCTGGCGGTGGCGGCGGACCGTACGCACGTCGCCGGGGTACTGGCCGGTGGCGGGTTCGGCGACCTCTGGCCGGCCAACCACAACTCCCCGCGCCAGGTGGTGCTCTCGGGATCGGTGGAGGCGGTCGCACGCGCCGAGGAGGCGTTCTCGGCCGAGGGGGTCGGCACCCGTCGGCTGGCCGCGTCGACGGCCTTCCACAGCCCGCTGGTCGCCCCGGCCGTCGAGCCGCTCGCCGCGTACCTGCGCACGGTGCCGCTCGCGGAGCCCCGGATCGAGGTCTACGGCAACGCGGACGCGGCGCCGTACCCCTCGTCCCCCGACGAGGTGCGCCGCCGGATCGCCGGTCATCTCGCCTCCCCGGTGCTCTTCCAGGACCAGATCGAGGCGATGTACGCGGCGGGGGTCCGCACCTTCGTCGAGATCGGCGCGGGCGCCACGCTGACCGGGCTGGTCCACCAGATCCTCGGCGACCGCGAGCACGCGGCCGTCCCCCTGGAGCGGCAGGACCGGTCCGGTGCCGACACCCTGCACGCCGCGCTCGGCGAACTCGCCGTACGCGGTGTCCCCCTCGATCTCGACCCGCTCTGGGCGCCGTACGCCTCGCCCGGAACTCCAGCGAAGGAGCGCGAGCCCCGCATGACCGTGAAGATCGACGGCGGCAACTACCACGGTCAGTCGCCGCCGGTGCGCGCCGCGTCCGCCGAGCTGTCGCCCGCTCCTGCGCCCGAGCCCCGACACCGACCGCACCCCGCCTCCGTGCCCGTGCCAGTACCCACGTCCATGTCCACGTCCACGTCCACGTCCGCGTCCGACACCCCGGCGGTCCCCATGCCCGCGCACTCCCCCTCCCCCTCCCCCTTCCCCTCCCCGTCCCACGCCCAGCAGCCTTCGGCGTACGAGGCCGACCCCGCCGAGACCGCCGGAGTCGGGCCCACGGCCGGCGGCGACTGGTTCGCCGCCGTCGAGAGCGTCCAACGGCAGACGGCGGAGACCCACGCGGTCTGCCAGCGCCTCCTGACCGACAGCCATCTGGCCTTTCTGCGGATGACGGAGACAACGCTGGCCGCGATGCTCGGGGCGCCGGACCCGGCCGTCGACGGGAACGTCCCGGCTCCCGCGCTCCCACTGCCGCTCCCCCGCTCCTCGTCACCGGGGCACGTACCGGCGCCGCCCATGACGCCGTCGGCTCCGGTCGTGACCGTTGTCCCGGCCTCGGCGCCCACGCCCGCCCCTGCGACGCCCACCCTTCCCGCGGCCGCTGCGGCCCCGGCGGCGCCTTTCGCCGCGCCGGAGACGACTGCCGCTTCCCCGGACGACGCTCCCGTCGACGACACGGTGTCCCTGTCACCGTCGGAGCTGGAGGAGTTGCTCCTGTCGGTGGTGGCCCGCCTCACCGGCTATCCCACCGCCATGCTCAACATGGACATGGAGCTGGAGGCCGATCTGGGCGTCGACTCCATCAAGCGCGTCGAGATCCTGTCGGCGATGCGCCGGCAGGTGGGCGACGTGGCGACGGGGGACCCCGGGCAGCTCGGCAGGCTGCGTACGCTGCGCGAGATCGTCGAGGCGCTCAGCGGCGGCCCGCGGCCTCCCGGGCCCCCGGAGCCGGATGCCCGGGCCGGGCAGCACTCCGTGGCGGCCGGGACCCGGGTCGTCCGCGAGGCCTCCGCCCCGGCCGCCCCGCCCGCCCCCGACGACGACGGGGCGGGTGAGCGTACGCCGCTGACGCGGCTGGTACCGCGTCTTGTGGAGTCCCCCGCGTCCGGGCTGGCCACGGCGGGACTGCTGGACGGGCCCGTCGCGGTGACCGGCGGAGGTCCGGACGGGTGCTCGATCGTCGGCCTGGTGGCCCGGAAGCTGACGGAACGCGGCGTGGCCGCCACCGCCGTGGCGGACGTGCCCGAGAACGCCCGCGGCGTCGTCCACCTCGGCGGACTCACCGCGGGCGGTACGCCCGACGAGGCGCGGGAGGTCCACCGGTCGGCGCTCCGCGCGGCACGCGCGGTGGCGCCCCGGGCCGCCGGGAGCGGGGGGCTGTTCGTGACCGTCCAGGACACCGGGGGCGACTTCGGGCTCGGAGGTCACGCGCCCGGCCGTGCGTGGCTGGGCGGGGTCGCCGGTCTGGCCAGGACCGCGGCGAAGGAGTGGCCGGACTCCTCGGTCAGGATCGTCGACTGCGAGCGGGGCGGCCGGGACGACGAGGAGGTCGCCGAAGCGATCGTCGGGGAGCTGCTCGAAGGCGGGGCCGACAGGGAGGCGGGTCTCCGCGCGGACGGCACGCGCGCCCTCCTGCGGATGGCGCCCGAGCCGGTCACGCCCGCCGGCTCCCGGCGGATCTCCGGCGCTTCCGTGATCGTGGCCACCGGCGGGGCCCGAGGGGTGACCGCGGCGGCCCTGCTCGACCTGGCCAGGACCCACCGTCCGCGGATCGTGCTGCTCGGGAGGACGGAGTTGGCCGTCGAGCCGGCCGGACTGACGTCGGCCGGTGACGAACCGGCGCTCACCCGGCTGCTCGCGGAGCGGGCCCCGGACGCGGCGGACTCCTCGCCCGCCCGGATCGCGGAGCGGGCCCGGGAGATTCTGGCCGCGCGCGAAGTGCGGGCGACACTGGCGGGGTTGGAGGCCGCCGGATCACCCGCCCGGTACGTCCGGGTGGACATCCGCGACGGCGACGCGCTCGCGGCTGCTCTGCGCACCGTGCGCGAGACGTGGGGGCCGGTCACCGGCATCGTCCACGGTGCGGGGGTGCTGGCCGACAAGCGGATCGTCGACAAGACCGACGAGCAGGCCGAGTCGGTCATGGCGACGAAGGTGGACGGCCTGCGGGCGCTGCTGGCGGCGACGGCGGACGATCCACTGGACACGATGCTCCTGTTCTCGTCGGTGGCCGCCGTGTTCGGCAACGCGGGGCAGAGCGACTACGCGATGGCCAATGAGGTCCTCCTCCAGGTCGCGTCGGCCGAGCAGGCCCGTCGGCCCGGCTGCCTGGTGCGGTGTGTGGCCTGGGGGCCCTGGCAGGGCGGCATGGTCACGCCGGCCCTGGCCGCGCACTTCGGCCGGTCCGGGGTTCCGCTCATCCCCCTGGCCCAGGGGGCCGCGGCCTTCACGGCCGAGGTGGACGGTGTCGCCGGCGAGGCCCGCGTGGTCCTGGCGGCGGGAGACGATCCGGACCTCCCGGCCCCGGCGGGCGACCTGCGGCGCGCACAGGTGCTGGTCCGCTCGGACACCCTGCCGCAGCTGGCCGACCACGCGCCCGCCGGTGTTCCGGTGCTGCCCGTGGCCCTGGTCCTGAACTGGTTCGCGGGCGCGGCCACGGCCTGGCTGCCGGCTGCCGGGCGGCTCGTCCTGCGTGATCTGCGGGTCTACCAGAAGTACACCCTGCCGGAGCTGTCCGGCCCGGGCCACCGGCTCACCGTGCTCGGCAGCCGGGGCGCGCCCGGTGCACCCTCGGGTCTGGAAGCGGAGCTGCGGGGCGAGGACGGCCCGGCGCACTTCCGGGCTGTGCTGGACACCGGGACAGGAGCGTCCGGCACGACCGCGTGGGACACCGGGACGGGGAAGCCCGGCGCGACCGCATCGAACACCGGGACAGGCGAGCCCGACGCGACCGCGTGGGACACCGGAACAGGCGAGCCCGGCACGACCGCGTGGGACACCCCGGACGGTCTGAAGCCTCTCGACCGGGCCACGCCCTATGACGGGGAGGTCCTCTTCCACGGCCCCCGGTTCCACGCCCTGCGCACGGTGCGCGGCCTGTCCGAGCACGGGGCGGAGGCGACCGTCGTGGGCGTACGGGCCCTGGGCTGGGCGGACGAGCACGGCCCGCTCGATCCGGCGGCCGTGGACGGCGCGCTGCAACTCGCCGTGCTCTGGGGCGAGAAGGTGCTCGGGGCGGCGACGCTGCCGATGGCCGTCGCCGAGTGCAGGCTGCACCGGCGCGGTCCGGTGGACGGCGCCGTGCGCTGTGTGGTGCGGCGACGAACGGCGCACGACACCGGGGCGCGCTGCGACGCGGCGCTGATCGACGCCGCCGGGTCCGTCCTGGTGGAGCTGATCGGGGTCGAGCTCGTCGTCCGCCCCTCCTGACCCGCCCGGTCCGTCCTCACCCCCGCACCCCCTCCACACCTCGCGTCGCCGGGCCCCGCCCCTCCTGGTCGCGGCCCGCCGCGCCCCGCCGTGAAGTGAGACCCGTATGCGTTGCGAACCGATCGCCGTCGTCGGCCGGGGCTGTGTGCTGCCCGGCGCGCTGGACCCGGACACGTTCTGGGAGAACATCGCCGCCGGCCGCACGAGCCTGTCGGCCGCCCCGGAGGGCCGGTGGCGGCTGCCGCGCCGGTGGGCCATGGGTTCGGTGGAGGATCACCTCGACCGCACCTGGACGGACGTCGGCGGTTACGTCCACGGGTTCGAGTCCGTCTTCGACCCGGCCGGTTTCCTCCTCGCCCCGGAGCGGATCGCGTCGCTGGACCCGCTCTTCCACTGGGTCCTGTACGGGGTGCGGCAGGCGCTCGCCGAGGCGGGGCACGAGGGCCCGCTGCCGCGCGGAGGTCTGGTGCTGGGCAACCTGTCGTACCCCACGCCCGCCGGGGCGGCCTTCGCCGAACACGTATGGCTGTCCGCGCAACAGCCCTCGCTCCGTGACGCCCTGCTGGCGGGTGAGCGGCGGACCCGGCCCGATGCCCGCAACCGCTTCTCCTCCGGGCTGCCCGCCCGGCTCGCGGCCCGCGCACTCGGGCTAGGTGCGGGGGCGTGGTCCCTCGACGCCGCCTGTGCGTCCTCGTTGTACGCGATCAAGCTGGCGTGCGACCGGCTGCACGACGGCACGGCGGATCTCATGGTGGCCGGTGCGGTCAGCCGCCCCGATCCCCTCTACCTGCACGTGGGGTTCTGCGCACTGTCCGCGACCAGCCGCACGGGGCGCAGCCGGCCCTTCCACCGGGACGCGGACGGGCTGGTGCACGGCGAGGGCGCCGGGTTCGTCGCCCTGGCACGGCTGTCCGACGCCCACGCCGCCGGCCTGCCCGTGCTCGGTGTGATCCGCGGTGTGGGGCTGTCCAACGACGGGCGTGGTTCCGGGTTGATCAGCCCGTCGGAGGAGGGTCAGGTACGGGCCGTGCGCCTGGCGTACGAGAGGGCGGGCGTCGCTCCCGGGTCGGTGTCGCTCGTCGAGTGCCACGCCACGGGGACGCCGGTCGGGGACGCGGTGGAGGCGCGCACCATGGCCCGGGTCTTCGGGGCCGGTGAGGACGTTCCCATCGGTTCGGCGAAGTCGAACATCGGGCATCTGCTGGCCTCGGCGGGTGTGGCGGGACTGCTGAAGGTGCTCGGTGCGCTGCGGGCGGGGGTGCGTCCGGCGACGCTCGGCGCCGGACGACCGCTGGACGCGCTGGCGGGCACGCCGTTGCGGGTGCTGTCCGCGGCCGAGGAGTGGGTGGGGCCGCGCAGGGCGGCGGTCAGCGCCTTCGGGTTCGGCGGGACCAACGCCCATCTGATCGTCGACGCCCCGGGCTGCCCTCCCCCGCCCACCGCGCCCCGGCCGACGGGCGGCACACGGCCCGCCGGACCATCCGACGAGGCGCCGGCCCCGGCTCCGGCGCCCGCCGCGCCGGGCGACCGGACACCGGTGGCGATCGTCGCCGTCGGTGCCCGGGTCGGCGAGGGGACGTCGCTGGAGGACTTCCGGCGGGCGGTGCTGGGCGGCGAACGGCGTGGCCGCGTCGCGGAGATCGCCGTGGAGCTGACGGACCTGTGCTTCCCGCCGCTGGCCCTGGAGCGGACCGTACGTCATCAGCTGCTGGTGCTGGAGGCCGCCCGGGAGGCCGCCCGGACGGTGAGTCTGCCCCGCGAGCGGACCATGGTGGTCGTCGGTACGGGGGTGGACCCGGAGGTGGCCCGCGCGGGCGCGCGCTGGCGGATTGCGCACTGGCTGGAGCAGTCGGGGACGCCGGTCGACGCGGCGTCGGCGGACCTCGCCCGGGAGGCGTTCACCCCGGCCATGACGGCGGAGGGCGTGGTGGGCAGCATGCCGAACCTCGCGGCCAACCGCATCAGCACCCAACTCGACCTGGCGGGCCCCGGGTTCACGGTGTCGGCGGAGGAGGCGTCCGGGCTGGTGGCGCTGGGGATCGCGGCTCGGGCCATTCGGTCGGGGGAGGCCGACGCCGCGCTCGTCGGCGCCACCGACCTGTCCTGCGAGGCGGTCCACCGGGCCGCCCTGCGGGATCTCGGCCGCGACGAGGAGCCCGGGGACGCGGCCGTCGTCCTGGTCCTCAAGTCCCTGGAGACCGCTCGCAGGGACGGCGACAGCGTCGTGGCCCTGCTGGACGAAGAGGCCACCGGCGAGCCCGACATGGTCATCGGCGACGGCCCCGACGCGGTCCTCGATCCGGCGGCCTCCTTCGGGCGTGCCCATGCCGCGTCCGGGCTGGTCTCCGTCGCGGTCGCGGCACTCTCGCTCCAGCACCGCGCGGTACCCCGCCCGGGCGGACCGGCGGACACCGCGGCCGTCGCGCACACCGCGCGGGCCGTGGTCACGCCGTTGGAGGGGCCCGCCGTCGGCGTACGGCTGCGCGCGGGGGACGCCCGGCCGTGGCTGCGGGGCCCGGCCCCGCGCCTGCACGTCTACTCCGGGGCCGACCGCCGGGCGGTGCTGGCAGCGCTGGAGTCCGGTACGGAGTCCTCGGCCGGCCCGGCCCGGCTGGCCTTCGTGGTCGACGGCGACACCACGTGGCAGGAGCGCGGGGAAGCGGCCCGTCGCTGGCTGGCGGAGGGCGGGGCCCGCCCGGCGGACGTGGCGTACCGGGACGGGCCGGTCGTCGGGCAGACCGCTTTCGTGTACACGAACGGCTCGGCGGCGTATCCGGGGATGGGCCATGAGCTGGCCCTCGCGTTGCCGTCGCTGGGCGAGCGGGTCCGTGAGCAACACGGGGCGGTGGGGGCGCTCCTGAGGTCCGGGGCCGAGCCCGGGGTCCTCGGACAGATCTGGGCCGTCGCCGAACTGGCCGCGTTCCACACCGTGTTCAGCCGTGAGGTGCTCGGGCTGCGGCCGGACGCCGCGATCGGGTACTCCTCGGGCGAGTCGACGGCGCTGGTCGCGCTGGGGGCCTGGCCGGACGCCTCGGGGCTCTATGAGGCGACCCGGGACAGCGGTCTGTTCACCACGGAACTCGCGGGCGAGCTGCGGGCGGTCCGGCGCTACTGGCGGCAGCGGGGCATCCCTGGCGACCGGTGGTCGAGCCAGCTGATCGCCGCGCCCCTGGCGGAAGTTCGCGCGGAGCTCGCCGGGGAGCGGGCGGTCCACCTGATGGCGGTGAACGCGCCCGGGATCTGCGTCATCGGCGGCGAGTCCCGGGCGTGCTCGGCCGTCGTGGCCAGGATCGGCGTCGACCGGGCGATCGAGCTGGACTACGACATGGCCGCCCACGCACCGGAGTTGGCGGAGGTCCGGGAGGTGTGGCACGAGACCCACCGCCGCCCCACGGTCGAGGTGCCCGTTCGCTTCTACAGCGGGGCCTCCGGCCGGGCGTACCGGCCGACGTCCGAGCGGGCCGCCGAGGCGCTCACCGCGCAGGGGCTCGGCACGATCGACTTCGCGGCCACGATCGAACAGGCGTGGGCGGACGGTGTCCGGGTCTTCGTGGAGCACGGCCCGCGGAGGCTGTGCACCGGCTGGATCAAACGGGTGCTCGGCGACCGGGAGCACGTGGCCGTCGCGCTGGACACTCCGGGCGACACGAGCCTGCGGCACCTCTGTCACGCGGTGGGCGAACTCGTCGTCGCCGGGGTGCCGGTGCGGGCCGACGCGCTGCTCGCCCGGCTCGTCGGGGCCGCGACCGGCCTTCCGCGGCCCGGCCCCACCGTCGCCGTTCCCGTACCGCCCTCTCCGTGCCTACCGCCTCTGGAGCGCGCCGTGACCGTTCTGCCCCGGGCCCCGGAACTCGCCCCGGTACCGGAGACCGGCCTCGGTCGCCCCGCCGCGTCGGACCGGGACCCCGGCCACGCGGTCGCCGTGGCGCACGAGGAGACCGGGCGCTTCGCCGCCCCGGCGCACGAGGGGCCCGAAAGCCGCTCCACCTCCGCATACCAGGGGCCCGGGAGCCGCTTCACCCCCACTGCTCCCGCCGTGCCCTCCCCCGCCGCACCGGTGCAGGGGCCCCGGTCGCCCGCCGACGACGCCCGTGAGCCGAGGGCGGCGGGGGTCGGGGGCGTGGTCGCCCGGCAGAGCCTGCGGGTCGCCGCGCTGCACCAGGAGGTCATGGCCGCGCACGCCGAAACCCACCGGCGGTTCCTGCACGTATCGGCGCTCGCCGTCAGGGCGCTGACCGCGGCGGGCGCGGCGGCGCCCGGGCAACAGCCCCTGCCCGTACCCGTACGACCGCTTCCCCCGCGCCGGCCCTCCACGGCTCCGGTGCCCGTGGCGGCTCCGGAACCGAAACCGGGGCAGGCGCAGCGGCCGGGGCCGACGTTCGACCGGGCCCAGCTGGAGCACCTCGCCTCCCGCGAGATCTCCACGCTGTTCGGTCCGCTCTTCGCCGAGCAGGACGGCTACGCGGTACAGACCCGGATGCCCGGGCCGCCCATGCTGCTCGCCGACCGGGTCACGGGCATCGACGCGGTGCCGGCGGCGCTGGTCCTGCCGGGCCCGGTCCGCACGGACGGGAGGATCTGGACGGAGACGGATGTCCTGCCCGACAGCTGGTACCTGGATGCGACGGGGCGTATGCCGGCCGGCGTGCTGATCGAGGCGGGCCAGGCCGACCTGCTCCTGCTCGGCTGGCTGGGCGTCGACCTGCTGAACCGGGGCGAGCGCGCGTACCGGCTGCTCGGCTGTGAGGTGACGTTCCACGGGGGCCCACCGCGCCCCGGTGAGACCCTGTGCTTCGAGATCCATCTGGACGGTCACGCGGAGGCGGACGGCGTCCGGCTGGCCTTCTTCCACTACGACTGCTACGTGGACGGCGAGCTGCGGCTCAGTGTCCGCGACGGGCAGGCGGGGTTCTTCACCCCCGCGGAGCTCGCCGACAGCGGGGGCGTGCGCTGGGATCCCGCCGGCCGCGTGCCCGGGGACGACCTGCCGCTCGACCCGCCGGCCGTGCGCTGCGAACGGACCCGCTTCGACGCCGACCGGGTACGAGCCCTGACGCTGGGGCGGCCCGGGGACTGTTTCGGGCCCGGCTGGGAGGTCACGGCGGCTCACGTCCGTTCGCCCGGGCTCGACGGGGAACGGCTGCGCCTGCTGGACGAGGTCACCGCGTTCGACCCGGCCGGAGGTCCGTGGGGGCGCGGATATCTGCGGGCCGAGACCGCGTTGTCCCCGGACGACTGGTTCTTCGCAGGTCATTTCAAGAACGACCCCTGCATGCCGGGCACCCTGATGCTGCAGGGCGGCCTCCAGGCGATGGCGTTCTACCTGACGGCCATGGGCTTCACCGTGGACCGGGACGGCTGGCGCTTCGAGACGGTCGACGAGCACCCCTCCAGGGCCATGTGCCGGGGCCAGGCGACCCCGGAGAACCGGAGGGTCGTCTACGAGGTGTTCGTACGGGGCGTCTCGGCCGGGCCGGTGCCGACGCTCCACGCCGACGTCCTCGGCTCGGTGGACGGGCGGAAGGCGTTTTTGGGCACCGACATGGCCCTCCGGCTGGTCCCCGACTGGCCGCTGTCGCACTGGCGGCACTCGGGTCCGCCCACCGTCCAGACCGGCGGGGACCCGGTGCCGCTGCCCCGTCTCGGCGGGCTGACCGGGCATCGGGAGGAGAAGCCGGTGGCGGTGGCGGCCGACGGGTTCGCCTTTGACCACGCCTCGCTGCTGGCGTGCGCCTGGGGCAGGCCGAGCGAGGCGTTCGGCGCCATGTACGAGCCCTTCGACGGCACCCGCAGGGTGGCGCGGCTTCCTGGCCCGCCCTATCACTTCATGAGCCGGATCGTGTCGGTGGACGGTCCGCAGGGCGGGATGCGCGAGGGCAGCGTCGTCTCCGCCGAGTACGACGTGCCGGACCGGGCGTGGTACTTCGAGCAGAACGGCGGCCGCGTCATGCCGTTCGCCGTCCTCATGGAGGCGGCGCTCCAGCCCTGCGGGTGGCTCGCCTCGTACGTCGGCAGCGCGACGAGCAGCGAGGCGGACCTGCTGTTCCGCAATCTCGACGGGTCGGGAACGGTCACCGGCGAGGTCACCCCGGCGACGCGTACGATCCGCACCAGGGCCGAACTGACCCGCGTCTCGCGCAGCGGGGACATGATCATCGAGTCGTTCCGGGTGACGTGCACGGCCGACGACGCGCCCCTCTTCGAACTCTCCACGGTCTTCGGCTACTTCCCCCGGTCGGCCTTCGACGACCAGCAGGGGCTGGCGACTTCGGCCGACGACCGGGCCCGGCTCGACGAGCCCTGCGAACGCGTGGTCGATCTGACCTCCCGTCCCGCCCGGTACTGCGCCGGCGAACCGCGGCTGCCGGGCGAGATGTTGCTGATGCTGGACCGGATCACGGGCCACTGGCCGGAGGGCGGAAGCGCTGGGCTCGGCCGGTTGCGGTCGGAGAAGGACGTCCGCCCGGACGCCTGGTTCTTCCGGGCCCACTTCTTCCAGGACCCCGTGCAGCCGGGTTCGTTGGGGATCGAGGCCATGTGCCAACTGCTCCAGTACCACCTGCTGGAGCAGGGCGCGGCCGACGGGCTCCTCGACCCCGGGTTCGAACCGGTGCTGCCGGGGCGCGAGGCGACCTGGACGTATCGCGGCCAGATCACCCCGGCCAACCGGCTGATCCGGGTGGACATGGACATCGTGGAGAGCGGCACGGACGCACGGGGTCCCTACGCCGTGGCGGACGCGTCGCTGTGGGGCGACGACAGGTGCATCTACCGGGTGCGGGGGCTGGGCATGCGGGTGGTGCCGGGAGCGCCCGTGCGGGGCCGGTCCGGTCAGGCGTAGTGGTGCACGCCGACAGGGCGCGTCCCCGTGCAGGGCGTCCAGCCGTGGACGGTGGCGGGCAGGCCCACGCGGCTGGTGCGGTCGATGACCTGGAAGTGCGGATGCGGCGCTGTGCTGAGCCGATGCGGGGCCGTGCTGATCGGCCGCCGGGCGGAAAAGGGGGGCCTCAGGGCCTATGCCCGGTCCCTGCCACCAGTCCACCGGCTGTCGCAGAACGGGGCGAGGCGCCTCGGGAACATCGTGTTCAGGCCGAGCGGGCCGGGCCGGACCCAGCCACGGTGGGCCCGCCCACGACGGTGAGCAGGTCGACGACGAAGATCAGCGTCGAGCCCGCCGGGATCGACGCTGAGGGCGACTGCTTGCCGTAGCCGAGACGCGGGGGAACGATGATCTCGCGGCGGCCGCCGACCCTCATCCCCCTGATCCCCCGGTCCCAGCCCTTGATGACCCTGCCACCGCCCACAGCGAACTTGAACGGCCGGCCCTGTTCCCAGGAGGAGTCGAACTCCCTTCCGGAAGCGAACGTGACCCCTACATAGTGAAGCTGGACGACCCGGCCCGGCCGCGCCTCGGGCCCGTCTCCCACCACGAGGTCCCGGATCGTCAGCTCGGTGGGCGCTGCACCCTCCGGAACCTCGACCCCGGGCTTCGTCAGTTCGCTCATCACGGTCCCCTCGCTCGCCACCGGCATCCCTCGCACGGGCCGGCCGGACGCATGGACCTTCCACGCGGCAGGCGATCACCGTACCGGCAGAGCCCGTGGCCGACGGCTTGGAGGTGACGGGCGTCGACGGGGCGTACGCGGGCGACGCATAAACTGCACGCCCACGAGAGGTGCTGGTGGTTCTGGAGGCGAAGTGACCGCTGTTCCCGTCATCGCGGCCGAGGGCGCCACGGTCACCCTGGGCGACGTCACCCTGCTGGAGCCGACCTCGTTCGCGGTGATGCCGGGCGAGGTCTGGTGCCTCACCGGCGGCAACGGTTCGGGGAAGACGACGCTCCTGCGGGCCTTCCTGGGCAGCCGGACCCTCACGGCCGGTTCCTGTTCGGTTCGGGGCGAACCCGCCGACATGGCCAGGCCGCGGCACCGGCGCCTCCTGGCTTCCCTGGTCGACGCGGTCCCGTTCGCCCGTGACATGACACTGCGCGAGCAGGTGACCCTGGTTGCCGCCTCCTGGTACGGCAACAGCGCGACGACCGCCGAAGCCGCCGAAGAGGTCATCGAGCGACTGGGACTGTCCCCGCTGGGCGAGCGGTTTCCTCATCAGGTCTCCTCGGGCCAGCTTCAACTCTTCAGCCTCGCCCTGACGTTGGTGCGCCCCGCTGACGTGGTACTGCTCGACGAGCCCGAGCGACACCTCGACGGCGACCGCGTCGAACTGCTGGCGGCCTTGCTCACGGAGCGGGCGGAGGCGGGCACGGCCTTCCTGGTCGCCACCCATGAGCCCGCCCTGGTGGAGGCGTGTGACGGCCTCGTGGAGCTGGGATGACGGTGGACACTCTCGCGGCGCCCGAGCCCGACGCCGCGGGGCGCGTCCGTGCCGTGCGGCAGCGTTACGCCCGCCGGGGCGACCGCGGCACGGTGCGGGGGCACGCGTACACCCTCTACCTCGTCGCCCTGTTCGCCGCGTTCTACCTGGTGCCGGTGGTCCACGCCCGGAGCACTTCGCCCGCATCGGTCTCCGTAGGGTCTCTCACGGAGGCGGCGCCCTGGCTCTGCGTGCTCGCGGTGGCGGTGTGCTGGGGGGCGCAGGTCGCCGGGCGGTTCTGGGGGCCGGTGGTGGTCCAGCCCTTCCTGCTGCACGTGTTCATGTCCACGGACATCCCTCCGGCGCGCTACCTCGGCACGATCGCCCGGCGCAGACTGACGTACGCCGGAACGACCGGACTGCTGTCGGCCTGCGCGGCGGCGTACCTCGCGACCGACCTCTTCGATCACCTCGATTCCGCGGTGCAGGGCCTCGCGTCCGGGGTGGGGCTCAGCGCCCTCGCGGCGTTCGCGTGGCTCTGGGGCCAGGTCCGGCCGTTGCGCGACAACCTCCTGCTGGCTTCCGCCTTCGGCGGCGCGGCAGTCGTGGTCGCCGGGGTGAGCCGAGTGGCGCCGGACAGCGGAACGGGCCTGTGGCTCCTCGCCGGAGTGCTGGCGGCCACCGCGGGGGCCTCGGGGCGGGCGGCCCTCCGGTCGATCCACACCGTCGACCTGGCCCGGCTCGCCCGCGAGTCGGCCCGCGCCTCCCAGGCCCGGACATACGCCTGGACCGGGACGCTCCATCACGCGCTGGATCTGTACCGGCCGGAGCCGTCCGGTTTCGCCTCCGCCCTGATCCGTCCGGACGGGCGTCTGCGCGGATATCTTGCGCAGGGTGCGATCCGAGCACTGCGGACACCCGGGCGCGCGAGCGCGGGTGCGGCACTCCTTCTGCTCGGCTCCTCCGCGCTGACGCTCGGGGCAGGTGGCCGGGGGCACGGACCGGCACCGTGGCTGTGGGCCCTGGGGGCGCTGTGCGTGTACCTGGGATCGGGGTGGGTGGGCGAGACGTGGCGCGGACTGCGAGATGAGCTGACCCTGGCACCGCTGTTCGGCGAACGGTGGGGTGGAACCCTTGCCCGCACGCTGGCCTGGCCCGTCGTCGCGGTGACGCTCGGTGCGTTCCTGGGGGGCGGCCTCGCCGTCGTCGCCCGCTGGGACCTCCACAGGGGGCATCTGGGTGCCACGGCCCTTCTTGTCGCCGGGTCGGTGGTCATGGCGCTGGGCGCCAGGTTCCTGCGCGAGATGAAACTGGATCTTCCGCTCGAACTCCTCCTTCCTGTCATCACGCCGTTCGGCGACCTCTCCGGGCTGCGTGTCGTTGCCTGGCAGTTCGACGGGTTCGTCGTCGTGTCGACGGGCGTCGCCCTGATGGCCGCGCTTCCGTCCGCGGCCGGTGCGACGGCACTCGCGTTCGGCATCGCCGCCGGCTGCGTCTGGACAGGGCTACGCCGGACGGGCTGGGCGCACAGGGGTCTCTTCTTCCGCCTCGGCCGGGTGCGGTAGCGGGCACGGGCACCCGGGCGGGCCGCCGGCCCTGTCATCGGGTGACGAGCGGGGCCTGGGCGTGCCCGTCGGGGACGAGCCCGTCCCGGGCGACGTGGTCGCGCGGTCTTTCGCGTAGTCGGTGTGAGCCGAAGGGGAACGGCAGCCCGCCGGGCGCCCCTGGCGCGGGCCCGGCAGGCTGCCGTGGTGGTGGGCGGAGCTCAGGCGACGACGACTGTCCCGGACCCCTCCCCCTCCGCACCGGATCCGTCGACGGTCACCCGGAAGACCCGGTCGGTGCCCTCCGCCGTGACGCGGACCCCGGACCCGTCCCCCACGACATGGAACTCCGCCGCCGGGGCGCCGGTCAGGTCCGGCACGGTGACCGTGCGCGCGTCCGTACCGGTGCCGAAGACCCGCAGGGTGAGGCCGTCCAGCCAGTCCCCGTCCGGGCGCTGGTCGTCGGCGCCCCACGGCAGTACGGCTCCGTCCCTGACCAGCAGCGGCAGGCTGTCGAAGCCGTGCGTCTCGTGCCGCCAGGCGGGACCGGTGACGCGTTCGCCGGTCAGCAGTGAGGTCCAGATGCCCTCGGGAACGTAGTACTCGACCTCACCGTCCTCGGTGAAGACCGGCGCGACCAGCAGGTCCGGGCCGAGCATGTACTGCCGGTCCAGGGTGCGGGAGGCGGGGTCGCCGGGGAACTCCGTCAGCATGGGCCGCATCATCGGGACGCCCGTACGGTGCGCCTCGGCGGCCACTCCGTAGAGGTAGGGCATGAGCCGGTGCTTGAGCAGGGTGAACTTCCGTGCCACGTCGACGGCTTGCTCGCCGAACTCCCACGGCACCCGGTAGGAGACGTTGCCGTGGAGCCGGCTGTGCGAGGACAGCAGGCCGAAGGCGAGCCAGCGCTTGAAGACCGCCGGGTCGGGGGTGCCCTCGAAGCCGCCGATGTCGTGGCTCCAGAATCCGAAGCCGGACAGGCTCAGCGACAGTCCGCCGCGCAGGGACTCGGCCATGGCGGTGAAGGAGGCGAAGCAGTCACCGCCCCAGTGGACCGGGAACTGCTGTCCGCCCGCCGTCGCCGACCGGGCGAAGAGCACCGCCTCGCCCGCTCCGCGCTCCTTCTCCAGAAGTTCGAAGACGGTGCGGTTGTAGATCTGTGCGTAGTAGTTGTGCATCCGCTCCGGGTCGGAGCCGTCGTGCCAGACGACGTCCGTGGGGATGCGCTCGCCGAAGTCCGTCTTGAAGCAGTCGACACCCTGGTCGAGCAGGAGACGCAGCTTGTCGTTGTACCAGGCGCGGGCGGCCGGGTTGGTGAAGTCGACGAGCGCCATCCCCGGCTGCCACAGGTCCCACTGCCAGACGTCACCGTTGGCGCGCCGCACCAGGTAGCCGTGTTCGGCGCCCTCCGCGAACAGGGCCGACTTCTGGGCGATGTAAGGGTTGATCCACATGCTGATGCGCAGGCCCCGCTCCTTGAGGCGGGCCAGCATCGCCTCGGGGTCGGGGAAGACCTCCGGGTCCCACAGGAAGTCCGACCACTGGTACTCGCGCATCCAGAAACAGTCGAAGTGGAAGACGCTGAGCGGGATCCCGCGCTCGGCCATGCCGTCGACGAAGGAGGTGACGGTCCCCTCGTCGTAGGACGTGCAGAAGGACGTGGTCAGCCACAGGCCGAAGGACCAGGCCGGCGGCAGCGCGGGTCTGCCGGTCAGGGCCGTGTAACGGGACAGGACGTCCTTCGGCGTCGGGCCGGCGACGATGTAGTACTCCAGTGACTGGTCCTCGACGCTGAACTGCACCTGCCCGACCGACTCCGAGCCGACCTCGAAGGAGACCTTGCCGGGGTGGTTGACGAAGACGCCGTAGCCGCGTGAGGACAGATAGAACGGGATGTTCTTGTACGCCAGTTCGCTGCTGGTGCCCCCGTCGGCCTGCCAGATGTCGACGGTCTGCCCGTTCTTGACGAACGGGGTGAAGCGCTCGCCGAGTCCGTAGACGTACTCGCCTACGCCCAGGCCCAGTTGGGCGATCATGTGGTGAGTGCCGTCGGGCGCGGTCGCGAACGCCGTGCCCTTCGGGTCCACTCCGGTGAGGCGCCGACCGTCGGCATCGAGGAAGGAGATGCCCCAGGGGCCGTCGCCGTCCATCCGCAACGTCAGTGGCCCGCTGGTGAGTTCCGTTGCCGTACCGTCCCGGCGGGTGCGTGCCGCGGGTGCCGTGGTGTCGTCCGGCAGGATCGTGAAGTCCGGCCCCCGCCGGGCCTTGCCCGCGTGATGGGTGGTGCGGACGCCGATGACGCCCTCGGCCGGGGAGAAGCACTCGACGGTGATCAGCGGGGTGTTGAGCGTGTCGCCGCGCGCCGCGACACGCTTCACCGCGGCGTAGGCGGTGAACCGGTCGGCGTCCACGCGCAGATCACGGATCTCGGTCGCGTACGAGGCTCGGACGCCCTCGCGCATGAGCCAGAAGCCGTCGGTGAACTTCATGCGGTCTCCTTCTTGGCGGGAACGACGTCTGTGGCGGGAACGACGTTCACGCGGGCGAGGCGCATGGCGCCCCCGAGGCCGATACCCATCTCGTGCACCCCCCGGAGGTCCAGCGCGGCCTCGAAGGTGCGGTACGCGTACGGTCCGCCGGTGTCCGGGAACTGGAGCGTCAGGCTGTGGCCGCCCACGCTCACGGTGATGCTCCCCTCCCCCGAGGCCAGGAACCTCAGTCCCGACACCCCCTCACCGAAGTCGCACGCCCGGTAGACGAGGCTCCCCTCCTTGTCGGCGGACGCGGGCGCCACGACGTCACCTTCCGTCTTCGTACGGTCGAGGATCTCCGTGTCCTTCTGCCGGTCGTAGTCGACGGCCTCCAGACCGCGCGTCGCCACCGGCCGGGGGCCCTGCGCCTCTCCGTCGACGACCGCTGTCGCGATGAGCCGGATGTCGGCGCTCGACGCCCCCGCGAGGATCTCGTAGGCTCCCGGCTCGACGGTCCACCGGCCGTGCGCCACACTCCAGTGCCCCAACTCCTCTACGGGCACCTCGAATTCGATGCGTTGCCCCGCGCCCGGCACGAGGTGCGCCCGACGGTGGGCGACCAGCTTGCGCCGCGGCAGGTCCTGGGGATCGCCGAGGCCGGGGAGCCGGCGCCCCAGGCCCTCACGGACGGGTCCGGCCGTCTTGGCGGGTCCGGCCGCGCGGACGTAGAGCTGCACCACCTCGTCGGCGGCGAGCCCGCCGTCGTTGGTGACGGTCAGTGACACGCGCAGCCGCTCGCCGTCCACCTCCGTGCGCAGGGCCGAGTACGTGAAGTGGGCGTAGCCGAGTCCGTGGCCGAACGGGAAGAGGGGCGTGCCGTCGAAGTAGAGGTACGTCTGCCGGGAGCCGATGACGTCGTAGTCGAGCAGGCCGGGCAGATCGTCGTCGCTCGCGTACCACGTCTGCGGGAGCCGGCCCGCCGGGGACACGTCGCCCGCGAGGACGCGGGCGAGCGCGGTACCCGCGGCCTGCCCCCCGTGCGCCGTCCAGAGCAGGGCAGGCAGTGCGTCCGCCGCGTCGCCGACCGCGTAGGGGTAGGCGGAGGCCAGGACGAGGACCGTACGGGGGTTGGCGGCGTGCGCGGCGCGCCACAGCCGGTCCTGCTGGGCGGGGAGGGCGAGGGTCGTACGGTCCTCGGTCTCCCGGCCGTTGATGTGCGGGTCGTTGCCCGCCACGACGATCACGGTGTCGGCGGCCGCGGCGACGCGGGCCACCGCGTCGGCGCCGTGCTCGACGGTCTCCCGTTCGAAGACCGTGGCGTCGTCCCGGGAGATCTTCTCGCCCGCGTCGGCGACCTTCGCGCCGCCGGCGGAGACAGACACGTACCCACCGCTCCCGATGTGCAGAAGGCGGTGCCCGCCGTCGGTTCCCGCCACCGCTTCCAGGCGGAAGGTCTCCTGGACGACCCAGCCGCCCGGCTCGTCCGCGGACGCCCTGACGTACCCGTCGTCGGCGACGGAGAGGTACAGCCCCTCGTCGGTACGCAGGGTCAGGACGCCGTCGCCCCAGTCGACGAGGGCCAGCTCGGTCGCCTGGTCACCGCAGGTCAGCGGGGGCAGGTCGGTGCGGCCGGCGAGGAGGGCCGGGTCGAGGGCGCCTTCCGCGCCGCGCGCCCCACCTTCCGTCGCCCCGTCGGCGGCGGGTGCGTGGAGCCAGCCGTGGGAGCTCTTCAGCCTGACCCGGTCCGCGCCCTCCGCGAAGAGGACGTTCTCGGCGCCGTACCGTGCGCGGATTCCGTCGAGCGGCGTCGAGCGGTGCATGAGCGTGCCGCTGTACCAGTCGAGCTTGCAGGCGTCCGCGAGCAGTCCGACGACCGCGACGGTCCGGCCCCGCTTCGGCTCCACGGGCAGCAGGCCGTCGTTCTTGAGCAGGACGACCGCCTGCTCGGCGGCTTCCAGGGCGAGAGCCCGGTGCTCCTCGGTGTCCAGGTCGTCGACCTGCGCGTACGGGTCGAGCTCCGGGTCGAACTCACCGAGCGCGAAGCGCATGGCGAGCAGACGGCGGACCGCCGTGTCGATGTCGCTCGCGTCGATGAGCCCCTTCTCGAGCGCGTCGCGGATGCGTGTCGTCATGACGGTGGAATCCGTGCCGTGGTCGGTGAAGCTGTCGACACCCGCCTTCAGGGAGGCCGCGGTGGCCTCCTCGTGGGTGTCGAAGTAGTGCTCGGAGTCGACCAGGTTCGAAGGGGCGCCCGCGTCCGAGCAGACGACCAGCGACTGGTCGGTCCAACGGCGCAGGTACTGCCCCAGCAGCGGGGAGACGTGGTTCGGGCGGCCGTTGACCAGGTTGTAGGCGGGCATGACGCCGGCCACGGCGCCCGCCCGCACCGCGTCACGGAAGGCCCGCAGGTCGTACTCGTGCAGGACGCGCGGGCGGACCGAGGAGGACGCGGTGTCACGGTCGGTCTCGTTGTTGTGCGCGAGCCAGTGCTTGAGCACGGGGGCGGTGCGCCAGTAGCGGGGATGGTCCCCGCGCAGTCCCCGGGTGTACGCGACGGCGATGGCGGAGGTGAGAGCCGGGTCCTCGGAGTACCCCTCCTCGCCGCGGCCCCACAGCGGGTGGCGGAGCAGATTCACGGTCGGCGCCCAGACGTTGAGCCCGACGCGGTCGTCCTGGGCACGTTTGGCCCGCACCTCGTTGCCGACGGCCTCCCCGATCCGGCGGACCAGGTCGTCGTTCCAGGTGGCGCCGAGGCCGACGGCCTGCGGGAAGACGGTGGCGGGCCCCATCCAGGCGACCCCGTGGAGGGCCTCCTGTCCGGTACGGAACGGGCCGACCCCCAGACGCTCCACCGCCGGGGCGAACTGGTGCAGCATCGCGATCCGCTCGTCGGACGTGAGCCGTCCGAGCAGATCGTCGGTGCGTCGGGAGAAGGACAGCCGCGGGTCGCGGAAGGGAAGTGGATGGTCCGTCACGTGCGGGTCCCCTTGAAGAGGTGGGAGGTATTCCGGTCTGCCGGCGCCACGTCGTCTTTCAGCGCGCGGAGAAGATCGTTCGAAGCGCTTCGATGCTCATCGGACGACCCTGTGAGTGTCAAGGGCACGACCGCCCCAAGAGGCTCTTCCGCGCAGATCGGTGCGTCATCAAGCCGGGAAGGGTTCGCATACAGGCCGGACGAATATCGAAACGAACTCTTGTGCGGCCGACACCCTTCACTTAACCTCGCTGCAACATCGAAGCGCTTCGACGAGCAGCCCGTCGACCGCTTCAGCTCAGCCGGTTCCGTTCCGGCCGGCTCGGCCGGTAACGCCCCTACCTCGGCGACAGGGCCGAGCGGCAGTCGCCGCCGCGGGCCGTCCTGTCGCACCACGAAGGGTTGACGCAATGACGCCGAACTCCCCCTCCGCCCCCAGCCGGAGACGATTTCTCGCCTCCTCCGTGGTTGTCGCGGCAGCCGTGGGCGGCGGCATGCCGCTCCTCGCCGCCTGCGGCGGCGGTTCCGGTGGCTCGAAGAACGAGGGCACCACCACAGGTCAGAAGCTGAAGGACATCCTTCCCGCCTATGTGCCCTCGAAGGCCGTCACCCCTGACATCCCCAGCAAATACGGCTCCGCCGACGGTTTCACCACGGCTCTCCCCGCCGCCGAGCTGGCGGTGTCGGTGCCCCGGAAGCTGGGCAAGGGCAGCGACATCAGCATCATGGCGCCCCTCTGGGGCACCTCGCCCGGCGAGGGCAACGCCTACTGGACAGCCATGGACACGGCGGCCGGCGTCAAGGTCAAGTGGCAGAACCAGGACGGCAACGTCTACGGGCAGAAACTCGGTGCGGTGCTCGCCTCCAGCTCCATCCCGGACGCCGTCGTCATCCCGGGCTGGGAGCTCGGAGGCAAGATCCCGAGCGCCATCGCCAACAAGTTCGCGGACCTGGGCCCCTACCTGTCGGGCGACAAGGTCAAGGCGTACCCCAACCTGGCGGCCATTCCCACCGGCGCCTGGCAGCGCGGCGTCTTCGCCGGCCAGTTGCGTGGGATACCCATGCCCGCCGAGGCCACGCCCAACATCACCCCCTTCTACCGCGCCGACCTGTTCGAGGAGAAGGGCTACGAGGTCCCGGCCACCACGAAGGAGTTCTACGACCTCTGCAAGGAGATCAACGCGCCCAGGAGCAAGGTGTGGGCGTGCAGCGACATGACGTGGTCGGCGTTCGTCTTCTTCGGGGTGCTGCCGGAGAAGCCCTACTACTGGCAACTGGTCGACGGCAAGCTGGTGAACCGCTACGAGACCCAGGAGTACCTGGAGGCGCTGGAGTGGTCACGCTCGCTGTACTCGGCCGGCTTCGTGCACCCGGACGCCAAGGCGGAGACGGGTGACATGCGCACCACCTTCTCCTCGGGCAACGTCATGATGTACAACGCGGACATCTCCGACTGGTACGCCGCGACCGCCGTGCAGCGGCTGGACAAGCCGGACTTCCGGATGGGGGCGATGGACTTCTTCGCCCACGACGGCGGCGACCCCGTCATCTACGAGGCCTCCCCCTCCAACATCTGGTGCTTCGTCAGCAAGAAGGCCGACAAGAAGGTCGTCGAGGACCTCCTCGCCCTGGCCAACTTCACCGCCGCGCCGTACGGGAGCAAGGAACAGCGCCTGCGGGCGTACGGTCTGGAGGGCACCCACCACAGCCTCAAGGACGGCGTCCTCGTCAAGAACGAGCAGGGCAACAACGAGGTCTTCGCCACCTACGAGTACATCGCCACCTCCAAGCCGTACCGCGCCTACCCGGACTACCCGGACGTCGCCAAGGGTGTCGTCGAGTGGCAGCAGCGCCAGGGCGCGCACCTGAAGAAGCCGCTGTTCCACGGGATGCAGATCCAGGAGCCCACCCGGTACACCGAGCTCAACGCGCAGTTCGAGGCCATGGAGAAGGACATCGTGCGCGGCCGCAAGAAGGTCAGCGACATGCAGCAGCAGGTATCGGACTGGAAGACCAGGGGCGGCGACAAGCTGCGCGACTGGTACAAGAAGCTGCTCGACGAGACCGGTGAGTCGGCCTCCTGACATGTCGCTGAGCACAGATGACCGGCGCGCGCGGAAACTCCCCGCGTCGCCGCCGGCCGAGAAGGACGGGGCGGCCCCCGAAGACGTACGGGTGACCGCGAAGGTGCCCCTGCGGCACCGGCTGCGGCGCGACCGGACGCTGCTGCTGATGACCCTGCCGGCGATGCTGCTGCTGCTGGTCTTCGCCTACATCCCCCTGGCGGGCAACGTCGTCGCCTTCCAGGACTACGACCCGTACATCGCGGACAACGCCTTCCAGGCGATCCTGCAGAGCCCCTGGGTCGGCTTCGAGTGGTTCCAGCAGATGGTGAACGACCGGCTGTTCTGGTCGGCGCTGGGCAACACACTGACGATCTTCCTGTTGCAGCTGACGCTGTTCTTCCCGGTGCCGATCCTGCTCGCGCTGTTCATCAACAGCTTCGTGCGGCCCCGGGTCCGGGCTGTGGCGCAGGCGATCCTCTACCTGCCGCACTTCTTCTCCTGGGTCCTGGTCATCACGGTCTTCCAGCAGATGTTCGGCGGCGCGGGACTCATCGCGCAGACGTTGCGGGAGAGGGGGTACGAGGGTTTCGACCTCATGACGAACCCCGGTCTGTTCAAGTTCCTGATCACCTTCGAGATGATCTGGAAGGACGCCGGCTGGGGCGTCATCGTCTTCCTCGCCGCGCTGGCCTCGGTCAGCCCGGAACTCTACGAGGCGAGCGCGATGGACGGTGCGAACCGCTGGCGCCGGATGTGGCACGTCACACTGCCCGCCCTGCGCCCGGTCGTGGCCCTTCTGCTGGTCCTCCAGGTGGGCAACGCGCTCACCGTGGGCTTCGAGCAGATCCTGCTCCAGCGCACCGCCGTCGGCCCGGGCGCCTCCGAGGTCCTCGATACCTACGTCTGGAACGTGGGCATCCAGTACGGCGGCTTCAGCTACGCGGCGGCCGTCGGGATCGTCAAGGGAATCTTCGGTCTGCTGCTGGTCCTCGGGGCCAACAAGGTCGCCCATCTCATGGGTGAGCAGGGGGTGTACAAGAAGTGAGCGGCCTGCTCTACCGAATGACCGGCGTGGCCGGGATCAAGCCCGGTACGCGTGGCCGGCTGCGGCCGGTGTGGGAGGAGGAGCCGACAAGGGCGGGGCTCGCCTCCAAGGGCGTGGTCCTCGTCCTGGCCTGTCTGGCCGTGCTCTTCCCGCTCTGGGTCGTCATCGTCACCAGTCTGTCCTCGGTGCGGACCATCACCGACGCGGGCGGGCTGGTGGTGATCCCTCGCGGCATCACGTTCGTCGCCTACCAGGAGCTCCTCGGCGGCGGCCAGGTCACCCGGGCCGCGGTGGTCAGCATCTGCGTGACCGTGGTCGGGACGCTCTTCAGCATGGCCGTGTCGGTCATGTGCGCCTACGGTCTGTCCCGGCCGGGGTCGGTGCTCCACCGTCCGCTGCTGCTGTTCATGCTCGCCACGATGTTCTTCGGGGCGGGCCTCATCCCCACCTACCTGGTGGTCCAGGGTCTCGGCCTCACCGACTCCTACCTGGCCCTGATCCTCCCGAGCGCGCTGAACGTCTTCAACATCCTGGTCCTGCGCGCCTTCTTCATGAGTACGGCCCAGGAGCTCGTCGAGAGCGCCCGCATCGACGGGGCGGGTGACTTCCGCATCCTGTGGCAGATCATCATGCCCCTGTCCCGCGCGGTCATCGCGGTGATCACGCTCTTCTACGCGGTCGGCTACTGGAGCGCCTGGTTCAACGCGTCCATCTACATCAGCGACCCGGAGATGATGCCGCTCCAGAACGTGATGAACCAGCTGGTCCTGAAACAGGAGCGGCCCACCGGTCTGACGCAGGTCATCAACACCGGCCACCTGTCCCTGCTCGCCATCCAGATGGCGGTCATGGTGCTGGCGCTGATCCCGGTCGCGGTCCTCTCACCGTTCGTGCAGAAGCACTTCAAGGAAGGCATGCTCACCGGCGCCGTCAAGGGCTGATCACCGCCTCCCGCACCGCACTCACCCGTCATTCCCCACCGGAGGGTCTTCGTCATGCGCGCTTCGTCCGTCCCGCAGCCAGAACCCGCCCCCCGCCCCCGGCGCCGGACCGTCCTGGCCGGTGCGGCGGTGGTCGCCGCCTCGGCCTCCGTGCTGCCGGCCGCGGGCACGGCCTCGGCCGCCCGGCATCCCGCGAAGACCCAGCCGCACCGCTGGCGCACCGCGGCGATCGGCGGGACGGGCTTCGTGACGGGCATCCTGTTCCATCCGGCCGTGCGGGGGCTCGCCTACGCCCGCACGGACATCGGCGGCGCCTACCGCTGGGACGACCGCCGGGCCCGGTGGACGGCACTCACCGACCACATCGGCTGGGACGACTGGAACCTGATGGGCGTCGAGGCGATGGCCGTCGACCCGGCGCACCCCGACCGGCTGTACCTGGCCCTCGGGACCTACACACAGGCGTACGCCTCCCCCGGTGCGGTGCTCAGCTCCGAGGACCGCGGGGCGACGTGGTCACGGACCGATCTCACCGTGCGCCTCGGGGCCAACGAGGACGGCCGGGGCTGCGGCGAGCGGCTCCTCGTCGATCCGCGGGACAGTGACACGCTCTGGCTCGGGACACGCCACGACGGGCTGCTGCGCTCCACGGACCGGGGTGCCACCTGGGCCGCCGACACCTCCTTCCCGGCCACGCCGTCGGCGGGCGGCCAGGGCGTCACCCTGCTGGTCACGGCCGGCCGGACGGTGTACGCGGGCTGGGGGGACGGCGGCACGGCGCTCTACCGCACAGACGCCTCCGGCGGCTGGGAGGCCGTACCCGGGCAGCCGTCCGCCGGAGCCGCGACGAAGGTGCCGGTCCGCGCGGCGTACGACGCGGGCAGCCGTGCGCTGTACGTGAGTTACGCGGACGGTCCGGGCCCGAACAACCAGGCCGACGGCTCGGTGCACCGCCTCGACACGGTGACCGGGGCCTGGAGAGACGTGACTCCGGTGGCCCCGGGCGCCGGCGACGCGTTCGGGTACGGCGGAGTGGCCGTGGACGCCTCCCGCCCCGGCACCGTCGTGGTCTCCACGAACAACCGCTGGGGCCCCGTGGACACCCTGTTCCGTTCCACGGACGGCGGGGCGAGCTGGACCTCCCTCAAGGACACGGCGGTGCTGGACGTCTCGGAGACGCCGTATCTGAAGTGGGGCGGGGAACCCAAGTTCGGCTGGTGGATCCAGGCCCTGGCCGTCGACCCGTACGACTCTCGGCACATCGTCCACGGCACCGGCGCCACGATCTACGGGACACGCGACCTGGTCCACTGGGCTCCCGAGATCCGGGGACTGGAGGAGTCGTCGGTACGGCAGCTGATCGCACCACCCTCGGGAGCCCGGCTCCTCAGCGGCCTGGGTGACATCGGGGTCATGCGTCATGACCGACTGACCGTGTCCCCTGCGCGGGGCATGGCGTCGAACCCGGTCTTCGGCACGGCGACGGGCCTGGCCCTGGCCACCCTGAAGCCGTCGTACGTCGTGCGGACGGGCTGGCCCTCGGGATCCGACTCGGCCGGTGCGTACTCCCACGACGGCGGGGCGAGCTGGCAGCCGTTCGCGTCCCAGCCGGCGATCGCGCCTTCGGCTCCCGGCCCGGTGGCGGTCTCCGCCGACGGGGCGACGCTGTTGTGGTCGTTCATCCACTGGGACGGCACCAAGTACGCCGCACACCGCTCCACGGACAGCGGGGCCACGTGGGCGGAGGTACCCACGTTCCCCGAGGGCGGCACACCGGTCGCCGACCCGCTGGACCCGAGGCGCTTCTACGTGTACGACACGGACACGGGGGCGGTCTTCCTCTCCACGGACAAGGGTGCGACCTTCACCGAGGGCGCGACCGGACTCCCTTCGGGGGACGCCCAGTTCCGTATGGCCGCGGCTCCCGGGCGCTCCGGAGATCTCTGGCTCTCCGCCAAGGACCACGGCCTCCTGCGCTCGATGGACGGCGGCCGCACGTTCACAACGGTGGCCGGCTGCCAGGCCTCGTACGCCCTCGGCTTCGGCAAGGCCGCCCCGAGGAAGGGACGGGCGGGCTACCCGGCGGTCTTCCAGACCGGGCGGGTCACGGCGACGTACGACGGCGTGGCCGTGCTCCGCTCGGACGACGCGGGTGCGACCTGGGTCCGCATCAACGACGACGCCCACCAGTGGGGGTGGACCGGAGAGGTCATCACCGGCGACCCCCGCGTCCACGGCCGTGTCTATCTGGGCACCAACGGCCGCGGCATCCAGTACGCAGACCCCCAGTAGCGACTTCCCCGTAGAGGAACGAGACGTCCATGCCGTCCCTGCACGACGCCACCCGTGGCCGCATCCTCTTCGGAGGCGACTACAACCCCGAGCAGTGGTCCGAGGAGGTGTGGGCCGACGACGTCCGGCTGATGAAGGAGGCCGGGGTCAACTCCGTGACCGTCGGCGTCTTCTCCTGGGCGACCATCGAACCCCGCCCCGGTGTAAGGGAGTTCGGCTGGCTCGACCGGCTGCTGGACCTCCTGCACGCAGGCGGCATCGGCGTCGTCCTCGCCACTCCGACGTCCTCACCGCCACCGTGGATGGGGGCCCTGCACCCGGAGACACTGCCGCGCGCCGAGGACGGCTCCGTCGTCAACTACGGCTCCCGGCAGCACTTCTGCCCGAGCTCACCGGTGTACCGGCGCTACGCGGCAGCCCTCACGGAGGACCTCGCCGCACGGTACGCCGGCCATCCCGCGCTGACCGTGTGGCACATCAACAACGAGTACTGCACACACTGCTGGTGCGACGAGACCGGCGCGCACTTCCGACGCTGGCTGGCCTCCCGGTACACCACCCTGGAGGCGCTGAACGAGGCCTGGGGCACGGCGTTCTGGAGCCAACGCTACGACACCTGGGCGGAGATCCTGCCGCCGCGCAAAGCGCAGTACCTGCGGAATCCGGCCCAGGAGCTGGACTTCAAACGCTTCACCTCCGACGCCCTGATGGAGTGTTACGCCGCCGAGCGGGACATCGTCGCCCGGCACACCCCGCACATCCCGGTGACGACCAACTTCATGCCGCTGTGGTCGGGCCAGGACGCCTGGGCCTGGGCCGAGCAGGAGGACATCGTCTCCGTCGACGTCTACCCGGACCCGACGGACCCGCGCGCCGGACAGTACAACGCGATGCTCGCCGACATGACCCGCTCGCAGGCCGGCGGGCCGTGGATGGTGATGGAACAGGCGGCCGGGTCGGTCAACTGGCGCGGTGTCAACCATCCCAAGCCGGCCGGCCTCAACCGGCTCTGGTCGCTCCAGTCGGTGGCGAGGGGGGCGGACGCGCTCTGCTACTTCCAGTGGCGGCAGTCCCGGCAGGGGGCGGAGAAGTTCCACTCCGGGATGCTGAGTCACGCCGGTGAGAGTGGCCGCACGTTCGGGGAGGTCAAGCGCATCGGCGCCGAACTCGCGCTGATCGGCGCCGAGGTGAGCGGCACCGGGGTCTGTGCCGAGGTCGCCGTGCTGCACGACTGGGATGCGTGGTGGTCGAGCACCCAGGAGGGCCGGCCGTCCTGTCTCGTGTCGTACCCGGAGCTGCTACAGGCCTGGCACCGGGGGCTGTGGGACAGCGGTGTCGGCATGGAGTTCGCCCGCCCCGAGTCGGATCTGAGCGCGTACCGGATGGTGCTCGTGCCCCAGCTCCAGCTCCTCGGTGACGCGGCGATCGACAACCTCGTCGCGTATGTGCGAGGCGGCGGCACCCTCGTGTGCGGGTTCTTCACCGGAGTCACGGACGTCGACGACCGGATCAGGCCGGGTGGCATGGACGGCAGACTGCGTGAGCTGTTCGGTATCCGTACGGTGCACGAGTGGTGGCCGCTGGACGCGGGCGCGACGGTCGCGTGCGACGGTTTCCGGGGCACGCTGTGGTCGGAGGAGCTGGAACCCGACGGCAGCGCGGAGACGGTGGCCGCCTACCGGGAGGGCGAGCTGGACGGCCTTCCCGCGGTGCTCCGCAAGGGCGGCGCGTGGTACGTCTCGACGCTGCCCGAACCCGAGTCCCTGCGGGACCTGCTCGGCCGGGCGGCGGCCGAGGCCGGCGTACGCCCCGTGCTGGAAGGGCTGCCCTCCGGGGTCGAGGCGGTGCTCCGCGGCGAGCTGCTCTTCCTGCTGAACCACGGCCGGACGCCGGCCGTGGTGAAACTGCCGGGCCGGCGCCTCGACCTGCTCACGGGGGCCGAGGCCGATGGCTGTGTGGAGCTGGACCGCTACGGCGTCGCCGTGCTCAGGGACGTCCCGGCATGATCGACGGCACGTGGGAACCCCGTCCGGCCACCCGCTGGGAGGACGCGTTCCTCAGCGGGAACGGCCGTCACGGGGCGATGGTGTACGGAGACCCGGCCGACGACCAGGTGATCGTCAACCACCACTTGCTGGTGCGGCCCAACGGCAGCGAGGACCTGCGCCCGCCGGAGCTCGCCGACCGGCTCCCCCGCCTCCAGCATGCGCTCCTGTCCGGGGACACGACGGCCGCGGAGGACTTCGGCGACGGCCGCCCGCTGGTGTGGGTGCAGCCCTTCCACCCGGCGTTCCGGACGTGGGTGCGCCGCGGACGGGGGCTGCACGAGGCGGTCGCCGGATACAGGCGCGACGTCGACTTCACGTCGGGCGAGGTGACCGCGTCGTACGAGGCCTGGAGCAGCAGCGTCTTCGTGTCACGGGCCGACGACGTGATCGTGCAGCACATCACGGACCCCGGCCTGACCGCGGACGTCGTCCTGGACCACTCGCTGCCCGGCGCCCCCGCGCGGCTGGCGGTCGGCCGCTCCGCGGTCCTGACTCCGGACGGGGCGCACCTGGCTCTGAGGGTGGGCTATCCGGGCAGCGGGCTCGGGTACACGGGCGTCACCGTGGCGCGGGTGGACGGCGGCCGTGTCTCCGTGGCCGGCGAGGGCATCCGGATCGAGGGGGCGCGGAGCCTCACGTTGACGACCCGGGTCGTCAGGGGGGCCGGCCGCCCCGACCTCGGGGAGCTGTGGGCCGCTCTGCCCCGCGAGGACTACGCCACGCTGCTGGAGCGCCACCGGCCGCCGCACCGGACCGCGTACGGGCGCGCCTCCTTCACGCTGCGGGACGCGGCGCCGGAGCGGGAGCTGTCCGGCAGCGAGCTGCTGCGCAGGCCGCAGTCCCCCGCGCTCCTGGAGCGGCTCTTCGCGGCGGGCCGCTACCACCTGCTGTCCTCCTCGGGGGCGCTGCCGCCCCGGCTGACCGGTCTGTGGACCGGCGACTGGGACACGGCCTGGTCCGGGGCCCTCACCACGAACGCCAACCTCAACCTCCAGGTCGCCTCCGCCGCGGCGGCCGCACTCCCGGAGGTCACCGAGGCCCACGCGTCCCTCGTGCACGGGCAGTTGTCCGACTGGCAGGACAACGCCCGGGCGCTCTTCGGGGCGCGAGGCATCGTCGCGCCGTCCCACACGGACGGCGTGTCGGGCCACACACGGCACTTCCAGCGCCCCTATCCGCTGCATCTGTGGACGGCGGGAGCCGACTGGCTGTTGCAGCCGCTGCTGGAACACGCCGAGGTCACGACGGGCTCCCCGGATGCCGCTCTGACCGGCGCGCTCGTCGAAGCGGCGCTGTTCTACGAGGACTTCCTCAGCCGTGAGGACCCGGACGGGAACCTCGCGGTCGTGCCCTCGTACTCCCCCGAGAACCGGCCGGCCAACGCGAGCTGGGTGACGGTGAACGCGACGATGGACATCGCCGCGGCCCACCACGCCCTGACGACGGCCGCCGGACACGCCCCCGGGCACCCGTCCGCCGGACTGTGGCGGTCACTCGCGGCCCGGCTCCCGGCGTACCTCGTGAACGAGGACGGGGCGCTCGCCGAGTGGGCGTGGCCGGGCCTGCGGGAGACGTACGACCACCGCCATCTGAGCCACCTCTATCCGGTGTGGCCGCTGGACGCGATCAACCCGTACGACACCCCGGAGCTGGCCAGGGCCGCACACCGCGCCCTGGAGCTGCGCGGCTCGGAGAACGACTCCGCCCACGGGCATCTGCACCATGCCCTGATCGCCGCCCGGCTGCGGGACCCCTCCAGGGTGTCGGCGGCTCTGGAAGCGGTGCTGGGCGGCGACTTCTTCCACGACTCGCTGATGAGCGCGCACTACCCGTCCCGGAACGTCTACAACGCGGACGCGGCCCACAGCCTGCCCGCCGCCGTGATCGAGTCGCTCGTCCAGTCGGCGCCCGGCCGCCTGGTGCTGCTGCCGGCGGTCCCGGCGGCGTACTCGGCCGGTGAACTCCTCGGCGTACGAACGCGGTTCGGCGCACACCTCGATCTGCGGTGGTCCAAGGACGGTGCCACCGCCGTGCTGCGCCCCACCCGTGACGCCCGGGTCGATCTGCGTACGGGTGACGGACTCGCCCTCACCGAGACCTCCGCCGGAAACCCCCCGGCTCCGCTGGAACTGGCGGCCGGAGTGGACCGCGTCCTCACCCTGGGACCGCGGTAGCACTCCTCCGCCCCCCATGGCAGGAACACCCCGTGGCACACCGCCGGCATCGAGCCGTACCCGAACACCACGACACTCAGGCCGGAGCAGGTCCCGTGCTCGCACGCACCGTGAGCACGGGCTCCAGCAGTTCCACCTCGTCGGTACCCCGGCCGGCGAGCTTCGCAACCACCTGTTCCACTGCGCGGCGCCCCATCTCCTGTGCCGGGATGGCCACGGAGGTGAGCCGCACCGAGGCCTGCGTGGCCACCTGCTCGGGGCAGACGGCCACGACGGACACGTCCTCCGGCACCGCTCGCCCCTGCTGCTGGAGCAGGTTGAGCAGCGGCTCGACCGCGGCCTCGTTCTGGACGATGAATCCGGTCGTTCCGGGCCGTTCGTCGAAGATGCGGCCCAGTGTGCCGGCCATCGCGGCGTACCCGCCCTCGCAGGGACGGTGCAGGATCCGCATCCCTGCCTCCTGCGCCTTCGCCCGTACGCCGTCCACGGTCCGTTCGGCGAAGCCGGTGTGCCGCTCGTAGACGGCGGCCGCCTCGCCGATCACCGCCACCTCGCGGTGTCCGAGTCCGGCGAGATGGTCCACGCAGAGCGCACCGGTCGCCTCGAAGTCGAGGTCGACACAGGTCAGCCCGCTGGTGTCGGCCGGCAGGCCGATCAGAACGGCGGCCCGGCCCGCATCGCGGAGCAGCGGCAGCCGCTCGTCGTGCAGTTCGACGTCCATCAGGATCATCGCGTCCGCCAGAGAACTCCCCGCGATCCGCCGGACGGTCGCCGGCCCCTCCTCGCCGGTGAGCAGGAGGACGTCGTAGCCGTGCGTACGGGCACTGGTGGCGACAGCGATGGCGATCTCCATCATCACGGGCACGTACATGTCCGTACGCAGGGGCACCATCAGCGCGATGATGTTGGACCTGCTGCTGGCAAGGGCACGGGCACCGGCGTTGGGATGGTAGCCCAGCTGCTGGATACTGTGCTCGACCCGTTCCCGGGTGGAGGCGGAGATCGACCGCTTGCCGCTGAGGACGTAGCTCACCGTGCTCGCGGACACTCCGGCGTGCTGGGCGACCTCGGCAAGCGTGACCATTCGGCTTCTCCCCTACAGACGGCGACCGCAAGGGAGAGCGGATGAAGCGCTTCGACAGCGCCTACTGCGCTCCCCTTCACACTCTGACATGCACAGACATCGTGAAGCCTAGACTCGCCCCCAACCACTGTCCATAGGGGAGTCGAAGCGCTTCGATTCGGCCGAGGCAGCGGACGGGAAGGGAATCGTTACCCTACGGACTCCCGGCGAACGGCTTCGCGCGTGGCGGCCGCGCGTCCAACGCGGAACCGCTGCCGCTGCACGGAAGTTGGGTCGAACATCGGCGCCGTCCGGACCGCGGTAGCCGACGGCTTCTCACGCCGTACCGCCGGACCCGGGGCGTGGCCGGGGCCCGGGCCCCGGTCGCGGGGTTTCCGCACGGCCGCCGTACCGCGCCCCCCACCGGCCCCCACTGAACGCCGGATGTGGTGGGCGCGGAGTATGGACAGAGGGAAGCACCCATGTTCTTATGCTGCACGTCGCAGAATTTCCAACGTCGTACATCGGCCCGCCCGCCCCTGGGGGCCTCGCTGGACTCGCACGCCGCGCACAGCTCCGACGGCAGAACGCCCCTTCCGTACGTACACGCCCCGTCTTGCCACGCCCTTCGCCCGACAACGTTGTCGCATACGAGAAAGGCTCCGCAACCATGGTGCGCACCATCCGCAAGCTCTCCCTCGTCGCCCTGGCCGCCGCCCTGCTGGCGGGCGTCGCCCCATCCCCCGCCGGAGCCGGCGGCCCGGCGGCCGCCCGGGCGATCGGCGTACCGGTCCAGAGCACGGCCGAGGCGGGGAACCCACTGGTCGAGGGTTGGTACGCCGACCCGGATGTCGCGGTCTACGACGACCGTTTCTGGATCTTCCCCACCACGTCCCGCCGGTACGCCGAACAGACCTTCTTGGACGCGTTCTCCTCGACGGACATGGTGACGTGGACCAAGCACTCCGAGGTGCTGGACATCGCCGACGTCTCCTGGGCCAAGTACGCGCTCTGGGCCCCCGCTCCGGTCTTCCGCGACGGCAAGTACTACCTCTACTTCGCGGCCAACGACATCCAGAGCGACTCCGAGCACGGCGGGATCGGCGTCGCCGTCGCCGACCGCCCGGAGGGCCCGTACAAGGACGCCATCGGCGGCCCGCTGATCTCCCAATTCCACAACGGTGCCCAGCCGATCGACCAGGACGTCTTCATCGACGACGACGGCCAGGCGTACATGTACTACGGCGGATGGGGCCACGCGAACGTCGTCAAGCTCAACCCGGACATGACCAGCCTCGACACCTTCCCCGACGGATCGACCTACAAGGAGATCACCCCGGAGAACTACGTCGAGGGCTCCTTCATGTTCAAGCGCGGGGGCTCGTACTACATGATGTGGTCCGAGGGCGGCTGGACCGGCCCCGACTACTCGGTCTCGTACGCCATGTCGGACTCCCCCACCGGCCCGTTCAGGAAGATCGACGAGGTGCTGGCGCAGGACTCGGCCGTCGCCCGCGGCTCCGGGCACAACTCGGTCGTCAACGTGCCGGGCACCGACATCTGGTACATCGTCTACCACCGCCGCCCGCTGAGCGAGACCGACGGCAACCACCGGGCCCTGGCCTACGACCGGATCCACTTCAACAAGGACGGCACGATCCGTCCGGTCACCATGAAGGTCAAGGACAACTTCGACGACGGCAACGCGGTCGGCTGGCGCACGTACGGTGACGCCGGCTGGAACCCCGAGCGCGGAGCGTACTCGGCCATGTCCTCCTCCCGCGGCCTATCGCTCCAGGACACCAACTTCTCGGACCTGATCTACGAGGCCGACGTGACCCCGCGGCACAGCAGGAGCGCATCGGGCCTCGCCTTCCGTGTCTCGCGACCGGGCACCGGTTCCGAGGGCTTCCACGGCTACTACGCCGACCTCACCGCCAAGGGCCTGGTCCTCGGCAAGGCGACGGGCGACGAACGGACACCGCTGGCGACGGCCCGGCTGACGGGGGCGGCCGGCAAGACCCGCCGGGTGAGGATCGAGGCCGTAGGGTCCTCCCTCAAGGTCTACGTCGACGACATGACCGTGCCGAAGATCAGTACGACGGACTCGGCCTTCGCTTCCGGGGCCAACGGCCTGCACACCGTCCCGTTGCCGCCGAAGGCCGGCACCGCGGCAGCACCGAGGCAGCCGTCCGCCCGCTTCGACAACGTCTCGATCCGCTCCAACGTGTTCAGCTTCGAGGCGTCCGCCGCCCCCAACCAGTTCATCCGGCACGCGTGGAGCCGTGGCCGGGTCGACCCCGACGTCACGCCGTACGCCGACATGCGGTGGAAGGTCGTCCCCGGTCTGGCGGACCCGTCGGCCGTGTCACTCGAGTCGGTCAACTTCCCCGGAACCTTCCTGCGGCAGCGGGACGGAGAGGTGTGGATCGACACGCGCACGGATGACGCCGACTTCCGCGTGGACGCCACA
This sequence comes from Streptomyces sp. NPDC017520, assembly GCF_044329855.1. NCBI lineage: Bacteria > Bacillati > Actinomycetota > Actinomycetes > Kitasatosporales > Streptomycetaceae > Streptomyces > Streptomyces sp. NPDC017520. Next base: position 91,031 of record NZ_JBIRKB010000019.1, read on the forward strand.
TGGCGACGCGTACCCGGACTCTCCGACCGGACCCTGACCTCGTTCGAGTCCTACAGCACACCCGGCAGTTACCTGCGGCACCGGGACGCGCTGCTGTACAGCGAGCGCGTCAGCGCTCCGGACCGGCCGGACGCGACCTTCAGGCCCTGGTGAGACGGTGACCTCGTGACCTCGTGACCTGGTGACCTCGTGACCTGGTGACCTGGTGACCTGGTGAGACGGTCCGGCCGGACAGACCGTCCGAGGATCGGCGCATCCGCCGGTCAGACCATGAGGAACCCCGCGGGCCCGCCGCCGCACCGGCTTCCGCGTCCCAGCCGGGGGCGGCGGGGCCGACGGCCGCCACCAGGCGGGCACCGACCTCGCCGTCGCCGTCGGTCAGCGCGTCGATCTCCCCGAACGCGGGCCGGCTCCCCTCGGAGTCAGGCCTACGCCGGACGGGCGACGAAGGCCTTCCCTCGGGTCACGGCCGTGGCGAGCACGGGCCGCCCCACACTCGCGAATCCGTCCTCGGTCTCGTCACCGGCGCGGAACCAGGCGTCGCCGTCGCGGACGCGCAGAGGGCAGTTCAGGCGAACGCCCGGGCGCTGCACACCACTCTGGCCTCCTGGAGCGACGAGCAACGACTTCACCGCGGATGAACGCACCCTGTGGACACACCGACTGGCCAACCTGGTGCTGCTCAGCCGTGCGAAGAACTCGCAGGTGCAGAACCTCGACTTCACCGCCAAGAAGGAGCGCTACCTCAAGCGGGGCGTCGTCACCTTCCCCCACACCACGCAGGTTCTGGGGCAGGAGACCTGGACACCGGAGCACCTGGAATAGCGCCAGTCGGAACTCCTCGGGCTGCTGGCCGAGGCGTCGCGCCTGCAAGGTCACGAAGCGCGTCGTTCCTGATGCGCCCTCTGTTGGCGGACCCGAACCGCGAAGCGCCGACGCTCCGGCCACCGACCCGCTCAACCGCGCCTGGCCGGCAGGGGGAGTTCCCTGCCGGCCGGCACAACGGCCGATCTCAGACCGTCGTGCAGATGTTGCCGTTGAGTGTGAAGTCCGTCGGAGCTGTATGGGCGGTGCTCCTGGTACCGGTGAAGCCGAGCATGATGGAGCCGTTCGCTGCGATCACCGCCGTGTATCCGGCGGGAGTGACGCTGACCGTCGAACCGCTCTGCGTCGCGGTCCCGCCCCACACGTTGGAGAGCGTTTGGCCGTTGGCGAAGGCGAAGGCGAGGTTCCAGCCGTTGATGGCGGTGGTGCCCGTGTTGCGGATGGTGATCTCACCTTGGAACCCGCCGGGCCATTCGCCGACCACCCGGTAGTTGACGGAACAGCTCACGCCCGGCGTGGGTCCGCCCTCGTCGGTGGTGACGTTCACCGTGGCGGAACGGACCGAGCGATTGCCGGCCGCGTCACGGGCGTACACCGCGAATACGTACGCGGTGTCCGCGGTCAGGCCCGTCACGGCGGCACTGGTGGTGGCGGACGAGACGGCTACGGCCTCGGTGCCGCCGCTCACCCGAACGACGTCGTAACCAGCGACGGCGACGTTGTCCGACGCTGCGGGCCAGGTGAGGATGGCTGAGGCCGCCGTCACCATGGAGGCAGTCGGGGCACCGGGGGCCGTCGGGGCCTCCGTGTCGCCCGGGGTTCCGTCACCGCCGAAGACAGTGGCCTCCCGGGAGGTCTGGGCGATGCCGTTGGTTCCGTGGAAGATGCGCTCACCCCAGGAGCTCAGGCGGCTCGGATCGAAGTCGATGGACAAGTCGAGGACCGGGTCGGTGTTGCCGCTCCAGGACCACGCCAGGTAACCGAGGTCGAGTGCCTCGGCGGTGGCCATCATGGTGTCCTCGTCGGGGTCCCCCCACTGGTCGGCGGGTCCACCGAACTCACCTACGACAAGGGGCAGCCCGGCGTCGACGAAGGCTTGCAGGTAGTCGGTGATCGCCTGGGGCGTGCTGTAGACGCTGTACATGTGGATCGAGAAGATCAGGTTGCCCGTGGTGTCGGCGTCGTACACGGCTTGGGCGTTTGCGCGCATGACGCCCTGCCAGTCCTGGCCCCAGTTGGGCGCGTCCACCATGATCGTGTGGGCGAATCCCGCGCCTCGCAGCTTCTGGACGGCGGCGGTCGTCGGAGCCGTCCAGCCGGCGGGGTCGGTGTTGCCCCAGGGCTCGTTGCCGATGTTGATGATGACGTAGTCCTCTTCGCCCGCGAGTACGTCCTTGAGGCTGATCCAGTAGTCGGCGGCGTGATCGAGGGTGCCTGCCGCGGCGTCCTCGCCGTAACCGGTGGTGTCGTGCACCTCCAGGACGCAGATCAGCCGGTTGGTCTTGCAGTCGTCGACGATGCCCGCCACTTCGCCGGGGCCGTTCCTCGTCCAGCGGTGCCCGTCGGAGAGGACGACGCGAACGGTATTGGCTCCCAAGGCCTTGATGTCGGCCAGCGACTGCGTCTCGCCGGGGTACCAGGTGTGCGCGTGGTTGACACCACGCATGACAAAGTCGTTTCCGTTGGCCTCCAGCAGCCGGCCGTTACTGACGTGCAGACCCGTGACTGCGGCTTCCGCCCCGGCGGGCCGCGCCTGCGCAGCGGCGGGACCGAGCGCGCCGAGCAGAACGATGCCGAGCAGGGCGGCCAGACTTCTCACCAGGACGTTCAAGGGGTTCTGCCTGTGACGTGCCGTACCCGTTGCTGATCTCACTGCGACTCCAAGAAGTAGGTGCCGGGGTGTGACGCAAAGTTCGACGAGGATGTGGGAGCGCTCCCATGAAGCCAGCTTGCCAGGAGCACGTCAAGGCATCGCGCATACTTGGTGTACGGGCCGACGCGCCGTCACCACCCTGTTGCTCATCGACCCACCACGACGCCGAGCCGTTCAGCGCGACGGCGCACGGGACTTGACGGCCCGCGCGCACTCGTCGAACATCGGGGCGCTCGCCGGCAGTGCTCTGTGGCGCCCCGGTGTCCACGGCGAGGCCGAGGGCCTTCGCAGATGGTCTCCATCCGCGAAGGGCCTCCCCGGTCGCTCCTGCCGGACGCTCCGCTCGGGATGCGAGGCGGGCGCCGGCGGAAGCGGGGGCGTAAGTCCTCACGGCGGTGCGCCGGACTACGGCGCCTCCGTGAGGGTCTCCGTCGCGACGCTCATGTGCAGCCGCCGGGTGTGGTCGACGGTTCGCACCGGCCCGGTCAGCGTGACCCGGGCCACGAGACGCGCGTCGGTGCTCGACGCGCTCAGCAGCAGTTCGAGATCGCCCGGCTCGACGATCCGGCGGCCGTCGCGGCCGGTGAAGGACGCGAGGTCCGCCGGGACCGTCATCCGCACCCTGGCCGCCCGCCCGGGGTCCAGGACGAGGCGTACGTACCCGATGAGGCGCCGCACCGGCTGGACCACGGAGGCGACCGGGTCGTGCAGATACACCTGGACCACTTCGGTCCCCTTCCGCGCGCCGGTGTTGCGGACGGTGCAGGAGAGCCTGAACTGCCCTTCCGTCGAAGCCCTTCCGTGCTCCACGACGAGATCGCTCCACTCGAAGGCGGTGTACGTCAGACCGTGGCCGAACCCGAACGCCGGGGTCGGGTCGACACTGGACACGTCGCTGGAGTGGCCGAGCCGCGCCGCCAGGTACGTGGAGGGCTGGGAGCCCGGGTGGCGCGGCACGCTGACGGGCAGCCGGCCGGACGGTTCGGTGCGGCCGCTGAGCACCGAGGCGATGGCCCTCGTTCCTTCCTCGCCGGGGAAGAACGACTGCACGACCGCGGCTGCCTCGTCCGCCGCCCGCCCCAGGACGTAGGGGCGTCCGGCGAGCAGGGCGACGACAACAGGAGTGCCCGCGTCGAGGAGGGCGTCGAGCAGCTGCTGCTGGGCACCGGGGAGCGCCAGGTTCTCCGCGTCGCAGCCTTCCCCGCTCGTGCCCCGCCCGAAGAGACCGGCCCGGTCGCCGAGTGAGACGATCACGAGGTCGGCGCTCCTGGCCAGTTCGACGGCCTCGCCGAAGCCGCCGGTGTCCGGGCCGTCGATGTCCGCACCCCGTGCGGAGACGATCTCGCTGTCGGGGAACTCCGCCGCACATGCCTCGCGCAGGGTGGGAAGTTCGATGCCGAGCGGGGTCTCGGGATACTGGCCCCCGACGTGGACGGGAAAGGCGTAGCAGCCGAGGACGGCCGTCGGGGTGTCGGCGTTGGGCCCGATGAGTGCGATACGGGCAGGGGCTCCGGCGGCCGCGTCCGCCGCCAGGGGCAGGGTGCCGTCGTTGCGCAGGAGCACGACGGCCTGTTCGGCGACGCGACGGGCGAGCGCGCGGTTCTCGTCGGTGTCGAGAACGACGGTCCCGCGCAGCGCCTCCGAATCCCCGTCCGCGGAGCCGTCCGCACCCGCGGCTCCCGCGAGCACCGGCGGCACCGGCCTCCAGTCCGCGTCCAGAAGGCCCAACCGGGCTTTCTGGGCCAGCACTCGGCGTACCGCACGATCCACCAACGCCTCCGGTACGAGGCCCTCGGCGATCGCGTCGGTCAGCGGGCCGCCGAACGCCCTGACGGTCGGCAGCTCCACGTCCACACCCGCGCCGAGCGCGGCGCCGGCCGCTTCCCCGAAGGTTGCCGCCACGCCGTGCAGCGTCTTCAGGAATGCGATGCCGAAGTAGTCCGCGACCACGGTCCCGTCGAAGCCCCAGGTGTCACGGAGCAGGCCGGTCAGCAGTGGCCCGTCGGCCGCGGAGGGGATTCCGTCGGTGTCGGTGTAGGCGTGCATGACGGACCGTACGCCGCTTTCGCGTACGGCCATCTCGAACGGGGTGAGGATGATGTCGGCCCGCTCCCGCGTGCCCATGCCGACGGGGGCGAGGTTACGGCCCGCCCGCGAGGCGGAGTACCCGGCGAAGTGCTTGAGCGTGGCGACGATCCCGGCCGACTCGAGTCCCCGCACATAGGCGGTGGCGACCGTTCCCACCAGGTACGGGTCCTCGCCGATCGTCTCCTCGACACGGCCCCAGCGTGCGTCGCGTACGACGTCGAGGACGGGGGCGAGGCCCTGGTGCACGCCGACGGAGCGCAGGTCGCGGCCGATCGCGGCGGCCATCTCGCGGACCAGCTCCGGATGAAAGGTGGCGCCCCAGGACAGCGGCACCGGGTAGGCGGTCGCGCCCCAGGTGGCGAACCCGGCGAGGCATTCCTCGTGGGCGAGCGCCGGTATGCCGAAGCGGTTCGCTCCGGCGATGCGCTCCTGGGTGCGCGCCAGCGAGAGGGCGCCCACGGCCGGGTCGACGGGGGCCGTTCCGAACGGGCGGGTCAGTTGGCCGAGTCCGTGCGGAAGAAGGTCGTCGAGGTCGACGGCCTCCTCCATGTCGTGCTGGAACGGCGCGACTTCGGCGCCCTCGTCGGAAGCGCCCACCCAGACGCCGAAGAGCTGGGCCACCTTCTCCTGGAGGGTCATGACGGCGATCAGGGCATCGGCCCTGGCCTCGGGAGCGAGGGCGGGATCGCGCCAGGGCCCGGTGCGGTGGCCCGTGGCACCGGACACCGGTGCCACGGAGCCGGTGGCCTCGGCGGGTTTCCGGACACCGGTGTTGCCGGTGCCGGCGATGTTGGCGGTCACTTTCCTCCCACTCCCATCAGCCCCTGTACCAGGGCGCGGCGAGCGAACAGATAGACGATCAGGATGGGGAGCATGGACAGGACGACCGCGGCGAGCAGGCCGGGGGTGTTGACTCCGTGCTCCGTCTGGAAGTCGTAGAGCCCCAAGGTGATCACCTTGGTCTCCGCCGACTGCGTCAGAACGAGGGGGAACAGGAAGCCGTTCCACGCCTGGAGCGCGGAGAAGACGACGATGGTCGAGATCCCGCTCCTGGACAACGGCAGCACCAGCTGGAAGAAGACCCGTCGGGGCGAGGCGCCGTCCATCGTCATCGCCTCGTACAGATCGGGGGTGATGTCCCGCATCACCCCCGTCAGGATCAGGGCGCACACCGGCATGGCGAAGGCCGCCGTCGGCAGGATGACGCCGATGAGGTTGTCGTAGAGACCGGCCTCGCTGATGACGAAGAACATCGGGACGATGACCGCCTGCGAGGGAATCGCCAGGCCCAGGAGGAACAACCGGAAGACCGTGGTGGTGGCGCGCCCCCGGCTCCTGACGATGGTGTACGCCAGCGGCGGGACGAGGAGCAGCACGATGCCCACCACGCACACGGTGACGATGACGGTGTTGAGGAAGTACTGCGCGAAGCCGCTGTTGAGGTCGTCGATGTAGTTGTCGAGCGTGAAGTGCTCGGGAAAGGACAGCGGGCCGTTCGCCGCGTAGTCGGGGCGCGTCTGGAACGTGGCGACGAGCATCACGTACAGCGGCAGCCCCACCACGAGGAGCCAGACCAGGGAGCCGAAACCGGCGAAGTAGTTGGGACGGCTCTTCCTCACAGTCCCTCCATGGTGCTGCGCATCTTGTCGTAGCCCGAGAGCCGCACCACGATCAGCGAGATGATGGTGGAGACGAGGACCAGGAGGAGGGCGATGGCGGAAGCCCCTCCGTAGTCGAAGCTCTTGAACGCCTTCTGGTACATGTAGTACGCGCTGATGGTGGTGTCGCTTCCCGGTCCGCCCTGGGTCAGGATGAGCACGGTGTCGAAGGTCGTGAGTCCGCCGACCACCATCAGGATCATCGAGGTGATGATCGCGTTGCGCAGCTGCGGCAGCGTGATGTGGAAGAACTGCCGCACCGTGCCCGCGCCGTCGATCTGCGCCGCCTGGTAGAGGACCTGTGGCACCGCGCGCGCCGCGCCCTGGTAGATCAGCGTGTGCAGGGGGGTGAACTGCCAGGTGCTGACGAAGACCAGGACGCCGATCGCGGTGGCCTGCTTCCCGAACAGGTTGCCGTCGCCGAAGAGCCAGGTCGCCTGCGCGGGGACGCCCATGTTGGGGTCGAGGACGGCGCGCCACAGCACGGACACGGCCGCGACGGAAAGCAGCATCGGGACGAAGTAGATGGCGGACAGAACGGCCCGGTTGCGCTGGTGTCCCGCCGCCCAGACCCCGAGCAGAATGCTCAGCGGCGTCTGGACGGCGACCCCGAGCACGGTGAGCAGGACGCTCAGCCAGAGGCTCTTGATCATGACGGGGTCGTCGAGAAGCTTCCTCCAGTTGTCCAGGCCCGCGAATTCCGGGTCGCTCAGACCGTCCCAGCTGGCGAAGGAGAGTACGGCGACCATGACGAGCGGGACGAGGGCGAAGAGGCCGAAGAAGACCGCGGCGGGGACCGCCCAGAGAAATCCCGGGCGGCCCGCTCCGATGGCGGACGAGCCGTCCTTCTTGACCGTCTCGCCGTCCGGGGAGAGGGCTGCGGTGGGGGTCATGTCGTGTGTTCCGGGTCCGGATCTCCGTGGGCTCACGAGGTCGGCAGCGCCTGCATGGCCTTGATGAAGGCGTCCTCGTCCATCGAGCCGTTGAAGAACTGCTGGAGGGACTGGTACATCGCGGTGGCCGCCGACTGCGGGTACGCCTGGTCCCAGGAGAGCTGGAACGCCGGGGCCGCCTTGACCATGTCGTACTGGAACTTCGCGAACTCCGGGCTGGCGGCCGTGTCCAGGAAGCCTTCGGTGTTCGTCGTGGTCGGCAGGTTGCCGATGGCGAGCTGCGCCTTGACGAACCGGTCCGAGTACATGAGCTTCAGGAACTCGGCGGCGGCCCGCGGCTGCTTCGTCTTCTTCAGCACGGAGTAGAAGTTGTTGGTGTTGCCGACGACGTTCGCCTGGTCGCCCTTGCCGCCTTCGACGGAGGGGAAGGCGCTGTATCCGAGGTCGCTCTTCGCGAACTCGGGGTGCGCGTCCTGCTGCGTCGAGTACTCCCACGAGCCCATCAGCTCGAAGCCGGCCCGGCCGGTCGCCAGGAGCGTGGGGGAACCCTGGTCGGTGAACTTCACCGAGTCGTAGTTGGTGCCGAACGCACCGGCGTCCACCAGTTCCCTGATCTTGCTCAGCGCCTTCCGGCTGTCCGGGCTCGCCCAGGCGTCCCGGTCGCCGTCGAGGGCCTTCTGGAAGAGCTCCGGGCCGGCGATACGGTCGTACAGGTACTCGAACCACATCAGCGTCGGCCACCGGTCGCCGCCACCCAGCGCGATCGGGGTGACGCCGTCGGCCTTCAGCGCCTTGACCGCCGCCAGCAGGTCGTCCCAGGTCTTCGGGGGTTCGACGCCCGCCTTCTCGAGGACCTTGCCGTTGCTGAACAGCAGGACGGGCTGCGTGCCCCGCATGGGGACCCCGTAGGACGTGCCGTCGATCACCGCGCTGTTGAACACGGACGGCAGGAACTTCGCCTTGAGGTCGGGGTCCTCGGCGATGAAGGGGTCCAGCGGGAGGAGCAGGCCGGCGTCGACGAACGGCTTGATGCTGCCGCCGCCCCAGTTGAAGAAGACGTCCGGCGCCTGCTTGCTGTTGATGATCGTCTGAAGCTTGGCCTGGTAGTCGGCGCCCGGGATGGTGTCCAGGACGGCCTTCACCTTCGACGTCTTGTTGAAGGTGGCGACGATCTCCTTCTCCACCTTGTTCGCCGCGTCCCCGTAGACCAGGACGCGGAGGGTGTCGCCGCCGGCAGCGTCCGAGCCCCCTCCGCATCCGGACAGGGACAGCACCAGGGCCAGTGCGGCACCACCGACGACAACGGTCCGCGAGAACCGTGCGCGTTGTTTCATCGGCACACCTTTCGAAACTCTTTCGATCCGATTACCGAAACTTCCTGGGTCCGGACGCTAGAACTCCTCATCCGGGGGGTCAACCCTCGGTCGCGCCGTTATCGAAGCGTTACGCCTGGGCGTCAGCCGTCCCGTGGTTTATGCTCCTGGCCATGCGCGATGACGAGAAAATGGGCCGCATCACTCTGGCTCAGGTGGCCGAGCAGGCCGGCGTCTCCCTTTCGACAGTTTCGAAGGTCCTCAACGGGCGACAGGACGTGGCGACCCCCACGAGGGTCAAGGTGGAGCGCCTGCTGGAGGCCCACGCGTACCGGCGCACCACACGGTCGGCCAGCGAGACGCCGCTCATCGAGATCGTGTTCCACGAGCTGGAGAGCATCTGGGCGATGGAGCTGATCCGGGGGGTGGAGAACGTCGCCAAGGCCCACGGCGCCGGGGTCGTCCTCACGGAAAGCGGAACCCGCCACGCGCCCGGCCCCGACTGGATGGAGGCGATGCTCCAGCGTCGGCCGCTCGGTGTCGTCCTGGTCTTCTCGACCCTCCCCGACGAAGTGAAACAGCAGCTCAGGGCACGCTCGATCCCCTTCGTCATCATCGACCCGGCCGGCGACCCCGACCCCGACGTGCCCTCGGTCGGCTCCGCCAACTGGAACGGCGGACTGGCCGCCACCCGCCACCTCATCGAGTGCGGGCACCGGCGCATCGGTGTCATCACCGGCCCCGAGGACATGCTCTGCTCCCGCGCGCGGCTGGACGGCTACCGGTCGGCGATGACCATGGCAGGGCTGGAGGTGGACCCCGGTCTCATCCTGTTCGGCGACTTCCACGTGGAGGGCGGATACGACCGCGCCGCCGAGATGCTGTCCCATCCGCAGCGGCCCACCGCGATCTTCGCGGGCAGCGACCTCCAGGCACTCGGCGTGCTGGAAGCCGCCCGGGTGCGGGGCCTGCGCGTCCCCCACGACCTCTCGGTGGTCGGCTACGACGACGTGCCCATCGCCCGTTGGGCCAGCCCGGCCCTCACCACGGTCCACCAGCCGCTGCGCCGGATGGCGGAGGAGGCCGCGCAGATGCTGATGCGGCTTCGGGCCCGGGAACCGGTGTCCACACGGCTGGAGCTGGCCACGAGCCTGGTCGTACGCAAGAGCACGGCGCCACCGCCCGAGAACTGAGCACCGTCGTGGGCGGGGCGCCGGTCGACCGGCGCCCCGCCCCTGGTCAGCTGGTGGGGAAGGAGTCGGGGGTGCTGATGCGGTTCTTGAGCAGCGCCCCCGATTCGGTCAGCACACCGCTGCTGCTGTAGTCGCCGCCGTTGCAGGTGCCCGGCCTGAAGGCCGCGCTGCTCTCGTTCGCGTCGGAGTAGGTCCAGTTCGCGTAGCCGATCCTCAGCTGGTCGAGCAGGTCCAGCCAGGCCGTCGTGCTCGCCCGGTCCATCGCTCCGCCACCGGTGGCGCTCACCGTGCCGAACTCGGTGACGAACAGGGGCAGCTGGGACGCCGCGCGACTCAACGCGGCACGGTAGGAGTCCTTGTGACTGGCGGCGTAGAAGTGGAAGGCGTACATGATGTTGTCCGCTCCGACGGGGTTGTTGACGACCTCGCTCTCGTTGGAACCGTCCGAGACGCCAAGTGAGGACCAGCCGCGGGTACCGACGATGATGACGGCGTCAGGGTCCGCGGCCCGGATCACCGGGATGACCTGCTCGGCGTAGTTCTTGATGGCCGCCCAGCTCACTCCGTTGGGCTCGTTGGCGATCTCGTAGATCACGTGCTTCTTGTCGGCGTTGCGGGCCGCGACGGACGCGAAGAACGTCTTGGCCCGGTCGAGGTTGTGGTTCGGATCGCCCGGCGTCAGGGTGTGGAAATCGATCATGGCGTACATGCCACGCGCCTCGGCCATGTCGACGAGGCCGTTCACCCGGCTGGTGAAGCCCGCGGGGTCGGTCTCGTAACCGCCTTCCTGGACGTACATGGCCACGCGCAGCAGGTCCGACTTCCAGTCCTCCGCCAGCGCGTCCACGGCCGCGGCGTTGTAGCACTTGCTGAACCACTGGATGCCGTGGGTGCTCATGCCCCGCAGCTGTACGGGACGGTCGTACTGGTTGCACAGGTGCACGCCGCAGACGTGGAGCTTGCCGTTGATGTCGACGGGGGTGCCGGTGCCCGGGACGGGCGGGTCGACGGGCGGGGGCTCCTCAACGGAGCCCGTACAGGCGACGCCGTTGAGTGTGAACGCCGCGGGTCTCGGATTGGCGCCCGTGAAGGAGCCCACCATTCCGAGATCGGCCGACGCGCCGGTGGCCAGCGTGCGGTTCCAGTCGACGCCGACCGCGGACACCGCGGAACCGGACTGCGACCAGGTGGCGTTCCAGCCCTGGACGAGCTTCTGCCCCGCGTCGGGCATCGTGAACTTCAGGGTCCACCCGGTGACGGGCTCACCCAGATTGGTGACCTTCACGCCTGCCTGGAATCCCCCCTGCCACTGGCTGGTGACCGTGTAGTCGACCTTGCACCCGGTGGCGGCCGCCGCCTGGGGGCCGAACAGGGCGGTGAGGCCCAGGACCATCGCGCAGGTGGCCAGTAGGGCCGATAAGCGTTTCACAGCGATTCCTCCTCGTGCGCAGTAGGACGGGCCGGGCGGCTCATCGTCGTGACGCCGTCCCGCAGACCTTGCCGTTCAGCCTGAAGACCTGGGGGTCGTGCACGAGGCCGGTGGGCCGGCCGTTGAAGCCGAACCGCACGGTGCCGCCGGGCGCGAGAGCCGCGTTCCAGCTCAGGGCCTCGGCGGTGACCCGGGGCCCGGCCTGCTCGATGTCGGCGCCCCAGGCGTCGGTCACCTGCTGCTGGTCGGCGAACGTCCATTCGAGCCGCCAGGGCTGGACGGGGTGGTCGCCGGTGTTCTTCAGCGCGATGTGGGTGGTGAAGCCGTTGCTCCAGCGCTGCGAGGTGTAGGTCACCTCGCACTGTGTCCGCACGGGCTCACCGCCGCCCAGATCGTCCACGTAGGACGCGACCCAGGCGAGCGGGGCGTTCCAGTTGACGGTGATCTCGTTCGTGGCCCAGGACTCGATGTCGTCGATGTAACACATCGCCGGTGCGCAGCCCTTCAGCTTGGCCTGCGCGACGGGGTCCTCGATGGATGCGTTCGGACCGCCGGCCAGGGATCCCGGTGCGGGATTCGGCAGTGCTGGGTCGAGCTGGTTGGCCCAGAAGCGGTGGTGCTGGTTGCGCGAGTCCCGCTCGCCGTACCCGGTGACGTAGGACTGGTTCAGCGCGTTGCGGCCCAGCAGGTAGTCGAGTCCGCGCAGTACGGCGTCACGGTAGGCGGTCCGGCCGGTCAGGTCGTGCGCGGAGCCCAGGACGACCATGTTGTTGGCGACCTGGCTGTTCGAGCCCCATACGAAGTGTCCGTCGTCGGGGGCGTACGGAAGGCCGTACGCGGCCCTGTCCGAGTCGGCAGCGTATCCGTCGGCGGCTTCGGTCACCATGCCGCGCACCGCGGCGAGCTGATCGGCGGACAGCTTGCCCGGCACACTCGCGAGGTTCAGGGCGCCGAGCCCGGCGACCGAGCCCCAGGACATGCCGCCGCGCGGGAAGACCGCGTCGGTGTCACCGTGCAGCGGGGAGCGGAGGAGTTCCTGGCGGTAGCCGTCCTCGCCGGTGGTGAGGAAGAGTTCCGCCGCCGCCCAGTAGAACTCGTCCCGTACGTCGTCGTCGTTGTAGGCGCCACCGCCCGTGGCGTCCTGCGGATCGGCGAGGATGTCCGGATGGGCCTTGGCCGCTGTCCACGCGGACCGGGCGGCCGACCGGCACTGCGCGGCGAACTCCGCGTCGTACACCTGGAAGAGGCGGGCGCACTGGGCGGCGGTGGCCGCCAGGTTGAGGGTGGCCGCCGTGGTCGGCGGATGCAGTTCCCGGGGCTGGGGGTCACGGTCCGGCCGGAGCGGCAGCCCGGTCCACGCCTTGTCGTGCAGCTTGTGGTGGGCCATACCGGCGAGCGGCTCCCCCGCGGGCACCTGCATCCGCATGAGGAACTCCAGCTCCCAGCGCGCCTCGTCGAGGATGTCGGGAGTGGCGTTCCCGTGCTCGGGCAGCCGGAGTTCGCCGTCACCGAGCGGCCCGGCGTCGGCGGTCTCCTCGTACAGGGTCCGTTCAAAAGTGGACATCAACTGGGCGACCGATATACCGCCGTTGACCACGTACTTGCCGTGGTCACCCGCGTCGTACCAGCCTCCCGCCGCGTCGAGCCGGTAGTCGCACACGCCCGGCTGGCAGGGTACGTCGTTGTCGCCCTGGTTGGGGCTCACGCCGAGATGGCCGGCCGGCCGCGCGTACTGCTCGCCCACGATGTCCGCGTCGATCTCGATGCCGCTGCGGTTGTGGTAGAAGTACGCGAGCGCGTCGGTGCGCAGCGACGCGTAGAGGTCGTCGCCGATGGCGAACGGCTCGCTCCTCTCGCCCGCGACCGTGACGGTGTATCCCTCCCCCGCGGTCGTCACCGCGCTGAAGTCGAAGGTGTGGACGTGCTGCCGCGAGGCGGTGTCCACGCCCGCCGGCGTGGTGGTGCCGTCGGCCACGCGTGTCCCGGCGGCCGAGTCGAGTGTCCAGGGCAGCGGATCGGTCCCGTCGGTGACGACGGTGCCGGCCTTGGGGCCGTGGGTGAGATACCCGACCTGGTTGACCCGGACCGGCGAGCCGGTGTCCGGTTCGTACGGCGGTGGCGCGGTCCCGCCGCGCAGCGACACGTCGTCGACGCAGAAGGTGAGGGCCTCGGCGCTGCCCCCGATCTGGAAGGCGAGCTGCGCCGCGTCGTGGTCGGCTCCGGCCGTGAAGGTCTCGGTGACGCGTTCGGCGGTCGCCCCGACCGGCTGCGCGGTGGAGAGCTCCGTGGTCCACGGCTCGGCCGCCATCTGCACGTTGGTGCGGATGGTGACCGGCACGGTGGACGTCGCCGTGTAGCTCAGGGTGTATCCCTCGCCGGCGGTGAGGGCGAGGCCGTTCTGCCCGACGATGGCGTCCCACGGGTTGACCGTGCCCGCGGGGACGTCGGCACAGAGGCGTCCGTCCGAGACGGCGACGGGGCTGTTGGCCGTCGACCACCAGGGGGCGGTGCCCGCGGAGAAGTCCCCGTTGACGATGATCTCGGGGGCCTCGTCCAGGGGCTGGGCAGCGCCGGCGGGTGCGGCGAGCGTGCCGGCCAGCAGCCCGGCGACGGCTGTGACGCCCACTAGCACGCCGGCGCGTCCGGAGTGGCCCGGTCGGCGGAACGTACGGGACGGGCGGGTGACGAGTGGCTGATGTCGTGGCACACCGAAGTCCTTACGGGAGAGGAAATGGCACACAGTGACGGAAACACCGGCTTGACGTCCGGCTGAGGGCGGCAACAGTTCGGAGCACGGAAATGGGAGCGCTCCCAAAATCGGGGTCGCGAGGCACGCCGTCAAGCGGTTGGACAGGATTCACCGCTTGAACGGCACCATGAGGACGACCGTCGGAGCCCAAGACCCCACGCGACGCCGGGGCGACGCGGCACCGAACCCCGCCCGACGGGAACGCACCGAACCATCTCGACCCACGGAACCCGGCAGCCACCCTGGAGGCCCGGGCTCCACCTTCGTCGACCCGCTCGACACATCCCTCCCGAGGGATTGTCAGGGACACAGCAACGCTCTTATAGTCCGTAGTACGAAGATGGGAGCGCTCCCATCAGTGCATGGCCGGGCGCTTCCGATTCCGTGATCGCCCCATCCGGCCCCCTCCCGGAGAGGCCCCTCATGCGAGCGTCACCGCACTCCCCCAGCAAGCGCGCAGCCTGCCCATCGCCCTTGTCGGCGCCGGTCCGACGTGGCCCGGTCGACGTGGGATCCCGCCCGTGCGGGACCGACGGCTACCGCCGCACACCAGGAACCGCGATCCCACCTGCCTCGCCACCGCCCTCGCCCTGAAACAGCGCCCTCCTGATCCAGGCGCCCTCGAACTCCTCGCCCGATGGCGGCGGCAGGAGAGAACACGACCGGAAGACCATCCCCACACAGGCACAGGAGACCTCATGGCCCGACGCAAGAAGCTGTTCACCTCCCTGGCGGCGGTGCTCGCGACACTGCTCGGCGGCATCGGCCTGACATTGATGGGCCAGGACAACGCAGAGGCACACGGCGTCACGATGACCCCGGGATCGCGTACGTACCTCTGCATGCAGGACGCCAGGACCGGCACCGGCGCTCTGGACCCGACCAACCCGGCGTGCAAGGCCGCGCTCGCCGAGAGCGGCGCGACCGCGCTGTACAACTGGTTCGCCGTGCTCGACTCCAACGCGGGCGGACGGGGGGAGGGGTACGTCCCGGACGGAAAGCTGTGCAGCGCCGGTGACCGGTCGCCGTACAACTTCACCGGCTACAACGCCCCGCGCTCCGACTGGCCCCGGACGCACCTCACGTCCGGGACGACGATCCAGATCAAGCACAGCAACTGGGCGGCGCACCCGGGCTCCTTCCGGGTGTACCTGTCCAAGCCCGGCTACTCGCCCAGCACCGAGCTGGGCTGGGACGACCTGGACCTGATCGGGACGGTCACCGATCCGCCACAGACGGGCGGCGCGGGTACGGACGGCGGCCACTACTACTGGGACCTGGACCTGCCCTCGGGCCGCTCGGGTGACGCGGTCATGTTCATCCAGTGGGTGCGCTCGGACAGCCAGGAGAACTTCTTCTCCTGCTCCGACATCGTCTTCGACGGCGGCAACGGCGAGGTGACCGGCATCCGCGGCTCGGGCGGCACCCCGAATCCGACGCCCACCCCGACACCGACGCCGACCCCCACCGATCCGCACACCGGGTGCATGGCCGTCTACAGCGTGACCAACTCCTGGAACGGTGGCTTCCAGGGCTCCGTCGAAGTCATGAACCACGGCACGACGGCGCGTGAGGGCTGGGCCGTACGGTGGAAGCCCGGCGACGGCGCCAGGGTCAGCAGCGTGTGGAACGGTGCGCTGACCGCGGCGCCCGATGGCACGCTGACCGTCAGGAACCTCGACCACAACCGCACCATCGCACCGGAGGGCAGCACCACCTTCGGGTTCACCGCGACATCGACCGGCAACGACTTCCCGGCCGGCTCGATCGGCTGCGTCACCCCGTAGCCGCTGACGCACGCGGCGCCGGTTCCCGCACCGCGCGAGAACCGGCGCTGTCGTGCGTGGGCCGTCCGCACGTCAGGCGCCCTGGTACGCGGCTGCGGAGCGCCGCGGCCTTGAGGCGTGGCGGCACGGTCACAGGCAGTGGAACACCGGATCGCGGAACTGCTCTCATCCGTACCGTCGGTTGTCGTGCGGCGCGTTCGGGCCGAAGCGGCGTGAGGCTCGGATTCCGAAGCGTCTCAGCCGGCGGTGGGGCCGGTCCAGCCTGTGGGGACGTGGCCGAGGCGGACCCGCTGCGGGTGGTCGCCGACGGGGACGGAGGTGACCTTCTCGCCGGTGGCGAAGTCGATCGCCGTCACCTGGTCGGTGCCGCTCTCGGACACCACGCAGTGCTTGCCGTCTCCGCTGACAGTGGCCCAGTACGGCTTGGAGGCGGTGACGAGCGGGCCCTCCTGAAGTGACTCGCGGTTCACGACGGTGACGTAGTCGTCCATGGTCCCGGCGATGCAGAGCTTGTCGCCCCGGGGACTCATGGACATGCCGTGATGGCGGGAGTCGTTGACGTAGGTGGTGCGTTCGTCGCTGGTGTCCGGGTTCTTCGGCAGCGTCTTCACCCGGGTGATCCTGTCGTTGTGCACGTCGTACTCGACGAAGCCGTTGAAGAAGGAGACCTGGAAATACATCTTCGACTCGTCGGGCGTGAAGGCGACGGGGCGCAGCGCGTCGGACAGGTCCTTGCGGCCGAAGGCGTCGAGCCGCTCGCGCATGTCGATGATCTTCTTGACCTGGAAGGTCTTCGCGTCCGCGACGGTGATGCGGCGGTCCCCCTTGGTGAAGTCCTGCCAGGGCGCGTCCATGTCGGTGTTGACCTCACCGATGGCCATGTTCCAGAGGTACTTTCCGCCGTCGGTGTACACGTTCTCGTGCGGCTTGTCGCCCGTCTTGAACTTGCCCGCCTCCTTGCCCGTCGCCATGTCCAGGACGTGCACGGTGTTGGAGGTCGAGGAGGAGACGGCGACCTGGGTGCCGTCGGGTGAGACCGCCATGTGGTCGGAGCGGAAACCGGACACCGGGAAGCGCCAGTTGATCTCGCCGCTCTCCACGTCGATGGAGACCACGTCGGCGAAACTGGGCCGGGAGGCGATCACGGACTTGCCGTCCTTCGTGGTGTACATGTCGTCGACGAACTGATCGTGACCCTCGCCCGGGCCGAGCCGGATACCGAGGAAGAACGCGAGCTTGACGGGATTGAGGTAGATCTCCCACAGGCGCTCCTCCTTGTCGGGGATCATGTCGATCCGGCCGATCTTGGCGTAGTCGCCACGGGAGTTGATGACATCGGCGGTGCCCTCCCAGTTGTTGCCGACGAAGAACACCTCCTTGAGTCCCTCCGAGGCGGTTGCCCGTGCCTGTTCCCGTGCCTGCTCGGGGATCTCGCTCGCGCCGGCCGGGCCGGAGATCGCCGGCAACGCACCTGCGGTCAGCCCCACAGCGACAAGGACGGCCGCGCCGAAGGGGTGTCGACGGCGAGGGCGATGATCAGAAGAACGCGTCATGGTGAACTCCAGAGGCCGGGTGGGCAGCGCGCCGTCATACAGGCTCACGCCTGTTACTGGAGGTAACGTAGCCAGGAGAGGGACGCTTGACCAGAGTCCGACCGGATTCCCCGACGGGTGCGATCGAGCCTTCCCTGTGGTTGGCCACGGGCAGGCTCATCTGAGCCGCCTTGTTGTGGGCATCGCGCATGCCGTCGGCCAAGGGCTGTCCCGTAAATGGTCTCTGGGTCACCTCGGGCGGGCTTGGCCATCGTGTGGCCCGCTCGTTCATCCGGCGAGGGCGCGGTTGCCCCGGGTCGGGGCCGCGGCGCCGTCCACGATGAGCACGGTGCCCTTGGCGAACCGTCTCCGCGGTTGGAGCGCGAGCATCGGCCCGAGGTGGTCGATGACGCGGTCCGCCGCAGACTTGGACACCTCGAGGAGCGGGGCTGCTGGATGGGATACCGGCTCAAGAACTCCGACTCGACCTGGAAACGAGTGACGAAGCCGGCGCCATCGTGCATCACATTCCAGTCCCGCGCGATCCTGACCGCGTAGTCCTCGTTGAGGACCAGGTAGAAGATCGGCTGCTCGGGCAGCCGGGGCGGCCAGGCGCGCCAGTTCAGCTCCCGAACCAGATCCGGCTCCTTGGGGCCGGTGGGGCGCCAGGGTCGTCGCCGCTTGCCGGCTGGTCATCTGCATCACTCTCTGAACGTAGGCCGCCGGTACCGCAGGTCGGGAGACCGGACGATACCGGCACCGCGAACGCAGCAGCTACGCAGCTCCCGCACCCTGGCCGGCTCCATGACCAGCAGTTACGGGACGGCCCTTGGATCCACCATCTCCGCGCGCAGCGCCTCACGTTCTCGGCCCGGCGAGGAACCCGCTGCGCATCGAAGGCCCGTCGCCTTGGGGATGGGCCAGGTCAGTACGCAGTTCGAGCCACGACGCGGAGCGCACATCGAGGACAAGCGGCATTCCCGCTCCCGGCCCACCCCGTCAGCCGGTCCGCAGTTTCGGCATCGCCCCCGACGAGGTCTGACGCGTGAGTCGTCACGGTGAGTGGACAGTCTCCCGTAGCGACCATGTCATGACCTCCCCCGAATTCCCCGCTTCGCGGATGGAGAGGAAGGGCAACCTTTCCGGCCGTCCTGGTGGGCGTTTGGCGCGGCCGGACATCACTTCTACCGTGACGGCAGACTCAGCCTTACCCGAGGAACGACAGCCGGACCTGACGGTCGGCATTGTCCCTATTCGTGTCCACCAGCCTCCGTTAAGACAACCGTCACGTCATCTGGTCACGCCCCCACGAATCGGTCGTCGAAGGGCTTCGCATGGCGGACATGACCTATGTCCGCACCTGGTCCGGTTGGGCATATGTGGCGTTCGTCCTGGACGTGTACGCGCGGATGATCGTCGGCTGGCGGGTCGCGAACCACATGCGAACGGAACTGCCGCTGGAAGCTCTGGAGATGGCATTGTGGAGGCCGAGGATCAAGAAGGACTCCGGCCTCATCCATCACAGCGACCGCGCGTCGCGATACGTGTCAATTCGGTATACCGACCGGCTCGCAGACATCGGTGCCTTCGCCTCCGTCGAGTCGGGCGCGAACGAGGGAGCCTTCTGGCGAGGCAAGGAGCAGACCCCGCAGTCCGCCTGAACCAAGACCACCGGACTCTACGAAACTCGGGGCAGCTCAGGGTGTGCGGCAGGGGTGTCAGGGCGGGGCCGGCGGGCCGACCAGGCCCGTTGTCAGTAGCGTCCGGCAGAATCCGCTTCACCGACGCCACCATGACCTGGCGTCGCCCGGTAGGAGAAGAGGATTCCTGTGCGTGAACTGCCCATGTTCGAACGCCTTTATCCCGATGTCCAGTTGACGTCCCCCTCGGAGAGGTTCGTGCTGCGGTGCGACTCGGAGGGTATCGCCGTGGTCACGGACACCGACCGCGGTCAGGTCGTCTGGCGGGCGGGCGCGGCCGGCCGGCTATTGCTCGGACACGGGTACGAGGTCGTCGTCGAGGGCGGGGAGGACGACGACACGGTGTGGCGCTCCGGTTTCGCCGCGCCCGGGGCGCAGTACCTCGTTCTCACGGATGCCGGAGAGCTGGAACTCCTGGACCGCTCCCACGTCCGCCTGGGCAACATACGCACCGGACTCACCCGCCCTGTGCCGCTCGGGGACGCGGCGCCCGCGGCTGCCATCACCCGGGATGCGTATCTGGTCAGGGAGGGGAAGGTGCGGCGGACAGTGGCCCGCCAGCAGGACGGATGGCTGCGGGTCTGCGAGTACGGGAAGGGCGGGGGTATGAGCTACGCGCTGACCCGTCCCCTGGTCGACTGGCTCGAACAGGAAGACACCGTGCTCACCTGGCGCCGGCACCTGGCGGGTGGTTCCAAATCCAAAAGCCTGATGCTGTGCCTGGTCGACTCCGCCGGAACCGTCCTGTGGCACGAGGGCACCCAACGCCCGCATGGACCGGTCCCCACGGGAGAGCCCTACGCGTACGGTGGGCCCGCGCTGGAGGCGGGAGGGCGCCTGCGCAACCAGTCCCTGACGTCTCCCGCAGGTACGCACACACTGGCCCACCAGGGCAACGGCGACCTGACTCTGTACTGCCACACCGAGCGCCGTGCCGTGTGGTCGACCGGCACGGGGTGGGTGGACGGAGGATGGGCCGAGCTCTCCGAGGACGGGGTCCTCTCGGTCCGCAACACCCATGGTGTCCCGGTGTGGAGTTCCGGCCCGTCCGGTTCGGGGGCCCGCCGGCTCGTGGTCGGAGATGACGGCCGTGCCGAACTGCGTGACGTGGACGGCCGGTCGGTGTGGTCCACAGGCACACACACGGCATGCCACGGCCCCACGGCCGACGCCCCGCGAGGTGCCGTGCTGCGCCGAGGACAGACGCTCGGACGGCACTCCCTCACCTCCCCCGACGGAAGCACCGTGCTCGGACACTGGGACGAACGCCGCCTCGTGCTGTTCGGGGCCGACCAGACCTGGCTCTGGTACGCGCACCTCGGCGAAGCGGCCGAGCCCGGACTGCGACTCGACGAGGACGGCATGCTGCGCGTTCTCGGCGACGAACGCCCACCGCTGGGCGGACCGGCCGACGAACTGCGTATCGAGGAGGGCGGAGTGATCCTGTGCCGTGCCGACGGCACCATCGTCTGGCGCGACGGCGAGCCGGTGGCCGAGCCCGCCGCCACCCCGAACACGCCCGCACGGGGAGGACTCGTGAAGAGCCTGCCGGACACGGACGAGACCCTGCTGATCCGCACCGACTTCTCCGACCCGACCGCTTGGCAAGCACTGCTCACGACCGTCACGACACCGAACCAGGACGGCTTCCTGGCGAACGTCCGCCCAGTGGACGAACTCGCCTATCGCGACCTGACGACCGAACAGATCCTCTCGGCCGCACGCGAGCTGGACACCGACCTTCTCATCGTGGCCGACAAGACCTCCCTCACGGCGCCGGAGATGCCGCTGCTGGCCCTCCTGCTCTTCGACGAGAACGACGAATGTGAGGAGGGTGAGGCCAGGCAGGAGCACGGCCAACTCCGAGTCGTAGCCACAGAACTGTGGTCGGTCGAGAACAATATCTCCCTCGCCAACATGGATTGGGAGGACTTCGAGAACTCCACCGACAACGGTGTCTTCCGGGGCTTCTGACCTCGGCAGGATCGAAAGGGCGTCCCGAAACACATCAAATGAGTCGAGCACCCTCCGTCCATGGCGACGGCACATGGTGGGCGTGCCGTCCACGCGGGCGATTCGTCGGCGTCATGCCGGGGCGTCGTCCCGACCCTGAGCTCCAGCGGAACGTGCTCGGCCCCGTTCGGAGTCGGAAAGGCCATTGGAGCAGCCTATTTCCACCACAAATCACAGTTGGTCCATGAATCAGAGGTTTCGCCTATGGGCTGCGTTTGCAGGTGGGAGGACACCGGGTGAGGGTTGAGGGGTCCAGGAATTCCTTGGGGTGCAATCCAACATCTCGGTAGGGGTCCCGGAGGGGAGGGGGCCAGCCATGACCGACATGGCAATGACGTCATTGCGAACGGCTCCCTGAGCCGGCGCCGGTGGCTCAAACGTTGCGAGTACGCGAACCGGGCAGGTGGAAGTTAAGGAGACCCCAGATGGCTACGCAGGTCAGCAAAGCGGTCCTGGTACGGCTTCAAGCCCTCCCCGGCAGGGAGGACGACGTCCGCGACTTCCTGAATCAGGGGCTGTCAATCGTTGAGGGGGAGCCCGGGACGGTGAGGTGGTTCGGAATCAAGTTCGGACCCTCGTCGTTCGGGATCTTCGATGCTTTTCCCGACGACGACGGGCGCCAAGCACACCTGTCGGGCGCGGTCGCGCAGGCGCTCAGCCAGAAATCGGGTGAGCTCTTCGAGGAACCCACGATCGAGCTGATCGATGTGGTCGTGGAGAAGCAGCCCGCTTAAGACCCCGTGAGGACGGGCCAGGGTGACGCGTCACTTCCCGGGCGGGGCCGAGGCTCCAGGAAGGTGTAGCTCGAAGCAGGCTCCGCTGGTCCGAAAGGCGACTCCCCCGGCGGACCGTCCTGTTCTCTGCGTTGGCTGATCGGGTACCCAGTGCCGGAGCGAGGGAGCCCATCACGACAGTCATGAATCCTCTTTCGAGGGATGCTCGCGGAACGACGGAGAGGATCGGAGTGTGCGTACACCAACCAGCCCGGTACTGGTGGCTGACGCCGGGTCATCGAGCCTGCGTCTGACGGTCTTCGGCGACGGTGGTCACGTCCTCAACGAACACCACAGTGAGTCCCCGCCGAGTAAAGGGGCGACCCAGGCGCTGCGGCAGTTGCTCAAGGAAGGACCGCCTCCTGCAGCTGCGGGACACCGTATCGTCCACGGGGGGCCGGAGCTGCGCAGCCACACTCTGCTGGACGACGCTGTCCGTGCCCGCTTGACCCAGGTGGCAGACCTCGCGCCCTTGCACGTCCCGCAAGCACTGACCGTGGTGGACGCGGCCCGGGATCTGCTGCCGGAAGTTCCCCATGTCGCCTGTTTCGACACCGTCTTCCACTCCGGCCTGACCGCCGCGGCAAGGGAGTACGCGGTACCTGCCGATTGGCGCCACACGTACGGACTGCGCCGCTACGGCTTCCACGGCCTCTCCTACGCCTGGGCCCTGGCCCGGACGGCTGAACTCCTCGGTCGCCGCCCCGAGCAGCTGCACCTGGTGATGGTGCACCTTGGGGGTGGCTGCTCCGCTTGCGCGGTCCGCGACGGGCGCAGTGTCGACACGACGATGGGCTTCACGCCCTTGGAGGGGCTGGTGATGAGTCGTCGCAGCGGCAGCATCGACCCCGGTGCCCTGACCTGGCTGCTCACGCGGAAGAATCTGCCTGCGAACGAGATCGAGGACGTTCTGAATCGGAGGTCCGGTCTGCTCGCCCTGTCGGGCACATCAGGCGACACGCGGGACCTGGTCCGCAGCCGGACGGCAGGCGACGAGCGCGCCGCACTCGCCCTGGACGTCTTCACCCACCAGTGCCGACGCGGCATCGCCGGGATGGCCGCATCCCTGAGCCGCCTGGACGCTCTCGTCTTCACCGGCGAGATCGGCGAGGATCAGCCCGAGGTTCGCGAGGAGGTGTGCGCCGGCCTGTCCGTGTTCGGCCTCACGGGCGGCCTGCGACCACTGGTCGCCGAACGCCCCGAGATCGTCAGTGAGCCCGGCGCCCGTGTTCCCGTCGTGGTCATCCCCACGGGAGAGGCCCAGCAGATCAATGTCGAGACCCGGGCTCTTCTGGATCGCGGCTGAGACGAGCCGAGGCACGGCGTGACCAGAGGGCGAGGAGGTGGTGAACGGCCGCCGTGATGACGTCGTGGAGGATGGCGACCAGGGCTTCAGTTCGAACCCCATCAGCTGTTGGGACCGCCGCTGGAGCTTCCCGCACACGATTCTCCAGCGTCATTGCTGACCGCGCGGGGTCAGGCGTTGCTCACACCGACGTCCGTGGCGCGGGCCCGGCGTTCAGTGATGGAGCGGTACAGGGCTCCGAGCGCGGTGGCCTGGACGATGGCACCGATGGGAATGCCTATCAGTCCGACGGGACCAGCCACGAGGAACAGCATCGAGGTCGGTGCGGTGGCCAGGACCGCCCACAACCCGGCGAAGCTGGCGTCTCCGGAGGAGGACGCGGAGACGGCGTCGATGGTCACCCACACGCACACCGCAAGGACAACGCCCAGATACCCCAGAGCCAGCGGGTTGACCAGGTAGTGGCGGAGAGTCTGAGGCAGCGAACGAGGATTCTTGTCCATGGCGGATCTCCTGGAGATACCGGAATGCCCGGTGTGGTGGCCGATGTGCTGATGATCCGAACGATGCCGTGCGCCGACATCCGCCACATGAGTAGCCATACTCACGTTCCCCCGCTCTCGGTCAGGTTCCCGCACACCGGGGGCGGTTGAGGTCTGCCGTTGGCGTACTCCGGTGTGAAGCATCAGCCGGATCCACCCAGGACGATCTTCCATACTCGCGTGGCCACCTGAAGGTTGAGCCGGTCCTCGACGTTGGCGAGATCGTTGCCGCTGATCTCGCGGATGCGCTGGAGCCGGTAGCGCAGTGTGCTGCGGTGGATGGAGAGAGAAGCGGCTGTCTCGTCGTAGTTGCCGCCGCAGTCGAAGTACCGGGCCAGGGTCTCCGTCATGGCCGAGTTGTTTCCCGCGTCGTAATCGATGAGCTTCCCGAGCCACTCGTGGACGAACGCCTCCAGTTCCCCGAGATTGTTGCCGGGTCCCAGGATGCGATAGAGACCGAGTTGGTCGAAGAACGTCATCCCGTATTGCTTGCGGGAGTGGCGCAGCACTTCCAGGGCGCGCTGCGCCTCCTGGTAATGCTGAGGGAAGTCGTCGGGGGTATCGCACCGCGCGCTCACGCCGATGCTCCCGCACGGCGCCCCCGTGTCCAGGGCAAGCGCCTCGTACAGCGCTCCGGCGTGCGGCCTGTCATCAGCGAGGAGGACCACGTGCTCGGCCCCTCGGGTCAACAGCGAGCGCATGCCCACGGCGGAGGCCGCCCTGCCCACGACCCGAGCGAAGGAGTCGTCCGCAACCCGGTCCGACCACCGCACCACGACGATGTAGTGGCTGCGGTGCAGATCGTGACCGACGGCCTCGGACCTAGCGTAGGCGCTGGTCTCATCCGTTCCTGCCAGGAGGTCGTCGGCCAGCTCGCGGTGCAGCCTCAGTTCGACTTCGGCCTGGTTGCGCAGGTGCGCCAGCTCCGGGGCGAGCGACATGACGGCCTGTTCCAACGCGAGCACCGCGTGCTCGTCCGCCTCGCCCAGGGGATCGACCAGAGCCAGCATGCCCAGGATCTCGCCGTGCGGGCGCACGAGAGCGATCAGCCGGCCCTCGATCCGCGTCGGCCCCGCCTCGCGGGCTGCTGCGTTGAGCAGTGCGTGCTGGCGTACGGGATCCGGCTCCGGATAGGGGTCGGGTAGATCGGGGCCTGCCCAGGACCGCAGCCGGCCGAAGCGGTCCTCGACCAGGGCGGGAAGTCCCGTCAGCCCGTGCAGAGCGCGGGTGACGGCCTCCTCGTTACCGCCCGAGGCTGCGACGTCGGCCGTGAGCCCATGTACAGCCTGCCGGTACGCCAGCTCCCCCACGACGGTGACCAGCTGCCGTTGGAGTGCCGCACGTTCCTCCCTGAGGCCATGCAGTTCCACTGCCTCCTCCCGGCGGCGGCGGTGTACGAAGGCGACCGACAGCGCGGCAGCCGTGTGCCGGATGAGTGTGGCGAGCAGGAACCTCTCGGTTCCGGTCGGCGGGGAGCGGGACGTCACCACGAGGTATCCGTGCAGGCCCTCGAGTCCGCGCAGCCCCAGGGCCTGACCTCCATGCCTGCCGGGTACGGCCACAGGGCCGTCCCGCCCCGCCAGGTCTCGTACTTTCGGCTGCACCATGAGGGCGTGATCCTGGCGGTTCCCCGCGCTGGGGACCAGGTCGCCGCCGGCTTCGAGCAGGTATCCCGCCTCGGCGGTATAAGGCCCGGCGGCGGCGACGTGGTCCATGGCCAGGCTCAGGATCTTGCTTTCGTCCCAGGTGGCGAAGAGGTCGCGGAGCAACACCGTCAGTTCGTGGAGGGAGCGGCCGCCGGAAAAGGGCGGTCGCGGCTCTCTCCGAGCAGTTGCGGTTGGTTGTCGGTGGCCGACGGCTGACCGGCTGCCTTTCTCGTAGGAGTGGCCGTTCAGGTTGTGCGGCCGACGCTTCCCCATGGGTACCGTTCCCGAGCTGTCGGAGGGCCGGAAGAGCGCTGTTCCGGGTCACTGCCCGCGAGGCCACTCCGTGCGTAATGTCCGTAATCTCACCTTAGTACGTGCAGAGCGAGTGGGCTCAGCTGTTTTTGTCCCGCCAGGCGCAGGCGCGGAGTACATCGGCTCGACATGCTGGGAGCGTTCGGAAGCCTCCGCGTACACGTCGCCAGAAGTAGCGGAATCCGATGCAGAGCAGCGCTACGGGTCGGTTGCCCTGCTCGGGACGTTCGGTCCGGGTGCGAGAGCCCGGGGTGCGCGGCCCTCCGTGGAGGTCTTCTCCGTTGGCGAACGACAGCGAACCGGTAATCGGCGCAGGCCGCAGCACCGGGAGGAGTTCCTCATGGCCAGGGCAGTGGGCATAGACCTCGGTACCACCAACTCGGTGATCGCCGCATGGGAGGGCGGCGAGCCGTCCGTGGTTCCCAATACCGAGGGCAACCGGACGACACCGTCGGTGGTGGCCTTCACCGACACGGGGGAGCGCATCGTGGGCCAGATGGCCCGGCGTCAGGCGATCCTCAACCCCAAAGGAACCATCTACTCGGCCAAGCGGTTCATAGGCCGGCACTTCGACGAGATCTCCGACGAGGCGAAAGCGGTGGCGTACGACGTCGTCGAGGGCGACGGCGGGGCGGCCCGCTTCGAGGTGCGCGACAAGCTGTACGCGCCGGAGGAGATCAGCGCACAGGTGCTGCGCAAACTCGCCGACGACGCCTCCAAGCAACTGGGCGAGCGTGTCACGGAGGCCGTCATCACGGTCCCCGCCTACTTCAACGACGCCCAGCGCACCGCCACCAAGGATGCCGGCCGGATCGCGGGGCTGGAGGTGCTGCGGATCATCAACGAGCCGACGGCGGCCGCTCTCGCGTACGGCATGGACAAGAAGGAGCACGAGACCGTCCTCGTCTTCGACCTGGGCGGCGGCACCTTCGACGTGAGCATCCTCGACGTCGGCGACGGCGTGGTGGAGGTGCGTTCCACCGCCGGGGACAGCCACCTGGGCGGCGACGACTTCGACCGGCGCCTGGTGGACCATCTCGCGGACGGCTTCCAGAAGGAGAACGGCATCGACCTGCGGAACGACCCGCAGGCACTGCAACGACTGTTCGAGGCGGCGGAGAAGGCCAAGACCGAACTCAGCTCTGTCACCCAGACGCAGGTCAGCCTCCCGTTCGTCACCGCCGACGCCTCGGGCCCCAAACACCTCACCGAATCCGTCATGCGCTCCACTTTCGAACAGATCACCGGCGATCTGGTGGAGCGGTGCCTGGAGCCGGTCAAGCAGGCCATGGCCGACGCCAAGGTCGGCGAGAGCGACATCGACGAGGTCATCCTCGTGGGCGGCTCCACCCGGATACCTGCCGTGCAGGCCCTGGTCCGTCGGCTGACCGGCGGCAAGGACCCCAACATGAGCGTCAACCCCGACGAAGTCGTGGCCCTGGGCGCCGCGATTCAGGCGGGAGTGCTCAAGGGTGAGGTGAAGGACGTCCTGCTGCTCGACGTCACGCCCCTGTCTCTGGGCGTCGAAACACGCGGCGGAGTCATGACGAAGATCATCGAGCGGAACACCACCATCCCGGTGCGGCGTACGGAGACGTTCTCCACCGCCGACGACAACCAGCCGGCCGTTGATGTGGTGGTCCTCCAGGGTGAGCGCGAGCGCGCTGCCGACAACCGCGTGCTCGGCCGGTTCCAGCTCACCGACATCCGGCCGGCGCCGCGAGGTGAACCGCAGATCGAGGTCACCTTCGACATCGACGCCAACGGCATCCTCAATGTCACGGCGCGCGACGGGGACACCGGCAAGGAACAAGGCATCACCATCAGCGAAAGCTCCAACCTGGACCGCGGTGAGGTCGAGCGCATGGTGCAGGAGGCCGAGCGCAACCAGGGTCAGGACCGGGAGCTCCGCGAAGCCGTCGACGCCCGCAACGAGCTCGACGCCGTCGCGTACCAGGTCGAGAAGCGCCTGGCCGAACTGGGCGACGCGGCCCCCGCGCATGAGAGGGCACGTGCCGAGATGCTCGTCTCCGATGCCCGGGCGGCGGTCAAGGAAGAGGCCGGCGTGGAGCGCGTGCGGCCACTGGCCTCCGAACTCCAGCAGATCCTCGCCGGACTGGCTGCCCAGCAGGGTGCCACCGCCACGGGCGACCCGGCCCAGGGTGCGTCCGCCGATGCTCCCCCGAGCGGTGGCAGCGGCGACGACGATGTCATCGACGCCGAGTTCGACAAGGGTTGAGGCCGCCATGACCCGCCTTCCCGAAGAACCTGACCGGGCAGCGCCGGCCGGACCGGCTCCGAAGGACTCCGTAAGCCCTCCTGGCGAGGAGCCGCATCAACCCGGCCCGCCTCTCCGGCCGCAAGCGACGGCGGACGAAGCGCGACCCGACGCGGCCGTCCCCGCATCCGCGGCGGACGAGCACGCAGCCGCGGTGCGGGAGCTGGAGGACCGCTGGCGGCGCGCCCTCGCCGATCTCGACAACCTGCGCAAGCGTCATGCGAGGGAGTTGGAGCGGGAGCGGATGGTCGAGCGTTCGCGTACGGCCGCCGCCTTCCTGCCCGTCCTGGACAACCTCGAACTCGCCCTGTCCCACGCCGACGCCGACTCAGGTGCGGTCGTGGAGGGCGTCCGGGCAGTCCGCGACCAAGCGGTGGGCGTTCTCGAACAGCTCGGCTACCCACGGCATGCGGAGACCGGAGTGGCCTTCGACCCGGCCCACCACGAGGTGGTCAGCGTGGTCGATGACCCCGACATCGAGCCAGGCACCGTCGTGCAGGTGCTGCGCCCGGGCTACGGCGACGGCGATCGGCAGCTCAGGCCCGCCACCGTGACTGTCGCGAAGCGGGAGTGACCGGCCATGGCACGGGACTTCTACGAAGTGCTGGGAGTGTCGCGGACCGCAAGCCAGGACGAGATCCAGCAGGCCTACCGCAAGCTCGCCCGCCGACACCATCCCGACGTCAACAAGGACCCGTCGGCCGAGGAACGCTTCAAAGACCTCAACGAGGCGTACAGCGTTCTGTCCGATCCGAAGACCCGGGCACGCTACGACCGCTTCGGCGAGGACTTCCGCAAGATCCCCGAAGACTACGACGAACGGGTCGCGGCCGGCGCGGGCGGCGGATTCCGTACCCGACGGACCACAGGCGCCGGCGGCCCCCGCGCCCGGTACACCGCAGGCTTCGGCGAGGACTTCTCGGCCGAGGATGTGAACATCGAGGACCTGCTGGGCTCCCTCTTCGGTGCAGGTGCCGGCTCCGTGGGCGTCCCGGGCGCCGACCAGGAGGCCGAACTGCCACTCACCGTCGAAGAGGCGTACAAGGGTGGCCGCCGTACCGTCACACTCGCAGGGCCCTCCGGTGAGCCGCGGCGCTACGAGGTCGACGTCCCGCCGGGAGTCACCGACGGGCAGCGCATCCGGCTGGCGGGGGAAGGCGGGCGGGGCAGCGGTGCCGCGCCCGCGGGCGACCTGCACCTTCGGATGCGCATCCGGTCCCATCCCCAGTTCCGGCTGGACGGCCGCGATGTCCATGTGCAGGTCCCGGTCTCCCCGTGGGAGGCGGCCCTGGGCGCGACCGTGCCGGTGCCCACCCCCGGCGGTGGTACGGCCAAGGTCACCGTGCCCGCCGGCTCGTCCAGCGGCCGGCGGCTGCGGTTGCGCGGCGAGGGCATGCCGAACCCGCGCGGCGCGAACGGTGACCTGTACGCCGAACTCCGCATCATGGTGCCGCCCACCCTGGGTGACCGGGAGCGTGAACTGTTCGAGGAGCTCGCCGCGACCTCCTCGTTCGACCCCAGGAGGACCCGATGACCGACCGACCCACGGGAGCGGCGGGCACCGCCCGGTCCGGTACCGGCAACCGCCCGGATCAGCCGGTCGCCCATGCCGCTACGGCTCCGACGACTACCCGCTATGCGCTCGTTCCCGTCCCAGGACTTTCCCTGGAGGCCGTCGCCCGCCGATCGCGTCTCCATCCGGATATGGTCCGCCGGTTCGTCGCCCTCGGGCTTGTCGACGCCGAACGCGATGCCGTCGGCCGCCTGGTTTTCGACCGCGACGCCCCCGCGGTGCTTGCCCGCATTCAGCGGCTGCGCTCCGGACTCTGCCTCAATTACGCATCCATCGGACTGGTGCTCGACCTGCTCGACCGCATCAGCCTGCTCGAAACCGCCCTGCGCGGCCGCGGCACGAGGAGTGATACACCGCCATGGACATGAACCGTCTCACACAGAAATCCCAGGAAGCCCTCCAGGAGGCCCAGTCCGCGGCCGGCCGCATGGGGCATACCGAAGTGGACGGAGAACACCTGCTGCTCGCACTCGTCGATCAGGAGGACGGTCTGATCCCACGCCTGCTGGAGCAGGCCGGAAGTGATCCGGCGGAACTTCGCGCGGCCGTGCGCAAGGAACTGTCCCGCCGCCCGAAGGTCACCGGCTCCGGTGCGGCACCCGGCCAGGTTTTCGTCACTCAGCGCCTTGCCGGCCTGCTGGACGCCGCTGAACGGGAGGCCAAACGGCTCAAGGACGAGTACGTGTCCGTGGAGCACCTCCTGCTCGCCCTGGCCGAAGAGGGGGCATCAACAGCCGCTGGACGTCGGCTCAACCAGGCAGGGATCACCAGGGACTCGTTCCTGGGCGCGCTCACCCAGGTCCGCGGCAATCAGCGGGTCACCTCCGCCAACCCCGAAGTGGCCTTCGAGGCGCTGGAGAAGTACGGTCGCGATCTCGTCGCCGAGGCCAAGGAGGGCAGGCTCGACCCGGTCATCGGTCGGGACGCCGAGATCCGTCGCGTCACCCAGATCCTGAGCCGGAAGTCCAAGAACAATCCGGTTCTCATCGGAGACCCCGGTGTCGGCAAGACCGCCATCGTCGAGGGCCTCGCCCAGCGCATCGTCCGCGGCGACGTCCCCGAGGGACTCCGCGACAAGATCGTGTTCGCCCTCGACATGGGATCCCTCGTTGCCGGTGCCAAGTACCGAGGCGAGTTCGAGGAACGCCTCAAGGCCGTGCTCAGCGAGGTCAAGGCCGCACAGGGCGGCATCTTGCTCTTCGTCGACGAACTGCACACCGTCGTCGGTGCGGGCGCCGCCGAGGGGGCCATGGACGCGGGGAACATGCTCAAGCCGATGCTTGCCCGCGGCGAACTGCACATGATCGGCGCCACCACCCTCGACGAGTACCGCAAACACATCGAAAAGGACGCCGCGCTGGAACGACGGTTCCAGCAGGTCCTGGTCGGCGAGCCCAGCGTCGAGGACACCATTTCCATCCTGCGTGGACTGCGTGAGCGCCTGGAGGTCTTCCACGGCGTCAAGATCCAGGACACCGCACTGGTCTCGGCCGCCACACTCAGCCACCGCTACATCACGGACCGGTTCCTGCCCGACAAGGCCATCGACCTCGTCGACGAGGCCTGCGCCCGGCTGCGTACCGAGATCGACTCCATGCCTGCCGAACTCGACGAGCTCACCCGCCGTGTCACCCGCCTGGAGATCGAGGAAGCCGCCCTCTCCAAGGAAACCGACCCGGCGAGCCAAGCCCGCCTGGAGGAGCTGCGCAAGGAACTGGCCGACCTGCGCGGTGAGGCCGACGCCAAACACGCCCAGTGGGAGGCCGAACGGCAGGCGATCCGGCGGGTGCAGGAACTGCGCCAGGAACTGGAGCAGGTCCGCCACGAGGCGGAGCAGGCCGAACGCGCCTACGACCTCAACCGTGCCGCCGAACTTCGATACGGCCGCCTCCAGGACCTGGAGCGGCGACTCGCGGCGGAGGAGGAGCAGCTGGCCACCCGGCAGGGACAGAACCGTCTGCTGCGCGAGGTGGTCACCGAA
Organism: Streptomyces sp. NPDC017520; assembly: GCF_044329855.1. Classification (NCBI taxonomy): domain Bacteria; kingdom Bacillati; phylum Actinomycetota; class Actinomycetes; order Kitasatosporales; family Streptomycetaceae; genus Streptomyces; species Streptomyces sp. NPDC017520. The sequence continues at coordinate 122,495 of NZ_JBIRKB010000019.1, forward strand.
GAGGAGATAGCGGAGATCGTCGCCGCCTGGACCGGCATCCCGGTCGCCCGCCTGCAGGAAGGCGAACGCGACAAGCTGCTGCGCCTCGACGAGATCCTCCGCGAGCGCGTCGTCGGCCAGGACGAGGCCGTCAGGCTCGTCGCCGACGCCATCATCCGCGCCCGCTCCGGCATCCGCGACCCTCGCCGGCCCATCGGTTCCTTCATCTTCCTCGGCCCCACCGGCGTCGGAAAGACCGAGTTGACCAAGACTCTCGCCCGGGCGCTGTTCGACTCCGAGGACAACATGGTCCGCCTCGACATGAGTGAGTACCAGGAACGGCACACCGTCAGCAGGCTCATGGGCGCACCACCCGGATACGTCGGCTACGAGGAAGGCGGCCAACTCACCGAGGCCGTACGCCGCAAGCCGTACTCGGTCGTGCTGTTCGACGAGATCGAGAAGGCACACAGCGACGTCTTCAACACCCTGCTGCAGATCCTCGATGACGGCCGCATCACCGACGCCCAGGGCCGCACCGTCAACTTCCGCAACACCGTGATCATCATGACGTCCAACATCGGCTCCGAGCACCTCCTCGACGGCGCCACCGCCGAGGGTGAGATCAAACCTGACGCCCGCGCTCTGGTGATGGGCGAGCTGCGCGGGCACTTCCGCCCGGAGTTCCTCAACCGCGTCGACGACATCGTGCTGTTCAAGCCGCTGGGTGAGCGGCAGATCGAAAGGATCGTGGAGCTGCAGTTCGACGAACTGCGGCAGCGGCTGGCGGAACGCCGCATCGACGTAGAACTCACCGATGCGGCGCGAGAGGTGATTTCCCACCAGGGCTACGACCCGGTGTACGGGGCCAGGCCGCTGCGGCGGTACATCTCCCACGAGGTGGAGACGCTGGTCGGACGTGCCCTTCTGCGTGGTGACGTCCAGGACGGCGCGACCGTCCGTGTCGACGCCGAACACGGAGAGCTGGTGGTCACCTACGACCAGCCGGAAGAGGCCCGGGAAGCGAGGGCAGCGTGAACTCCACACGTACAACGACGGTGACCTGCCCGCACTGCGGGCGCGACAACCGCATTCCTGTCGCCGCCGAGGGACGCCCCAGATGCGGCCACTGCAAGCAGCCGCTGCCCTGGGTCGTCGACGCGGGTGACGGCGACTTCACCGAAGTCGCCGACAACGCCGTCCAACCTGTCGTCGTGGACCTCTGGGCCACCTGGTGCGGCCCCTGCCGCATGGTCAGCCCCGCCCTCGAACAGGTCGCCCGCGACCTCGCCGGACGGATCAAGCTCGTCAAGGTCGACATCGACAAGAACCCAGGAGTCAGTCAGCGGTTCGAGGTCCAGGCAGTGCCCACGCTGCTCGTCCAGGACCACGGCGAGACGGTCGCCCGACAGGCCGGTGCGGCACCGGCCCACGTCCTGCGTCAGTGGGTCGAACAAGCCCTGGAAGGCCGGCAGGCCACTGCGGGGCAGTGAGTCACCACGGCCCGGCCACCACAAGGGCTCCCCGAAACCACGCGGTAGCGCACTACTTGGGAGGAGAACGTCATGGCCACGATTCCGGATCCGCACCTGGCAATGGTGCGGCCCGTCACACCGCGCACCCCGCAGGGCTGCGAGGAGTGCCTCAAGGAGCACTCCCCGTGGGTGCACCTGCGCCTCTGCCTCACCTGCGGGCACGTCGGCTGCTGCGATTCCTCACCCCTCAAACACGCCCGACGACACGCGGGCAGTGCCGGGCACCCCATCGTCCAGTCCTTCCAACCGGGAGAGGACTGGCGCTGGTGCTACGTTCACGAGGCTCTGGTCTGATGAGCACGGCACAACACGGGAATGGTGCGGTCCGTGAGACACCGGACCGGTACGGAGCGTTCCCCCGCTTGACACCGGAACAGCTTCAGAACCTGACCGCGCACGGCGAGCGCCGCAGGACCACGGAAGGCGAGGTGCTGTACCGGGAGGGAGAGCCGTTCCGGGAGTTCCTCGCGATCCTCAGCGGCACCGTCGAGATCCTTCAGGACCACGGCGATCGGGAAGAGCGCACGATGGCGCTGCACGGACCCGGCAGGTTCCTGGGTGAGCTGGGAATGCTGGAGGGGCAGGCCGCCTTCGACACCGCGGTGGTCCGTGAGGCCGGCGAGATCCTCGCCGTGCCGGTGGAACGCCAGCGCACCTTGATCGGCCGCGACCCCGTACTCGGTGACCTGATCCTCCGGGCTTGCCTGGGCCGCCGGTATCTCCTCATCGGCCTCGGCGCAGGTTTCCGCATCCTGGGATCGTGCTACTCGCAGGACACGCGGCGGCTGCGGGAGTTCGCTGCCCGCAACAGGCTCCCCCACCGCTGGCTGGATCTGGAGAGGGACAAGGAAGCTGAGGCGCTGCTGCGTCGGTTCTCGATCCGCCCCGAGGAGACTCCGGTCGTCCTCTGGAAGGGCGATCGAGTGCTGCGCAATCCGAGCAACGCCGAACTCGCCAGGCTCATCGGGCTGCCCGCCCCCACGGCGAAGGACGCCCAGTGCGACGTGGTGGTGGTCGGCGCGGGCCCCGCGGGACTCGCCGCAGCCGTGTACGGCGCCTCCGACGGCCTCACCACGATCTCCGTCGACGCCGTGGCCACCGGAGGCCAGGCAGGCACCTCGTCCCGCATCGAGAACTACCTCGGCTTCCCGTCGGGCATCTCCGGAGGCGAGCTCATCGAACGCGCGGTGCTCCAGGCCCACAAATTCGGTGCCCGCCTCATGGTGCCGGCCCAGGTCAACAGGCTCACACCTCAGGACGACGCGTACGTGGTCACCTTCACAGACGGGTCCCACGTCCGGGCGGGCGCCGTGGTGCTCGCCTCGGGTGTCCGGTACCGCAGGCTCGAGGTGCCCGGCATCGAGCGGCTGGAGGGCATCAGCGTCTACTACGCGGCGACCGTGCACGAGGCGAGTCTCTGCGAGGCGGACCCGGTCGCGGTGGTCGGCGGGGGCAACTCCGCCGGCCAGGCGGCGCTGTTCCTGGCGCAACACGCGTCCGGAGTCCACCTCCTCGTCCGGGGCGGCGACCTCAACGCGGACATGTCCCGATACCTGGTGGACCAGGTCGAACGTCATCCGAAGATCGAGGTGCTCCTCCACACCGAAGTCCGGGGCGTCTCCGGGAAGGACAAACTGGAGTCGCTGAGCGTCGAGGACAACACACGCGGTGAGCGCCGCCCGCTGCGGGCCGCCGCGCTGTTCGTGTTCATCGGGGCCCGCCCGCGCACGGAGTGGCTGAGGGGAGCCCTCGCCCTGGACGAGAAGGGCTTCGTCCTGACGGGGGCTGACGCCCGGGCTGCTGCCGACGCGACCCGGTGGGACGCACTCGGCCGTGCTCCCTTGCTGCTGGAGACCAGCCTTCCCGGGGTCTTCGCGGCCGGCGACGTGAGGAGCGGCTCGGTCAAACGAGTTGCCTCGGCCACCGGTGAAGGCGCCATGGCCATTCGCCTCGTGCACGAGCACCGCGAGAATGCCGGCAACCTCGTCCGCGACCGCAGCACAGGCCCTGAGAGGCCTCAACCGGAGGCGGACCGGTCCGCATCTCGGCGCTGATCTTTCACCAGTAGACCCTCAGGGTTGGACACCATCAGTCCATGCGGCAGCGGTGAGGGCCTGCGCCCGGTAGTGGTGCCACCCGGCGTCCCGGTGGGATGACGCAGGTGACCGCCCACTCCCCCGCTCACCCGTCGCGGCCGCTCGCCGGCTCCCGTCGCGCGGTTCCCAGCGTGATCAGGTACTCAGGAAGGGTGAACATAGACGCGATTGACCCCTTCGTGCATGTCCGGGGTGCCAGTGAGAACAACCTGCGGAACATCGATGTCGATCTTCCGCGGAACGCGATGGTCGCCTTCACGGGCGTCTCCGGCTCCGGCAAGTCCTCACTCGCGTTCGGCACGCTCTACGCTGAGGCGCAGCGGCGCTACTTCGAGTCCGTGGCACCGTACGTCCGGAGGCTGTTGCAGCAGGTCGGTGCACCGCACGTGCAGGAGATCACCGGACTGCCACCGGCGGTGGCCCTGCAGCAGCGACGCGGGGCGCCCAGTTCGCGCTCGACGGTCGGCACCATCACCACGCTGTCCAATCTGCTGCGCATGCTGTACTCCCGCGCCGGCACCTATCCGCCCCGGGCCGCACGGCTGGAAGCCGAGTCGTTCTCACCGAACACCCCGGCCGGGGCCTGCCCGGAGTGCCACGGACTGGGCGTCGTCCACGATGTCGCCGAGGAGCTGCTCGTCCCGGACCCCTCGCTGAGCATCCGCGAGGGCGCGATCGCAGCCTGGCCGGGGGCCTGGCAGGGGGCCAACCTGCGCAGCATCGTCAACGGCCTGGGGATCGACATCGACCGACCGTGGCGCAGGCTCAAGAAGAAGGACCGGGACTGGCTGCTGTACACCGATGAGCAGCCCTCCGTCTACATCGAGCCGGAGGAGGACCGCATCGACTACGGCTACCAGGGCACGTTCTGGAGCGCCCGCAAGCACGTCATGCACGTCCTTGCCGACTCCAAGAGCGAGAAGATGCGCGAACGGGCGCTCCGGTTCGTCAGGAGCGTGCCCTGCCCCGAGTGCCACGGCAGCGGACTGCGGCCCGAGGCGCTCGCCGTGACCTTCGCCGGACGTTCCATCGCCGAAGTCAACGCGATGCCGTTGAACGAGGTCGCGGCGCTGCTGCGGCCCGTCGCACGGCGGCCCGAGGCCGACGCCACCACTTCCACCGCCCGGTCCGGGGAAACGACCGAGGTGGCGGTCCGGATCTGCGGCGATCTGGTCGCGCGGGTCGACGTACTGCTCGACCTGGGCCTGGGGTATCTGAGCCTCGGGCGCCGCTCTACGACCCTGTCGCCCGGCGAGGCGCAACGCCTACGGATCGCCACTCAGTTGCGCTCGGGGCTGTTCGGCGTCGTCTACGTACTCGACGAACCCTCCGCGGGCCTGCACCCGGCTGACGCGGAACCGCTGCTGGACGTGCTGGACCGCCTCAAGGCGGCGGGCAACTCGCTGTTCGTCGTGGAACACGACATGGACGTCGTACGGCGGGCGGACTGGGTGGTCGACATCGGCCCCGGCGCGGGCGAGGGTGGCGGGCGCGTGCTGTACAGCGGCCCGGTCGCCGGTCTTGAGCGGGTGGAGGAGTCGGCCACGAGCCAGTACCTGTTCGGGCGCGCCAAGCCACTCGATCACCGAACGCGCACACCGCACGGCTGGCTGCACCTGAGCGGCGTCTCACGCCACAATCTGCACGACGTGTCCGTCGACGTACCGCTCTGCGTACTGACGGCGGTGACGGGCGTGTCCGGTTCCGGAAAGTCGACGCTGGTGACGCAGGTGCTCGCCGAGGTCGTCCGCGGTCACCTCGGACTCGTACCCGAGGAGCCCGACGAGGCGCAGCTGGAAGTCGACGTCAAGGACTCGTCGGGGGTCGAGTCGTTCGACCGGCTGGTCCGGGTCGACCAACGGCCCATCGGGCGTACTCCCCGGTCCAATCTGGCCACGTACACGGGGATGTTCGACGCGGTGCGCAAGCTGTACGCGGCGACGGACGAGGCCAGGGCGCGCGGCTACACGGCCGGCCGGTTCTCCTTCAACGTGCCCGAAGGGCGGTGCGAGACCTGCCAGGGCGAAGGATTCGTCGCGGTGGAACTGCTCTTCCTGCCTGGTACCTACGCACCGTGCCCGACTTGCCAGGGCGCCCGGTACAACGCCGAAACGCTGGAAGTCACCTACCGCGGCAAGAACATCGCGGAAGTGCTGGGGCTGTCCGTCGACGCCGCCGCCGAGTTTCTGTCCGCCGTCCCGGCCGCCGCCCGCAGTCTGGAGACGTTGCGCGAGGTGGGACTGGGATACCTGCGGCTGGGGCAGCCCGCCACTGAGCTCAGCGGCGGTGAGGCGCAGCGCATCAAACTGGCCACCGAACTGCAGCGGGCCCGTCGTGGCCACACGCTCTACCTGCTCGACGAACCGACGGCGGGCCTGCACCCCTCGGACGTCGCACTGCTGCTGCGCCAGCTGCACCGCCTCGTCGACGCGGGCAACACGGTCGTCCTCGTCGAACACGACCTGGACACGATCACCACCGCCGACTGGGTCATCGACCTCGGGCCGGGCGGCGGCGACGCGGGCGGACGGGTGGTCGCGGCGGGCCCGCCGGCCAAGGTCGCGAAGGCCCGCCGCAGCGCCACCGCGCCCTATCTCGCGGCCCGGCTCGCGCACTCCTGACGATGGTCCGAGAGGGCTGACCACCCGTCACGGAGAGCAGGCCCCGTAGGGGCAGAACGACGGAAATCCGGCCGCTCCGCCCGTACCGGCCGGCCGGGGCCAGCGTGTCATCGCGTGGCCGATGCCACGCCGGAGGCATTCTGTGGGCATTTGCGGTCGCGGGGACGGACAACGAGAAGGATGCAGTCATGCAAGCGTCGTCGCAGGTCGTCACGGTGGTCGTTCTCCTCGCGGACCCGGACGCGCCGACCGTGGTCGCGAAGCGCCTGGCACGGACCCTTCCCGCCCGGCTCGCCGAGAAGTCCGGCCGGCAGAGACGGTTCGCTGTCGAGGTGGTCAGCAGGCCCTTCACCGCGGACGCCGAGGACCCGTCCACGTTGATGCGCCGGATCGTGGAGGACGGAAGTGCGGAGAGCTGGGACATCGTCGTGGCCCTCACCGACCTTCCGCTGCACTCGCACAGGCGAAGGCTCGTCGTGGATCTGAGCCACGAACACGGGACGGCGTTGCTTTCCCTTCCGTCCCTGGGGGGCTGGCGGTTGCAGGGAAAGGCACGGCGGGTCGTGGAGGAAGCCGTGCTCAGCCTGGCCGCTTCGCGGTCCCCCGGATGTGAGCGAGCTGCCTATCGCCGACCGCCGCTCGGCCCCTTCGCCGGCCGCCTCGCGCCCATCCGCCCGGGCCCTGGCGACGAGGAGGAGCTCGCCGATCTGCGCTACGTCGCCGACGGCCCGCGCGGCTACGTCAAATTGCTCGTCGGCATGGTCCGCGCCAACCGGCCGTGGCGGCTGGTGCCGGGCCTGTCCAAAGCCCTGGCCGCCGCACTCGCCACGGGAGCCATCGCCACGGTGGACGACACCGTCTGGAGCCTGGCCACCTCCCTGGGCACGCCACGCCTCGTCGTCGCCACGGTCGGTTCCGTCGGGCTCATGATCGGCTGGCTGATCGTGGACGCGAACCTGTGGCATCGCACAACGGAAGGATCGCCGGAGGCGAGGCAGCGATCGGTTCTCTACAACACGTCGACCATGGTGACCGTGAGCATCGGGGCAGCCGTCTGCTACGTCGGCCTGATGGTCGTCAGCTTCGTGTGGGCGCTCTTCGTGCTCAACGGCCACGTGTTCGCCTCCGCGACCCAGCATCCGTTGAACGCGCAGAACTACTGCGCGCTGTCATGGTTCGTGGCTTCGATTGCCACAGTGGGCGGCGCGCTGGGATCGGGGCTGGAGAGCGACGAGGCGATCCGAGCAGCGGCCTATTCCACGCGCGAACAGGAACGTCGCCACATGCTCCAGGGCGAGCACGATGGCTAGCCGCAGGCAAGATGCACACGCACCGGTGGCGACGGCACACGGCCTGTCCCGCCCCTCTCCTCGGCGATGATGAGATGAACATGATGGTGGCTCCGGCGATCCGGCCGACGCGAGCTGAAACGACCTTCCGGCTGGGCCCGCACCCATGACGTGGCCGAGGGCCTTGAGGGACGTCCTCCGATCCGGGCTCAGCATCGAGGAGACGCGCCTGGAGCCCCTGCTCGCTCTGCGCGCGGCCGTCGGTGTGGCACTCCTCGTCGGGCCGGCGCTGTGGCTCGGCTCCCCTGCGTACGCCGCATCCGCCGCCCTCGGCGCCTTCTCCGCGGGTGGGGCCACCTTCCAGCGCGCCTGGCGCCCACGCAAGGTGATCGCGCTCGGCGCGGGCGCGGGGTTGGCGCTCAGCACCCTGGCGGGGTACCTGGCGGCGGGGCAACTCGTGACGTTCCTTCCGCTGCTGGCCCTCTGGACCTTCGTGGCGGGGCTGGCGTGGGCCGTCGGATCGACCGCTGGGATCGTCGCGGCGACGACCGTCGGCAGCATGCTGGTGACCATCACCCTACCCACGAGTGCCGGACGGGCCCTGGAGCACGCCGGGATCATCGCGCTCGGCGGAGTGGTGCAGGCATTACTGATCCTGCTGTTCCCGATCCGCCGATGGGGGGCGCATCGGGACGCGCTCGCCGACGCTCTGGCCGCCGTGGCGGACTACGCCCGTCGGCTCCGGCACGACCCGACGGCCGGGTTCGACCCCGAGCCCTTGATGACAGCCCGGGACGCGGCGGCCGTGACGCCGTCTCAGGCTCGCACGCGCCCCGTCGCCCTGCACGGTCCGCGAGGAGTTGCCGAGCGCATGGTGCCGGCCATCGCCGCGCTGGCCGACCCTGACATCGGCGCCCCGGCCGAGGGTCCCGGGCGGGACCGCGCGCGGGAACTGCTCGACGCGGCCGCTGAGGTGTTGGACGCGGCCGCCCGGTCGATCCGGCGAGGCACCCCCGTCGAGGTACCGCCAAGAGCCTCGGAGCTCCTGCGAGAAGGCACGGAGCACGAGGTGCTCGAAGGTCCGGCGAGGCAGGCCGCCGAAAGGCTCAGGGAACTGCTCGGCGAGGCGCTGGAGATCGCGGAGTGCGGCAACGCGCGCAGAAGGACGCCTGTGCGCCACGGAGGCGCACGCGTCGAGTTACTGGAGCGCCCGACCATGTTCCGGCTTGTTCCGGTCGTCGCACGGGCGGTCCGCCGTGAGCTCCGACGCGACTCGCCCGTCTTCCGGCATGCCGTTCGGCTGGCGGCGGTGGCCACGCTCGGCTACCTCATCGCCGCTCAGCTGCCCCTGGGGCACGGCTACTGGGCGCCCATCGCCTCGGTCATGGTGATGCGCCCGGACTTCCACCGGACGTACGCGCGTGCGGTCGCCCGTCTCGCCGGGACTCTGGTGGGTGTCGCGCTCGCCACCGGAGCCGTGGAGGCCCTGGGCCCGGACGCCCGTCTCTTCGGTGCGCTGGCGGTGGTCTCGGCGGGCCTGTCGTACACCCTGATTCGTACGGGCTACGCCTACTCCCAGTGCTTCGCCGCCGCCTACGTCGTCTTCCTGCTCGGCATGGGCGGCCAGGCATGGGAACAGACGGTTCCGGAGCGGATGGCACTCACTCTGCTGGGCGGAGCCCTGGCCATGCTGGCCTACGCGGCCTTTCCCGCGTGGGAGACGCCCCGGCTACGGGAGCGGCTGGCGGACTGGCTTGCCGCCAACGGCCGCCACGCGGCGGCAGTGCTCCGCCACTTCGCCGAACCGACCGCGGACCGCCGTGCCGACATGCGCAGCGCCCAACTGGCGAGCAGAAGAGCCCGCGCCGCCTGGCAAGAGGCTTACGACCGGGCACAACAGGAACCGGTCCGCCCCAGGGGCCTGACTGCGCAAGAGGCGAAGGCTGCTCAGGAGGCGCTCGAAGGTTTCGACAGAGCAGCAACGCTCATGGAGAGCCGCGTCCCGCACGACGACAACCCTTCCACTCCCGAGGTGGAGGCGTTGGCCGAAGCCCTGGAATCGGACACGGAGCAGGCGGCAGCCGCTATGCGCGAGCACAGGGACCCGGACTGGGCACGCGTGGAGAAGGCCCTCCAGACATGGGAAAGAGCCGGTGGCCGGAGCCCGGCGCTACGGAGCGAGGCAGACCTGCAGAAGCACGCCCTGGAAAACCTGGCGACAGCGGTGAGCCGCACCCCCTTGGAGCGCGATGTCGGCTCCCTGCGCGAGGACCAGCGAGTGCGGGAAGCGGTGGAGGCACAAGGCGATGGTTCGGAAACCGCGCACCGGGGTGGATGACCACCTGCCGCAGCAGGCGTGCGCCCCGCTTCCGAGGTCCGCCTGGTCCGTCCGACAGATGGCCAAGATGAGGGAGCTTCACGCTGAGGACGCAGCGATCAGTCGGTGGGTTGCCCGCTCCGCGATCCAGGCCCTGACGACTTCCTCTCTCGTGACCCTTTGGACCGAGGTCTCCTTTGTGGAGACCTGTCGGCCCTCCCCTCCCTTGTGTGCCGGCTGGCCAGCGTCACGGGCTGTCGGCCAGGGGCCCACTCTCCTCTGCCCAAAATCCGGGCCATACGCGGCCCAGCCGCCTGCAGTGCGGTCGAATCACGACCGTTTCCGCTGGTCGCCTTCTAGACCGAGCATCACGGACCGGGCCGCGCGCCACCTCGGCCCCGTCGAGATGGATCGCCCACCGGTCAGTCAGGCCCCGTCAAGGTCTCCACCTCCGTAGCGCATTAGGTCCGCATCACAGGGTCGGCGACCAGACCGCCGAACTGGGCAGCCCCGTTCGGCGGTCGGATTGGACTCCGATGGAGCCGAGCCTCTCCGCCTGGCCGAGAACCAGATATGGCGACTGCCTCGTCAGCGGGTGATCGTACGGATCGCCCGGGAGGGACAGAGCGCTGCGGCGGCCCGCGAGGTGCGCGTCGCACGTTGGCTCGCCCGGGAGAACGTGCCGGCCGTTCGCCTGGTCGACGTGGAGCAGCCGGTAGAGGCGGACAGCAGGCCCGTGACCTTCTGGGCTGAACTGCCGCCGCAGCAGCACGGCTCGGTCGAGGATGTCGCTGAACTCCTCGCGAGGCTCCACTCCCTGACCACGCCGGCGATCGAGCCGGGGTATCTCGATCCCTTCGTCCGGGTCGGCGAACGGCTGCACGCGGCCACCACGATCCGCGACGACGACAAGCAGTGGCTGAACGCCCTTCACAGCGACCTCCTGGCGGCCTGGGCGGAGCGGCCGGCAGGTATCCCCGGTCGGGCCGTGCACGGTGACGCCTGGCCCGGCAACATCGTCCGCACAGCCGGTGGGGTCCTGATGATGGACCTGGAGCGCTTTTCCGTCGGGCCCCCGGAGTGGGATCTCGTGTCCACCGCCGTGCGCGCGAAGACCACGGGCGCCGTCAGCGCACGTGAGTACGACCGCTTCTGTGCGGTGTACGGGTACGACGTGACGGCGTGGGAGGGCTACCCCGTCCTCGCGCACGCCCGTGAGCTGCGCATGGTGACGTACGCGGCGCAGCACGCAGCCGACAACGCGGAGTGGAAGAGCTAGTGTCTTGAGTCGGTAGTTGGCTTGCGGTTATAGGGTGGGTCGATGCCTGGTCCGAAGCCCTTGCCGCTGGAGTTGTCCGATCACGAACGCC